>NZ_JBVHEO010000021.1:0-86317 GCF_055562815.1 Streptomyces sp. NPDC016677 | reverse complement strand
ACCAGTACACGACCGACGAGACCGAACGCGCCCAGATCACCGCCTCCCCGCTGCGCGCCACCACCGAACAGCTCACCGGCCTGCCCCCGGCCCTGATCATCACCGCCGAGGCCGACGTCCTGCGCGACGAGGGCGAGGCCTACGCGGCCAAGCTCCGCACCGCCGGCGTACCCGTCACCGCCGTCCGCTATCAGGGCATCATCCACGACTTCGTCATGCTCAACGCCCTGCGCGAGACCCACGCCGCCGAAGCCGCCATCACCCAGGCCGTCGCCGTCCTGCGCACCGCGCTCGCGGCCGGCTGAGCCGGGCCCGGCCACCGCGCCGATCCCCGGCCCCCTGGTTCGCTGTGCTGCCCGGACCCTGTCCTCGGCGAGCGGGCATGGGGTCCGGCCCCGTCTCGGCGGCGGTGGCCGGCAGGCGCGCGACCGCCCCGATCGCGGCGGTGCCGACCGTCACCGGTACCGCAGGTCGGGGCGGCGCGTGCGTACGCGCACGGGCCGGGACCGGGATCACCGACCCCCGGCCCACCGCCGGGCCGGCATCGCCTGCCGTCCGCCGCCGGCCCGGCGTCCCGGCCTCACTTCAGGTGCCGGCCGAAGAACCGGTCCCCGTCCTCCACCTCGAACCACGGGGTGCCGGTGTGCCCGCCCGTATTGGCGTGCAGCGTCTTCTCCCTGGTGCCGAAGGCGTCGAACAGGTCGAGAGCCCGCTGCCGGGGGTTGCCTTCGTCGTCCCACTGCAGCAGGAACAGCAGCGGAACGCCGACCTGCCGGGCCTCCTCGCGCTGGGCGCGGGGCACATAGCCCCCGGCGAAGAAGGCGACGGCCGCGACGCGCGGCTCGGTCACCGCCAGCCGGATGCCGAGGGCGGCCCACCCGGAGTACCCGACCTGGCCGCCGATCCCGGGCAGTGAGAGGAGGGCGTCCAGGGTGATCCGCCATTCCGGGACCGCCCTCTCCACCAGCGGGCCGATGAAGGACTCGAAGATCCCGTCGACCGGCTCGCCGGTCCGCACCGCCCGGCGGAGGCCGGCGCGGGCCTGCTCGTCGGCGGCGGAACGGGGCCGGTCGCCGCACCCGGCCGCATCGATGGTGGCCACCGCGTAGCCGCGCGCCGCCGAGTACCGGGCCCGGGCCACCAGTCGCGGATCCCGCTTGGGCAGGCCGTTGTTGTGGGCCATCAGGATCAGCGGAGCCGGTGCCGGTCCAGGCGTCCACAGGGTGCCGGGAATCTCGCCGAGAGTGAATTCGCGTTCGACGACGCCGTCGTCGAGGCGCTGTTCGGAAGTGAAGTGCACGGTCGTGCCTTTCGGGAGTGCGCGAAGCGGCGCTCCCGGACGACCTGTCGCCCGACCGTGACCCCGGAGGGGAGCACCCATGTCGATACTGCGTTCACGGGTACCACCTCCTCGTTCTCTCGCACGGCCGTCGGGAACGTAGCAGTGGCCACCGGGGTCCGCCAACCGGTTTTCGCGCAGGCTCCCTCGCGGGACGCCGAACGCCGGCGGGCCCTCGCCCGAAGGCAGGCTTCCATGAGCCTCCGCAGTACGAGGGGGCGCGACCGCGACGGCGTCCGCGACGACGGACAGGCCATACTTCAGCAGGCGCGGTACGCAGCGGAGCTTCTGCCGCCCGACGACAGAACCTCCCGCAGGAAGGCTGAACACGGTGACGACCGTCGCATACCAGGGTGAACCCGGATCCAACTCGGCGACCGCGGCACACGCCCTCTACCCCGCGTGTGCCGAACTGCCCTGCACGGGCTTCGAACAGGCCCTGGACGCCGTGACCCTCGGCGACGCCGACGTCGCCGTGATCCCGGTGGACAACTCCGCGGCCGGACGCGTCGCCGACGTGCACCATCTGCTGCCGGAGTCGGGGCTGTACATCGTCGCCGAGTACTTCCTCGCCATCCGCTTCGACCTGATGGGCGTACCCGGGGCCACCCTGGACCAGGTGGAGTGCGTCCGCAGCCACGTGCACGCCCTGGGCCAGTGCCGCAAGCTGCTGCGGGAGGGCGGCTGGCGCACCCTGGTGAGCGACGACACCGCCGGTGCGGCGCGCGAGGTGGCCGAACTGGGCGACGCCCGGCACGCGGCCCTCGCCCCGCCCGCCGCGGCCGGGCTGTACGGTCTCGACGTGCTGCGCGCCGAGGTCGAGGACGACCCGGACAACATCACGCGCTTCGTCGTCCTGTCCCGGGACCCGGCCTTCGCCACCGACCCGGGGCAGCCGACCATGACGAGCGTCTTCTTCAGTGTGCGCAACATCCCGAGCGCGCTGTACAAGGCGCTCGGCGGATTCGCCAGCAGCGGGATCAACCTCACCAAGATCGAGAGCTACCAGATCGGTGCGGGGCTCGGCGCCAGCCGCTTCTACGTGGAGATCGAGGGCCACCCCGACGAGGAGCGCCTCGCCCTGGCCCTGGACGAGCTGCGGTTCTTCTCCTCCGAGGTACGTGTCCTGGGGGTGTACCCCGCGCATCCGCACCGGACGACGGGCTGACCGCCCGGGCGGCGGGTGACGTCCACGGCGACCCGGCGCAGTGACTTCGGGAGTCCGGGGGAGGTCCGGACAGAACGGGGCAGCCACCTGATGCCACCGCTTCCGCGTGGTGGCCGGTAGAGCGGGCGCCGGTAGACGGGAATAGCACCGGACCGTGGGCACGTTGCTCTGCTCCGGCAGTGAGAAGGAGACAGAGACGATGACCCTTCGTCAGTTCGAGTATGCCATCGCTGTGGCCGAGGCGGGCTCGGTGACGGCGGCGGCGGAGGCCCTGCGCGTCGCCCAGCCCTCGGTGTCGCAGCAGATCCGGGGACTGGAGCGGGAACTCGGCGTGACGCTGTTCTCCCGCACACCGGCCGGGCTGGTGCCCACCGCGGTCGGCCGCGCCTTCCTGCGGGACGCGGAGGTCGCGGTGAGAGCGGCGCGACGGGCGGAGGCGACGGCTCGGGGCGGTGCCGAGGAACTGGAGGGCGAGCTGGTGGTCGCGGCGCAGATGGGACTGGGCACGCGACAGCTGCCGGGCGCGCTGAGCGCGCTGCGCCGCCGTTACCCACGGCTGGAGATCACCGTGTTCGAGGAGGCGAACCCCGCCGACCTGGAGCGGCTGGCGCGCCGGGGCGTGGTGGACCTCGGCCTGATCGGCGGGGTGTGCGAGGAAGGACTGTACGAGGGCCACCACCTCGGCGACGAGGAGTTCGTCGTCGTACTGGGTCCCGAGCACGCGCGGCTCGCCGAGGAGCGGGTGGAGCTGCGCGAGGTGGCACGGGAGCCGTGGATCAGGTTCGACCAGGGCAGCGCGCTCGACGGCGTACTGCGCGACGTGCTGCGGGACAACGGGCTGGCCCCGACCACGGTCGCCCGCGTCTCCCAGACGGCGACGGCGGTGCGCTGGGCCGCGCACGGGCTGGGCGTGACCCTCCTTCCGGCCTCCGCGGTGCCTCCCGGGTTCGAGCACCTCACGCGCCCCGTCCTTCCCGCCGTTTCCATGCCCACCGTCGCCGCGGTCCGGCCCGGCGCGGGTGTGGCGGAAATGACCCTGCTCGAATTCCTGCGCCAGGAATCCTGGTCCTACACCGGCTTTCCCGGCAACGGGTCAGGAACTGTTCACAACTGGGTGATGCCGCCGTCCACCACGAACTCGGTGCCCGTGGTGTAAGTGGCGTCGAAGGCCAGGAACACCATCGCCCTGGCGACTTCTTCCGGAGTCCCGAAACGGCCCATGGGATTCTCCGCCACCCGTTCCGCCTTGAACTGATCGGCGGCCTCTTTGGTCATCGTGTTCTCCAGGATTCCCGTGTCGACGGGACCGGGGCTGACCGCGTTGACGCGGATCCGGCGCGGCAGGAGCTCGCGGGAGAGGCTGCGGGCCATCGAGCGCAGTGCTGCCTTGCCGGCCGCGTAGACGCTGGTCTCCAGCATGCCCATGACGTTCGCGGCCGAGGTGGTGAGGACGACGCCGGCGCCCGCGCTCAGCAGCGGGGCGAGCTTCTGCACGGTGAAGAAGGCGCCCTTGACATTGATCGCGAACGATTCGTCGTACATCTCCTCGGTCGTCGACGCGAAAGGCATGGCGCTGGTGATGCCGGCGTTGACGAACAGCGCCTCCACCGTGCCGAGTTCGTCCCGGACGCGGGCCGCCAGGGCGTCCAGGTCGGGCAGTGAGGCCACGTCGCTTTGGACGGCCAGCGCGTTCTTGCCGAGGCGCTCCGCCGCGGCGTCGAGGGTGGTCCGGGACCGGCCGGTGATCACCACCCGTGCTCCGGCCTCCACCAGCAGCTTCGCGGTCGCGAAACCGATGCCGCTGCCGCCGCCCGTGATCACCACGTTCTTGCCGCTGTACTCGCTCATGCCGGGAACTCGCCGCCGTCCACCGTGAGGTTCCGCCCGGTGAGCCAGCTCGACCGGTCCGACACGAGGAACAGCACCGCGTCGGCGATGTCGTCGGGCCGGCCGTCGCGCCCCAGCGGCGGCGCGGTGCTGTCCTGCCCCGGCCCGTCCTCCACCAGCTTCCCCCACGCCTCCCGAGTCGCCTCGCCGCCCGGAGTGGCGGTCCTGCCGGGAGAGACCGCGTTGACCCGGACTCCGAACGGGGCCAGTTCCAGGGCCAGTCCCCGGCTGTAGTTCTGCAGCGCCGCCTTCGCGGCCGTGTAGTGCAGGAACGGCGGTGCCGAGGTGGGAACGGCGGCCGAGGAGACGTGCACGACCGCACCCGAACGCCGTTCACGCATCCCTGGGGTCAGCAGCGAGTCCAGCCGCACCGACGCCAGGAAGTTCAGGTCCAGCTGGTCCTGCCACTCTTCGTCGGGGATGTCCCGGGCGTTCGCGAACGGGCGCGCTCCGCCCGCGTTGTCGACCAGGATGTCCACCCCGCCGAGCGCCTCCTGGGCGGCCTCGGCCACTGCCTCGGCTCCGGCCCGTGTCCGCACGTCGGCCGCCACGAAGGCGGCGCCCTCCGGCACCGTGCTCGTCGTCGACCTGGCGGTCGTGAGCACCTCGGCGCCCGCGTCCAGAAGCCGGCGGACTATGGCGGCGCCGATTCCCCGCGAACCACCCGTGACCACGGCCCGCTTTCCCGCGAGCTCTCGTATTCCTGAATTGTTCATGGCTGTAGCCATACTGCTTGCCCTCTCAAATTTCATGTCGGTCCGCTCGGCTGAAAAGCGAAAAACGCGCACCGATACTGATCCCGGACAACCGCGGTGCGTAGCTCGCCTCGCCGAGCTGTTTCACCGTAGGTCCGGGATGGTTTGAGGGGCAAAGACGAAAAATGAGCAGGGGCTATAGGTTTCACCTATGGGCCCCGCGCACTCGGGGACGTACATCGGGCGGAATCCCGACGACGGGCGCGGCGGGCCCGGAAACCTACCGGGAGTGCCTGGCCAGTGCCTCGTTCAGGGAGAGGGCCGCACTGATGAGCCCGAGGTGGGTGAACGCCTGCGGGAAGTTGCCGAGGTAGCGCCCGGTCCCGTCCATCTCCTCCGCGTGCAGCCCGAGGTGGTTGGAGTAGCTCTGCATCTTCTCGAAGAACAGCCGGGAGCGCTCCAGGTCACCGCGGCGGGTCAGGCACTCGATGAGCCAGTAGGAGCACATGCAGAACGTCCCCTCGGTACCGGCCAGCCCGTCCCGCGCCCCGTCCTGCGTGCGATACCGGTAGACGAGAGAGTCCTCCACCAGCTCCCGTTCGAGCTCCCGCAGCGTGGTCAGCCACCGCGGTTCCCTGGAGGAGAGGAACCCGACCAGCGGCATGAGCAGACTGGAGGCATCCACCGTGGTGCTGCCCCGGTGCTGGATGAACGCCTCGCGCTCCTGGTGCCAGAACCCGTCGTAGATGTCGGAATGAATCTCGTCCCGGACCTTTGTCCACCGCTCCGTGGGAGCCGGAAGCGAGCGCCGTCCGGCCAGCCGCAGGGCCCGGTCGAGGGCGACCCAGCACATGAGGCGGGAGTAGAGGAACTCCTGCCGGCCCCCGCGTACTTCCCAGATACCGTCGTCCGGTTGCCGCCAGTTGCCGGCCACCCAGTCGGCTGAGTCCCGCAGGTGCTGCCACAGTTCGTGCGAAACGGGCTCTACCTGCTCGTCGTACAGGTTCACGAGGTTGAGGAACTCGCCATAGATGTCGAGCTGGAGCTGGTCGTAAGCCCCATTGCCGATCCGTACCGGAGCCGAGCCGCAGTATCCGCCCAGGTGTCCGAGCACCTTTTCGGTCAGGTCGCTCCGGCCGTCCATGCCGTACATGATCTGCAACCGCCCGCGCTCGTCCGTCTCCCGGTAACGCCCCAGCACCCACTCGATGAACGCCCTGGGCTCGTCGGCGAATCCGAGCCGGATGAATGTCGCGGCCGTCAGCGACGCGTCCCTGATCCAGGTGTACCGGTAATCCCAGTTGCGTTCGCCTCCGACGAGCTCCGGCAGCCCGAACGTGGCCGCGGCGGCGATCGATCCGTCGGTCTCCGAGGTGAGCAGCTTCAGCGTCAGCGCCGAGCGGATGACGTCCTCCCGCCATCTGCCGTGGTATGTACAGCGATTCACCCACCGTCGCCAGTACCTGACAGTATGGTCGAAGGCGCGCTCCACCCAGTCCGGTTCGGAGCTCGGTGACTCACCGTCCGGGCAGGATGCCTCGATCACGAAATCCAGCACTTCGTTGGGTCGCAGAGTGAACTCCGCGACGGCTTCCCCGTCTTCGACACGCAACTCGACCGGGCTCTGCAACCGCAGGGTCGTCGTTCCGTCGCCGGCACCTTCGGGAACGAAGAAGACCGCCCCGTCCCGTCTCTCCGTCAGGTGCGGCGACCTCGCGTAGTCGAAGCGCGGTGCGCAGCGCAACCGGAACCCGAAGTCGCCGCGCACCCCTTTCACCCTGCGGACGATGGCGTGTGTGTGACGCATCTCGCCGACCGGCATGAAGTCGGTCACCTCACCGACTCCGTCGGCCGAGAGGAACCGCGTGAGGAGGACATTGGTCTCCGGCAGGTACAGCTGCTTGAGGCGCGCGCCGTCCGCCGCCGGGCCGATCTGGAACGTGCCGCCTGCGGTGTCGTCGAGCAGGGCACCGAACACCGTGGGGGAGTCGAACCGTGGCAGGCAGAGGAAATCGATCGAGCCGTCGGTCGCCACCATGGCGACGCTGTGCATGTCCCCGATCACGCCGTAATCCTCGATCGGCTTGTAGTTCATGCCGCCGACTCCTTGTCTCGGGTCCCGAAGGGCGAATGCTGCTCAGCGCGGACTAGCCGTGGTGGGGTACCAGGCGGTGCGCCGACTCGGTCAGCGTGACGATGAGCACGGGCCGGACGACGCCCCGCAGCAGGTGGCCGCCCAAGGTGGATCCGTCCGGCCGCCCCAGCACCGTGTGTACGTGTACATAGGGGTCCTCGCCGTTGCGGGTGATCTCGCCGGTGAGGCTGAGCACCTCGACCTGGTGCTCGTGCGCGGGGATCTCGTCGAAGGTCTTCGTCTCGACGTTGAAATAGGCGAGCGTGATCTGCTGGAAGCCCCCGATGGCCTCGAACGAAGCCTGCGCGATCCCCTCCTCGCGCGCGAGAACGGCCAGCTGTCCCATGACTTCTTCCCCCGGGTCCAAGACCACGGAGTAGCTGCGCTGCATCGTGTCACCGGCCGTCTGCGGTGCTTCACTGAGGAGTCGGGTGAGCATGGTCTTGATCCTTCTTCAGGGGCTCGCACCCCGCTACGGGGCAGGACCGGAGGCGGGTGGGCCTACTGCGGGCCGCCCGCCCGGGGGGAGCCGCCGGTGACGGCGGCCTCGGCGGCTCGGAGCTGGGTCTCGATGAAGCCGTGCGCGTGACGGGCCAGGTCCTCGGAATCGACCCACAGGTCGCGCCAGATGCACAGCGCGTTGGACAGCTCTGGCTCGACCACGGCCGAGGAGAACGCCTCGAAGGTGATCGGCCCGCTGTAGCCCACGTGGGCAAGGGTCCGGAAGAAGGCGGCGAAGTCCGTTCTGCCGGATCCCGGATAGCCGCGGTGGTTCTCCCCGATGTGCACGTACCCGAGCAGATCACCACTGGTGAGAACGGGGCTCACCATGTCCGGCTCCTCGATGCTCATGTGGTACGTGTCGAGGTGCACGCAGACATTGGGCTGGTCGATGGCCTTGATCAGCTCCACGGCCTGCGCGGTCGTGTTGATCAGGTTTGTCTCGTACCGGTTGCAGATCTCGATGCCGAGACGGATACCGGCATCGGCAGCGTGCTGCGCCACCCGGCGGAGCACCTCGACGCATTGGGCCCGCCCCCGGGCGGTGGCAGGGCCCGCATAGCGCCCGAGCTTGCTGTAGACCGTGCCGGTCAAGTAGTCCCCGCCCAGGTGGTGGACAGTGTCGACGCCGTGCCTCAGACGCAGCTCACCGGCCCTGACGGCATCGCGGTCGTCGCTGGTGATGTCGGTCGCCTCGGTGAGGAACAGGTTCCCGGTCATCGCGAGGTCATGGTCGTCGAGCGCGCGGCGGGTCTCCGCGGTGTCGACGTCCCAGGCGTCGAGCAGCGGGATCTCCAGACGGTCGTAACCGCAGGCACGCGCGTGGGCCGCGGTGCGCCGCGCGTTGTCCGCGCCCCAGGTTCCCACCCATACCAGCGCGTGTACTCCAAGGGACTGGGGTTGCATGGCTGTTCCTTCCCGGCCGTCATCCGCCGTCATCCGCGGACCCGGTCGCTCGTGACCGGGTGACTCACAGCCCGGTGGCTTTCCGCAGGTACTCGCGTGCCTTCAGCGCGTACGTCAGGGGGTGCGCCTTCGCCGGGTCCTGTTCGGCCTCGACCACGAGCCAGCCCTCGTACCCCGCGTCGGCGAGTGAGCCCAGGACGGGCCCGAAGTCGAGCATGCCGTCGCCGGGCACCGTGAAGATGCCGGCCATGACGGCGTCATGGAAGCTCAGATCCTCCCGGCGGGCCCGCTCCAGGACATCCGGGCGCAGGTCCTTGAGGTGGACGTGCTTGATGCGTGAGGCGTGATCCTGGACGAGTGCCAGGGGATCGTCGCCCGCCCAGCGCAGATGTCCGGTGTCGAGCAGCAGGTGCACCAGGCCGGGGTCGGTGTCGGCGAGAAGACGGTCCACGTCCGCCCGGTTCTGTACGGCGGTGCCCATGTGATGGTGGTAGCACAGCCGCATGCCCTGATCCGCCGCGATCCGGCCGAGTTCGTCGAGTCCGGTGACCAGGGCCCGCCACGAGGTGTCGTCCAGCACGGGCCTGTTGGAGAACAGGGCGACCGGCTGCTGGTGGACGGCGTGGCCGAGCTCCGCGACGACGATCTCCGCCCCGCCCATGGCCTCCATGAAAGCCAGCTGGCGCCGGAAGTCGCTGATCGTCCGCTCCCGCATGTCCTTGGCAGTGAAGTACGTACTGGCCCAGGGCTCGGTGACGCGGAGTCCACGCAACGACAGTGCGGAGCGCAGCGTGTCCGGGTCGGTGGGGAACTTGTGGCCGACGCTGCACCCGTGGAATCCGGCCAGCGCGATCTCGCTGACGCACTGCTCGAAAGGGATGCCGTCGCCGATCATCGGGAAGTCGTCGTTGGTCCAGCCCGTGGCGGTGATGCCCAGGAATACCCTGTCGGGATCGAACATGACTCCTCCTCAGCGGGCACCGGAGCGGTCGAGGATGTGCCGGGCCGATTTCAGTGCCATCGCGACGCTGGTCAGCGTCGGGTTGCTCGCGGTCCCTCGCGGGATGACCCCATTGCCACCGAGGTACAGGTTGTCCACGCCCCACACCTTGGAGTCGGTGTCCACGACACTCGTGTCGGCGTTGTCGCCCATCCTGGTCGTCCCGGTGATGTGCAGCGGAAGTCCCGGCTGCACGAACTGCGGTTCCGAACCCGGAAGAAACCCACCCAGGACGTTGGCCGCCCGCAGCATGTCGCGCATCATCGCGTGCTGGTGGACGCGGTCCTCCTTGCCGAGCGTGTAGGTGAAGGTGGGCTGGGGCATGCCGAAAACGTCCTGGTGGGTGTCCGAGAAGGTGACCCGGTTGCCGTAGCTCGGCTCGACGATGCCGAACCAGCGAAGGTCGACGATGAGCCGGCCGTCGACGTTGGGTGCCACATCGCCGTAGTGGAAGGCGTCACGGTGGATCTGGCAGTGCCAGGGGCGGCTCTCGGACACCGGAATCCACACCTGCGGTTCCGGGTCGTCGGCGGGGATGGGAACCGGGTCCTGCGGGACGCGCTCGCGGTGCTCGCGGACGCTGTCGGCGAAGCGGGGGTCGGACTCGATGCCGTCGACGATGGACTGGCGCAGCACGATCTGGCAGAAGGCAACCGGCTGCTCCGTCAGATACCGGCCCAGCGGCTCCGGACGGATGTGCGAGACATACAGGAGTTGCGGAGTGAGGACGGCACCGCAGGCGACGACGTAGTGCGCCGCCTCGACGCGGAGCGTCCGCGAATCCGCCAGGTCCTGTACCTCGGCGTACTCCACCGCGCTGCCGTCCGCGCTGAGGACCAGCCGTCGGCACAGGTGTTCGGCCAGCAGATTGAACGTCCCGTCGTGGTGTCCGTCGGCCAGGGGCCCGAGCACGGTGTCCGCGCCGGTCCAGCGGACGTAGCGCGGGTTGTCGGTGCGCCGCTCCACGGCCAGTGGCAGATTGCGCACGCCGTAGGGCTCGGGCAGGTCGGTGTACTCCGACCGCAACACGTCGGCCACGACCTGGTGCCGGACCGAGTGCTCGAACGCGTCGGTGCGGGTGTTGAGGAGCCGCTCGCCTGCCTCGTACAGGGAGTCCCATTCCGCGGGCGGGAGAAGGCCGCTCCGCTCGACGCTCGGGTGGTGGCGGGGCGTCGCACAGGTCCAGTGGGTCGCCATGCCGCCCACCGCGTAGACCGCGGCGGCAGCGGTCAGGTGCTTGGCGGGATCCTGCTCCGGGTTCTGATTGTTCTGGACGAACCCGCGGTACCGGTCCAGGTCCACCTGGTAGGCGGCGGGGTCGAGGGTCACCACCGGCTCGCGGTCGGACGGCACCGACAGCACATGCAGGTGTCCTCGGATGACGGAGGAGAAGAGGTCCAGGTTGCGCTGGTACAGGAAGCTGTTCTTGAGGTGCTCACCAGGACGCCGGGAGAGCCGCGCGCCGGCGTCGATCATGCACACATGGTGGCCTCCCTCGACGAGTTCGCGCGCGAAGGCGGACCCGACAGGACCAGATCCGATAACCAGTGTGTCCACTCGAATGGTGTTCTGGCTCATCCGTGGTCTCCCTGTAAGCACTGGCCGCGACAACTGTCAGTTACAACCCTCGGCGACAACTGGTCGTGACAATGGAGGTAGCTGGTACCGGACGTCTCCGTCTCCCCATCGTCCGGAGAGGCCGCACAGGCGTGACGCGGAGTCGACAGGGTGCTTCCACTTCGCCCTTCTTCCTGGATAGCACGTTCGTGCGGGCGTGGCGACCGTAGATGGCCGAGGCGCAATTCGCTTGGGAGGAGCGGGGAAGAGGTTTCCGAGTGGCGCGCCACTGCTCCGCTCGGCACCGTTCGACTACTGAGGGGCCGAGAGGGTTTCGATCACCGCCTGCATGGACTGCGGTGATGCGGACAACTCACCCAGGAACGGATTCGACAGGTCCAGGATGAGGAACAGGTTGGCGGCGATGAGCACACTTGCCGCCCCGACCATCCCGTAATGCAGTCTGGCGTCCTCCAGACCGAAGATGACGGAGAACCCCAAGGTCAGTGCGCTGGCCAGCAGGATCACGGTCCAGAGCGAACCGGTCGGGCCCGTGTCCTGAAGAGCCTCCAGCACCCTTTCGGTGCGCAGAGCGCTCACCTGCGTGAGATTCTGCTGGGAACCATCGATGAATGCTTGCTGCCCTTCGTTGCTCGACCTCAGTTCCGAGAACGTGGCGTACAGTTCCCGAAGCGCACGGTCGGCCGCCGGTGTGGTCTGTCCCGTGGCCGCCGTGGACCACTCGGCCGCAGTCGCGCGTGCGTACGCCAGGGCCCTCTGTCGGATCCGGTCGCTTTCCGCTTCGCCGAACACATCGGCGCCCCTGGGCAGTTGGAGCACCATGGCCGCCTCGGCCTTAGTCGCGTCGTATTCCGCTCTGACCTGGTCCCAGAGCGCGATGGCGATGAAGCCGATAATGAACGCGTAGACCACACTGACGACGGCAAGCAGAAAACCGGCGACGTCGTTGTGCTTTCCCTTCTGCAGGTCCGGGAATCGGTGCCTGACGAAAGCCTGGACGAGCGCTGTCCCCCCGGCGGCGCCCACGACGAGTCCGGCCAGCACCAGCCACGAAGGGAAATGGAGCATGATCCAGCGGTTCACGGCTGCACTCTCCTGAGACCACTCACCACTCACCGCCCGCAGCCACGGGCCCTTTGCCCGACGCAGGCGATGACATCCGGACCCGCATCATTCGCCTCGGCGCCTGCGCTGGGCCGCGGTACACGCCGTGTCGGCCACGATCCCGTTCGGCAGGACCAGGACCGGGCCCGGGCCAGGACCGGGCCAGGACCGGGGCCGGGACCAGGACAGCAACGCCTCACCCGGCCGTGGTGGGCCGTTGGCCGCGGGTGTAGCGGCAGTCGAGGAAGCGACAGGGAAACGCGTCGTCGTGGATCAGTTTCCCGCATGCGACGGTACGCCGTCGGCGGCGGTGGAGGACGGCTGCCGCGAGCGCTCCCAGAGGAGGCGCGACCAGGTACACCCACAGGTCGGACCCGGTGCGGGCGATAAGGGCCGGGCCGAGACTGCGCGCCGGATTGAGACTGGTCCCGGACACCGGCGCGACGGCGAAGACCAGCAGCGCCACCAGGGTTCCGACAGCGGTGGCCGTGAAGGGCATCAGCAGCGGCCGGTCGACGAAGCCGAGAATCAGCGTCACCAGCAGGAACGTCATCGCGGCCTCGGCGGCCGCGGCTGCCGGCGCGCCCCCGGCACCCGGCAGGGTGACGCCCAGGTCGATGCTGGTCGCGTACCGTCTCCAGACCAGGCAGGCCACCGCCGTCCCCAGCGTTGCCCCCGCGACCTGGGCGGCGATGTACCCGGCGGCGCCACCCCGTGTGATCTTCCCCATCCGGAGGAATGCCAGGGTCACGGCCGGGTTGATGTGCCCGCCGCTGATCCGCCCCAGCGGCGAGTAGATGATCAGCGCGATCACGCAGCCGACGAGGACACCGGTCAGCAGCCGGCGCAGGCCGGCGCTGGGCATCGCCGTGACCACCGGCGAGCCGGCGGCGAAGTTCATGACCAGCACGCTGAGCACCGAGGCGAGGAAGACCGCGGTTCCCAGGAATTCCGCGCCGATCTCACGCCATGTGGGCACGGGCGACCCTCCGGCCGCGGGCGGTACGGCGGTGCCCTGTGCCACGCCGACCGGCCCGCGGGACGGGGCCGCTGTGACAGCCGGCCGGTGGCCACAGGACGACCGGCGCGGGTGTCCTGGTGGCATGTCGTCGAGTCGGCACGGTGCGCCTCCTGAGAACGAATGCGTGCCGTCGGGGTGGGCGGTGGCCTTGCTCCCGCACTCTCGTCGGCAGCGGCGGAATCCGCCGCCGATCCTTCTCGATCCGGCGCCCACCGCACGACAGGCGCGCCGAGTCAGCCGCGGGACGCGGACGATCCCGGTCGGGGACACACGGTGACGTGGGGTCCACGTTGCTGGAGGCGAGCGCCCAGCACGGTCGCGGTACAACCGCCCGGGCTGTGCCCGGTCACACAGACCGTCGCGTCGGTGTGCCCCATTGCTCCGCGATGCGCCGGAACGCGTCCACGGAGCCCTCGGCGGCCTCTGGCGCGTTGCGTGACGGCAGGCCGACGGGACACCGGCCCAGGTGTACATGACCCTGCCCGCGATCGCCGCCGGAGCGGCCCCGCGTCCGTCCCGGCAGGGCCGGCGTCGCTCATGACGGTCGCCCGGACGCCGCGTGCAGGCGGGCGAGGTGTGCCTCGACGGCGCCGCGGGCCGTCGCGTAGACGGCGCTCTCGGCGAGGCGGGAAGGGTCGGCGGTGACGCGGTTGTGGCGCATGTGGAGCAGCGACGCCAGGACCGGGCCGGCCTCCGGGTCCGCGTCGGCCAGGTGGTGCCCGTAGGAGGACAGGGCCTGGGCCGTGACGGCCCAGGCCGCCAGCAGAGGCGCCGTGCCGGGCAGGGCCCGCAGGGCGGCGAAGCCGTCGAGCGGGTCGACGATGCGCAGGGCCTCCCGACGGCGTTCGCGGAACGCGCTGTGATGCTCCCCGCGCGGCGCGACCGACAGCAGCCGCCGCGCGCGGGCCGGTCCGTCGGCCGTGTCGTCGGGCGGGGCGAAGTGGAAGGCCAGGTGCGCCTGTCCGGCTGCGGCGAGCAACAGCGGGTCGACCGGGGGAGGGGACGCGTCGAGCAGGCGGAGGTGGGCGAGAGCGGCCGTGCTGTCCGCGTGGAAGACCCGCTCGGCGGCGGCCATGGCGCCGGGATCGCCGCCGTACCGTGCCGTCTCGGGTTCGTACGTGTCCAGGACGAGCCGCCCGGCCAGCCCTCGTCGGCTCAAGTCCGTGGCGAGGTCGCTCAGTCCGGGCAGTACCCGCAGGACGGGCGTCCGGGACTCTCCGTGCAGGCGCAGCCGCAGATGCGGGTCGGGATCGGCGTAGCGGACGAAGAACCAGCGGTCGACTCCGGCAGGCAGGCCGTCCAGCAGCCCGGTCAGATGGTGGACGAGGACAGTGTCCTGGGCCCAACGGGGGCAGTACAGCTTGGCGAAGAGCCATGCGCCGCCCGGGAGGTGCCGCGGGGGCCGGCCGGCCGACGGCATGGAGCGCCGGCGGGCCGGACCCGGCGGGCCGGGCGGAGCTGCCGGGGCGGTGCGACGCAGCAGCGGTACGGAGATCTCGGCGGTGTGGTGGCCGCCGGACGGGCCGGTCAGCCAGCCTGCGCCCGAGCCGTCCGGGTCGGTGGACGCGTGGATCTCCACGCCGGGGCGGTGCCGCAGCTCGTGGCGCAGGAGCGCGAGGTCGGCGGGGCGGGCCAGGTCGAGGGGGAGGCGCTGGTCGAAAGCGCCCACCTCGATCCGGTCGGGCACCCGCCACCGCCGCTGCCAGGCACGCAGGGCCGGCAGCCAGCGCCGGGTGCCCGTCGCGCCGTCGAGGACGCGCGGATCCCGTACGAGCCAGCGGGCCCGGCTCAGTACGGTCCGCCCGTGGCGTACGCCCGGCAGGTACGGCCAGTCGTGTGCCGCCCCCCAGTCCCAGCCGTACAACGGGCGTACCCCGTCCGCCGTCAGCAGCTGCAGCAGCCGTACGAGCGGGGGCGCGTGCAGGCCGGCGTTCAGCATGTGGAAGGTGCCGGCCGCCACCTCGCGCCGGCCGAGGACCGGCGAGACGAGGCGCAGCCGGTCCGGGGTGGCGACGACGGCGAGGTCCTCCGCGCGCAGCGCGCCGGGGGCCGACCGTTCACCGAACGTGCCGGGGGCGACGGTGTGGCCGACCCGCCACGGCACCCTGATGACGTTGCCGCAGCGGGCTTCCCGGGGGCGGAAGACGAGGCGGGCGGGGAGCGGGGCGTCCCCGGCGGGGCTGCCGGTGAGGGCGGTGGCCGCCAGGCCCGCGAGCCGCTGGTCCGCCTCGGGCAGCAGGGGCGCGAACCGGCCCCACAGCGCGCCGGCCGGCCAGGCCCCGGTCAGGGGTGACATGACCAGGGTGAAGTCGCCCCGGGCCAAGGCGTCCGGCGAGGGGGCCAGGAGACGGAAGACCGCCTCGGCCGACGGCGGCGGCACCCCGGCGTCGTCGCCCAGGGCGGTGATGTCCTCATCGGTGAGCTCTATCTCGCCGAGGCCCGCGAGGACGGCCTCCTCGGCGAGAGCGAGGAGGGTGCGGTCGCGCCGCCCGTCCCCACCGGGGAGCGGCCCGGAGGGAGTGGGAGACCCCAGACCGTCCACCGGGTCGAGGAGTTCGGGCAGGGGGACCGCGCGGTCCGGCCCGTACCGGTGCAGGAAAGCGGCGTGGTAGGCGGCCAGCGGGCGTCGCGACCCCGCGGGAGGACCGGTCCGCCACAGCAGGTCGGCGGCGCGGGCGGCCTCCCGCGCCACCGCGTGGGGCAGCGCGATGTCCGCGTCCAGCGCCAGGTCCGCCGTCACCGGGCGCTCACCCGGACACAGGGCACGCATCCGGCGTACCGCCGCCCGGAGCTGCGGCAGTCCCTCGCCCGGCGGCCGGGCGCGGTAGGCGGCGAGATCCGCGGCCACCTCGCGCAGCCGTACGGTTTCGCCGGCGGCGGCGGGAACGGTGGCGAGCCGGTCGGTCAGGTGGCGCAGCGGGTCGGGCGCGTCCGGAGCGGGCGGCAGGTCGGTGAGCAGGAAGGAATGGGCTGCCAGTTCGGCGATGACGCCCTCGACCGCCCCGGCGGGCGGCTCCGGCAGACAGGCGCGCATCCGGGCCGTCAGCTCCGCGTGGGTGACCGGCGTGCGGGCGCAGTCCAAGGCGGCGCGCACCGCGTCGGTATGGCGCACGGACACCTCGCCGGCGGGCCGTTCGTCCGCCGTACCGGTGGCGGCGCCGGCGTACGGCAGCACCAGGCGCTCACCACGCCGCACACACAGGCCGTTGGCCGACAGCCGCAGCTCGGCCAGGATCGCGGGCCTGAACTCCCACTGTGCCGCCAGCGCCGCCACCCAGGCCGCGTCGGGCTGTACGGCCTTGCGGTGCGCGGCGGCGAACCGTACCCGGAGGGAGTCGGCGAACCGGATGTGCGCCACCCCCGCCATCAGCCCGAACGGGGTCGGACGACTCGCCATCCGGATCCGGTAGCGCACCACTGCCCGGAAGCAACGGCGCAGCTCGGACGCGGTGGCTGGCCGGCCGTCCCGCAGGCCGTCCAGGCGATCGGCCAGCGAAGGGCTGGAAAGGGCCAGGGCTTCGGCGACCAGGGGATCGGCGGTCAGGCCGAGGATCGTCCGCCGCAGCCGGTCGGCCTCGCCGGGAGCACCGGGCTCGTCGGCGGTGGGGCCGAGGGCTCGGCCGAGGGCGTCGTCCGCGAGCGCGGCCCGGAGCACCGGACCGTCGACCGGGAGCACCGGGGAACGCAGGAGTGCCATGCCCACAGGCGCGAACAGCGGATCGTCAGTGACAGTGGTGGTGGTCATGGTCTCCTCCTGGCGTCGTCCCGCTCCGCCCGCACGGCACCGGCCCCGCCACCGACAAGGCGGCGGAGCCGGGCTCGCGGCCAAACCGGAGGAACCGCGTCGTGACGGTCGTCGGCCGGGCGAGGGCGACGGCGGTCGTGGCCCGCGTCAGGCCATCCAGCCCAACGTCTGGGCGGTCATCGGCCAGGTGGCCTGTCGGACCGCCGGCTGAGCCTCGGCCATCGGGTGCAGCGTGGTGCTGGTCATCGGCCAGGTGGCCTGCCGTGCCGCCGGTGCGGAAGCCTGTCCCGCCCGGTTCCCGGACTCCTCGTTCCGGCCGGTGACGCCTGCCGCGGTGACCACGCGGACATCGAGATCGTACGGATCGTTCGTCATGGTGAACCCTCCTTCGGGCTGGGTGGAAATACCGGATATCTCCACATTGGCAGCCGCGCGCGGCTCGCACCTCGTCAGCGAGGAGGAGACCGCCCTGCATCCTTCGGCGCACGGACCGGCGTCCGGCTACTTCCCCTCGACGGGTGCCGCCTGCGGGGCGGTGTCCTGGCGTGCGAGCCGGTGCCAGAAGTCGAGCCGGTGTTCCCTGGCGTAGTCGACCGGCCCGACACGGTCCGGCGCCAGGGACTGGGTGTACGGCACGGCCCGCGCCGGATCGAACCGGGGCCACCGCGGAAGTCCCGGCCGGTTCGGATCGCCGGTGCGGGCGAACTGCGCCCACTGGTCGGTCATCGTGCCGGACAGACGCGCCTGGGCCGGTGTGAAGTGCTTCTGCGCGCCGGCGTCCTCGAACACGTACGGGGTGTCGCCCGAGTGGAAGGCACCGAAGTCGAAGTCCCCGGGGAAGGGGAGGTACATGGGGGCGTCCCGGTCGGCGAACTCATAGGCGTACGTGGGTGTGCGGCGCCCGAGCGCGAGAGCCTGGGCGTAGGTGCCGCGGGCCCACATCCGGTCGGTCACCACGGTGGCCCAGGCCAGGGCGGGTGAGGGGAAGTCCCCGACCGGGTAGTACGCGCTCACCGTGCTCGCCCGGTCGCCGAAGGCCGTGGCGAGCGCTCGCTCGTACTGGGCGGCGGTGAAGGGGGAGCCGACCGCGTCGTGGGCCATGCCGACGAACAGCCGGTGTTCGTCCCTGGTGGCCCCCGACATCACCGGGACACGAGCGGAGCGGCCTTCCTCCAGAGCCTGCTCCGGCAGTTCCGGAAGCACCTCGGTGCCGTAGGCGAACGTCTGGAAGGCGTTCATGATGTCCGGGACCGCCAGCAGCTTCTCCACCGGCAGCGCGCGCAGGCACCGCAGCGCACGCCCGGGGTCGCGCCCGGCGCAGCCCAGGGAGGAGGTCATCGCGACACCGGCGTCCCGTACTTCCCGCTCCGTGCGCCAGACGTAGTACGGGTACGCCGGCACTCCCTCGCCCATCGCGCCGGCGGGCATGTCCATCATGCCCTCGCCGCTGGCCAGGACGGCGCGGTGGAACAGCCCCCGGGCCCCGGGCGAGGTGAGGTGCCCGCTGATGGCCGCCGCGCCGAACGAGGACCCGGCCACGGTGACGTTGCCGGGGTCGCCGCCGAACGCGGCGGCGTTGCGCCGGACCCAGCGCAGCGCCGCCTGCTGGTCCTGGAGGGCGAACGTCCCCGACCCCTCGAGCCCCGGATAGCCGAAGCCGCCGAACACACCGAGGCGGTAGTTGACCGTCACGACGACCAGGCCGCGGTCGGCGAGCCGCCGCGCGTCGAAGAGGCTGCCCCCGCCCACCGAGCCGTCGCCGTGGATCCACACCAGGACGGGGGCGGGCCGTTTCCCGGCAGCCGGGGCCCGCGTGGTGACGTCGAGGACCAGACAGTCCTCTTCCACGCTCGACACGCCCGCGTAGGGGGAGGCGACCTGAGGGCAGAGCGGGCCGGGCCGCACGGCGTTCCGTACGCCCTTCCAGGGCCGTACCGGGCGGGGCGCGGCCCAGCGGTGGGCACCCTTGGGCGGTCCCGCGTAGGGGACGCCCCGGAAGAGAGCGTGGGGACCCGACCGCAGGCCCCGGACGAGGCCGCTGTCGGTGCGCACCGTGACGGCGGCGTCGGCGGACACCGCAGCGCGCGGGGGTTCCGGGGCCGGGGTGCCCACCAGGAGGAAGACGGCGCCCGCGAGGACCGCGATCACCGCCGTGCGTTTCACTGCCATGGCCGCCGCCTGCCTCGCCTCGGGTCGCCGTGAGCACAGAAAGACACGAGACGTATGCGCCGTCACATGTCTAGAAGCACATATAAGCCCTCGACGCGGTGAAAGCGGCCGGTACGGGCAGCCGGGTGAAACCCGGCACGGCACCGGCGCGGGGGAGGGGAGCGCGGAAGGGATCCCGTATGAGCGGTGGAGCGGAACGTGGCATCGACTGGACGGCGTACCAGCACGAGATCTTCCGGGACGGCCTGGCCGGGGCGCCGCCCCGGCTGCCGACGGACCTGAACCGTCTGGAGGAGCTGACCGCGCGACGGCTCGGCGCCGGACCGGTGGGGACGGTGGTGGGAGCCGCGGGCGACGGGCGTACGGCGCGCGCCAACCGCGAGGCGTTCGACCGGTGGCGCATCGTACCCAGGATGCTGCGTGACGTCCGCGTACGGGACCTGTCGGTCGAGGTGCTCGGCCGCCGGCTGCCCGTTCCGGTCGCGCTGGCGCCTGTCGGTGCCCTCGCGGTGGTCCATCCCGAGGCGGAGCGGGCCGCCGCCCGGGCCGCCGCGGCACAGGGCGTCCCGTTCGTCCTCTCCTCGTCGTCGAGCACGCCGATGGAGGAGGTCGCGCAGGCGATGGGGGACGGCGAACGCTGGTTCCAGCTGTACTGGGCGAAGGACCGGGAGGTCACGAAGAGCTTCCTGGGGCGCGCCCGGGCGTGCGGCTGCACGGCGCTGCTGGTCACGCTGGACACCTGGCTCCTGGGCTGGCGGCCGGCCGACCTGGACCAGGCGTACATGCCCTTCCTCCACGGCGTGGGGACGGCGAACTACTTCACCGACCCGGCGTTTCTCGCGGGGCTGGCCAGACCCGTCGAAGAGGACCCGCAAGCCGCCGTCACGCACTTCTTCCGCATGTCGGGTGACCCGGGCAAGACCTGGGAGGACCTGGCGTTCCTGCGCGAGCACTGGAACGGCCCGCTCGTGCTGAAGGGCATCCAGCACCCCGACGACGCGCGGCGTGCCGTGGACACCGGCATGGACGGCCTCGTGGTGTCCAACCACGGCGGGCGGCAGGTCAACGGCGCCGTAGGTTCCCTCGACGTGCTGCCCGCGATCGTGGAGGCCGCCGGAGCCCGTCTCGACGTACTGTTCGACAGCGGTGTCCGCTCGGGGGACGACGTCCTCAAGGCCCTGGCGCTCGGCGCCCGCGCGGTACTCCTCGGCCGGCCGTACGTGTACGGGCTGGCCCTCGACGGCCGGCCAGGTGTGGAGCACGTCATCCGGACCCTCCTCGCGGAGTTCGAACTGACCCTCGCCCTGTCCGGCTTCACCAGCCCCGGGGAACTCGGTCCCCACTGCCTCCTGCGGGCACCGGGGGCGGGCCCGGCACCGTGGTCGCGGTGAGAACACCTGGCGCGTGAGGTACGGGAAGCGGACGTGGCGCGGGGCAGGGTGCGCGAGGACGGGCCGTGACATGCCATCGTCGGACGCGGCTGCGGACGGCGACGACGGCCGGCCCGAGCAGGGCCGGCTCGACGAGGCGCGTCGGAGTGACACGGCGGCCGTCGGTGGTTCCCGCGCTGAACGGGTCCAGGTCGGTCTGCGGCAGCCCCCACCAGCGTGATCGCGAGCACGGCGGCCGACATCGCCAGGACCTGCCGGCCCAGGGCACGCACGGCGCGCGGGCCGTATCCGGACAGTGCCCAGTACAGCCGCAGCAGTGCCCGCTCACCACGGGAGGCCGTGGCGTCCTGGCGGCGCATTTCCATCTCGCCGTAACGGAAGTCGGCCGTGACCGGCTCGTTCCGGCCGTCCTCCAGTGCCTTGCGGAGCTGCCGGCAGAGCGGTGCGAGGACGGCGGGTTCGTGCGGCTGGAAGCCCGATGGCGCGGGTGTCCAGCGGTCGCGGTACCGGGTCGCCCGCCCGTGGTGTTCCTCGGCGAGGGCCCGGCGGCGTAGCCAGCGCGGTCCGCCGGGCGGTGACGACAGGACGCAGCGGCCTTCGAGCCGCGACTGGTCCAGGTGGACCCTCTCGACGAGAAGACAGCCGCTCAGGTCGACGTCGGCCAGCACCAGGTGCGCGGCGTCCACGCCTTTGACCGAGGTGACACGGGCCCGGCCGTCGGTGAGCCCCGGTCCGTGTCAGCTCGCCCTCCGGCGAGACGAACGGGCGGCGCCGGCCGGCGCCGGTCACCGGGAACCCCACCACGGCGCCGCTCGGGTCGGCCTCGGCCTGCCGCGGCCGCGGCGCGGCGGTGGACGTCCACCGTGTCCGCCGGCAGCGCACCTGCCGCGCCGCGGCCTCCAGCGTCACCGCGGCCTCGAACACGGCGTCGGAGAAGCCCGCCGTCCCCGGGCGGGCCGGCGGGCCGGTCCGGGCGGTGGGCCGGAACACCGTCCACCGGGAATCCACGCCGGCTTCCAGCCGGGCCCCGGAGAACGACAGGTCGCCACCGCACACGACCCCCTCGAACGTGGCTCCTGCCGCGAAGTGGGCCTCGGCGAACGGCATGTCCCCGTCGATGACCGCGCCGTCGAAGGAGGCGACGCCGCACACCCGGACCCCCGAGAAGTAGGCGTCCGCGCACGTCATGCCCTTGAACACCGCGCTGCGGCCGACCCGGTGGACACAGAACCGCAAGGCGCCGGTGATCCGCGTCCCGTAGAACCAGGCGTCACCGCCCACTTCGGTGTCGTCCAGCCACGCCTCTCCCGCGACCTGTACCGCACCGAGGCGGAGATCACCCCCGGTGCGTACCTCACGGACGTACACGCCCCCGCCGAACACGGCCGACGCGAAGGAGCGGAAGCCGCCGAAGTCGTCCCCCTGGAGCTCCGCGTCTCCGGTGACCGGCCCTAGGGGTGGCCCGTTCGGGGTTTCCGGAACGAGTGGCTGGGATGATGCCTGAGTGAGCTACTTCTCCCATCTGAGCCTCGGCCCTGATCCCGACCCGTGGCCCCTCCCGGAGCCAAGGCCGGCCGAGCCGGGTCAGTGGCCCGAGTTGGAGGCCGCCCTCGCCGTGGTCAACCGCGACGTGACGGCGACCTTGCCGGGTCAGGACCCGCTGATACTGGTGGTCGTCCCGTCCGGGGGTGAGCCTTCGCTCCCGGACGGGACCGGCAGCGGGTACGTCCACGTGGCCTTGCCGGACGGCCGCTGGCACGGAGATCCCGTGAACGCGTACGGCCCGGAAGAGGGTGACGCGCCGGAGCCGGACGACGCGGCGACGGTCCTGACCGTGGTCGCGGAGGCGGCGCAGGAGACCATCATGGAACTGTCCCGGCAGGTCTGGCCGACCTGCCGGGAACACAACACCGGGACGCACGTGCGTCCCGCGGGGACGACCACGGACGACTGGTACCAGGGCGAGGCGGACGCGGCCGGCCCACCGGTGTGGTGGTGCCGGGGCGGCCGGGACGGCGACTGCCACGACGTCTCCCCGGTGGGAGAGCTGGCCGCCACCATGCCGGGGACGTAGCGTCGCGCACGGCGGCGAGGCTGCGACGCGGGCTGCCGCCGAGCCGTGAGGCGCACGCCGTCGTGCCGCCGCTCCAGCAGTCCGGTGCCCGCCGCCCATCCCGGACGCCTTCGGCGAGGCCGTCGCCGTCGGTGTGTCTCCCCCGGCCGTCGCCCAACGCCCGCTCACCGACCGCGTGTTCACGGAAGAGACCACGACGGCCGTCCGGGCACACCAGGCTCTCCTGACCCCGTGGCCGGTACGGGCAGGGTGATCGACCCCGACGTGTGGTGCGGTTGCCCGGGCGGTCAGGTCCGGAACCGGCGGCGGTACTCCGTGGGCGTGGTGCCCAGACGCCTGCGGAAGGCGCGGACGAGTGTGTCGACGGTCCCGAAACCACAGGTGCCGGCGACGTGTCCGAGCGTGTCGTCCGTGGTCTCCAGCCGATGACGGGCCATCTCGACGCGGACGGACTCGATGTACGCGCCCGGCGTCATGCCCAGTTCGGCCTTGAAGATCCGGGTGAGCTGCCGTTCGCCGACATGGGCGTACGCGGCCACGTCGGCGACGGTGAGCGGGCCGGCGGCGGAGCGCAGGACGTGGTGCCGGAGGTCCTCCACCCGCCGTGACCGGGAGGCGGGTTCGAGGGGGACGCTGAACTGACTCTGCCCGCCCGGCCGTTTCAGGTACATCACGAGCTGCCGGGCGACACGCAGGGCCACGGCCTCACCGAGGTCGTCGGCGACGAGGGCGAGGGACAGGTCGAGGCAGGCGCTGATGCCCGCACCGGTCCACACCGCGCCGTCCCGCACGAAGATCGGATCGGCGTCGACCTCGACGCGCGGGTGCTCGGCGGCGAGCTGCCGCGCCGTCGACCAGTGCGTGGTGGCGCGCTTGCCGTCGAGCAGGCCGGCGGCGGCGAGGACGTGCGCCCCGACACACACCGAGGCGACCCTGCGGGTGCCGTCGGCGAGCTTGCGGACCCAGCCCACCACCTCGGGATCGGTGAGCGCGCGCACCCCGTGCTCACGGTCGGCGTCCACCGCGCCGGGCACGAGCAGGGTGTCGATCCGCTCGGCCGCCACCTCCTCGAAGGTCGTGTCGGGCAGGACGCGTACGCCGGCGGCGGTGGTGACGGGCGTCATGGCCGCGGCGGCCAGTACGACCCGGTAGCCCGCCGAGTCGCCGGCCTCCCGCCGCACCAGGGAGAACACCTCGGGCGGCCCGGTGACGTCGAGCAGATCCACGCCCTCGAAGACGACGATGACGACAAGGCGTTGCGGGGTGCTCACGGGTTCTCCGTCCGGTCGGCCGCGGTGATGTCTGGATCTGCAGGTTAGACGACATTGCCGACACCGCGCCGGCGGCCCTAGCGTTTCTGTCACGGCCCCGCCCCGCGCACACGGCACGGGCGCCGCAGCAACAGCCACCCGGCCGTACAGCCACTCGGCCACCGCCCCCGATTCCAAGGAGATATCCCCGTGTCCACGACGACCCTGCGTGAACTCAACAACCTCGACGACACCCCCGCGTCCCTGGCGGACTCCACCCTGATCCTCGTCGACTACCAGAACACCTACGTCGGCGGAGTGATGGAACTCGACGGCTGGCAGGACGCGCTCGACTCCGCCGCCGCCCTGCTGACCAGGGCCCGCGCGGCCGGCACCACGGTGATCCACGTCGTCAACGACGGCGGCGAGGGCACCCCCTACGACATCCGGGCCGAGATCGGCGAGATCCACCCGAGCGTGGCCCCCGCCGAGGGCGAGCCCGTCGTCGTCAAGACCACTCCCGACTCCTTCGCCGGTACCGACCTGTCCGCGCATGTCGACGCCGCCGGCCACCGGGACGTCATCGTCATCGGGTTCATGACGCACATGTGCGTGCTGGCCACCACCATGGGGGCGTTCCTGCGGGGCAACCGTCCCACCGTGGTCGCCGACGCCTGCGCGACCCGTCCCCTCCGCTCGGCGGACACCGACCTGACCGCCGCGCAGATCCACCACGGCGCCCTCGCCACCATCGGCGACCTGTACGGCGTCGTCGTCCCCTCCGGGAAGTCCCTGATCTGACCGACCCGAGGGCCGCGACCCGAACGCACAGGCGTGACGCGCGGTGCGCGGGGGACCTGTCGGTGCATGGCAAGAGTTGCGAAACCGCTGTCGGCGGCGGACACCGAGGGCCCGGCGCTCAAGCGGACCCTGACCACCCCCCTGCTCTACTTCTTCATCCTGGGCGACGTCCTCGGCGCGGGCGTCTATGTCCTGGTGGGCCAGGTGGCCGCCGACAGCGGGGGAGCGGTGTGGGCCCCGCTGACCGTCGCGCTGCTGCTGGCCCTGCTCACCGCGGCCTCCTACGCGGAACTGGCCACCAAATACCCCCGCGCGGGCGGCGCCTCCCACTACGTCACCCGCGCCTTCGGGCCCTTCGCCGGATTCATCGCGGGCTTCTGCATGCTCGCCGCCGGCATCGTCTCCGTGGCCGCGCTGGCGCGCGGCTTCGGCGGCGACTACCTGTCCGCCTTCGTGACCCTTCCCGTCGGCCTCGTCGCCGTGCTGTTCCTCGCTCTGCTCGCCCTGGTCAACGCGCGCGGCGTGCGGGAGTCGACCCGCGCCAACGCCGTCGCCACCGTGATCGAGGTCGGCGGCCTGCTCGTCATCGTCGTACTCGGCGGCTGGCTGCTGCTGCGCGGCGACGGCGACCCGGGCCGGCTGGGCCGGCTCGGAACTCCGGAGAAGGGGGTGATGCCGGCCCTGCTCAGCGGGGCCGTGCTGGCGTACTACTCCTTCGTCGGGTTCGAGACCTCGGTGAACGTCGCCGAGGAGACCCGCGACCCGCGGCGCTCCTACCCGCGCGCCCTGTTCGGCGCGCTGGCGACCGCCGGAGCCGTGTACGTGCTGGTGGGCCTCGCGGCGTCGGCCGCCGTGCCCACTGCCCGGCTGGCCGGGTCGAGCGGACCGCTGCTGGAGGTCGTCGAGGAGGCCGGCGGGGTACCGCCCCTCCTGTTCAGCGCCGTCGCGCTGGTCGCGGTGGCCAACGGCGCCCTGCTCACCGGCATCATGTCCTCCCGCCTCGCCTACGGCATGGCCCGCGACGGACTGCTGCCCCGCGCCCTGACCAAAGTACTGCCCGGCCGCCGTACGCCCTGGGCGGCGATCGCCGTCACCACCGCGCTGTCGATGGCGCTGGCCCTGACCGGCAGTGTCGCCACCCTGGCGTCCACGCTGGTCCTGCTGCTCCTCGTCGTCTTCCTCATGGTCGACGTCGCCGTGCTCGTGCTGCGCCGCGACCCCGGGGACACCGGCCACTTCCGGGCCCCGACCGTGCTCCCGGTGCTCGGCGCCGTGTCCTGCGTCGTACTCGCCACACAGGTCGAGGCCGCCGTCTGGCTGCGCGGCCTGCCGGTCCTGGCGACCGGAGCCGTACTCGCCGCCCTCGTCGCCGTACGCCGCGCCCGCCACCCCGCACGGACCACCGGGGTGACGGAACCGGCCGACGAACCGTCATCACCGTCCTGACCGGTCCTGACCGGTCCAGACCCCGGCCGTCGCTGCCCGTCACCTGTCATCTGTCACCCGTCACCTGCCGTCCGCCGCCGTCAGACCGTGTGCTCCCTGATCCGCGCGAGCAGACCGCGCAACTGCTCGCGCTCACCGGCGTCCAGGGCGACCGTCGCCTCCGCGAGCGCCAGGCGGTCGACCTCCTCGGCCTCGCGGTGACAGCGCACGCCCTCGTCGGTGAGCCGGAGCAGGAAGGCCCGCCGGTCGCGGGGATGGCGGACCCGCTCCACCAGCCCGTCACGTTCCAGACTGTCGACGATGCTGGTCGCGGTGCGCGGCGCGATGCCCGCCATCTCGCTCAGATCCCGCATCCGCAGGGGCTCTTGGGCCCGGTCCAGCATGCGCAGCGCGCGCAGCCGCGCCACCGACGCACCCTTCTCCCGCAGCCGGGTCTCCACGAAGTCCCGCAACCGGTACGTCGTCTCGTACAACTCGTCGATCAGGATGTCGCTGCTGCCCTGCACCGCCGCCATGTCCGCCGTCCTGTCTTCCGCTCCCGCACGCCTTCGTGACCGAGGAGTAAGGGTACTGAGTCGACACATAGTGTGTATGCTCAGCACATGCGCCGACGTCACTCCTCCGTGCTGTCTGCCCTGTCCCTCCCCCTCAGCCAGCGCCTCGTCGTCCCGGTCGTGTGTGTCTGCGTGACCTTCATCGCGATCGTGGACGGCGCCATCACCACCGTGGCATTGCCCTCCATCGCCCGGCAGTTCGAGCTGACGACGGCGGCCCTGGACGGGGTGGTCGTGGTCTACCCGGTCTGCCTGGCGATGGCCATACCCGCCTCCGCGTGGCTGGTCGAGCGGTTCGGCGGCAAACGTGTGCTGCTGACCGCGCTCGTCGGGTTCCTCGTGTCGTCGACCCTGTGCGGCGCGGCCGCCGACCTCGGTCAGCTCGTCGCCTACCGCGCCGTCCAGGGTGTGTCCGCCGGACTGCTGCTGCCCGCCTCGGCGGCGCTGCTGTTCAGCACCTTCTCCGCCGCCGAGCAGGTACGCGTCTCCCGGTACACGATCATCCCGCAGCAGATCGCGCCGGCCGTCGCACCGATCCTGGGCGGGCTGCTGGTGGACCACCTGTCCTGGCGGTGGGTGTTCTACGTCAACGTGCCGGTCGGCCTGCCGGCCGTACTGTTCGGCGCGCTGTTCCTGGCCGGGCACCACGGCGGCCGGCCGGGCCGCTTCGATCTGCCCGGCCTGCTGTTGAGCGCGGCGGGCCTGGGCGCCGCGATGTTCGGTGTCTGCGAAGGTCCCAACCGTGGCTGGTCGTCGGACGCGGTCGTCGTCTCCCTGGCCGCGGGCGCGATCCTGCTGGCCGCCGCGGTCGTTCACGAACTCCGCGTCCGTGTCCCCCTGTTGAGGATACGGCTGTTCGCCGACCGCCTCTTCCGCGACACCAACCTGCTCAACCTGGTCGGCCTGGTGCCCATCTTCGGCGCCATGTACCTGGGGCCGCTCTTCCTGCAACAGGCCCAGGGCCGCAGCGCGTCGGAGTCCGGTACGGCCACCTTCCCCGAGGCGTTCGGCGTGCTGCTGACCGTCCAGGTCGTCGGTGTGCTGTACGCCCGCGTCGGCCCGCGTCTCATCGTCGGCTGCGGCACGGCCGGCGTCAGTGTCGTCCTGCTGTTGTTCGCCACCTGCGACGCGGACACGAGCCTGTGGACGTTCCGCCTCTACATGTTCCTGCTCGGCCTGTGCATGGGCTGCTTCTTCATCCCGACGACGGTGGCCTCCCTCGCCACGATCGACCCGCGGGACCTGTCGCACGCCACCACGCTGAACACCGTCGTCCGGCAGACCGGCGGCGCCCTCGCCCCGGCCGTGGTGACCACCGCCCTCGTCCTGGGCACCCCGCCCGCCGCCGTGGCGGACCCGCCGGTCACCGCCTACCAGCAGGCGTACCTGGCGCTGGCCGCGCTGGCCGCGATCACCGCGGTCTTCGCCTTCACCCTCCCCGACGGCCCCGCCCGCGCCGCGGCCCGCGGCACGACCACGGCCGACGCCCGGCCCGGCCTCGTGCGGGGGCGCCCGGAGCCTGTCGACTCCCCGTGACGTACAACGCGAGGACGTACGACGTGAGGACGCGCAACGTGATGCCGGGTGACCGCGACACCCTCACGACCGCGCCTGATGCCCGCGAATCCGCCTGACACGGACGCGGCCGGGCCTCATCCTTGATCGCGCCGGCGCGGCCGGTGCGACCGCGGCGGCATCCGGGCACTGTCCGGCCCGTGCGGCGATCAGTCGCAGGGCGTCCGGGCGGCCGGTGTCGGCCGGTTCTCCAGGGGCCAGTTGCTCGGTACGACGTATGACGTACGCGATCTGAGCGCCACCCGCGCCCGAAGGCGGGTCTGCCCTCCGGGCGCGCCCGCCGGGGCCCGCTGTCGACCGCTTCGCGGACGTCACCGGGCAGGCATGCTGAAGTTGTTTCTACAGTGCTGTAGATTTCCGTTCATGTCGGCGGCACCCACCCGTGCCGCCGGGACGGCATGGAGGGATGAGACATGGGGGTTCTCCGCCGCCCGGGCCGGAAACGGCCCTCGGCGCATCGGTACCGAGACGGGCGGAGCGCGGCCGGATGACCAGTGAGCCGCGCCTGCGGCCGGAGGACCGCGCCGACGTCGAGCGGCTTGTGCGCCAGACCTTGGACGCCGGAGCCGGTCCCGCCGGGGGAAACGCCGCGCATGTGCTGCTCCAGGCGTTGCGGGACACCGACGAGATCGCGGCCGCCGCCGGCGACGAGTACCACGCCTACCTCAGGGCCAAGGGCGCGCGCCCCGCGCCCCGCCGCCCGTTGTGGGACGCGTTCGCCGTGCTCACGCCCCTGGTGTCGGCCACCGCGGCGGCCCTCCTCCTGCTGGCCGGTTACATCCTGCGGCTCGCCGGCACGGCCGCCCACTGGGCGTCGACGATGGTGACGACCGGATGGCTGTGCGCCCTCGTCGCCGTGGTCTCCGGCGCCGTAGGCTTGTGGACCGTACTGCGCACCGCCCTGAACCGGCCCGCGCCGGACCCGGGTGACGGCGAGGCGGCGGTGACCGCCGCCCGCGAGCGGTGGCGGCGGGCCCTGCTGGACCGGGGCCTGCTGCCCTATCTCGAACGCCGCTCGTCCCTGGCCCCGCGCTCAGCTGCACTCCGACCGGGAACAGCGCCCGCACCCACCACATCCACCACAGACAAGGAGACGACCCGTGTCGGTCAATCTGAGTAAGGGACAGCAGGTCAGTCTGAGCAAGGCGGACGGCACCGCGCTGACCGCCGTCCGCATGGGCCTCGGCTGGCAGTCCGCGCCCCGCAAGGGTTTCCTGGCCAAGCTGACCGGCCCCCGGGCCATCGACCTGGACGCCTCCGCGCTCCTCTTCTCCCGGGGACAACTGGCCGACGTCGTCTTCTTCCAGCACCTGAGCAGTGACGACGGCTCCGTACGGCACCTCGGTGACAACCTCACCGGAGGCAGCGGCGCCGGCGGCGACGACGAGACCGTCCTCGTCGACCTCGGACGCGTGCCCGGACACGTCGACCACATCGTCTTCACGGTCAACTCCTTCACCGGGCAGACCTTCGCGGAGGTACAGAACGCCTTCTGCCGTCTGGTCGACGAGACCACCGGCGAGGAACTGGCCCGCTACACCCTCAGCGGCGGCGGTCCGCACACGGCCCAGATCATGGCCGCGCTCCACCGCGAGAGGGGCGGCTGGCAACTGAAGGCCATCGGGGAACCCGCCACCGGCCGCACCTTCCAGGACCTGCTCCCGGCCATCGCCACCCACCTCTGACACGTGCGACGATGGCTCCTCGTGGCGGCCTGTGCCCTGGTGCTGTGCGCCGCCGTACGGGCCACCGGCACGCTGCTGCCGGACGGGCCGCCGCCCTCGGCCGGCCCCTCCGGTACCCCGTCCGCCTCCTCCCCGTCGGCCCCGGCCCCTTCCTCGTCGTACGACCCCGCCCACCACGCGTCCCAGGTCCGGGCCCGCGCGCGGGAGACCGGCGTCAGTGCGCGGCTGTTCATGGCGATCCTCCGCAACGAGGCGAACTGCTGGCCCTCGGCTACAACGCCGGCCCGGCCGCGATGCCCGCCTCCGCCCGCGGCGCGGCCCCCGGCGACCAGGCGCGGTCGTACCTGGAGAAGCCGCGCGGGAACCGGGACAGGGCGGGACAGGCGGTCGGCGCGGACTGAGCCCCTGGTCCCCGCCTCCGCCGGCAGACCACGACCGCCGCACCGTCCTCCTCCTCGACGGAACCCGCGGGCCGGGCGTGCGCGCCCGAGAGCGCGCACGCACCGCTCCCGCCCGGCCCGCCCGGCACCATCACCGCGCTGCTGTCAGGCGGTGCCGCCGCGCTCAGCGCCGATTCGGTCCAGCTCGGCGAGGTCCGCGTCGGAGAGCGGGAGTCCCGCGCCGCTGACGTTCTCGCGCAGGTGCGCCACCGAAGAAGTACCGGGAATGAGCAGGATGTTCGGCGACCGCCGCAGCAGCCAGGCCAGGGCGACCGACATCGGCGTCGCCTCCAGCCGGGCGGCCACGGTGGAGAGCGCCGTGGACTGCAGCGGGGTGAAACCGCCGAGCGGGAAGAAGGGCACGTAGGCGATGCCCTCGCCGGCGAGATCGTCGATCAGCTCGTCGTCCTGGCGGTGAGCGAGGTTGTACATGTTCTGCACACACACGATCGGTGCGATCGCCCGCGCCTCGGCGACCTGTTCCGCGGTCGCGTTGCTCACTCCGAGGTGCCGGATGAGGCCCTGCCGCTGGAGTTCGACGAGGGTCTCGAACGGCTCGGCGAGGGAGCCCGGCTGGGGGCCCTGGGCGTCGCCGAGCCGGAGATTGACCACGTCGAGGACGTCGAGGCCGAGGTGTTCCAGGTTCGCGCGCACCGCGCGGCGCAGGTCCTCGGGCCGCCGGGCGGGGGGCCAGCCGCCCTGCTGGTCCCGGACCGCGCCGACCTTGGTCACGAGGCGCAGCGACTCGGGATAGGGGTGCAGCGCTTCGCGGATCAACTGGTTGGTGACGTGCGGTCCGTACGCGTCGGCGGTGTCGATGTGGGTGATCCCCAGATCGGCGGCCTCGCGCAGCACGGCGAGCGCACCGTCATGGTCGGAGGGCGGACCCATCACCCCGGGGCCGGCGAGTTGCATGGCGCCGTAGCCGAAGCGGGTGACGGTCAGATCGCCCAGGGACCAGGTGCCGCCGGGCAGCGACGCGGGAGAAGCGTTCATGCTGTCGTGTCTTTCCTGCTGGACCGGATCACGGGAAGGTGCTTGCCACTTGACAGGCCCGCGCATCGGGCGGGCCTCGCTCGCACCTGTCGTCGATGTTCGCCCGGGGGTGAAGCGCGGCCAATACGGATGCGGTGCTCTGTCATACCGGGCGGGTATCACCGAGTTACGCTCTGGACATGCACACCCTGGACACCCTGGAGACCCGCGAGCTGAGGTACTTCCTGGCCGTCGCCGAGGAACTGCACTTCGGCCGCGCCGCCGAACACCTCGGCATGGCCCAGCCGCCGCTGTCCCGGGCGATCCAGCAGCTCGAACGGCGCCTGGGCGTCCGCCTGCTGGACCGCGACCGCCGCGGCGTCGCCCTGACCGGCGCCGGAGAGATGCTGCTGCACGAGGGCCGCGCGGCCCTCGACGCGGTCACCGCCGCCGCGCGCCGCACCCGTCGCGCCGGTGGCGCGGACAGCCCGTGCGGCCCTCGCGACCGCCTGGTGCTGGCGGTGAAGGCCGGCGACTCCCACGAACTGCTGCACAAGCTCCTCGACGCCTACGCGGCCGAGCTCGACGCCGCCGAGATCGAGGTGCTGCCGAGCGGCACGTGCGAGCAGGGAGCGATGCTCCGCGACGGCCGTGCGGACGCCGCGCTCATGCACGCGCCGTTCAACTCCCTCACCGGGTTCGACAGCGAGGTACTGATGTCCGAGGGCCAGATCGCCGTCCTGCCCGCCAAGCATCCTCTCGCCAGCCACCGGACCCTGTCCCTGGCCGACATCAGCGACGTCCCCGGACTCCCGCTCGCCCGCTGGTCCAGCAACGGCACGTACCCGCCCGGCCCGGGCCCCGAGATCCACGACCAGACGCAGCTGGCCCAGCTGATCGCCCTCGGACGCACCATGGCCGTCTACCCGGAGTCGGCCCGCGCCTGGCTGTGGGCCGAGCACGCCGCCGTCCCCCTGACCGACGCGCCCCCGGTCGTCACCCACCTGGCCTGGCCCGCGCACAGCCGTTCCCTCGCCCTCGCCGGACTGGTCCGCACGGCCACCCGGCTGTGACCGACCCCCCGCCCCGGCCCACCACGCGATCCGCCCGGACCCGACCGTGCCGGCGGCCGTCGGTCCCTTGGACGCACGCCGGTCTCTACGGGCTGCGTCTTCGCGAACCACGGCGCCCGAGGCCCGGGGCGGAGGGGTGTCTCAGATGGGGCACTCGATGTGGATGTCGATGTCCACGTCCTCCGTGTGGATGCCGATGTCGATGGACGACTCCGTCTTCAGCGGGATGATGGAGATCGGTATACGCCAGGACGCCCCCCTTCTGGACGATCCCGATCGCCCTGCGGCGTTCCTCCTCGTCCTGCCTCAGCCGCTGGATCAACTGCTCGGAAGTCTCCGGATCGAGCGCGGGCTTGGCGTACGTGGCCATGATGTCTCCTCGAAGCCCAGGGGCCGGACGGCTGGGCGCACAGCGGCCTGCGTCGGACGCGACGGAGAAACCGCATGGACCACGGCGGAGGAACCGGTGCGGGGAAGCCGGCCATGAACAGGCCCGAATCGTTCTTCTTGCCCTGTTTCAGGGTACGCGCAACTCCTTCACGACCTGCTCCCGTTCGGCGATTCGGGTGCGGTCGTCCGGGCCTGCGACTCGACCGTCAACCCGGTGAGCCTGCTGGTCGGAGGACACCCCCTCACCCGGATATCCTTCGCCACTCCCATCTCCTGGGTTCTCCACCACCTCGGCCTCGACCTGCTCTGGGCCCCGGCTCCCCGGACCCGACGGCGGCGACCGCGCCTGCGGCGCACCCCGCGCTCCGGAGGCAGCCGGCCGCGGCGTGCCTGCCGACAGCGGTCTGCGAGGACGGCGCCCGCCGAGACAGCGTTGGGACGTGGAGCGGGAGCGGACTGTCCGGGGCAAGGGCAAGGGCAAGGGCGGGGGCGGGGGTGGACCGGGCGGGCCGGGCCCGGTCAGGGCCGGTGGCCGGCGCGCAGTTCCAGCCGTTCAGCTTCGAAGCGTGCGCGGAAGTCGCGATCGTGTGAGACCGCGACCACCGCCCCCGGGTACGCCGCGAGCGCGGCCTGGAGGTCCTCGACCAGGTCGGGGGCGATGTGGTTGGTCGGCTCGTCAAGGACGAGGAGGTCTGCGGGCCGGGTCACCAGGGTCGCGATCTGCAGTCGTCGTCGCTGTCCCACGGACAGGGCGGCAACCGGGACGTGCAGGTCCTGTTCGCGGAACAGGCCCAGGGACAGGAACTGGTCGGCGTACTCGTCCGGCAGCCCGGGCCGCCCGGCGGCGAACGCGGCGAGCAGCGGCAGCCGCGTGGCGTGGGCGGGCAGTTCCTGGGCGAGGTAGCCGGTCCGGGCAGGGCGGCGCGCCGTGCCCGCGTCCGGCTGGAGGTCGCCCGCCAGGACGCGAAGCAGTGTCGACTTGCCCGCGCCGTTCTCGCCCGTGACAAGGAGGCGCCCTCCGGGCTTGATCGTCAGGAGTCCGTCCAGGTGCAGCCGTTCTCCGACTCGTACGTTGTCGAGCTCGGCGAGAGTGCCCTGGGCAGGGCTGTCGGCCGCCGACGCCGGCGCCGTGGTGAACCGCAGCGGTACCGGCGGCTTCGCCACCGGGTTGCGCCGCAGCCGGTCCAGGCGCTCCCGCACCGAGCGCACCTGCCCGCCGAGCTTCGCCTCGCTGGAGCGGCGGTGCTTGCCGAAGCCCTGCTTCGGGTCGCGGCCGGTGGCGGCCAGCCGCCTGCCGGCGGCTTCCAGCAGCTCCTCCGCGTGGGCCACCTCTTCGGCCCAGTCCGCGTACCGCTGCTGCGCCGCGCGCCGGGCGGCGGCCTTCGCGGCGCGGTAGCCGGTCCATCCGTCGCCGTACCGGCGCACCGTGCGCTCGTCCCGGTCGACCTCGAGGATCGTGGTGGCGATGCGTTCGAGGAAGCCGCGGTCGTGGGTGACCGCGATGACGGTGCCGCGGTGCGCGCGCAGGTGTTCCTCCAGCCAGCGCACGGCGGTGGCGTCGAGGTGGTTGGTCGGTTCGTCCAGGAGCAGCAGTTCGGGGGCGGCGGCCAGGGTGCAGGCGAGCGCGAGGCGTGCCTGCTCGCCGCCGGACAGCGAGCCGAGCGGGCGGTCCCGGGTGATCCGGGCCAGTCCGAGTCCGTGCATGGCGGCATCCACACGGGCGTCCGCCTGGTATCCGCCGCGTTCTTCGTACGCGGTCAGCAGCTCGCCGTACGCGGCGAGTTCCTCGTCCGGCGCGTCGGCGAGGGACTCCTCTGCCGCACGGAGTCTTCGCTCCATGTCGCGCAGTTCGGCCAGGGCGAGGTCGACGGCGTCCCGCACGGTGCGGTCCGGATCGAGGCCGGGGGTCTGGGCGAGATGGCCGGTTCCGCCGGGGAAGCGGACGGTGACCTCTCCGGCGTCTGGCCTCTCGGCTGTGGCGAGCAGCCGCAGCAGGGTGGATTTGCCGGAGCCGTTGTCGCCGACCACGGCGGCTTTCTCGCCCGGCCGGACGGTGAAGGAGACCTGGTCGAGGACGGTCCGGGTGCCGTACGACTTGGTGACGGACCTGACCGACAGCTGGGCCACATCGGAGGCGGCGGTGGGCAGGGCGGTGTGAGCGCGGTCGCGCATAGGACTTTCCCTGGGCATGCGTGGGTCTGCGGGCAGCGGAAACGGCGGCTGGGGCCGTGCCCGGGCTCAGACGAAGAAGAGGAAAGCCATGCCCTCACCATAACAAGACGAAGCGTCTCGTCTCAAGTGGTGCCCGTCGCGCTTCGTCCCGCCCCGCCCCTCCAGCCGTGGCCCGTACGCTCCCCGGGGAGCGTACGGGCCACGGCAGTGGTGGATCACCCGGTGGTGGTCACCCGGTGTTCCTTCAGGGTCGCGCAGTTGGAGCCGGTGATCTGGACGTTGACGTTGCCGATGCTGCCGCCCCAGTCCACGCAGTGGGCCTTGCCGTACACGTAGGTGGGCCCGGCGTACGAGGTGTACCGGCCGTAGTCCTCGTCGTAGTCCTCGGTGTCCGGTACGTAGATCCACGCGGACATGTCGGTCGCGGTGCCCGGGGTGCTGCGGATGGTCGCTACGCAGTTCTTTCCGGTGGTGGCGTTGTAGGTGAGGTAGACGGTGCCGCGGGAGCCGACGGCGGCCGAGTTGACGGTCTTGTAGCCGCTGCCGCACACCTTCTCCGGCGTGGTGTTGGGGGCGGCGGACGCGGGTGCCGCGAGCGCGGTGGCGGTGCCCAGGCCCAGGGCCGCCACCGCGGCGACGGACAGAATGGATCGTTTGGCGGTCATATTTCCCCCTTGCGGTCGTAGGAGACGTTTGCTCCTGTCCAGTGGGACGGCGGACAGAGGGGATTGGTTGTGCTTCGGTCGCGGCTTTTCGACGCTGCTGTGCGCTCCGGGACGGGATGAACGAACGGAACAGGCCACGTGGTACGCGTTTCTGTCGGCGTGTCAGGTTCGGCGCGGGCAGGGCGGGGCGTAGTCGAGACGGGGGAAGTGGCGGGCCCACTGGGCGCGGCTGATGGTGGTGGGGGAGTGGGCGCAGGCGTCGGCGAGCGCCCGGCCGAGGTCGGTGTACCAGATCTGCACGGTGTGGTGGGCGGTCACGGTCAGGAAGGTCCCGTCCGCGGCGAGGCGGCGTACTTCCTTGAGGGTGCCGCGGGGGTTGGTGAGGCGGGAGCGTGCGAAGGGGCGGGTGCGGTCGGTGAGGTCCCAGATGTGCACTGTGCCGTCGATGCCGACGGTGACCGCGGTACGTCCGTGGGCGGCGAAGGCGACGCCGGTGACGATGTCGGAGTGGCCGGCCAGTTCGGCCGGCTCACGGTGGCGGGGAAGGGCGCTGACGTCCCACAGTCTCGCGGTGCGGTCGTCGCTGCCGCTGAGCAGGGTGCGGCCGTCGGGGCTGTAGGCGAGGGCGTCCACGAAGTTCCGGTGTCCTGCGAGGACGGCGACGGGGGCGGCGTGGCGGGGGTCGGTCACGTCCCAGACGCGGATGTGGTGGTCGTCGGAGCCCGAGGCCAGGGTTGTGCCGTCGGGGCCGAACGTCACGGCTTTGACGTTGGCGGTGTGTCCGGTGAGCCGGTCGAGCGGGCGGGGGCGGGCCGGGTCGGTGGTGTCCCACAGGCGGACGATGTCGTCGTAGCTGCTGGTGGCGGCCAGGCCGCCGTCGTGGCGTACGGCGATGGCGTAGACGGCCTCGGTGTGGCCGGTGGGCAGCTTCGACAGCAGTCTGGGGCGCCGCGGGTCGGACACGTCCCAGGTCCACAGGGTGCGGTCGCCGTCCGCGCCGAGCAGCGTGCGGCCGTCCGGGGTCAACTGGATCGGACCCAGGCCGGCCGGGCCGGCGCCGGTGCGGCCGAGCCGGCGGGGCCGGCGCGGATCGGTCATGTCCCACAGGACGGCGTGCGAGCCGTCGGCCATGGCCAGCACGCGGCCGTCGGCGGTCACGGCCGGCGTGTGCCCGGTGGGGGGTTTCTCCACCGGCGCGCGCCCGGCCGGTGTGGACCCGGCAGGCCGGGGCTCCGTCGAACCGACGGACAGGGCGGTGAGCAGGGCGTCCCGGGTACGGCCCTGCGGGGCCTCGCGGTAGGCGGCCAGTGCGATCTGGACAGCCAGTGACGGATCGTGCGGGCTGAGGCGGACGGCCGCGTCGGCGGCGCGCAGCGCCACGGCTTCGTCGCGCTGCCGGGTGACGGTGCTCTGGGCCCGTACGGCGAAACCGGCGGCCGCCACGGCACAGACGAGCAGGACGGCCAGCGCCCCGGCCAGGCGGCGCAGGCGGCGCAGCCGTCGGCGGTCACGCTGCTGCTCCTGGTGGGCCGCCGCCAGGCTGGCGTCGAGGAAGGCGCGTTCCCGGGTGGTCAGCGCCTGTCGCGGGAGGTCACCGGCGGCGGCCAGGCGCACCCCGCGGTACAGGGTGTCGGGGTCGTGGTCCAGGGACTCCCAGGAGGTGGCGGCCTCGGTGAGCGCGCGGTGCAGACGTTCCTGGCCGCGGTCCTCCGCCAGCCAGGCACCGAGCCGGGGCCAGCAGCGGATCAGCGCCTCGTGGGCGATCTCCACGTGGCCGGCGTCGGCGGTCAGCAGCCGGGCCCTGGTGGCCTGTTCGAGGACGAACTCGGTGTCCGGACCCTCGTCGAGTTCGCGGCGCGGCACCCGGCGTTTGGTGTCCTCGGTGCCCTCGCCCAGCGCGACCAGCCGCAGGAAAAGCCGCCGCGCGGCCCGCTGCCGGCTGTCGTCCAGGGAGTCGTGGAACTCCTCGGCGGTCTGCGCGAGCGCGCCCTCGATGCCGCCCGCCGCGCGGTAGCCGGCCAGGGTGAGGGCGTTGCCCCGCCGTCGCCGCCAGGTCTCCAGCAGGGCGTGCGACAGCAGCGGCAGCGCCCCCGGCCGGCCGTGGGCGTCGGCCGTCAGGGTGGTCAGCAGGGCGGTCTCGACGGTGAGCCGGCAGCGGGCGGCGGGCCGCACGATCGCCGCCCGCAACTCCTCGGCGGTCATCGGGCCGACGGGATGGTGGGCGTGGGGCAGGGCGTCGACGAGGGGGGCCAGCCGGGTGCAGTGGGTGTAGAAGTCGGACCGTACGGCGATGACGACCCGGGTGCGGCTGTCGGGGACCTGTGCCGCGCGTACGAGCGCGGCGGTGAACCGCTCCCGTTCCCGCGCGTCGCGGCAGACGGTGAACACCTCCTCGAACTGGTCCACGACGACGATCAGTTCGTCCGCCGCGCCACCCCCCTGTTCTCCCTCCTGTCCGGCGAGGATCTGCCGCACGATCCGGTGCAGGCCGCACGGCTCGGCGGTGAGCAGGTCCCGCACCGCCCCGGGCTCGATGCCGGCCCGGGCCGCCAGCCGCACGGCGCATTCCTCCAGCGGCCGCGGGCCGGGCGTGAAGACGAGGGAGGGAACACCGGAAAAAGCCGGGAGCACACCGGCGCGCAGCACCGACGATTTCCCCGATCCCGACGCCCCGAACAATACGAGGAGCCTTTTCTCCTTCAGATGTTCGACGAGCGTGCCGGTGAGTTTCTCCCGCCCGAAGAAAAACCCGGCATCGCCCGGTCCGAACGCGCGCAGACCGGCGTAGGGGGGCTTGGTGTCGCTTTCTCGGCCGCTCTTCCCGCCGACGGGGACCGGCGCGCCCGTACCGGAACACGCGTCCGCCGTCCGTTGCCAGATCCGTCGCCATTCCCGCTCGTCACCGCCGCAGGCGCGGACGTAGGCGAGGGTGACGGCCAGGCTGGGCAGCTGACGGCCCGCCGCGGCCTGGGACAGCGTCGCGATCCCGTAGTGCGTGGTCCGCGCGAGGTCCCGGTAGGTGGGGCGGCCCGCCTGCTCCCGCACTTTCCGCAGACCGGCCGCGAATTCGAAAAGCGGACCACCGTTCGGATCCAGAGGGCTTTCTCCCCGTGGCACACTCCCGCCTTTCCCCCGGTCACGCGGATTGTTCGGCATCCGTTTGTTCAGCATCGGCCGGCCGGACCTGAACAACAGATTAGCGGCTACAAACGGTGCATCAGGTCCCGCACCGGGACCCGACAGCGAACGGAAAGAGGAAACCCATGAACAAGCGCACGCTGGCCGCGGCCGTCCTGATCAGCGGACTCACGCTGACCGCCGGCCCCCTCGCGCAGGGCGCGCAGGCCACGACGGCGGCCGTACCGTCCGCTGCCGCGCGGCAGCAGGTCGTCGTCTGCGCGGTCAACGACAACGGGGTCAACTTCCGAAGCGGCCCCGGCACCAACTACCAGGTCCTGGGCCAGGTGAACAAGGGGCAGCAGCTCAACTACCGGGACAAGAGGGGCGAGTGGGTGATGGGTGACCTGGTGGGCGGACGCACCGGTGTCTGGATCCACGACGCCTACCTCGACGGCTGCTGACCGCACCGTCCCTCCCGTCGATACCACGGGGTGCCGACACCTTCACATGGCTGTCGGCACCCCGTGCCCCCTTCCCCACAGGAGCGTCGATGCACGACAACACACCGGGCGGCGCCGTGCGCCCGCCCCGCGCCCCCATCCGCCCCGTCCACCTCAGCCGGGCCGGTTTCCTGCGGGCCACCGCCACGGCGGCCCTCGCGGGCGGCCCGCTGCTCCGCACCCCCGCCCACGCGGCGGCGGACCCCCTCCGCGTCTCCAAGGTCGCCGACCTCACCGGCCCCGGTCTCACCACCCGGTTCCGCATGGAGGCCACCGACCTGGGCGTGCCGGCGCGGACCCCCGACGGCCGGCTCCTGTTCGTCTTCGGCGACACCTTCGAGGAGGCCAGGGTCGGCGGCGGGTGGTGGCGCTCACCCGTGGCGCTGTACGGGCGCTCCGCCGGCTCCGGCCGGCCGGTCGCCTGGACCGGCGCGGTGGGCGGCCGGCACGCCCGGCAGCTCTGGCCGTACGACCACGACAACCCCGAGTACTCCACCATGCTCCCGTCGGACGTGATCACCCTCGGGGACGTCATGTACCTGCACGTCATGGTGAACAACGGACTCGGCAACGTGGTCCGCACCGAGATCCGGCGGTCGGACGACTCGGGCGCGACCTGGCGCCCAACCGGTGCCGTGTTCGCCCCTGACCTGCACGACGGCATGTTCCAGCTGCTCACCTGGGCCCTCGGCGACGACGGCTACGTCTACGTACTGTCCACCGGCTTCCAGCGGAACAAGCCGGTGATCCTGCACCGGGTCCGTCCCGCCCGCCTGACCGACCCCGCCGCCTACGAACCCTGGGGACGGGCCCCCGACGGCCGCTGGGCCTGGGGCGAGGCGCCCGCACCCGTCCTGCACGGCACGTTCGGCGAGCTGTGCCTGCGGCCGCTCGACGGCCGGTGGCTCCTGACCTGGTTCAACCAGGCCGACTACCGGATCGACGCCCTGGTCGCCGACCACCCCACGGCCGACCTGCCCGCCGCCCGCCGCCGCACCCTGCTGTGGGGCACCTCCTGGGGCCACGAGGACGACACCCACGTCGCCCAGTTGTACGGCGGCTACGTCATTCCCGGGTCGACCCTCGACGACCTGCACCTGTCGGTGAGCCAGTGGAACACCGAGGAGGGCTGGCCCTACCGCGTCATGCAGTTCCGCGTCCGCGGCCTCGCCTCCGGCGGCGGTCCGGGGGAGGGCGGCGGTGCTTGAGCGCGCGCGGCGGGGTGTCGCGTACGCCGCCGGGACAGTGGTTCCCGTCGAGGGCAGATTCTCCCGGCGTGGTGCTGCTGTCGCACCGGGACCGGACGGTGCTGTCCCGCCGCTACGGCATGGCCGACAGGGGGGAAGGGCATCCGCAACGCCTTCGTCCAGGCGCGCGCGGCGCGGGCTGAGGCCGGTGAACCCATAGGCGAGACCGTCCTGTTCTTCGGGTGCGGGCGCCCGGAGGAGGCGGCACACGTGGACGCCGGACCCCTCCGGGTGCACCGCGCCTGCTCTCAGCCGGTGCCGCGCGTAGCGGATGTCCACTGACGAGAGACGGCCGTGACGCGCCAGTTCTACGGCTGGTGTGCGGCTTCGGGTCGCGTCGGTGGGGATGGCGGCTGTGCGATGGTGACGGTGTAGTGCCAGAACGGTCGTACAAGCAGTGCGCCGACGATGACGAAGATCATGCAGAGCAGCGAACTGCCTGTCCACGCGACACCGAGACCGGTGGCGGAGGCCATGGCGCCGGCACGCAGGTCTCCGAGGCGCGGACCGCCGGCGACGACGACGGTGAAGACGCCTTGCAGCCGGCCACGCATGGCGTCTGGTGCGTAGGTCTGCAGAATCGTCTCGCGGTAGACCGCGCTGACGAGGTCCGCCGCTCCGGCAGCGGCCAGCAGGGCCGCGGCCGCGAAGAGGTGGTGGACGGTGCCCGCGAGGGCGATGGCCGCCGCCCAGGTGGTGACGGCGATCGCCAGCGCCCGGCCTTGGCGGCGCACTCGTCCGATCCATCCGCTGAACAGCCCCGCCGCGACCGACCCGATGGCGATGGCCGAGTACAACAGTCCCACTCCTCCGCCGAAGCGCAGCTGTGCCGCTTCCGGGAACAGGGCGGTCGGCATGGCCATCGTCATCGCCGCGATGTCGACCGCGAAGGACATCCAGAGCACGGGGGCGGCGGCGATGAACCGCAGCCCGTCGAAGACCGAGCGCAGCCCGCCGGTGCGGTCCCCCGAGCCGGTCGGCAGGATCGGGGGCAGGTGAACGGCCGAGTACAGCAGGACGGAGAACAGCACGGCGTCGGCGCCGTAGGCCCAGCAGTAGCCGTTCGGCAGCGAGATCAGGAGGCCCGCCACAAGGGGCCCGGCGACCTGCCCGACATTGCCGGCGGTGAGGTACAGCGTGTTCGCGGCGGGCACCAACGGGGTGGGGACGATGCGGGGAATGATCGCGCCCCGGGCGGCGGACGACACGGCGAAGGCGCCGGCCTGGACAGCGACGAGGGCGAGGATGAGGGGCACCGAGCGCAGATCGGCGAGCGCCTGGAACAGCAGGGCGAGTGTGATCGCCCAGGTGAGGCAGGCCGACGCCAGGTAGAGCGTACGGCGGTCGAACCGGTCGGCGATGGCGCCGCCGTACAGGCCGAAGACCACGAGCGGTACGAGGCCGGCCAGCCCCGTCAGCCCCACGAACAGCGACGACCGCGTCAGCGCGTACACCTGTACCGGGACAGTGACGCTGGTGACCATGGTCCCGATGTATGCCGCGCCCTGCCCGATCAGCAGGCGACGGAAGGCAGGGTGCGCCAGCGGGCGGGTGTCGAGGGCGATACCGCGCAGACTGGAGATCAGCCGGGCCTTCAGTGCGGGCGGGGCCGTGGGAGGAAGCTCGCGCGGGGTGGGGGATGTCGTGGGCATGGCCACCACGCTGGCAGGATCGCGCGGTGTACCGCTTCCGTTATTCTGCCGTCGTATGTCGGAAAACAGTCAGACGGAGGAGGCGGCGGAGCCCAGGGACACCTCGCACGCCCACCTCGCGGGCGAGGTCATCGGCCGCCACCAGCACGGCTATCACCAGCTTCTCTACGTCAGCGCCGGTGTGCTGGCGGTGCAGACGGGCGAGGCGTCCTGGGTGGCGTCCAGGGCGCGCGCCGTGTGGATTCCGGCGGGCATCTGGCATCAGCACCGGGTGCACGGGCACAGTTCCGTGCACACGCTCGGCTTCGCCGCCCACGACGTCCTGCTGAGGTCCCGGACGCCGGTCGTCGTGGCCGTGGACAGCCTGGTGCGCGAACTGATCATCGCGTGCAGCGAACCGTCTCTTCCGCAGCAGGAGGCACGCCACCTGCGCGCCGTCCTGCGGGACCGGCTGCGGCGAGCCCCCGTGGAGCCATTGACGCTGCCCACCCCCGACAACTCCCTGTTGCGGCAGGCGTGCGCGCTGGTGACCGGCGATCTGCGGCAGCCGCGGACCGCCGCCTGGCTGGCGCGGAGCGTCGGCGTGAGCGAGCGCACCCTGGCCCGGCTGTTCAGGAGCGAGTTCGGCATGACCTATCCGCAATGGAGAACCAACGTCCGGGTGTTTCACGCCATGGTGCTGCTGGCGGAAGGAGCAAGCGTCAGCGAAACGGGACGTCAGTGCGGATGGGCCACGACCAGTGCGTTCATCGACACGTTCAGCCGCACCATGGGCCAGACACCGGGAACCTATCGCATCACACCCGGTGGGTGAATTCCCAAGCCAGGGTTCGTGAGCCAAAGGCCGACTCTCGACCTCGAACAGTACCGAGGACGTGCCCCCGGTGGTGTCATCGCCCGCATTCCGGAGCGCGTTCTCGCAATAGCCGCCGCGATCTGGCATGACGACCACACCGGACAGCCCGTCCTGCGCTCACTGACCGCCTGTGGTCACTGACCCCTTCCGGCCAGCCGCGGCGGGCCGATGCGGTGCTCGCGTCGCAGCCGCAGAACCTGTGCCTCGATGGCGGCCGGGGTGCGGTGGGCCGGCCATCCTGCAGCCCGGCCCCGCCCTGCTTCCGGTAGCGGCCGGCCCGGTGTGCGGCTGTCGTACGGCTGACCTGGAATCGTTCCGCGGCCCGCCGCAACGGCCAGCGGTCGTCCACGGCACACAGGGCCTCCTGCGGTCGGGCGTGGATGTCGCGATGTACACCGGACCCAGAAGGCCCTCACTAGATCGACACCACCGGCCGGGCCCACGCCGCCGTCCAGGCCGTCCTCGACGCCGGACGCCCCGGTCCCCCGCCCCATGCCGGCCGGCGAAAGCCGGTCGGACAGGTGCGGTTGGGGCTGGACTTCTTCTGAGGCCAGGCGTCCGGCGGCGGCCGCCTCAGACCAGGGTGCGGGCGAAGCAGACGGCCATGGGGTGGCCCTTGTAGGGGCCGTAGCCGTCGGTGCGCCGGTAGCCCTCGCGGTCGTAGAGGCGGATCGCGTCGGGCTGCTTGACGCCGGTCGACAACTGCACGGTGAGGATCCCGCGTCGGCGTGCGTGCTCCTCGAGTTCACGCAGGATGCCTGCGGCCACGCCCGTGCCGCGAGCCTCCGGAGAGACGTACATGCGCTTGATCTCCCCGGTGCCGTCGGGCAGCAGGCGCAGGGCGCCGCAGCCGGTCGCGACTCCGGCGGCGTCACGGGCGACCAGGAACACGTCGACGTTCTCCGCGGTCGGTTTGTCGGTTTCCTGGTCCGGGATGCCATAACGGGCGGCCAGCTCCGTCTCCATGGCACGACGAAGTCGATCGCCGTCGGCACAGTCCCAGGGCTCCTGCGAGATGGTGAACGTCATGTCACTCCAGTCAAGTCGTCCGGGCGGCAGCCCTGTCGGGGACGCGTCGGTCATCCGAGTTCCTGAGGGCCCGCAGTGGTCAGAGCGCTCAGCAGATCGAGCGTCCGGGCCCGCTCCTCGGCCGGCCCCACGGGCATCGCCACGACATCGGTCGCACCCGCGTCGAACAGGCTCCGGATCTGCCGCTCGACGCGGGCCTCGTCCCCGAGGACGACCGCGTCCTGGGGGCCGTCGGCGCCGCCACGTTCGAGGATGGCGCGGTAGCCGGGGATCTCGGCGACCATCGCGAAGCTCTCGGCGGCCCACGCGCGCCGCTGGTCCTCCTGGGACGTGAGGCAGACCGGCACGGACACCACCACACGGGGCGAGCGCCGCCCCGCCGCCTTGGTGATCCGCGGCACGATGTGGTCGGCGACAGCCTTCGGAGTCGTCCACGTCGTGATGGTTCCGTCGGCCAGCTCACCGGCCACCCGGAGCATGGCCGGGCCGAGCGCGCCGACGAGCACGGAGGTCGCCCTCGCCACCGGCACCTGGACCGCACCTGCCGCCGTGAGCGTCTCGTCCTGGTAGGAGACGCTCTCACCGCGCAGCAGAGGCATCAAGGCGGACAGGTAACCGCGCAGGTGACGGGCGGGACGGTCGAAGGAGTAGCCGTACTGGTCTTCGACCAGGGGCCGATGGCTCACGCCGAGACCCAGCACCAAGCGGCCGCCGACGGCTTCCTGCACGGTCAACGCCTGTGCGGCGAGTGCCAGTGGGTGTCTGGGGTGTGTGGGAATCACCGCTGTGCCCAGTTCGAGACCCGGCACTTCCCGCCCCGCGACCGCCAGTGTGGTCAGTGTGTCCCGGCCCGTACGCTGACTCATCCACACCCCGCCGAAGCCGGCCCGGGCGGCGGCCCGGGTCTGATCGACGATCGTCTCCAGGGACGGTCCGCTCTCATCCACGACAAGCCCGATGCGCATCCTGTCTCCTCCAAGTGCCGACGGCTCGCCGTGTCGCACCAAGGGGTTGCCACGGGGTCCGGCACGGTGCGGGGCCTACGCGTCCGCGCGGAACTCCGTCCGGTCGGCACGTCGGACGTTCACCCGTGATCCAACCAGTGGCAACGGTCCCCCCGGTAACGCCGATGCGGCAGCGCCGGGCATGCCCGGTCGGCATGCCCGGCCGGGACAGGGCCGCCGTGCCGTGCGTGGCGTCTCGCCGCGTGTGGCGGTCAACGGCCTGTCGGAGCCCACTGGTCGCGCGCGTGCTCCACGAACTCCTCGGCGATCGGGTGTGCGTTGTGGGCCGGCACTCCGATCTCGAGACTGCTCCAGGAGAGGCCGTCGACCGGACGCACGCGCAGCCCGGGCAGCTCGGTGTCCGGCAGGGTCGAGCCGTGGACGAAGGCGACGGCCCGGCCGAGGGCGACAGCGGCGAGCACATCGGTCGCGTTCCGCACCAGAGGGCCGTGCCGTCTCGGGCGTCCGTCGGCGTCGGCTGCGGTCCAGTGGTCCGCCTCCTCCGGGGACATGCCGGCCCAGTGGGTGACCGGCTCGTCCCACAGGTCGGACAGGGTCAGCCTCTCGCGGGCGGCCAGGGGATGGTCCGCAGGGAGCAGAACCTTGCGTTCTTCGCGCGCGAGCCGGTCGACGGTCAGTCCGTCCCGGTCGTGGCGGTCCCGCAGGAACGACACGTCCGCCGCGCCCGCTCGCAACTCGTGCAGCTGGGCGAGCCACTCGCGCGGGACGACATTCACCCGCACACCCGGACGGTCCGCCTCGAAGGACCGGCTCGCCGCCGTCACGGCCACGACGTCACACAGAGGAGCGGTCACGGTGAGGGTCTCCGCCTCGGACCGCATGCCGCGGGCGCGTTCAAGAGCGGCCTGGGAACGGCCCACCAATTCGTACGCCTCGGAGAGCAACGCCCCTCCCGCCACTGTCAGTTCCGTGGCGTGGGAGCGGCGCACGAAGAGGGGGACGCCGACCGTGCGCTCCAGCGCCTTGATCGCCCGCGACAGCGCCGGCTGGGTCATCATGAGCCGCTGCGCCGCCCGCGTGATGCTGCCGGCTTCCGCCACGGCGATGAGGTACTTGAGGTGTCGCAGCTCTAGATCGGGCACGTTACGACGATAGACGATGCGCTTCGCCGCACGGTGCGGCCCGGTTCCCGGACTCGGCTGTGCCACCGTCTGCGGCCCAGCCCGCCGGCAAGGGCAAACGTCGCAGCACGGGAGAGCGGGACTTCATCGCACTGATCGACGGCGTCCACCAGCTCCTCAGGGTGCCGATCGTGCCAGTCTGCCTTCGGCACCGCCCGACACCCTCGACGGCTTCACAGCCGGAACCGGCCCGGCCCCTACCCGGCTCCCGCCCTACTTGCCCTTTTCTTGTGTTTCTTGATGCCGGAGTGCAGATCGTTGGGGTTGTTCGGTATCAGCAGGTTGCGGCCGGGAGGACTGTGGCCGGTGGCGGCCTTGTGCACCCCGATCACGAAGTCGGTGCAGTTGTGGCGCAACACGTTGTAGTCGCGGTACAGATTTGTGTCGATGTACTTCTGCGCCTTCGAGAACTGCTTCTGAGTGAGGGGGACGGACAACTCGGTGGTCGCGTTGCTCGGATCGTCGTGATTTATCCGCACCTCGCCGGGCACACTCCGGAACGGTGCTGCCTCGTTGATCCGCCCGTCTCTGGGATAGAAGCCCGCGGAGGAAAGGAACTTGTCGTTCTTGTAGAACGCCACCCAGGAGTGACCGACCTGATCGAAGTAGTCCTCGTCACGGAAACTGGCGTTCTTCCGTACCAATACGCGAAGCGTGATGCGGTCGTCCCCGCCTTGCTCCTGCTCTTGCTCTTGCTTCTGTTCCTGCTCTTGCTTCTGTTCCTGCTTCTGTTCCTGCTCCTGTTGCGCGGTCTCCGCTTGTCGGCCGCCGGCCGTCTCTCCGGTCTCCGGCTGCTGAGCCCTGGTGTACCCGCCGTCCTCGGTTACCCGCCACCCCTGCTCCAGTATGCGCTGGTGGGCCGCGGCAGGGTCGGGCCACGGCACCCGCTGGACGACCCGAGCGGCAGCGGTCACGCCGGCGCCCGCTCGCCCCTCTACCGTGCGGACCTGGGTTCCCGCGTCGGCGTCCCGGCCGACCGCGCGCTGTACGAGGCGCGCCGTACCCGGCCGCTGCTGGGGGCCGGGGCGACCACTGCCCGCACTCTGCTGAGCCAGCAGCCTGGTGGTGCCGGCGTTGCCGGCCAGCCTCTGGAGCACCATCACCTCGCGCGGGCCGGGAGCCGCCCCGGCGCCGATACCGGTTGGCGGCGTATCACGCGTCACGGCAGGTGGGGCAAGCCGGGCCGACGAGTGCCGGGAATCCTGCTGCCGCTCTCGTTCCCTCAACCCGGGCCCTCCATGGTGCCGTGAGTTGCCGCTCTCGCCCTGATCCGGGCCCGGCCGAGGTCGGCCATTGCGGCGGTGAGAGGCAGCTCGGAGTCTTTCTCAGCCCACAAGGCTGTCACAGCGAGACAACGGGTGAAAGGGTGAGAGTACTGTCCTCGCGGGCAGTGGCGAGGTGTCCGTAGGGACCTCCGGCCTGGTCTCAGAGCCGGTGGTGGGCCTTGCCCGCCTTGGAGTCGGGGGTCATGCGCCGCAGCTGCCCCGGCTGCTGTCCCTGGTCCTCGCCACGCTCACTGAGGCCAAGCCGAGGAGCGCCGGGCAGCGCCCTTCTGCCCCGGTCAAGTCGCGCGCCGCGTAGGCATGCGAGACAGGCCGTACGCTCACTGGACGGTCCTCGACGCATGCAGGCGCAGGCGTCGGGCGAGGCTCCGGACAAGACGGAACCGCGGCGCTCCGCATCCCGCGTTCCCCCGCGCGCACCGAATCCGGCGGTGCTCGCCCGGAGTGCGCGAACGCGTCCGGAAGCTGGCCGGCGCGGCGGCGCCGGACGCACGGGCTTCAGAAGAAGCCCATCTTCTTCGCGGAGTACGAGACCAGGAGGTTCTTCGTCTGCTGGTAGTGGTCCCGTACGGGTGGCCCGGCGCGGACGGTGCCCGGTCACATTTTCAGCTGCGCGGCATCCGTTCCAGAAGCGGCGAGCGCGGCGTACTCGCTCGGGGTCCGGCCGTAGCGACTGCGGAAGGCGCGGGCGAAATGGCCGCTGTCGGCGAACTGCCAGCGGGCTGCGATCTCGGAGACGGTCATCCGCCGGTGCGGTGCGGTGAGCGCGCGGCGCGCCTCCTCCAGGCGGCGATCCCGGATGTAGGCGCCCGGTGACTGGCCTTCGGAGGCGAAGGCGCGTTGCAGGGTGCGCACGGAGACATTGAGTTTCCGCGCGAGCGCCGCCGGGGAGAGGGCGGGGTCGGTGAGCCGCCGGTCGGCCAGGTCCCGGGCGGCCTGGGCCAGCGCCGGCGCCAGCCGAGGCTCGACATCGTCGAGGCCGCCGCGGAGGGCGGCCCGGGCCAGTTCGAGCAGGGTTTCCCGGGCGGCGTCGATCCCGGCGGGTCCCAGGCCGTCCAGCACCCGGCTCACCATGGTGGCGTGCGCGGTCAGCAACCGTACTTCGGGGGAGTCGGCCGGACCGGAGGCCGCCGTGCCTTCTCCGCGCAGGATCTCGGCGGCGGGCAGTACCAGCACCTGGACGGTGTGGCCCGGCGTCGTGGCGAAATGCGACAGGTGCCCCGTCTGTGTCAGGAAACGGCCGGCCGGGACCGTGTGCTCGGCTCCCCCCGGCTCTGCGAAGCGCCAGGTGCCGCGGTGGACGATCCACAGTCGTACGTGATCATCGGCCCCGGCCCGGGGACCCGTCGTCCGGAGGGCGGCGGCGCTCTCGAAGCGGTTGAACATCACGTCCCGCAGCCGGAACCCGCGGGACCGTGCGCGAAAGCTGCCGACGGTCGCCCGGCTGTAGGACGCCAGCGCGAAGGTCTCACCCATCCGGGCCCGCCATTCCTGTGCGAAGTCCCGGAACGCGTGGGCGCCGCTCAGGTCCACCGAGATCGTGCTGTTCATCGTTGTCGCGCATCTTCCATCCAGCTTGTCGCACCGGTCCGAGCCCTCACGTCGAGACCTTCCTATGGTTTCGGCGTAACCGCCGCACTGACACCGAGGTGAGACATGAGCACGATCGCGATCGTGGGCGCAGGCCCGCAGCTGGGACGAGCGATCGCCCGACGATTCGCCACCGAGGGGTTCGACGTGGCGCTCGTCTCCCGCAACCGTACGACGCTGGAGGCTGTCGCCGACAGCCTGTCCGGCGGCAGCTCCCGGGTCGAGGTGTTCCCGGCCGACGTCACCGACCGTCCTGCTCTGCACGCGGCGCTGTCCGCCGTCGAGGATCGGCTGGGACCCATCGACGTGCTCGAGTATTCGCCCGCGCCGTCTGTGGAAGACCTGCGCCGGGCCCCGATCGTCGAGGCCACGAAGGTCACCGTCGACTCGGTCCTCGCCCAGCTGGACCTGTACCTGCTCGGCGGCGTCGCGGCGGTCGAGCACGTCCTGCCCGGCATGCTGGCCCGTGGCTCGGGGACGGTCCTGGTCACCAGCGGCGCGGGTTCGGGGCCGATGATCGTCCCTCACGTGGCGAACGTCCAGATCGCCACCGCTGGGATGCGCAACTGGATCCTCAATCTGCACGAGGCACTCTCCGGGACCGGCGTGTACGCCGCGCATGTGGCGATCGCCGCCTACATCGGCCAAGGCGGCCACGACTCCCAGCCGCAGACCATCGCCGACGCCTATTGGCGACTGCACAACGAGCGGACCGAGGCCGAGCTGGTCATCCGTGACCTGCCGGACAACTACGCGGAGTTGGGCCTGGCGGACAAGTTCGTCGAGTCCTGAGCCTGACTCACCCGACTTCCACCTGGCGCCGGCCCTCGGGCCGCCCGCCCCGCCCCTGGAACCATGCAAGCGCGACAAGACCGCGGCAAAGGGCCTCCTGGCCATCGGTCTGGTTCGTACCCCCGACCTGCCAAGAGGCCCTGCTGTCAGAAGCGCTGCTCGGGCGGCAGCCGGAAGCCGGGGTGTACCACCACCGCGGGTACGGCCGGGGCAGGAGCCGAGTTGGCCGCGCCGCACGCGTCTGTTCCGCCCGCCTGCCACGAACCCGGCGTTACGGGTGGAGAGCGCTCAGCGTTTCGAGCCCGGAGACCTGCGGAACGCGTCGAGACCCGCAACCACCTCACGGGTTGAAGAGCAGGGTCAGGGGATGTCGATGACGGCCTTGCCCGGCACCCGGCGGCCTGCCAGTTCGGCCACTGCCCACGCCGCCTCCGACCAGTCGGTACGCAGGGCGACCTGCGGGTCCAGTTCGCCGCGGGCGGTGAGCGCGGCGAGCCAGGTGAGGTCGTCGCCCAGTCCCGCGGCGTCGTCCAGCAGGAAGTAGGTGACGATCTGGCGGTTGTGTCGACGGCTGTCGCCGAAGAAAGCTCGGTAGGGGAACTGCTCGCCGTCGCCGGAGATATGACCAGCGGCGACCAGCACACCGTGCTCGGCCAGGGCGCCGTGTGCGCCGACCATGTGGGCACCGCCGACCAGCTCGACCACGCCGTGTACCGGTTCGAGGTGCTGGAGCGCGGCGAGGTCGGTGACGATCTCGTGGGCGCCGAGTGCGCGCAGTGCGTCTGCCTTCGCCGGATCGCTGGTCATCGCGGTGACATGTGCGCCGCCTCGGGCCGCGAGTTGCAAGGTGAACCGGCCCACGCCGCCGCCTGCCCCGGTCACCAGGACACGTCGCCCCAGGATCGGGCCGACGCGGTGCAGGACGCGGAGGGCCGTCCCCGCTGCGACCGGCAGCGTACTGATGGGGCCGAGGTCGGCCCCAGCGGGCGCGGTGCCGATCAGAGCGGTGTCCACGGCGCGTAGTTCGGCCCAGGCGCCGTCCGCCCCGACGGTGACGACGGGGGTGCCGGCCGCGGGACCGGTGCCGTCGGCGGCTGCTTGGACCACCACGCCCGCGGCGTCCCAGCCGGGCACCGTGCCCGGTTCGCCTTCGGGGATCACGTGGTGGACCTCGCCGGAGTTCAGGGAGAAGGAGTGGACCCGCACCAAGGCCTGGTGGGCGGCCGGTTCGGGGTCGGCGACCGTGGTGAGCGCGAGGTGACCCGGAGCTGAGTGATCGATCATCAGTGCTTGCATGAAGAGAGATAGTGCCACTCGATGGCATGTGCCTACAAGGGGCAATCGCGGATTGGTAGACTGCTGCTTGTGCAGAAGGATCTGAAGGAACTGCCGCTGCGTGAGCGCAAGAAGCTGCGGACTCGCCAGGCTCTGGTCGATACGGCCCTGGAGCTGTTCACCGCACGGGGTTTCGCTGGGGTCACCCTGGATGAGATCGTCGATGCGGTAGAGGTCTCCAAGCGCACGTTCTTCCGCACGTTCACGTCGAAGGAAGACGTGGCCCTGGCTCCGGAGAAGGAACTGTGGGCCGCCTACCTCACCGACATCGAGGCGCGACCCCTGAGTGGTGAGCCCTTGTTCGACGCCTACAAAGACGCGTTGTTCGTGGCGCTGGATCAGATGGCGGACGGCTGGGAGCGGCGCTTCCTGGCCAGCCGCCGTCTGGCGGACATCACCCCGGCGCTGGCCGCGCACAGCCTGCGGCACTGTTCAGAGGTGTCCGCGAGCGTCGTTCGGATCGTGGCGGACCGGCCCGCCGGCCAGCTCCACAGCCGTACCGAACTGCGCCTGCTGCTCGACCTCATGCTGGCTGCCTGGCACTGCGCACTGGAAACGTGGATCTCGTCGGACGCCGCGCGCCAGGACCGCGCGGGGCTCGTCCGACACATCCGTACGGCCTTCGACACGATCCCCGAGGTCGCGGCACTGGCAACAGGACGGCCAGGCGCATAGGACATGCTCCGCTGCCGATCCCGTGGACGACGGAACCGTCTCAGGCCGAAGCGCCGGCGGCGGATACTTGGCATCGGCTCGGGAATCGAAGGCGGTGCGGCCTCGAATCCGTTCGCCGGGAGCAGCGGCCTCACCACTCGTACCCGCCCTACCGCGGGGAGCGGGAACCGTCGCCGACGGTGATCACAGTCCTGGTCGACCAGCTCGCCCTGCGCGCACTGAGCGTGACGCCCCCGGCTCCGCGCTCGGGGCGCGCATGCGTGAGGCGGGAACGCCCGTCCCCGCGAGCGTCACCGCCGACCGACCACCCGGAACTCGTGCAGGCCGAGGCCGATCCGCTCCCGGTCGGACTGGACGGCAAGGGAGTCGTGGCGCTGGACGCCCTCGTGCGTCGCGCCCGCGACGGGCAAGCAGCTCGGAGAGGAGGGACGGTGCGGGGCCCGATGCGGCCTCCTCCTCGACCGGGCACCGCCCATCGTCTTCCCTGCTGCCTGTCACAGGACGACTGTTCGTGGGCCGTTGTTCGTGGGCCATGAGGTCGGCGACGGGCTGGATGGGGCCGCGCACGGAGGCGAGAGACCCGTCCTCGGTCGCCCCGGCCGCCTCCCAGCGCACGTCACTCGTCTCCGGGGCGGGTGAGTACGTCTCGCGTCACCCGGCGGCCGGCGCCGCGGACTCCGCTGTCAACTGCCGTTCCCATTCCTCCCGGTCCGTCAGGTAGAGCGGGGCCGCCGCCCGGATGGAGAGTGTGTCGGCCGTCCCGTTCCGCAGGCGCCAGCGGACCGTCCCCGACACCTGCGCGGCGCAGACGTCGATGAAGGACTGACTGGCCCGGCGCAGACTGGCGAACCAGCGTCCCTCCAGTGCCTCGCGCACCCAGATCTGCTCGATGTGCATCTTCTCCCGGATGCTCTCCGCGTCGAGCGTCGCGGTCTCCAGGTGACGGTAGGTGCGCAGCAGGATCCAGGCAGCCGGCATCTCACGCAGTTCCAGGACCTTCTGGCCGCCCTCCAGGTGCTCCAGGCCGCTGAACCGGCCTATGCCGCAGGCCCCGACCCGGTGGTTGAGGATGTCGACCACCTCGCGCAGGGGCAGCGCGGCGCCGTCCACCGAGCACGGCACGCCGCGGTCGAACCCGATCTCCAACTCCGTCTCGGCGCCCAGCGCGGGCAGCACGCTCCACCGGTAGAGGTGCTCCGGGACGGCGTGCCCCTCGGGGTCCTCCAGCACGCCCGACTCGAACTCACGGCACCACAGGTTGGAGTCGACGCTGGTCAGCCGCTTGCTCATGTGCACGATCCCGTGGGACTCGAGTTCGCGGGCCTTCCGGTCGCGCTCGACGGGGTCGAGGTAGTAGGGGCTGCCGTAGGCGCCCTTCCAGCCGAGGTCGCGCAGCGCGCCGTTGAGCCTGCGCATGGTGTTCTGCGACCGGTTGGCGGTGTGCAGGATGCTCTCCGCGCCCAGGGAGGTGGCCAGCTCCACGGCGAGCTTGACGATGAACGGACGGCTCAGGGAAGAGCTGATGGGGTGGGTGCCGAGGTAGAACGACTGCGCGGCCACCGCGGGCCGGACGTACTCGTCGGCGAACACCTGCTGTCCGTCGAGGACGTGCAGGTGGACCGAGAGTTGTTCGGCCACGTGTTTCTGTTCCTCGATGTCTTCGCCCGCGCCCAGGTCGGCGTAGAGGGCGTGGATGTCCTCGAAGCCGGCCGCGGTCAGCCGGTGCAGCAGGTAGGTGCTGTCCAGGCCGCCGCTGAAGAGCACGACCACGGGGCTGCCCCGGTCCAGGCCGCCGGACTCGATGTCGTGGAAGGACCTGACGGGCGAGGCGCCGCCGGGGAAGGGACCGGTGCCGGGTCCGCCGAGTGACGTGGTGGTGGTCAAGATGCCTGCTCCTGTTCGATCAGTTGACGCAATGCCGTGGAGAAGCTGCGGACCGTCGGCTCCTGGAGCAGGGTCTCCAGGGGGGTGGCCACCGCCAGCAGACGCTGCGTCTCCTCCACGATCCGCACGGCCTTGAAGGAGTCGCCGCCTATGTCGAAGAAGTCGTCGTCCGGGTCGATGTCGTCCGCTCCCACGACGGCGCGCCAGATCCGGGCGACCACGTCCTCCAGCGGACCGTCGGTGTCGATGCCGTCGAGGCCCGACGCCGTGTCGGCGCGGGCGTCCGCCGCCCACCGGGTGAGCAGGGCGCTGTCGAGTTTGCCGTTGGCCGTCAGCGGCAGGCGGGCGACGAGACGGATGCTCGGGGGGACCAGCCGAGCGGGCAGCGCGGAGCGCAGGTGGGCGCGTACGGTCTCCACCAGCCCGGTGCCGTCCTGGTCCGGTTCGGCCACCAGAAAGGCGACCAGCCGTTTGGCGCTGCCCTGTCCCTCCGCGACGACGGCGGCCTGTCGGACGCCCGCACAGCGGACGGCGGCGGACTCGATCTCGCCCGGCTCGACGCGTACCCCGCGCACCTTGATCTGACGGTCCGCGCGGCCGAGGTACTCCAGGGCGCCGTCAGGACGGGCGCGGACCAGGTCGCCCGAGCGGTACAGCCGGCCACCGGGCGTTCCGAGGTGGTCGGGGACGAAGCGTTCCCGGGTCAGTTCGGGCCGGCCGAGGTAGCCGAGCGCGAGACCGGCGCCGCCGATGTACAGCTCGCCGGCCTCCCCGTCCGGGACCTGTTTCCCGTCCGGGTCGAGGATCCACAAGCTGGTCTCCGCGATGGCGGAGCCGATCAGCACCGTTTCGAGGTCCGGATCGCGCGGGCACTCCCAGGCGGTGCAGTAGATCGTGCACTCGCTGGGGCCGTAGAGGTTGGTGAGGGAGGCGGTGGACCGGGCGTACAGCCGCTTGACCAGTTCCGGGCTGAGGGGTTCGCCGCCGGTCAGGACCTGGCGCAGACCGTCGAAGCGTTCGTCGGGGCCGCGTGTCAGCAGGAACAGCTCCAGCAGGGACACCACGCAGTAGAAGGTGGTGACGTCGTACTCCCGGATCAGGCGTGCCAGGTAGTCGGTGTCTCGCTGCCTGCCGTGGGCCGCGACCACCACCGTGGCGCCCGCCAGCAGTGGCCAGTAGGTCTCGACGAGGAACATGTCGAACGTGCAGGTGGTGTGGTGGACGATCCGGTCGTGGGCCCCCATCGGATGGGTCGTCTGGAGCGCGCTCAGCCGGGAGACCAGGGCGTCATGGCTGATCAGGGACGCCTTGGGGCGCCCGGTGGAGCCCGAGGTGTACAGCACGACGGCCGGCTGGGCGGCGTCCTGCGTGCCGTGCGGCGCGTCCTGTGTGCCGTGCGGCACGTCGGGGGTGTGCTCCGCTCCTGTGACGACCAGCGTGGGCACCGGGGTGGAGAGCCGGGAGGCGGGGCCCGTGACGACGAGGCGGGGGGCGCAGTCGGCGATCGTCTCCAGCGTCCGTTCGGGCGGGTCGTCGACGTCCAGGGCCACTTGGGCACCGCCCGCGAACAGCACTCCCAGGATCGACACCACGAAGGCGACGGAACGCTTCTGGTGGACCACGACCAGGTCGCCGGGGCGCACGCCGTGTTCCCGCAGCGCGCGGGCCGTCCACAGCACCCGCTGCTTGAGGTCGGCGGCGGTCACCACGGCGCCGGTCTCGGGATCGATGAGCGCCGCGTGGTGCGGGTCGCGGTCCCAGGTCTCCAGCAGGAGGGTGTCGACCCTCCGGGAGCGGCCGAACGGCGCCGCGGGCCGGTCGGGAGCGGGCTCGCGCCGGGCGGGCGCCGGGCCCGTGGAACCGGTGGTGCTCATGCTCCGGCCTCCCAACCGGTGAAGAGATCGAGGTTGCCGGCGACGCAGTGCGCGAGCGGCTCGGGTGCCTCGGTGAGCAGCATGTGCCCGCCCGGCAGCAGGACCTGCCGTGTCGTGCCGCTGTAGAGCGACCACCCGGCGAGCCGGTCCTCGCCGCACAGCGGATCGTCCTCGCCCGCCACCACGAGCAACGGGCAGGCCAGGGTGGGCTCGGGGCCGGCGCGATGGTCCTGGACGGCCCGCATGTCGGCGGCGATGACCGGCAGGTAGGTCCGCAGCAGGTCGTCGTCGGCGATGGCGCCGGGCAGGGCGCCGTAGGCGCGCAGCTCCTCGCGCAGGTCCTGTTCGTCGCCGGAGCCGGTGCCCGTGGTGGTCTCCGGGGGCTGGTCGGGGGCCCACTGGGAGACGGCGACGAAGCCGCCGACCAGGGCGGGATCGGTGACCTGCAGCTCGCGGACGGCCTCCAGGGCGATCACGGCCCCGGAGCAGACGCCGACGACGAGAAGCGGTCCACTGCCCGGGAGGGCACGGGCGACGGCGGTCACCTCGGCCACCAGGCCGGGCAGACCGGGCACGGGTTCGCGGATGCGGGATTCCCGGCCGGGCAGCCGGACGGCCGCCACCGCCCAGGTCTCCGGGACGTGCCGGCGGAAGGCCAGGGCGCTGGAGGAGCCGGCGCCGGCGTGCGGGACCAGCAGGACGCGCAGGCGCGCCGCGTCCGGGGCGGCGCCGCCCAAGGTGTAGGGCTTGCCGGTCATGCGCCCACCTCGCCGGCGCCCGGGGCCGCCGCGGAGCGGACCGGGAGGGCACCGTGCCGGGCGGGGGCGGCGGCTGTGCCGCTGTACGGCGGGCGGCCGGGTCCGGCGCGGCGGGCGGCGCGGACAGCCGGGGGGCGGGTTTTCGGATCGGACAAGGTCGGTACCTTTCGGTGCGTCCGCCGCCGGACCGGTCCGGCGGCGGGTCGTGGGGGTCGTGGCGGCAAGGGGCGGGGGACCGGGCTGCGGCCGTCGCGCCTGGTCAGCCGGTTCTCCCGGCGGGCGCCCTCTCGGGGCCGCGACCGGGGTCCGCGGGGGGCGTGTGCGGGGGCCGGCCGGCGCCGTAGCGGACGGTTCCGATGAGGAACAGGGCGGCCCCGGCCCCCTGGACGGCGATCATGATGATCAGTGGCACCCGGGTGCCGAACCGTTCGAAGGAGACGCCCACCAGCAGCAGGCCGGCGGTGCCGCCGAGCAGGGTGACGGTGGTGACGACGGCCATCGCCTCGGTCCGCAGCCGGACGGGGAGGCGCAGCAGCCGTACCGCCGTCGCCGGGCCGTTGGTCAGCCCGACGAAGATCCCCCAGACGACGAGGACCGTGCCGAAGGCCGGCGGCGGGAGGGGGAAGGCCAGCGGGACCAGCGTCACCACCTGGACGACCTTGGCCCAGGTCGCGAGCCCCGTGGCGGTGGTGCGCCGCAGGACCAGCGGGGCCAGCAGGCTGCCGGCGAGCGCGCCCGCGCCGAAGCACGCCAGCAGCACGCCCACCAGGCCCACGCCGGACCGGAAATGGAGCGTGACCAGGATGGGGAACGACGCGAGGAGCGCTTGTCCGGCGGCCTCGGTGACCATCGTGCCGACGGACCAGAACAGCAGCAGCCGGTCCCGCCGCAGGACGCCGACGGCCTCGCGGACCCTGGACCGCGCGGGGCCGTCCTGCCTCTCGTGCCCGCGGTCGGCCACCCCCCAGCCCACCAGCGCCGCGGCGACGAGGAAGCTCACCGCGTCGATCAGCAGCACGGTCGGTGCCCCGACCACCGCCACCAGCGCCGCACCGGCCGGGGGGCCGAGGACGACGGCGGTCCGGGTCGCACCGTGCAGGAGCGATCCGGAGCGGGCCAGGGCCCGTTCGTCCTCGCCCGTCACGGTGGCGAGCACGGTCTGCTGGCTGGCCATGTAGGGCGCCCAGAAGGCGCCGGTCAGGAAGACCAGCAGGAGCAGGAGCGGGAACGACAGACAGCCCAGGCCGTGCAGGACCGGCACCGCGGCGGTCAGCGGGAACCGGCACAGGTCGGAGAGGATCATCCAGCGCCGGGCCCCCACCCGGCCCGCCCAGCCGCCGCCGACGATGCCGAACAGCGCGGCCGGCAGGAAGTAGACGGCCAGGACCCAGCTCATCCGGACCACCGAACCGGTGGTGGTCAGCACGAACCAGGGCAGGGCGACGGTGTTGAGCTGGGACCCGGTCAGGGACGCCACCTCGGCCGCCAGCAGCGCCGCCACCTCCCGGCGTCCGCGGCCGGGCCCGCCGGTCACCGGCGCACCTCGACCAGGGCAGCCAACTCGCTTTCCACCGCGGCGGCGAGGCTGCCGACGTGGTCGTGCGAGAGCAGCGTCCAGTGGTCCCCGGCGGCGGGCTCGACCCGCAGGCCCGCCGGGTAGAGGGGGGCCAGCCTGTCGCGGAGCAGCGCCAGGCCGGGCGCGTCCATGCCGGTCTTGAACAGGACCGTCCGGCACCTGGCGGGGTAGGGGCGGTAGCGGAGCATGGCGCGGATGCCGGCGTTGTGGACCCGCACGAACGCGGGGCCGGGCCCCTCCCCGGCCGGAGCGCTCCGTGGGCCGCCCGCCTGCCCTTCGGCGGTGACGGCGAGCGTCTTGCCCAGGCCGGTGCCGCGGCCGAGGCCGCGGACGGTTCCGGCGCTGGCCTGGAGGTGGTACCACAGGTTGTGCGCCAGGTGCTTGGGGCGGGTGGCGACGGGCCAGCCGTGGGTGTGCGGCAGCAGCCCGTCGACCAGCAGGAGGAGCTCGACCCGTTCGCCCGCGGCCTGGAGCTGTCTGGCCATCTCGTGGGCGACCATCGCCCCGATGGACCACCCGCCGAGCACGTACGGGCCGTGCGGCCTGACCCGCCGGATCGCCGCGATGTGGTGGGAGGCCAGGTCCTGGAAGCGGTGCAGGGGACGGGTGCCGGGTTCCAGGCCGGGCGAGTCGAGCCCGTAGAAGGGCTGGTCGTCGTCGAGGAGAGCGGCCAGCTCCCGGTAGCACAGGGAGCTGCCCGCCGCCGGGGCGACGAAGAACGCCGGTGTCCTGCTCCCGGTGGTGCGGAACGGGACGAGGCCGGCCGGCGCGCGCCGCGTCGCCGCGGCCTCCGTCTGCCGGGGCAGGGCCCGGCGGACCTCTTCGAGGAGGCGTCCGTAGGTGGTCGCGGCGACGAAGTCCGCCATGGTCACCTCCGCGCCGAGCCGTTCGCGGACCTGGGTGAGGAAGTGGACGGCCATCAGGGACTCGCCGCCGAGGGCGAAGAACTCGTCCGAAGGCTCGGCGCGCGGCACACCCAGGACCTCGCACCACAGTTCCGCCAGGAGGGCCGCCGGACGGTCCTCCTGGGAGTCCCGCGCGGCCCTCGCGGGCGGGACGGCGGCCTGGGAGGTCCCGCCGGCGTCCGGGGCGCGGAGGGGTTGCGGGGCCGTGGGAAGGAGCGGGGCGGAGACCCGGACGACGTCCGGCACCCCGTCCCGGCCGATCAGCGGGGGCAGGTGCCGCAGGTGCGGGGCGTCCAGCCGGGGGAGCCGTACGTGGTGCACGGACCGCGCGCCGTGCGGGGGATCGAGCCGGGACCGGGCGGCCTCCGCGCGCCAGCCGGCGCCGGCCGGCGGGTCCTCGCTGACCCACCAGATACCGGCCCCCGGGGCGAGCGGGGCGCCGCACAGGTCCGCCAGCCGCTCCGCCGGCGGCAGCGGGTCCGTGCCGTCCGTCAGCACGACGACCGCGTCCACCGCCTCGTCGCCCGGCGCGTGTCCGGTCCCGGCGGGGAGCGGGCCGTCCGGGGCCGGGCGGCCGGGCGCGGTGGCCAGCAGCAGCGCGTGATCGGCCTGCCCGTCCTCCGGCAGGACACGGACGCCGGTGTACCCGGTGTCCTCCAGCGCCCGGCGCCAGGCGGCCTGGTCCAGGTGGATGGAGTCCTGGCGCAGGTCGTCGTCGAAGTCCCACCAGCCGGGCGACAGGCTGTTGAGCAGGTGGTTCCACAGCGGGACCTCGGTCAGCTCGACCAGGCCGAGCAGCCCGCCCGGCCGCAGCAGTCCGCCCAGGCCCCGCAGCGCCTGGCGGACCCGGGGCGCGACATGGACGACGTTGTAGCCGACGACGAGGTCGTACGTGCCGGGAGCGAGCCCCTGCTCCACCGGGTCCGCGGTGATGTCGAAGGTACCGAACCGCAGCCCGTCGAGGCCGAGTTCACGGGCCCGGGCCTCGGCCCTGCGCGCCTGCAACGGGCTGACGTCGGTGACGTGGTACTCGGCCGCGCCGCGCTCCGGCCACCGCTCCAGCAGCCGCCAGGTGAAGGTGCCGTGGCCCGCTCCGACCTCCAGCACCCGCAGCGGCGCGTCGCCGCCCGACCGCCCGGCACCCGCCGCGCGCACCGTGGCGGCCAGGGCGTCGAGGGCCGCCGACGCGTCGTACACGGCCAGTTCGTTGTCCCGCAGCCGTTCCCGCAGCAGCGTCTCCTCCCCGTCCGGCCACAGCACGGAGACGGGTTCGCGCCGCCCGTCGAGGACATCGGGGAAGGCCGCGGCGACCTCCTCCAGCATCAGCCGCAGCCCGGGCACCTCACCGAGGGACTCCCGGCGCTGCCACGCGGTCTCCGTCAGGGCCGCCGCCCCGGCGTCCACGGTGACCTCCGTGCCGGCGCGGTGCAGCCAGCCGCGGGAGACCAGGGTGCGCAGGAGGAAGTCCACCACCGCCGGGAGCCGGCCGTCCGGGTCGAGCCGCCGCCGCAGGCCGTCCTCGCCCGTGGCGGAGCCGGGCCGCAGTGCCGCCCGGTCCAGGACGAGGCGGGCGATGAGCGCGGCGCAGTAGTCGTCGAGGGCGCGGTTGAGGTCCGGGCGCCGGGACAGCCGTGGCCCCTGCTCGCTCCACGGCGTCTCGTCCACGGCCGCCGCGGTGACCGGCCCGGGCCCGGCGGTCCCCGGGAGGGCGGTGAACGCGCCGACCCGCAGTCCCGCGGCGGCCAGGGCGGCGGCGTGCCGCGCCCCCTCGCGTCCGGCGGCCACGACCGCCGCCCTCGGCGCGGTGCGCGCCGCTGCGGCCGGCCGCGGCAGCGGGCCCCGGGCCCGCGCCCACCAGTGGCCGTGGTCGTGGGCGTAGACGCGGGCGTCGGCCGACAGCGCGGGCGGCAGGGCGGGGGCGGTGCCGCTCCCCGGGTCCAGTACGTACACCGGCCGCGCACCGGGGCGGCGCGCCCGGTACTCGGCCCACGCCGCCAGGGCGCCGCCGGGCTCGGGGAACCCGATCGCGCCGGGGGCGACGACCAGCAGGTCGGTCCCGCAGCGGTCGGCCAGCCCGTCCAGGCCGTCCACGTACGCCCCGTCGACCGGTCCCTTCGCGACGACGACCATCAGGGGTGCGGCGGCGTCCCGTTCGGCGGCCGCCCGGGACGCGCCGTCCTCCTGTCCGGCCTCCAGGCGGACCGGCGGCCCGGCCGGTTCCGGACCGGCCAGCGCGGCGGCGAAACCCTCCGGGAGGGTGTCCGAGGCGTCCGCGAGGAGGACCAGGTCGTGGTGGCCGGCGGCGGCCGACGGGGTCTGTACCCAGCGCTCGTGCGTCAGCGGTTCCCCGGCCGCCGACTCCACCGCCGCGCCGCGTTCCCGTCCGGCCGGGGACGCCGGGCCGGTGGACGGCGGGGTGCAGGGGCTGGGTTCCAGCGGATGCGGGGGCAGCGCCGCCCGCCTCGCCCCCGGTTCCGCCGTGAGCTCCTCCAGCGGGACCGGCAGGCCGTGCTGCCACAGCGTCCCGAGGGCCTGCAGCAGCGCCGCCCGCTCGTCCTGGGGCTTGGGGCCGAGCAGGGTCACGGCCGCCCCGTCCGGATCCCACCGCCCGTGCCGGCGCACGCCGCGCGAGAGGGAGACCCCGGGGCCGAGTTCGATGAACACCTCGCACCCGTCGGCCAGCAGCGTGTCGAAACCGTCGGTCAGCCGCACGGTGTCGCACAAGTGCCGAGCCCAGTACTCCGGGTCCCCGAGGTCTTCGGGACCGGCCCAGGTGCCGGTGAGGTTGGAGACGACGCGGTGGGCGCCGTCGCGGGCCGGGGCGGCGGCGACCGCGGCGCGCAGGGCGGCGGTGGCGGGGTCCAGCAGCGGGGAGTGCCCCGCCCGGTCGATGTCCAGGGGCCGGGTGGTGGCGCCCTGTGCCTCCAGGGCCCGGTGCAGGGCGGCGATGTCGTCCGGCCGTCCGGACAGCACCGTGTGGTCGGTGCTGTCCGTCGCGATCCAGTACTCGCCGGTGCCCGCGGTGCGTTCCAGCAGGCGCCGGACGGTCTCGCGGTCCGCCATCACGGCGAGCATCCGGCCCTCGGGGGCCTCGCGCATGGCCCTGCCGCGTTCGTGGACGAGGGCGAGGGCGTCGGGCACCGTCCAGACGCCGGCGCAGGTGGCGGCCACGTACTCGCCGAGGCTGTGCCCCAGCATCCCCCGCGGCTCGATGCCCCAGGCCTTGAGCTGTTCCGCCAGGGAGTAGCCGACGGCGAACAGCCCCACCTGCTGGAAGCCGATGTCATGGACGCGGTCCGGGGCGGTGTCGGGAGAGAGGAGCGTGGTCAGCCGGGTGCCGAAGCCGTCCGCGGCCAGCTCCGCCACCTCGTCGAAGGTCTCCCGGAACCGGGGCAGCAGGTCGTGGGCGGCCCGGCCGGCGCCGGGGCGCAGGGTTCCCTGGCCGGGGAAGAGGAACGCGGTCCGCGCCGCCGTCCTCGCGGCGGGGGAGGGGGCGGCGTCGCGCAGCGCGGCGGCGAGTCCGGCGGGGTCGGTGGCGCGGACGGCGAGGCGGTGCGGGCGCTCGCGGCGGCCCGCGGCCAGGGTCCGCGCGACGTCGTCCATGCGCGGCGCTCCGTCCTCCTCCAGTCTGCCGGCGGTCTCCTCGCGGAGCCGTTCGAGGGCCCGCGGAGTCGCCGCGGACAGGACGAACAGGCGCGGGACGGGCCGCGCGGGCGGCCGGGGGTCCACGGCCGGGGCCTCCAGGACGGCGTGGGCGTTGGTCCCGCCGAGCCCGAAGGAGCTGACGGAGGCCAGCAGCGGACCGTCCTGCGGGAGCGGATCCGCCTGCGCGGCGATGCGGAACGGCGTCTCCTCCAGGCGCAGTTCGGGGTTGGGGCTGCGGTAGTGCAGGGTCGGGACCAACGCCCTGGCCCGCAGCATCAGCGCCGTCTTGATCAGACCGGCCACGCCGGAGGCCGCCCCGGTATGGCCGAGGTTGCTCTTCACGGAGCCGAGCCAGCAGCGCTCGGGGCGCGGGGCGTCCCCGAAGGCCGCCGCCAGCGCGGCCACCTCGACCGGGTCGCCCACCCGCGTGCCGGTGCCGTGCGCCTCCACGTAGGAGATGTCGGCCGGGTCCGCGTCGGCCTGTGCCATCGCCATGCGGATGACGTCGCGCTGCCCGGCGAAGGCGGGCGTGGTGAACCCGACCTTCTCCTCGCCGTCGTTGTTGACGGCCGAACCGCGGATGACCGCCACGATCCGGTCCCCGTCCGCCAGGGCGTCGGACAGCCGACGCAGGACGACGACGCCGACGCCGCTGCTGGTGAGCATGCCGGTGGCGGACGCGTCGAACGGGCGGCAGCGACCGTCCCGGGACAGAACGTGGCCCTCCCGGTACAGGTAGCCGCGGGTCTGCGGCAGCCACAGGGCGGCACCACCGGCCAGCGCGGCGTCGCACTCGTAGGACAGCAGGCTCTGGCAGGCCATGTGGGTGGCCACCAAGGAGGTGGAACAGGCCGTCTGCACGGTGATGGCCGGGCCGCGCAGCCCCAGCTTGTAGGCGATGCGGGTGGCCGCGTAGTCCTTCTCCCGGCCGACCATGCGCACCAGTGGGTCGCCCTCGTCCTCCGTCCGGGGGGTGCCGGCGTCGACGCCGCCGAAGACGCCGATCCACCCGGGGAAACGGCGCGGGTCGAGGGCGGCGTCGTCCAGGGCCGTCGCGGCGCATTCGAGGAAGACCCGCTGCTGCGGATCGATGCGCGCGGCGTCGGCCCGGCTGTAGCCGAAGAAGGCCCAGTCGAAGCGGTCCCCGCCGTCCAGTACGCCGCGGGCCGGCACGTACTCAGCCCGCCGTACGAGGTCGGCGTCCTCCCCGGCCGCCAGCAGTTGGCCGGAGCTGAAGCGGCTGATGCCGTCCTTGCCGTCGCGCAGCGCCGACCAGTAGGCGTCCGTGTCCGCCGCTCCGGGGAAGCGGCAGGCCATGCCGACGATCGCGATCGTCTCGTTCTCGCTCACCGGCCGTTCCCCCTGCCGCGCCCGGCGCCCGGCCGGCCCCGCCGGCCCCGGCGCGCCCGTTGCCGGAACTCGTCGTCCGAGGGGGCCCGGGACTGCGGGGAAGCGCCACTCAGGGCCGCCGCGAGGGAGCCCACCGTCGGGAACTGGAACAGGTGCCTGATCGGCAGGTCCACCCGCAGCTCCGCGCGCAGCCGGTGGTGCAGGGTGGACAGCAGCACGGAGTTGCCTCCCCGGTCGAAGAAGTTGTCCGCGGTGCCCACGTCGGGCACGGACAGCACCTCGCGCCAGACCTCGGCGATGCGGCGTTCGAGCTGGGCCGTGGACATGCCGGCGACCGTGACCACCGGTCCGCCGCGGTCGTCGTCGGCCGCCGTGGCCGCGGGAGCGGCGAGGTCCAGGGCGCCGAGCGACCGGTCCGGCGCCAGCGCGAACGCCTCCCACACCTGGCCGAGCACCCGGGCGAAGGTGTCGGCGTCGGCGGCCCCGACGCGGTCGCCGCGGTGGTTGAGGAGCACCGACAGCCGGTCCCCGGTCTGTGTGACGGCGACGGCGAGCCCGAACTTGCCGAGGGTGTCGTGGGTCTGGGCGACCTCCACCGGCTCCAGCCGGTGTCCGTGCAGCGCCGCGCCGCCGCCGGCCGGCTCCAGTGTGAGCGTCACGTCGATGTAGGGGGCCCGGTCCGGCCGGCGGGGTGGGTTGAGCCGCTCGACGACCCTCTCGAAGGGGACCCGCTGGTGCTCGAAGGCCTGCAGCACGCACTCGCGGACCTGGCGCAGCACGGCCGCGGGCGTGTCCGAACGGCCGCGCCGGCACCGGATGACCACCGTGTTCAGGCAGGGGCCGAGGACGTCCTCGAAGCCCTGCTCGCGGGTGGAGACCGGGGTGCCGAAGACGATGTCGTTCTGCCCCGTCCACCAGTACAGGGTGGTGGCCAGCGCGGCGGCGGCCACCATGTAGAGGGACACCCCGTGCTCCGCCTGGAGCGCGCGCAGACCGGTCAGGACGCCCTCGCCGAGCGGCACGGCCAGCGACCGGTGCGGCTCGGGCTCCTTCGGCACGGGCATGGGGAGGTAGACGGGTGCCTCGTGGAGGTAGCGGCTCCAGAAGTCCAGGCCGGGGCCGTCCTCGGGGGCGCCGGGCGCTGACCGGAGGGTGTCGCGGAACTGCGGCGGCCCGGCGGGCGCGGCTTCCTCGTCGCGCACCGGCGTCAGGCCGGGCAGCAGGGAGGCCACCGGACGGTCCAGGGTCTGCGGCAGCCGTTCGACCACCTCGGCCAGGCCCGCCGCGAGCTCCCGCACCGCCTGCCCCGACAGGCGGTCACCGCGGTAGGACAGGGCCGCCTCCAGGCGGCCGTCCACCACGTGCACGTTGACCGTGAGACCGAACTTGAGGTCGTCCTCCCACCGGGAGCCGACCGGCGCGGGGGTCAGCTCGGTCCCGTCCAGCGAGAGGCGGGAGCGCGCGGCGACGTTCATGTTCAGGGCGACGTCGAGGTACGGGGTGCGCCCGGGACGGCGCGGGGGCGCGAGCCGTTCGACGACCGCGTCGAACGGCGCGCCCTGGTGCTGCACCGCGTCGAGCACGGTGGAGCGCATGGCCGCGAGGAGGTCGGCGAGGGTGTCCTCGGGGGTGTGCCGGGAACGGAGCGCGACGGTGTTCACCGTGGGGCCCACCATGCGGGCGTCGCCGGTGCGGCGGTCGGAGACGAAGGTGCCGAAGGTGATGTCGTCCCTGCCGGTCCGCCGGTGCAGCAGGACGGCCAGGGCGGTCGCCATCACCATGAACCAGGACACCTTCCGCTGCCTGAGGACGTCCTTCAGACGCGCCGGCAGGTCGGCCGGCAGCGGTACCCGCACGGCGCCGTGCGGCCCCTCGGGGGCGGGGTGCTGGAGGGTCAGGGCGCTGGGGGCGCCGTCCAGGGCCCGCGCCCAGTGGTCGAGCGAAGCCGCGCCGGACGTCCGGTGGCTGTCCGCGGCGTCCTGGACGTAGGTCCGGTACTGCTTGGGCTCGGGGAGATCGGCGGTGTCCCCGGCCGCGGCCGCGTAGCAGGCGCTCAGCTCGTCCAGGAGGACGGCGGCCGACTCGCCGTCGAGGACGAGGTGGTGGCAGCAGAGGAAGAGGGCGTGCCGGGTGCCCAGGTCGAGCAGAGCCACCCGCAGCAGGCGCCCCGAGCCGACGTCGAAGCGCTGCCGGGCCGCCTGCCGGGTCCAGTCCGCCAGTCCCGCCTCCGCCAGTCCGGCCCGCCGGACCCGCGGCGCCCACGGTTCGCCGATGAGCTGCAGGAGCCGTCCGTCGTGCTCGGCGAACCGGGTGCGGAGGATCTCGTGCCGCTCCACCAGCAGCGCCAGCGCCCGCTCCAGCACGTCCGCGTCCAGCCGTCCGTCGGCCGTCCAGCACAGCGAGACGTTGTAGAGGGCGTCGGGTTCGAGGCGTTCGGCGAACCAGATGCGCTCCTGGAACCCGGACGCCGGCACCGCCGCCGCCAGTTCGTCCGCCGTCAGGGCCCGCGCGGATGCCGCCCGCGCCCCGCCGAGCCGGCTCTCGACCAGCCGGACCAGGTCCGCGAACTGCTGGTGCTCGAACAGATCACGCAGCTTCAGGCCGCAGCCCAGCCGGTCGTTGATCCGGCGGACCAGCGTGGTGACCAGCAGCGAGGTGCCGCCGGAGGAGAAGAAGGAGTCCTCCGCCCGAGGGGGACCGTCGGTGCGCAGTACGTCGGACCACATCCGGGACACCTCGGTCCGGACGGGCGACCGGTGGGCCTCCGCGCTGCCCGCGGGATTCTCCGGCAGGGCGTGGGCGGCCACCCCGGCGGCCTCGCCGTAACAGCGGTCCAGTTCGCGCAGCAGGGGCGCGGCGGACTCGCCGTCCAGGACGAGGTGGTGGAAGCAGAGGAAGAGGGCGTGCCGGGTGCCCAGGTCGAGCAGGGCCGCCCGCAGCAGGTGCCCGGACTCCAGGTCGAACGCCTCTCCCGCCGCCTGCCGAACCCAGTCCGCCAGCCCGTCCTCGCCGACACCGGCCGTCTCCACCCGCGGCGCCCAGGCCCCGCCCACCCGCTGCAGCAGCCGCCCGTCCTCCTGGACGAACCGGGTGCGCAGGATCTCGTGCCGCTCCACCAGCAGCGCCAGCGCCCGCTCCAGCACGTCCGCGTCCAGCCGTCCGTCGACCGTCCAGCACAGCGGGACGTTGTACAGGGCCGTCCCGGGTTCGAGGCGCTGCGCGAACCAGATGCGCTCCTGGAACCCGGACGCCGGGAACACGGCCGGGCCGCTCCGCGCCGTGGGGTCCGGTTGCGGCAGACGCCTCAGCAGCAGTGCGGCGAAGTCGCCGAAGCGCGAGAACTCGAAGAGGTCGCGCAGCGGGACTTGCACCCCGAAGTGCTGGTCGACCGCTTCCAGCAGGGTGTTGGCGATCAGGGAGTGCCCGCCGAGGTCGAAGAAGTCGTCGTCCTCGCCGGGCGGGTCGCAGCTCAGGGTGCGGGCCCAGATCCCGGCCAGCGCGTCGAGGTGTGCTCCGCCGACCGGGCCGGCGCCCTGCCCCTCCGGGCGTTCAGGGCCCCGCGTCCCGGTGGCCGGCGCCTCCTGCCCGGCGGGCGAGGCGGCCGGCGACGGCGCCGGGAGCCGGCGTCGCGGGTCGGCGACGATCTCCGCCAGGGTGTGGAGGTACTGCGCGGCCAGCTCCTGGACCAGCCGGGGGCCGACCGCACCCCGCGGGTCCTTCCACAGGACGCTGGTCGCGCCGCCGTCCTCCCGGACCATCGTGGTCAGCGTGTAGTCCGCCGTGCCCTCCTGGTCGAGCAGCCGCAGTGTGCACGAGGTGCCGTCGGCCTCCAAGGGGAACGCCTTGACGTCGACGTTCGCGTCGCGCGAGGCGTCCCAGAAGGCGAACACGGCCTGGTGGGACCGGTCGCGTCCGGCGCGCCCGGTGAGCCCCGCCTGCCGCTGGATGGCGGGCAGCGGCAGAGCGCCGTGCTGCTGGCAGGCGCGCACGTCGGCGCGGAGCCGGCGCAGGAAGGAGGCGTAGGTGTCGTCGCCGCCGAGGCGGTGACGGATCGGCAGGGCGTTGACGAAGAAGCCGATGCGGTCCTTCAGGTCCGGGGTGTCCCGGCCGTGGTGGGGCGCTGAGACCAGCAGGTCGTCCTGGCCGCTGACCTGGCGCAGCAGCACGAGGTAGGCGCCGTAGAGCACGGTGAACCGGCTGACGCCCAGCCCGGCCGCGCACCGGCTCACCCCCGCGGACAGCTCGGGGTCCAGGTCGCTGCGGTGCACGGTGTAGCCGGCCGGGTCGGAACCGGCCGGCAGCCGGAGGGCGGGTACGGCGTCGCCGAGGTGGCCACGCCAGAAGGCTCGCAGCTCCTCGCCCTCCGGCCCGTCGGCGTAGGCGTGCGAGCGCCGGGCGTGCGCGGCGAGCGGCTCGGGGTCCTCGGGGCCGCCCAGATCGGCCCCCGCGTAGGCCCGGCGCAGCCCGGCGAGGAGGAGCAGGATCGAGGAGCCGTCGAAGACGAGGTGGTGCACCGTGACGAGCAGCACCGTCGCGTCCTGGCCGCGCACCACGTCGACGCGGGCGAGCGGGCCCGAGTCGAGGTCGAAGGGACGTTGCCACAGGGCCCGGACGAACGCGTCCAGCGACTGGTCCGTCTTGTGCTCGGTGACCGGGATCGCCGGGGCCCCGGCCCAGGTCAGCCGGGTGACGTCGGCGTCGCGGACCACGCGGGCGCGCAGCGTCGGGTGGCGCCGGCCCAGGCGGTCCACGGCCGCCGCGAGCCGGGCGGTGTCCAGTTCGCCCTCGACGCGGAACGGGCTGGAGACGATGTGGGTGTGCTGGTCCGGATCGACCTTCCAGGAGATCCACATGGCCTCCTGGCCCACCGACAGCGGAACGCTGTCGCGCTGGGTGCGGGACGTCATCGCTCCTCCCTCACTTTCCGGCGATCAGCGAGTCGACCGCGGCGTCCGGGAGGAGCTCCGCGAACCGCTCCCCGGCGAACCAGTCGTCGGCCACCCGGGACGCGGCCGGGGAGTCCGCCGCCCGGTGCCGGCGCCACGCGTCGGCGATCCGCAGCCGGGCCTCCGCGCAGTAGACGTCCGCGAGGTCCTGGGTGGTCCCGTCCCCCTCGGTGCCCAGGGACGACGTCCGGCCCAGGACGAGGGAGACCAGCAGCAGTTCGTTGCCGATCTGCGTCAGCGGGACGAGCAGGCGCTCCCGTTCGAACAGCTCGTTCTGGTCGGGATGGCGGCGGGCCAGCGCGGCACAGGTGCGGGCGAGGGCCTTGATCTCGGTGACGGCGAACCGGAGGTGGTCCAGGTTGGCCTCGGTCAGGTCGGCCTCGTCCAGGCAGCTCAGGTCGGGCTCGGCCGACTCGATCGCGTCGATGGTGTCGGGCAGCGGGTAGTAGCACCAGAAGATGGCCTTCTGCGCCATCCAGATGTCCAGCATGAACTCGACGCCGCCGGAGATGCGCAGCCCGCGCGCCTCCCGGAAGACCCGCTCCAGCGGCACCGGCGGCACGCCGCGGCGGGCCTTGCTGACCTCGGTTTCGTACCCCTCGGCCCCGTAGAGGGACATGGTGCGCTCCACCACCCGCCAGGCCGTCATGGACGAGAGGTTCTTCGCCGCGACCTGCTCGAAGGCCGGGTTGGCCGCTGCCTGTCGCTCGGCCAGCAGGCACCACTGGACCAGCGTCTCCAGGGCGAAGACCTCGCCGAGGGTGTCGGCGGCGTTGCGCCGTATCTCGTCGTAGGACGCCAGCGGGCGTTCGTCGATCTGCCTGCGCGCGACGAACTCGCGGGCCCAGCGCAGGCAGAGCCGGCTCATCGCGAGGGAGGGGGCGCCGATGGTGTGCACGCGGCCCACGACCAGACGGCGGTACAGTTCGGGCGTCAGGCGCCGGTTGTGCTCGCCCTCGACCATCACCATGTGGGCCGGTACCCGTACGTCGTCGAAGGTGACGGCTCCCGACGGGAAGCCCTTCAGGCCCATGAAGTCGTGGTGGGCGCTGATCCGGACGCCCGGGCTGTCGGTGCTGACGAAGACCAGCCGCACGCGTTCGGCGTCGCCGTCGCGCACCGTGGCGGTCACGTTGACCATGTCGGAGATCGGGGCGTTGCCCGAGAAGACCTTGGTCCCGTTGAGGAGGTAGGCGGCGCCGCCCTCGATCGGGGTGGCGGTGGTGTAGCGCCGCTGGTTGGAGGCGCCGTGCGGTTCGGTGTCGCTGTTGCCGCTGAAGACGCCCGCGCGGGTCCGCGCCTCGATGGTGTCCCGCAGGGGGCCCGGGGGCAGCGCCGGCAGGAACGGGCCGACCCCGATGGTGTTCTGCACGGAGAGGATCTGGGCGGTGGGCATCGACCAGCTCGCCGCTGTCTCGACCACCCGGAAGGTGTTGAGGGCGGACAGCCCGAGGCCGCCCAGGGACGGGTCGACCTGGAGCCGGTCGTACCCGCCGTCCGACAGGGCCTTGAGCAGGCCGGCCGGTAACCGCCCGGTGGTGTCGACCTTGGCCGGGTCCACCCGCTCCCGCAGCAGGTCCGCGAAGCCGGCGAGGGCCGCGTCCCCGGCCGCCCGGTCCGCCGGGTCCTGGCGGGGGAACCGGCTGATGAGGTCCCACCGCAGCTCACCGCGGTACAGGTGTTCCAGGACGCTGGGTGTCTCGGCGCTGTACCAGGGGTTGCTCGGGCGCTTGTCCATCGTGCGGGGTCTCCGTTCCGGAAGGCGTGGGGCAGGGGCCACGGCGGGGTGCGGGGGCGGTCGGCCGGGGGACGGCCGGTGGGCACGCCCGGCGGGCGGGGTGTCGCACGGGCCCGCGGGGCGTCACGGACGGTGTCCCTCACCGGCGGCGTGCCGTGCCAGCGTGTCGGCGAGCGGGCCGAGCCGGGGCTGTGTCATGAGGTCCTTCAGCCGCAGGTGGCCGCGGAGTTCGGCGGCCACCGCGAGGACGGCGAGCGAGGTGCCGCCCAGGTCGTAGAAGTCGTCCGCGCGTCCGATCGTCTCGACGGGGATGCCGAGCACCTTGGCCCACGCCGAGGCGATCAGGCGTTCCGCCCGCGCGGTGGGCCGGCCGCCGCCGGCCGGGTCCGGTGTTCCGGAGGCGGGCGCCGCGGGCGCGGGCAGCGCGGCACGGTCCAGCTTCCCGTTCGGCGTGAGCGGGAGCGAGGCCAGCCCCACCACGTGGGCCGGGACCAGCGCGGCGGGCAGCGACCGGGCGCAGTGGGCGCGCAGTTCGCCGGCCGGCACCTCCCGGCGGCAGACGGTGTAGGCGCACAGGTAGGCCTCGCCGGCCGGCGTGTGCCGGGCGATCACGGCGGCGTTGACGACCGCGGGATGGGCCAGCAGGGTGTTCTCGACCTCGCCGGGCTCCACCCGGACGCCGCGGATCTTGACCTGGTGGTCGTTGCGGCCCAGGTACTCCAGGGAGCCGTCCGGCAGCAGCCGCGCCAGGTCGCCGGTGCGGTAGACGCGCCGCTCACCCGGGAAGGGGTCCTCGACGAACCGCTCGGCCGTCAGGCGGTCGCGCCCCAGGTAGCCGCGGGCCAGGCTCATTCCGGCGATGCACAGCTCACCCGCCTCGCCGGCGGGGCACGGCCGCATGGCGTCGTCGAGGACGTAGAGGCGGACGTTGTCGATGGGCCGGCCGATCGGCACGGTGCGCGGAGCCGGGTCGGTGCACGGGTGGTGGGTGACGTCGACCGTCGCCTCGGTCGGACCGTAGAGGTTGACCAGCTGCGGGCGGGACGGCGCGCCGCCCAGCACCTCGTGGAAGCGGCGGACGTGGTGGGGGCTCAGCGCCTCCCCGCTGGCGAACACGCGGCGCAGCGTGGACAGTCGGTGCCCGCGTTCCGTGCCGTTGTCCGTGTGCTCCAGGAACGCGTGCAGCATCGACGGCACGAAGTGCACGACGGTGACGCCGTGGTCGTCGACGGCCGCCGCGATCGTGTCGGGGTCGCGCTCGCCGCCGGGCGTCAGGAGGTGGACCGAGGCCCCGGCGAGGGTCCACCAGAACAGCTCCCACACCGAGACGTCGAAACCGACCGGGGTCTTCTGCAGCAGCACGTCCCGGGCGCCGAGCGGATAGGCGCGCTGCATCCACCGCAGCCGGTTGAGCACCGAGCGGTGCTCGACCATCACGCCCTTGGGCTCGCCGGTGGAGCCGGAGGTGTAGATGACGTAGGCGACGTCGGTGCCGTCCCCGGTGCGCGGCAGGGGCGTGTCGTCCGCGTCGTAGGACCCGGGCGCGTACGGGTCCACCAGGGTCACGGCGCCGTCCGGCTGCTCCACTGTGCCGGGGGCGGCGACGACGATCCGGGCGCCGCTGTCGCGCAGGACGTAGGCGTTGCGGGCGGGCGGGTGGCCCAGGTCCACCGGCACGTACGCGGCGCCCGCCCGGAGGACGGCGAAGATCGCCACCAGCATCTCCGGCGACCGTTCCACCGCCACCGCCACCCGGGTGCCGGGCCCTGCTCCCGCCGCCCGCAGCGTGCGGGCGAGCCGGTCGGCCCTGTGGTCGGTCTCGGCGTAGGTGAGCGGCCGGTGCCCGCCGGTCACGGCCGTCCGGTCCGGGTGTGTCCGGGCGGCCGTCCGCAGCAGGTCGTCGATGCGGGTGCCGCGTTCCACCGGGATCCGCGGCCCGGCCACCGCGGAGGTGCCGGGCGCCGTGCCGCCGGCCGCGGCCGGCCCCCGAGGCGGTGCTGTCTGCTCCTGCTGTGTGCGTTCCATGGCCCTTTCCTGCCGTTCTTGCTCCATGGCCCTTCTCTCTCGTGCCGCGGACGGGACGGTGCCCGCGGGTCACGCGCGGGGCGTGTCCGGCGGGAGGATGTGCTCCAGGCTGTCGCCGATGAGGCGCAGCAGCGGGCCGGGGGAGTCGGCGAGGTACATGTGGCCGCCGGGCAGCGACCGCGCCTCGAAGCCGGCGGCGGTCACCGCGCGCCACTGGCCGAGCAGCTCCGCGTCGATCAGGCCGTCCTCGGCACCGCGGACCGCGAGGACGGGGACGTCCAGCACGGTGGGGCCGGCGGACCGGTACCGCTCGTGCATGGCGATGTCGGCGCGCAGGGCGGGCAGCAGCAGTTCGCGCAGGTCCGGGTCGTCCAGGGCCTCGTGCCGGTAGCCGGTGGCCCGCTCCACCGCGTCCAGGAAGGCGTCTTCGGGCAGACCCGTGGCGCCGAGGTCGTGTCGGTGCGCGGGGCCGGCCGACCCGCTGACGACGAGGGCCAGGACGGCCACGTCGGCGTCGGCCGCCAGCCGGCAGGCCGTCTCGTAGGCGAGGACCGCCCCCAGACTGTGCCCGAACAGGACGATCCCGCGATAGCCGCCGGCCTGCGCGCGGATCTGCGGCAGGGCGTCCTCGACGGCGTCGGACACGTACTCCAGGGGCTCCTCGGCGAAGCGCTTCTCCCGGCCGGGCAGGCTCACGGGCGCCACGTCCAGGCCGTGCGAGGCGAGGTTCCACCACCCGGAGAAGAACGACGGACCCGCGCCTGCGTGCGGGAAGGAGACCAGAAGTGTCGGTTTCATCAGCGCCAGACCTTCCTCGGCTCGACGATCGGTGGGCAGCGGCGCGGCGGGCGTCGCGGGACGGAGGGCGGGACCGGGACGGCCCCGGGGCTGACCGTGCTCAGTGCTCAGTGCTCAGTGCTCAGTGCTCAGTGCTCAGGACGGGGCGCGGACGGGGCGGGCGACGGCCGATCCGGCCGTGACACCCCCGTCGACCCCGATCGTCTGCCCGGTGACGTACGACGAGAGGGGACCGAGCAGCCAGAGGGCGGCCTCGGCTACCTCGTCGCAGGCCCCCAGCCGGCCCAGCGGGGCCCGGCGTGCCCGCTGTTCCAGCGCACCGGGCTCGGTGTACAGGCTGCGCAGCATGGGGGTGTCGGTCGAGCCGGGGCTGACGACGTTGACCCGGATGCCGTCGCCCGCGTACTGCAGGGCGGCCGACTTGCTCAGGCCGATGACGGCGTGCTTGGTGGCCGAGTAGAGCGGGCTCTGCGGGTGCCCGATGTGGCCGGACACCGAGGAACAGTTGACGATCGAGCCGCCGCCGGCCGCGAGCATCGCGCCGAGCTGGCCGCGCATGCACGACCAGACGCCGCGCAGATTGGTGGCGACCACGCGGTCGAAGTTGTCGGCGGTGTCCTCGTGCAGCGGGCCGAACTCCCCGAAGACACCAGCGTTGTTGAAGGCTCCGTCCAGCCTTCCGAACCGGCGGAGCGTCTCCGCCACGCACGCTTCCACCTGCCGGTCGTCGCCGACGTCGAGGGGGGCCACCCAGTGGTGCGAGGGCGGCAGCCCGGCGGCCGTCTCCGCCAGCGCCGGCTCGGCGCGGCCCACCAGGACGACGCGTGCGCCCTGCCCGGCCAGGAGCCGTGCCGCGGCCCGGCCGATCCCGCTGCCCGCCCCGGTGACCATGACCACGCGGTCGGTGAAGTGTGAGGTCATGCGTATGCCAGCTTTCGCTCGTGCCTGTCAGATGTGCAGTCCGCCGTTGACGTCGACGACCGCGCCGGTGGTGTATCCCGCGTCCTCGCCGCACAACTGGCAGACCATGCCGGCGGCTTCGGCCACGGTGCCGAACCGTCCGACGGGGATACGGCCGACCCGGTCCGCGGTCCACTCCGGGGGTTTGCCGGCCCAGGCGCTCCGGATGCGCTCGGTGCCGATGACGCCGTGGGCCACCGCGTTGACCGTGACGCCGTGCGGGGCCAGTTCGTGGGCGCACTGTTTGGTGAACCCGATGACACCGGCCTTGGCGGCCACGTAGGCCGCGTTGCTGAAGAAACTGAAGGTGCGTCCGGCGATGGACGCCAGATTGACGATGCGGCCCCGCCCCGCCTCGACCATCGCCGGCGCGCACAGCCGGGTCATGGTGAACACGCTGGTCAGGTTGTGCGCGACGGCGGACATGAGGTCCGCCTCCGTCAGCTCGGTCACCGGGCGGGCCCGGGTGTCGCCACCGACGCCGTTGACCAGGATGCCCGGCCGGTGCCGCGGGTCGAGCGAGCCCACGGCGGCCTCCACGGCGGCTGTGTCGGTGACGTCCACGACGAGCGGCTCGCGCAGGCAGCGGGGGCCGAGCTCGGCGGCGACGCGCCGCACCGCCTCGGCGTCCCGGTCGAGCAGGACGACGCCCGTGCCGCGGGCGGCCAGCCTGCGGGCCACCTCGGCGCAGATGCCGGCGCCCGCCCCGGTCACCAGGGCGACGTCGGGCCGGGCCGTCATGCCGCCTCCTGCCATGCGCCGCGCGGTTCCCAGGTGGCCAGGCACCGGGTGTGCCGCAGGAGTTCGCCGCTCGGCTCGACGCCGGTGCCCGGTCCCGACAGGGCCCGCACGCGGTACAGCGACCGGTCGACGGCGAACACGGGTCGGGTCAGCGGGGTGGGGAACCACTCGTCGGCCCTCCCCGCCTCCACCGTCCGCCACAGCCCCCACTCGGTGGCCAGCGTCCGTCCGGCCGCCCACAGCGGGCCCACCTCGGCGACGTGCACGCCGAGCTGGCAGCCGACACCCAGCTCGTGGGCGCGCAGCGCAAGGCGGGCCGCGGCCAGGAAGCCGCCGCACTTCGACAGGCGGACGTTGACGTGGTCGGCGGCGCCGGTGGCGACGGCGGTGCGGACGTCGGCGGGCGTGGTGCAGGACTCGTCGAGCATGACCGAGAGTCCGGTGGCCTTCCTCAGCCGGGCCAGTTCGGTCCAGGACCGGGGCGCGAGGGGCTCCTCCACCCAGGCCGCGCCGGCGAGTCCGGCCGCGATCCGCTCGGCGTCCCGCACCGTCCACGCGCCGTTCGCGTCCAGGGAGACGGTCGTCTCCCGCGGGAGCCGCGCGCGGGCCTGTGCCAGCCGCCGCACGGCGTGGGAGGGGTCCCCGACCTTGACCTTCACGTGCCGCAGCGCGGCCACCGTCTGCGGCGCGAGCGCGTCCAGCACGGACGGCACGTCCTGGGCCAGGTGGATCACGAGGCTGACGTGCGTGGGTCCGTCCCGCACGACGCCGGCGGGCGGGTCCAGGACCGGCAGCACGTCGGCCAGCGGCCGGCCGTGGCTCCGGCACACGGCGTCGAGCAGGGCGATCTCCATCGCCGCCGCGGCCGACGGACCCTCGGCCAGGGCGCCCGGCGGCAGCGCGGCGACGGAGGCGACGGCGCCCTCGAAGGTCCGCCAGTCGATCCGCTCGGCCAGTGCCGCGGGGTCGCGGTTCCCCACCGCGCGCACCGCGCCGTCCAGGGTCTCGCCGGTCACATAGCCGCGGGGCGCTCCTTCCCCCCATCCGCCGACACCGTCCAACTCGATCTGGACCAGCAGGGACTCCGCGGCGCGCCGGGAGCGGGTGGCGTGGTCGAAGGCCGTGGCCATGGGCACGGTGGCGGTGTACAGCCGCACGCGGCGGATCATGCGTCCTCCTTCGACCGCAGGGCCAGCCAGTCCCAGTACGCCGTGCGGGCCTCGGTGAACTCCAGGTAGTGCCGGTCCGCGGCGAAGACCTCCTCGTGTACGTCGGAGGTGAGCCGGCGCAGCGTCGTCCGGGCGGCCCGCAGGTCGATGACCGGATCGTGCCTGGGCACGGCGAGGTCGACGCGGAGCGGGGTACGCGGGCTCCCGGTGGCGTAGAGGTCCTCCAGGCGCACCTGCGTCGCCCGCGTCGCCGAGGTCACCTCCCGCAGCATCAGCGGGTCGGCGGCCATGAACTCCCGGTAGCGCGTCAGGCCGGTGTAGTCGGCGTCGGCGAGCCCCACGGGGTGCGGTGCCGTCCCCGTGCCGGCCCGGCGGGCGTCCAGCGCGGCGGGTGTGTGCCGGGCCCGCTGCTGGCCCAGCGCGGGCGCGCACAGGATCAGCCGGCGGACGGGCAGCTCGCTCGTGCACCACAGCGCGGTCAGTACGCTGCCGCCCAGGCTCTGGCCCAGGGCGGCCGGCCGGGTCCCGCCGGCCCGCTCCGCAACGGCCGCCAGGGCGCGGGCGTAGTCGTCGAGGACGAGGCCGGCCGACGGCAGGTGGCCGCGGGGCCCGGCGCTGCGCCCCGACCCCCTGCGGTCCAGGGCGTGGACGTCGATGCCGCGGGCGTTCAGTTCGGGTCCGGTCTCCCACAGCCATCCGGCGTGGCTCTGGATGCCGTGGAAGTAGAACAGGGAGGTGTCCGCGCCGGGCACAGTCCAGCTGTGCAGGGCCAGCGCGGTGCCGTCGGACGCGGTCAGCGTGCGGGTGGAGTGCATGACCGGCCTCCTCAGTACCGGACGAGGTTGACGTCGGGGTCCAGCCGGACGTCGATGAGCAGCGGGCCGTCCAGGTCCGGCAACAGGTCACCCACGGCGTCCAGTTCCGCCGCCTTGCGGACGGTCAGGGCGCGGGCGCCCATCGCGGTGGCCAGCCCGGCGAGGTCGGGCCAGGCGAACGCGGAGTACGCCGGGTCGTAGCCGTGGCGGCGCAGCTTGTAGTGCTCGGCGCCGTAGGCCCCGTCGTCCAGGACGACCACGACGAGCTTCAGCCGTTGCCGTACGGCCGTGGTGAACTCCGACAGGTGCATCATGAAGCCGCCGTCGCCCACGGCGGCGACCACCGGCCGGCCGGTGCCGGACATGGCGGCGCCGATCGCCCCGGCCAGGCCGAGCCCGATCGAGCCGAAGCCCCCCATGACGGTGAAGTGCGAAGGGTCGGCCACCCTCAGGTGGGGCCAGACACCGACGTCGAAGCGGCCGATGTCGCTGACGACGGTGCGTTCGGCCGGCAGCACCCGGTCCAGACGGATCATCGCGGTGCGGATGTCGACGGTGTCCGGCCCGCTGTGGTCCTCGACGTCGTCCTCGGGCGAGTATCCCGCCAGGCGTCCGGCGACGCGCCGCGACCAGGCGGGGTTGGCCGCTGTGACGCCGGCCCGCTCCAGCAGCGTGTTCATGGTTTCGGCCGTCCGGCGGGCGTCTCCCGCGACGGGCGCGTCCACGGGGGTGCAGGAGCCGAACCGGGCGGGGTCGGTGTCCACGTGCACGACCTTCTTGCCGCGGAACAGGTCGCCGTTGAGCGCGGTCCACATGTTGAGGCCGGCGCCGAACGCGGCGACGCAGTCCGCCTCGGCGATGACCGTGTCCGCGGCGCCGTGCGCGAGCGATCCGAAGATGCCGATGTCGCGCGGGTGCCCGGCGAAGAGTTCCTTGCCGAGCACCGTGGTGGCGAGTGCCGCGCCGGTACGGTCGGCCAGCTCGACCAGGGCGTCGCGCGCCCCGGCGAGGACCGCCCCGCGGCCGGCCAGGATCAGCGGCCGCTTCGCCGAGCCGAGCAGGCCCAGGGCGGCGTCGAGGGTCTCCTCCCCGGGGGCCGCCGAGGGGGCGGGGGCCACGGGCAGGGCGACGGGCGCCTGTTCGCCGGCTTCGGCCTCGACCAGGGCGATCGGCAGGTTGAGCACGACGGGCCGCTGTTCGGCCACGACGCGCTGCATGGCCCGGTTCAGGTCCGCCACGAGGGAGGAGGGCCCCTGGACGCGTTCGTACGCGGCCCCCGCGGCGGTGGTGACCGCGGAGATGTCGAACTGGTGGAAGTGGGTGGGCACCGGTGGCGGGTCGCCCGTGATCAGCAGCACCCGGCTCCGGCTGCGCACGCCCTCGACCAGCGCCGTCAGGGTGTTGGTGAAAGCCGGTCCGTGGGTCACGGAGGCCACTCCGACCCGGCCGGACATCCGGGCGTAGCCGTCGGCCATGGCGACGGCGCCCGCCTCGTGGACGACCGGGACGAAGCGGCCGCCCGCCTCGGCGAACGCGGGCAGGTAGAGCAGGTTGGCGTTGCCCATCAGCCCGAAGACGGTGTCGACACCGTGGGCGGTCAGGGTGTCGGCCAGCACGTGGAAGACCTTCATCGCTCTCCTCCGGTGGGTACGGGCGGCAGCCAGGTGGGATCGTCCTGGTGGACGGGCGCGCACGCCGGCGGCGGACTCTCCCGGATCAGTGAGCGCAGGTGGTCACCGGTGACGAGCACGTCCGTGTCCGCGTACCTCTGGGTGAGCACCATGCGCCGGGCGCGCACCTGCGGGTGGCGCACGGCGCGGGCCAGATCGTGCAGGGGCGCGGCGGGCACGCCGAGCGCGTGCGCCGCGTCGAGCACGGCGGCGACGGAGCCGCCGCCCGGCAGCGGACGGTCGGTGTCGGCCAGGACGGTGCCGTCCGGGGCGGCCAGCAGCCGCGGGGCCGGTGCGGGGCCGTCGTCGTACCAGTGCTCCTGGGTGGTCCACACGGCGCTGTCGAACAGGGCGACGTCGGCGGCGCATCCGCGCCCGGTGCGCAGCCGCACCCAGGTGGCGACGGTGACGGCGGCGGCGGCGAGGAAGGCGCCGAGCACGTCGGCGCTGGACACCGGCGTGCGCAGCGCTCCCCGGCGGCCGCCGACGAGGTGCATGATGCCCGACTCGGCCTGGATGACGGTGTCGACGCTGCGGTCGGCGGCGGCCAGGCCGTGCCCGGTGACCGTGCAGTGCACGGTGCCGTGGCGCGCGAGCACCTGGGCGGGGGAGATGCCCTGGGCGGCGAGGGTGTCGGCGGCGAGGCTGGTGAGGACGACGTCGGAGCCGGCGAGCAGCCGGTCGAACGTCCCGCGGTCGCCGGCGTCGGCCAGGTCGAGCCGGCAGGAGCGCTTGCCCGCGTTGTTGACGTAGTAGAGGTAGCCGACCCCGCCCACCGGCCGGGCGAGCCGCCGGGACCCCTCGCCGTGCGGGGGTTCCACCTTCAGCACGTCGGCGCCGAGCTGGGCCAGCAGCCTGCCCGCGAGCGGCCCGGCCGTGTACGAGCCCAGCTCCAGCAGCCGCAGGCCCCGCAGCGGAGGCGCGCCGCGCGGGATCCGTTCCCACAGCCGTCCCTGCCGCGGCGAGGGGCCGTCGGTGACCTTCGGGACCAGCGAGGACAGCGGGCTGCCCGGCGCGGCGGACGCGCCGGTGGCCAGGCCGCGCCGGCGGGCGGCGGCCCCGTGGCGCGCCTCGTCGGGCGTGGCGATCTGCGCGCAGGGGATGCCCGAGGCCTGGAGGCGGGCCACCACGTCCGCCGCCCGCCGGACCCTGGTCCACTCGCCGATCAGCTTGTCGAGTTCGTCCGCGTTGCGGACCCGGGCGCCGGTGTCGGCGAAGCGCGGGTCCTCGCCGAGGTCGCCGTGGCCGGTGACGTCGGCCAGCCGCCGCCACATCGGGTCGCCCATGGTGCAGATGACGACCGGCGAGTCCCGGCACGGGTAGGTGTTCCAGGGGGCCGCCATGCCGTGCCGGTTGCCCGTGCGCCGCGGCGGGCTGCCGGTGAGGGCCACACTCGGCAACAGGGTGCCGGTGAGGGCGAGCAGGCTGTCCAGCTCGGCGATGTCCAGGAAGTCGCCGCCGCCTCCGCGCTCGCGGCCCACCAGTCCGGCCACGACGCCGATCAGGCCGGACAGACACGCCGTGCGCGAGGCCAGGCCCACCGTGGAGGTCACCGGCGGGTCCCCTTCCGCGCCGGTCGCCGCGGTCAGCCCGGCGAGCGCCTGCAGGGTGACCTCCGTGGCCGGGGTGCCGCCGAGCGGACCGGTGCGGCCGAAGGCGCTCAGCCGCACGGTGACGAGGTCCGGATGGCGCCGCGTCAGCTCGTCGGGGGGCAGCCCCAGGCCGGTGAGGCGGGTGTCGCCCTCGGCGTCGAGGACCAGTACGTCGGCTCGCCGCAGCGACCGCGCCGTCCCGTCCGGTTCGGCGGCCGGTTCGGCGGCGGCGCGCAGCCACCGCGTGAACGGTCCGTCGCCCTCGGGTGGCGGACCGAGCCGTACGACGCGGGCGCCGAGGTCCGCCAGCAGCCTGCCCAGCAGCGCGGCCGACGTGCGCCGGCCGGCCAGGAGCACCTCGGTGCCCTGGAGCGGCCCTGCTGCCGTCATGTGGGTCCTCCTCGCGCAAACGCGCACCGGCCGCGGACGGCGGCCGGCTGGCAGTCGGTTGTGGAATGACGGGTATTCCGCCGTGAAAGGGACTTCGGTCGTCAGCGGCCGCAGGTCAGCGAAGTATTCCGGCAGCGGTTCCTCGCAGCAATTAGAACCCGCTGCTTCAGGCCGGTGTCGACCCTTCGTGTCGAAGACGGCGAGAAACCATCGTTCCGTTTTTCCTCGGAACCAGTGGTCACACCACCTGAAGGGAGGGAAGAGAAGCCGACATTGGCCAATTCGAGAGTCTGTAGCCGGCTGAAGTTTGGTTCCGGATTCGCCAGGGAACCGCTCCCGCCCGTCACGGGTGAGAGCGCCGATCAGTTGCGTCACCGAGGGCAAAATTTTTGTGAGGGTGGTCACACGCGCTCCGCTTTGACAGCTCTCCGGAGCGACTGCCACGGTGAATGGGAGTTGCTTCCACGAGGTTCCGCTTATGTGCTCACGGCCTCGGTAATCGACAGGAGGCCCGAGGGGATGCTTTTTGAATTCCCTTTACCGGCGGATGTGATGACGAAGAAGCGCCCTTGCCTTTCGTTACCCATCAAAGCATCGCGACGGCCGCGTTCCGTCGCCCGTCGACGGACGCCAGGCGCATGACGCGACTGATGCGGGCCGCCGTGATACGGGCCTGGGGAGGTCCCGACCGGCTGACCCTGGACCGGGTCGCGCGGCCGGCCCCGCCACCCGGATGGATCGGGGTGCGGGTCGAGGCGTGCGCGCTGAACCACCTCGACATCCACGTACGCAACGGACTGCCCGGTGTCCGGCTGAACCTCCCCCATGTCTCCGGCGGCGACGTCGTCGGCATCGTGGAGGAGGCCACCGACGAGGCGGGCGACCGCCTCCTGGGCGAGCGCGTCCTGCTCGACCCCATGATCGGCCGGGGCATCCTCGGCGAACACCACTGGGGAGGGCTCGCCGAGTACGTGGTGGTTCCCGCCGGCAACGCCATCCCGCTGCCCGCCGCGAACGGCTCCGACCCGGCGCGGTACGCCGCCCTGCCCATCGCCTACGGCACGGCCCAGCGCATGCTGTTCACCCGGGCGCGGCTGCGGCCCGGCGAGACCGTCCTGCTGTTCGGCGCCACCGGCGGCGTCGGGGTGGCCTGCGTCCAGCTCGCGGTGCGCGCCGGCGCCCGTGTCATCGCCTGCTCCGGATCGCCGGCCAAACGGGCACGGCTGCGCGCGCTCGGCGCGGCGGAGACACTCGACCCGGCCGCCGACGACATCCGCGGCCGGGTCCGACGGCTCACGGACGGCGGCGCCGACGTGGTCGTCGACTACCAGGGCAAGGACACCTGGCCCCTCTCCCTGCGCTGTGCCCGCCGCGAAGGCCGCATCGTCACCTGCGGCGCGACCACCGGGTACGAGGCGCTCACGGACCTGCGGTACGTGTGGTCGCGCCAGTTGGACATCCTCGGTTCCAACGCCTGGCGCCGTCAGGACCTGCACACCGTCCTCGACCTGGTGACCACCGACGCCCTCCGACCCGCGGTGCACGCCCACTTCGACCTGTCCCGCGTCCACGAGGCGGTCGCCGAACTGGAGGAGCGCCGGGCGTTCGGGAAGGTCGTCGTCCGCGTCGCGTGACCCCACTCCCGCCGGCCCGACCCAGGAGGAAGACAGCTTTGGCCACGACGGGCAAGACCGCACAAGACCGGGACTTCCTGCGCAGGACCCAGAGCGCGCTGGCGGTGCAGCGCAAGATCTGCGCACAACCCGCGGAGACGGCCGAGCGGGTCTTCGAAGACCTCCTCGCGGTCTCCCGCGACACCGCCTTCGGGCACGAGCACGGCCTGCGCGCGGTCCGCACGCCCGCGCAGTGGCGGGACGCCGTGCCGATCCGCCGCTACGACGAACTCGCCCCCTACGTCGGACGGCAGTTCGCCGGCGAGCGCCGCGTTCTCACCACCGACGACCCCTACGCCTTCCTGCGCACCTCCGGCTCGACCGGACGGGCCAAGCTGGTGCCCACGACCACCCACTGGCGCCGCGCCTACCGGGGACCCGCGCTGTACGCGCAATGGGGGCTGTACTTCGAGCAGCTCGGCACCGAGCACTACGACGGCGACGAGGTCCTCGACCTGTCCTGGGAGCCGGCGCCCCCGCGCGACCAGGTGGGCGGCTTCCCCGTGTACGGGATCACCGAGCGACCGGTCCCCGACGACCCCGGCGACTGGGACCCGCCGTGGCGCGCGGAGAGCTGGTTCGCACGGGACACCCAGCCGGCCGGAATGGACACCCTGCTCTACCGCAAGCTGCTGCGGCTGGCCCACCGCGGCCTGCGGCTGATCGTCTCCGTGAACCCGTCCAAGATCGTGTCGCTCGCCGAGGCACTGCGGGAGAACGCCGAGCGGCTGCTGCGGGAGCTGCACGACGGCCGCTCCACGGAGGCGGATCCCACCCTCGCCCGCCGACTGACCGTCGCCTTCGACCGCGCGGACGGCCGCCCCCTCCTCACCGACCTGTGGCCCCGCCTGAGCCTGCTGGTGTGCTGGAACTCCGCCTCCGCGGCGCTCTACCGCCCGTGGCTGTCACGGCTGGCACCCGGCGTGGCAACGTTGCCTTTCAGTACCACCGGGACCGAGGGGATCGTGACGCTGCCGGTCGACGACCACCCCTCCGCCGGTCCGCTCGCCGTCGACCAGGGGCACTTCGAGTTCGTGCCGTGGAGCGAACTCGACGACGGCAGACCACTGCCCGCGGACAGTCCGACCCTCACCTACGACGAACTCGACACGGGCGCCGACTACCGGCTGGTCATGAGCCAGGCCAACGGTCTCTACCGCTACGACGTGGGCGACGTCTACCGCGTCGTGGGCACGGTCGGCTCGACACCCCGGCTGGAGTTCCTGGGACGCGCCGGCTTCCAGAGCTCCTTCACCGGGGAGAAGCTCACCGAGTCCGACATCCAGACCGCGGTGATCCGGGTCCTGGGCAGCGCAATCGTCGACCACCCCCACTTCACCGGCATCCCGGTGTGGGACACACCGCCGTTCTACACGGTCGCCGTCGAGTGGGCCGGCGCCTACGAGACCCTCGACCCGCAGGACGTCGCGGGCCGGATCGACGCCGTGCTCCAGGAGGTGAACGTGGAGTACGCGGACAAGCGGCGCAGCGGACGGCTGCGCCCGGTGCGGGTGGCGCCGCTGGTGCCGGGGGCGTTCAGGAAGGTCGCCGAGCGGAGGTTCAGCCAGGGTGCCGCCGGGGCCCAGATCAAACACCACTGGCTGCAGAAGGACGCGGCCTTCCACGACACGCTGCGTGAACTCGGCCTGGTCAGGCCCGGTCCGGCGGGGGAGTGACAGGGATGCGCATCGGATTCGCCGCTCCGGTCTCCGGCGCCTGGTCGACGCCGGAGAACATGGTGCACGTCGCCCTCGCCGCCGAGCGTTGGGGATATGACTCGCTGTGGACCTACCAACGGGTCCTGGGCGTCCCCGACGGCTCCCGGGGCGAGGCGAACCGCAGCGTTCACGATCCGCTGGTCACGCTGTCGTTCCTGGCCGCGCGGACCACGCGGATCCGCCTCGGAGTCGCCGTCCTGGCCATGCCACTGCACGCACCCGCCGTGCTCGCCAAACAGCTCACCACGCTCGACGTGCTCTCCGGTGGCCGGCTCGACGTGGGCCTGGGCAACGGTTCGGTGGACGAGGAGTACACGGCGGCCGGTGTGACCCCGGCGAAGCTGGGCCGGCGCGCGGACGACTTCCTCGCCTGTCTGCACGCCGTGTGGTCGGGGCGGACACCGGTGGAGCACGACGGCCCCTTCTACCGCGTCCCACCCGCCGTGTTCGCCCCCGGCCCGGTCCAGCGGCCGCATCCGCCGCTGTTGCTGGGCGGCACCTCGGCAGCGGCACTGCGCCGCGCGGGCCGGCTGTGCGACGGCTGGATCGCCGGCAGCAAGGCGGCCCCCGACACCATCCGCAAGGCCGTCGCCGCCGTACGCGACAGCGCCGAGGAGGCCGGCCGGGACAGCTCGGCCCTGCGCTTCGTCTGCCGTGCTCCGGTACGGGTCCGCGCGCGAGCGGGCGCCGACCGGCCGTTGTTCACCGGCACCGCGGAACAGGTCCGGTCCGACCTCGCCGGCCTTGCGGACACCGGCGTCACCGAGATCTTCGTCGACCCGAACTTCGACCCCGAGTTCGGGTCCCCCGACGCACCGGCCGCCGCGCACACCGACCGCGTCGACAGCTTGCTCAGCGAACTGGCCCCAGGCACCTGGTGAGAGGGAGAACTCCATGCTGATCGCGCGCGTCGCGGTGGGTGACAGGCAGGCCTACGCCCGCGTGGACACCGGCACCCAGCGGGTTCACCTGCTGTCGGACGCTCCCTTCGACGGCGTCCGGCCCACGGGGGAGAGCCTGCCGCTGGCGGGGGTCGTCCTGCTCGCGCCGGTGGAGCCCAGCAAGATACTGGTGGCGGGCCGCAACTACGGCGCCGTCGTCACGCCGGACCTGGTCGTCTTCATGAAGCCCTCCACCTCGGTCGTCGGCCCCGGCAGCCCCGTCCGGCTGCCCCCGGAAGCCGCGGAGGTCCGCTACGAGGGCGAACTCGCCGTCGTCATCGGGCGCCGTTGCCGGGACGTGCCCGAGGCGTCCGCGGACGATGTGGTGTTCGGCTACACCTGCGCCGACGACGTCACGGCCTGGGACATCGGGACGGCCAACGGCCACTGGACCAAGGCCAAGAGCTTCGACACCTTCTGCCCTCTGGGGCCCTGGATACGCACCGGCATCGACCCCACCGACCTGGTGCTGCGCACGACCGTCAACGGTGAGGTGCGCCAGCACGGTTCGACGAAGGAGATGAACAGGGACGTTCGCGCCCTGGTGGCCCGCTGCTCCACCCTGATGACGCTGCTCCCCGGCGACGTGATCCTCACCGGCACCCCGTCGGGCGCGGGCGTACTCCGCCCCGGTGACGAACTCACGGTGGAGATCGAAGGAATCGGCTCCCTGTCCCACCCGGTGGAGGACCACCGCCCCGCTGAGAGCGCGGCCCGGCCCCGGACCTGACGGACGCCGATCTCCACCCTGATATGTCGCCGTCGGCGCAGGAGGCCCTGTGGCCGCGGGTGGGGCCGTGAGGATGTGGCGGCGGTGCTCGGGGTGTCGCTGAAGGCGGTCGACGGGTGGCGGGCGAAGTGGCTGGCCGGCCGTGGGGAGGCACTGGTCATGCGGCCGAGGGGCTAGCCGGTCGGGGCGCATCACGTGCTGGGGGAGCCGAGCGGGCCGCCGTGCGTCCGGCGGTCCTCGATCACCGGCCCGGTGACGTGGGCCTGAGCGGGCAGCTGCGGACGCGACGGCTGATCGGCGAGCTGATTCTGAAGCGGCGCGGGGCGCGGCTGACCGAATCAGGGGCGGGCACGTACCTGAAGCGGGGGGGGGGTGTCCTTACAGCGCCCGGACAAGCGGGCCGTCGAACAGGCCCCCGAGGCTGTGGCGTGCTGACAACAGGAGGCCTGGCCGAGG
>NZ_JBVHEO010000020.1:67627-137133 GCF_055562815.1 Streptomyces sp. NPDC016677 | reverse complement strand
GTTGATAGGCCAGATATGGAAGCCTGGTAACGGGTGGAGTTGACTGGTACTAATAGGCCGAGGGCTTGTCCTCAGTTGCTCGCGTCCACTGTGTTAGTTCTGAGGCAACGACCGTTGCCGGTTTGAGCAGAACAACAAGTAAAGAGTGTGCTTGTTCGCTCGAAACCATTAGGGTTTCGGTGGTCATAGCGTAGGGGAAACGCCCGGTTACATTTCGAACCCGGAAGCTAAGCCTTACAGCGCCGATGGTACTGCAGGGGGGACCCTGTGGGAGAGTAGGACGCCGCCGAACAATCTTTGGAAGGACCCCTGGTCCCAGCGTTCAGCTGGGACCAGGGGTCCTTTTGTTTTTACAATGCTTGCAGTACCTAAGACAGGAGTCACCGATGGCCACCAACTCTCCCGACGACCGACCGGAGCGCGACCAGCGGCGACGGGACAGTGGTGACCGCGGAGATCGGGGCGGTTTCCGTCGCGACAGCGGTCGTGGTGGTCCCGTGCGTCGTGACGGGGACCGTGGAGGTTTCCGCCGGGACGACCGACGTGACGACCGGCGCGATGACCGACGTGACGACCGGCGCGACGACCGGGATCGTGGGCCGCGGCGGGACGATCGTGGGGACCGTCCGTCGTTCCGGCGTGATGACGACCGTGGTGGGTTCCGTCGGGACGACAACCGCGGTGGCGGCTACGGCCGGCGTGACGACCGGCGGGACGATCGCCGCGACGGCAGTCGGCGTGAGGACGGTCGCGGCGGTGGCTACGGGCGTCGTGACGACCGGGATCGTGGGCCGCGGCGGGATGACCGTGGGGACCGTCCGTCGTTCCGGCGTGATGACGACCGTGGTGGGTTCCGTCGGGACGACAACCGCGGGGGCGGCTACGGCCGGCGTGACGACCGGCGAAGTGATGATCGTGGCCCGCGCGGCGGCTTCCGCCGTGACGACCGGCCGGACTTCCGTCGGGACGACCGCCGCGATGACCGGCGTGACGACCGCCGCGATGACCGGCGTGACGACCGCAGGGATGATCGCCGTGACAGTCGGCCGGACTTCCGGCGCGATGACCGGCGGGACAGCCGGCGTGACGACCGGCCGGACTTCCGTCGTGATGATCGCCGGGATGACCGACGGGACGATCGCCGGGATGACCGGCGTGACGACCGGCGGGACGGTGACCGTGGTGGGTACCCCCGGCGAGACGACCGGGACCGTGGATTCCGGGGGCGTGACGAGCGGCGGGGTGACGATCGTGGAGACCGCGGTGGTTTCCGCCGGGATGACCGGCGTGACGACCGGCGGGACGACCGTGGTGGGTTCCGGGGTCGGGACGACCGTGGTGGCCGGGGCGGGCCCCGGCGCGACGACCGGGGTGGCCGGCCCGGTGGTTTCCGGGGTGGTCGGGACGGCCGGGACAGTCGTGACAGTCGTGACGACCGGCGTGGCGGCGGAGGCCGTTTCCGTGACGACCGGGACCGCGAGCCGATCAAGCGGCTGCCGATTCCCGAGGACGTCACGGGCCAGGAGATCGACAAGGACGTACGGCAGGAGCTGCAGAGCCTGCCGAAGACGCTCGCGGACGATGTCGCCAGGAACCTGGTGATGGTGGCCCGGCTCATCGACGAGGACCCCGAGGGCGCGTACGGGTACTCCAGGGTGGCGCTGCGGCTGGCGTCGCGCGTGGCCGCCGTACGGGAGGCCGCCGGATTCGCGGCGTACGCGAACCAGAAGTACTCGGAGGCCCTGGCCGAGTTCCGGGCCGCGCGGCGGATGACCGGCACCGTGGACCTGTGGCCGGTCATGGCCGACTGTGAGCGCGGGCTCGGGCGGCCGGAGAAGGCGCTGGACATGGCCGGTGCCCCCGAGGTGCACAAGCTGGACAAGGCCGGGCAGGTCGAGATGCGGCTCGTCGCGGCCGGGGCCCGGCGGGACATGGGGCAGCTGGACGCGGCGATCGTGACGCTGCAGAGCCCCGAGCTGGCCTCCAGCTCCGTACAGCCGTGGACCCCGCGGCTGCGGTACGCGTACGCCGACGCGCTGCTTGCCGCCGGTCGTGAGGACGAGGCGCGGGAGTGGTTCGCCAAGACCGTGGAGTCCGACCGGGACGGCAGCACGGACGCCTCCGACCGGCTGGCGGAGCTGGACGGAGTGGACTTCGTGGACGCCCTCGACGAGAGCGAGGGCGAGGGCGAGGCTGAGAGCGAGGCCGGCGGCGACAGTGCGCGTGAGCGTGACGAGGACTGAACCGTCGTGACATGAGTGAGGGGCGGGACCGGGAACGGTCCCGCCCCTCACTCATGTCCGGGGATTGCCGTCACAGGTCCAGTGTGCGCAGGACCAGGCCCGACGCCGGCTTCGGGCCGAACGACGTCGACTTGCGGGGCATCGTGACGCCCTGGCGGGCCAGGTCGCGGACGACCTCCTCGCGGACCGGGTGCAGCAGGACGGCCGTACCGCCGTCGCGTTCCGCCTTCTCGACGGTGGCGGCCGTGTCGTGGATGTAGGAGATGTGGGCCGCGGAGTCCTCGGGGACGTGCCAGAGGTGGGCGAGGAGCGTGGAGTGCAGGACGGTCGCGTCCAGGGTGCGCCAGGCCTCGGGGCGGTCGGCGGGGACCGTGCGGGCCAGCAGCTCGGGGTCCGGGCGGTCCACCAGGTGGAAGGCGCCGTCGCCGGCGAGCAGGAAGGCGTTGCCCCCCTCGGCCGCTTCCGCCAGCGTGGCCAGGGCCTCGTCCAGCGGGGCGTCGACGCGGCTGACGTGGAAGTGGCCCTTGAGGGCGGTCAGGGCGTCCCCGACCGGCAGGTCGTGCAGCAGACGGTGGATGGCGCGGACGCGGAGCGGGTAGCGGGCGGTGTCGACCAGGAGGACCAGGCCGTAGTCCCAGGGGCTGGGGGAGGGGTGCTCGGCGCGGAGGCCGTGGTAGGTCGCCCAGCGGTGGTGGCCGTCGGCGATGAGCGCCTGGTGGCGGGAGAGGTCGGAGCGGACCTGGGCGATCTCCTCGGGGTCGGTGATCGACCACAGGCGGTGGCGGTAGCCGTCCTCCGTGGTGGTGGCCAGCAGCGGGGGGCGTTCGGCGGCGCGTTCCACGGTCGTGCTCGTGGGGGTCGTGCCGTCGCCGCGGTAGGTCAGCAGGAGGGGTTCGAAGTTGGCGGAGGTGGCCCGCATCAGGGCCGCGCGTTCGGCGACGACGTGGTGCATGACGTCCTCGTGCGGCAGCACCGACCGGTCCCCCGGCTCCGGGAGGCGCAGGGCGCCGATGACGCCGCGTTGCAGGTGGCCGTCGTCGGCGCGCTGCTCGTAGACGTACAGGCCGGGCTCGGGGTCGGGGGTCAGGATGCCCTCGGCGAGCCATCGGCGCAGGGTGCGGGCCGCTTGTTCGTCACGGGCGGTGGGGGTGGCGGCCTGCGGGAGGATCAGGCGGACGATGTTGTACGGGTCCGCCGACTCCAGGTGGAGCAGGCCGTCGGGGCGGACCACGACGTCGTAGGGAGGAGATGTCACGGCGGCCAGGCTGCCGACCCGGTCGGGGTCGTAGCGGAGACCTCGGAACGGGGTGAGTTCCAGGCCCCGGTGCGCCGTCGCTTCCGAGTGACCTGCGGTATCCATCCCGGCATCGTACGTGTGTCAGTGGCATGGGGGATGATCGGGGAAAGACGGATGAGCGGGAATGACGCGGCGACGACGAGGAGCGATGTGTGATGAGCCGGAGCGTCCGGACCAGGCCCGAGGGCAGTGGGCAGGCCCTGAGCGAGGCGTACGACACGGCGCTGCTCGACCTCGACGGGGTGGTGTACGCGGGCGGTGAGGCGATCGTCCACGCCGTCGAGTCGCTGGCCACGGCGCGCGGGGGCGGGATGCAGCTGGCGTACGTCACGAACAACGCGCTGCGGACGCCGGACGCGGTGGCCGCGCATCTGACGGAGCTGGGGATCGCCGCCGAGGCGTCGGACGTGATCACCTCCGCGCAGGCGGTGGCGCGGCTGGTCGCCGAGCAGGTCCCGTCGGGGGCGCGGGTGCTGGTGATCGGCGGGGAGGGGCTGCGGGTCGCGTTGCGCGAGCGGGGTCTCGAACCGGTGGAGTCGGCCGACGACGATCCTGTGGCGGTCGTGCAGGGGTACGGCGGGCCCGAGCTGCCGTGGGGGCGGTTCGCGGAGGCCTGCTACGCCATCGCGCGGGGCGTGCCCTGGTACGCGTCCAACACCGACCTGACGATTCCCGGCGCGCGGGGGATCGCGCCGGGCAACGGAGCCGCGGTGGAGGTCGTCCGGATAGCCACCGGTGCCGAGCCGCAGGTCGCGGGCAAGCCGCTGCCGCCGATGCACCGGGAGACGATCCTGCGTACGGGCGCCGAGCGGCCGTTGGTGGTGGGGGACCGGCTGGACACCGACATCGAGGGTGCCTTCGGCGGTGACGTCGACTCGCTGCTCGTGCTGACCGGGGTCACGGACGGCCGGCAGTTGCTCGCCGCGCCGCCGCACCACCGGCCGACCTATGTGGACGCCGACCTGCGCGGGCTGCTCACCGGACAGCCGGAGGTCACGGACGCGGACGGCGGCGGCTTCCGGTGCGGGGGCTGGACGGCGAAGGCGGGCGAGGAGCGGCTGGAGCTGGACGGGGAGGGGGAGGCCCTGGACGGGCTGCGCGCGCTGTGCGCGGCGGCGTGGACGGCGGCCGGGGACGGCACCTGCGCGCTGGACGCGGAGAAGGCGCTGGCCCGGCTGGGGTTGTGAGGTCCGGGCAGGAGCGTCGGCGGCCGGCGTCGGCGGCTCGGAGATCGTGCCGAATAGGAGGGTAGGCTAACCTAACCGGGTGTTGGTCGACAGTCCCCCCGAAGCGCGCGCCGAGACCGTTGCCGCGCCCCCGGACCGCCGGGTGATCCGTGCCGCCGGGCTGCTGGTCTCCCTGGCGATCCTGGTGTGTGTCGCGGTGGCGAGCATCGCCGTCGGTGCCAAGGACCTGTCCCTGGCGCAGGTCTGGCACGGCCTGTTCGAAGACTCGGGTTCGTACGGTGACGTGGTGGTCGGCGAGCGGCTGTCACGGACCGTGCTCGGGCTGCTCGCCGGTGCCGCGCTCGGCCTCTCCGGGGCCGTTCTCCAGGCCCTCACCCGCAACCCGCTCGCCGACCCCGGCCTGCTCGGTATCAACGCGGGAGCCTCCGCCGCCGTCGTCACCGCCGTCACCTTCCTCGGCGTCACCTCGCTGAGCGGGTACGTCTGGTTCGCCTTCCTCGGCGCGGCGGCGGTCGGGGCGCTGGTCTGGTTCCTGGGCGGCAGCCGGGGCGCGACGCCGGTGCGGCTGGCGCTGGCCGGCACCGCGATCAGCGCCGCGCTCTACGGCTACCTCCAGGCCGTGATGATCACCGACGAGGCGGCGCTGGGCACGATGCGCTTCTGGACGGTCGGTTCGCTGTCCTCGGCGGACGACACGACCATCACCCAGGTCCTGCCGTTCTTCGCCGTCGGCACGGTGCTGGCCCTGGCGCTCGCCCGGCCGCTGAACGCGATGGAGATGGGCGACGACACCGCCCGGTCCCTCGGCGCCAACCTGACCCGCACCCGGGCGCTGGCGATGCTCGCCGCGACCGTGCTGTGCGGGGCCGCCACCGCCGCCTGCGGTCCGATCGTCTTCGTCGGCCTGATGGTGCCGCACGTCGTGCGGTCCTTCACCGGCCCCGACCTGCGCTGGATCCTGCCGTACGCCACGGTCCTGTCGCCCGTGCTGCTGCTCGGCGCCGATGTCCTCGGCCGGATCGTCGCCCGGCCCTCGGAGCTTCAAGTGGGCATCGTGACCGCGGTGCTCGGCGGCCCGGTCTTCATCTTTCTCGTACGACGGCGGAGGACGGCCCAGCTGTGAAGACCCCCGCGAAGACAGCCCGTACCGCCGGTGCCGCACGTACCGCACGTACCGCACGTGCCGTTCGTGCCGTGCGCACCGCCGGCGGGCTCTCGGTCCGGCTGGACGTCAGGTCGCTGACCGTCGTCGTCCTGCTGTTGGCCGCCGCGCTCGCCGCGAGCGTCGTGCTGATCGGCACCGGTGACTTCCCGATCCCGGCCGGCGATGTGCTGCGCACGCTGTTCGGGGACGGCACCGCGGGCCAGGAGTTCATCGTCCGGGAGCTGCGGCTGCCGCGCGTGCTGGTGGGGCTGCTGGTCGGCGCCTCGCTCGGGCTGGGCGGCGCGCTGTTCCAGGCCATCTCCCGCAACCCGCTGGGCAGTCCGGACGTGCTCGGGCTCGGGCAGGGCGCGACGGCCGGCGCGCTGATCACGATCGTGCTGTTCTCCGGGAGCGCCGCCCAGGTCACCTTCGGGGCGCTGGTGGGCGGTCTGGTGACCGGGTTCGGTATCTACGTGCTCGCCTGGAAGCGGGGTGTGCACGGGTACCGGCTGGTCCTGGTCGGTATCGGGGTGGCCGCGATGGTCACGGCGGTCAACGGCTATCTGATGACCCGGGCCGACATCGTGGACGCCTCCCGTGCCGTGATCTGGATGACCGGCAGCCTCGACGGCCGGGACTGGGAGCAGGTCTGGCCGCTGCTGGCCCTGTGCCTCGTCCTCGTACCGCCGGCCCTGGCCCAGGGGCGCGGGCTGCGGATGATGGAGATGGGCGACGACGTCTCGTACGCCCTCGGGGTGCGGGTCGAGCGCGTACGGATGCTGCTGCTGGTGGTCGCCGTGCTGCTCACCGCCGCCGCCACGGCCGCCGCCGGGCCGGTCGCCTTCGTCGCGCTCACCGCGCCGCAGCTCGCCCGCCGGCTCACCCGCGCGCCCGGCCCCAACCTGCTGCCGTCGCTGTGCATGGGCGCCGCCCTGCTGGTCACCGCCGACTGGATCTCGCAGCGGACCTTCGGCGCCGACCAGCTCCCGGTGGGCGTGGTCACCGGCGTGCTCGGCGGCGTCTACCTGCTGTGGCTGCTGGTCACCGAGCGCAAGGCGGGCCGGATATGAGTACGCGAACCCGCCCCGGCGTCACCAGCGGGCTGAACAACCGAAGGAGCAACGTGAACCGCCTGTCCGCCGAGAACGTCACCCTCGCCTACGACCAGCGCGTCATCGCCGAGCAGTTGTCGGTGGAGATACCCGACAACTCGTTCACGGTGATCGTCGGCCCCAACGCGTGCGGCAAGTCGACGCTGCTGCGCGCCCTGTCGCGGATGCTCAAGCCCAGCGACGGCCGGGTCCTCCTCGACGGGCAGGTCATCCAGTCGATGCCCGCCAAGCAGGTGGCCCGCACCCTCGGTCTGCTGCCCCAGTCGTCGATCGCGCCCGACGGCATCACCGTCGGCGACCTGGTCGGCCGGGGCCGCTACCCGCACCAGGGCCTGCTGCGCCAGTGGTCCACCGAGGACGAGCGGGTCGTACAGGAGTCCATGGCGCAGACCGGGGTGGCCGAGCTGGCCGACCGGTACGTCGACGAACTCTCCGGCGGTCAGCGCCAGCGCGTCTGGATCGCCATGGCGCTCGCCCAGCAGACCCCGCTGCTGCTGCTCGACGAGCCGACGACGTACCTGGACATCCAGCACCAGATCGACGTCCTCGACCTCTGTGCCGACCTGCACGAGGAGCAGGGCCGTACGCTCGTCGCCGTGCTGCACGACCTCAACCACGCGGCCCGGTACGCCACCCACCTCATCGCGCTGCGCGACGGTCGGGTGATCGCCGAGGGCGCGCCGAAGGACATCGTCACGGCCGAGCTGGTCGAGAAGGTCTTCGGGATGCGCTGTCAGGTGATCGACGACCCGGAGACAGGGACGCCGCTGGTGGTGCCGGCCGCGCGCAAGGCGCGTGAGCGGGTCGCGGTCACAGAAGCTTCCTGAGGCGGAACAGGTCGCGCAGGCCCGCCTCCAGCTTCACCCGCCCCGAGCCCCACGCCTTGGCGAAGTTCAGCTCGCCGTCGACCAGCGCGACCAGGTCGTCGCCGGTCATGGCCAGTCTGATCTCCGCCTTCCGGGGCGGGGGGCCGGTGAGGGTCTCGCGCACGTCGATCCCGCCGTCCGCCATGCGGCCGGCGAAGGTGACGTCCAGGTCCGTGATGTGGCAGCTCACCGAACGGTCCAGTTCGGTGGCGGCCCGCACGTCGCCCTCCGCGCCCCGCATGTTCTCCGAAAGCTTTTCGAGTGCCGCGCGGCACTCCTCGATCGTCGCCATCGCACCGACCGTACCCCAGCGGCTCGGGGTAGCGTCGGGGCATGAGCGACGCAGTCCCGGAGCCGGAAGCACCGGCCGAGCGCACCCCGGCCGCGCCCGCCCCCCTGGAGGTCCCCCGCGCCGTCACGGGCGACGCCGGTACGGACGTCCTGCTGGAGCGGCTGGCCGACGTGGACCACCTGCCCACCGACGGGCACCTGGAGGTGTACGAGGATGTACACCGGGGGCTGCGCGACGCGCTCACCGCGCTCGACGCCCGCCCGGGACCTCCGGCGCCCCCGTCCCCGTATGGCAGTAGGAGCTGAACCGAACGTGGCAGGAGTCGCACGTCGCCGTCTCGACGCGGAGCTGGTCCGGCGGAAGCTCGCGCGCTCGCGTGAGCACGCCGGGCAGCTGATCGCCGCGGGGCGGGTCACCGTCGGCAGGACCGTGGCGACCAAGTCCGCCACGCAGGTGGAGACCGCGGCGGCGATCGTCGTCGCGCGGGACGACAGCGACCCCGACTACGTCTCCCGGGGCGGCCACAAGCTCGCGGGCGCGCTGGCGGCGTTCGTACCGCTGGGGCTGGTGGTCGAGGGGCGGCGGGCCCTCGACGCCGGGGCGTCGACCGGCGGCTTCACCGATGTGCTCCTGCGGGCGGGCGCCGCGCACGTGGTCGCCGTGGACGTCGGCTACGGGCAGCTCGCCTGGTCGCTGCAGAGCGATGAACGGGTCACCGTCAAGGACCGTACCAATGTGCGTGAGCTGACGCTGGACGCGATCGACGGGGTGCCTGTGGATCTTGTGGTGGGGGATCTGTCCTTCATCCCGCTCGGGCTGGTGCTGCCCGCCCTGGTGCGGTGCGCGGCGCCGGACGCCGACCTGGTGATGATGGTGAAACCGCAGTTCGAGGTGGGCAGGGAACGGCTGGGCAGCGGGGGAGTCGTACGGAGTCCCGAGCTGCGGGCGGAGGCCGTGCGGGGGGTGGCGGGCAGGGCGTGGGAGCTGGGGCTCGGGGTGGAAGGTGTCACCGCGAGTCCGCTGCCCGGTCCCTCCGGCAATGTCGAGTACTTTCTGTGGCTGCGGGCCGGGGCCGACCCACTGGACCCGGCCGACGTCGATCGTGCAGTGGCGGAGGGGCCGCGTTGACACAGAACCGAGCTCGTACTGTTTTCCTGCTGGCGCACACCGGGCGGCCCGCCGCCGTGCGCAGCGCCGAACTGGTGGTGAAGGGGCTGTTGCAGGCCGGGCTCGGGGTGCGCGTCCTGGAGGCCGAGGCGTGCGATCTGCCGCTGCCCGGCGAGGTGCAGCTGGTCAAGGAGGCCACGCCGCAGTGCCTGGACGGGTGCGAGCTGCTGATCGTCCTGGGGGGTGACGGCACGCTGCTGCGGGGCGCCGAGTTCGCGCGGGCGTCCGGGGTGCCGATGCTCGGCGTCAACCTGGGGCGGGTCGGGTTCCTCGCGGAGGCCGAGCGGGACGACCTGGACAAGGTCGTCGACCGGGTGGTCAGCCGGGCGTACGAGGTCGAGGAGCGGATGACCGTCGACGTCGTCGTGCACCGCAACGGCGACATCGTGCACACCGACTGGGCGCTGAACGAGGCGGCCGTGCAGAAGGCCGGCGCGGAGAAGCTGCTGGAAGTGGTGCTGGAGGTCGACGGGCGGCCGGTGACCGGGTTCGGGTGCGACGGGGTCGTGCTGGCGACGCCGACCGGGTCGACGGCGTACGCGTTCTCGGCCGGGGGGCCGGTGGTGTGGCCGGAGGTGGAGGCGCTGCTGATGGTGCCGATCAGCGCGCACGCGCTGTTCGCGAAGCCGTTGGTGACGTCGCCCGATTCGGTGCTGGCGGTGGAGGTCCTGCCGCACATTCCGCCGGGGGTGCTGTGGTGCGACGGGCGGCGGACGGTGGAGTTGCCGGCCGGGGCGCGGGTGGAGGTGCGGCGGGGGGCGGTGCCGGTGCGGCTGGCCCGGCTGCATCACGCGTCGTTCACCGATCGGCTGGTGGCCAAGTTCGCGTTGCCGGTTTCCGGGTGGCGGGGGGCGCCGCACTGACGGCTACTCGATGGGGTGGTTCGGTTCGGTGCCGGGTGCGGGTGGGTTGTGGCTGGTCGCGCAGTTCCCCGCGCCCCTGGGGACGTGCACTCGCCGGGGTGACATGTGCGCTCGGGCGCCTGGACCTCGTAAGGTCGTGTCCGTGTTGGAGGAGATGCGGATACGGTCGCTCGGCGTGATCGACGATGCCGTCGTCGAGCTGTCGCCCGGGTTCACCGCCGTCACCGGTGAGACGGGCGCGGGCAAGACCATGGTGGTCACCAGCCTGGGCCTGCTGCTGGGCGGACGGGCGGACCCGGCGCTGGTTCGGATCGGTGCCAAGAACGCGGTGGTCGAGGGACGGGTCACCGTGCCCCCGGACGCCAAGGCCGCCGTCCGGGCCGAGGAGGCCGGGGCCGAGCTGGACGACGGGGCGCTGCTGATCAGCCGTACCGTGTCGGCGGAAGGGCGGTCGCGGGCGCACCTGGGCGGGCGGTCGGTGCCCGTCGGGGTGCTGGCCGAACTCGCCGACGAACTGGTCGCCGTGCACGGGCAGACCGACCAGCAGGGGCTGCTGAAGCAGGCCCGGCAGCGGCAGGCGCTCGACCGGTACGCCGGGGACGCGGTCGCCGTGCCGCTGGCCAAGTACGCGGAGGCGTACCGGAGGCTGCGAGCCGTCGCCACGGAGCTGGAAGAGATCATCACGCGCGCGCGTGAGCGGGCTCAGGAAGCCGACCTGCTGCGGTTCGGGCTGGACGAGATCGCCGCCGTCGAGCCGCGCGCCGGTGAGGACGTGGAGCTGGCGGAGGAGGCGGAGCGGCTGGGCAACGCCGAGGCGCTGGCGTCGGCCGCCACCGCCGCGCACGCCGCGCTCGCGGGCAACCCGGAGGACCCCGAGGGGGTCGACGCGGCGACGCTCGTGGCGGGCTCTCAGCGGGCGCTGGACGCCGTACGGTCGCACGACCCGGCGCTGGCCGGCCTCGCCGACCGCATCGGCGAGGTCGGCATCCTGCTGCGCGACGTGGCCGGTGAGCTGGCCGGGTACGCCGACGACCTGGACGCCGATCCGCTGCGGCTGGCTGCCGTGGAGGAGCGGCGGGCCGCGATCAACGGGCTGACCCGGAAGTACGGCGAGGACGTCGCCGCGGTGCTGGCCTGGGCCGAGCGGAGCGCGGCGCGGCTGACCGAACTGGACGGCGACGACGAGCGGATCGAGGAGCTGACCGTCGAGCGGGACGCGTTGAGGGACGAACTGGGCGCGCTGGCGCAGGCGTTGACGGACGCCCGGACGGAGGCCGCGGACCGGTTCGCCGCCGCCGTCACCGCCGAGCTGGCGTCGCTCGCGATGCCGCACGCGCGCGTGTCGTTCGAGATCCGGCAGACCGAGGACCCCGAGGGCGTGGAGGTCGGCGGGCGGACGGTCGCCTACGGGCCGTCCGGCGCCGACGAGGTCGAGCTGCTGCTCGCCCCGCACCCGGGGGCGCCGCCGCGGCCCATCGCCAAGGGCGCGTCCGGCGGTGAGCTGTCGCGGGTGATGCTGGCCGTGGAGGTGGTGTTCGCGGGTACCGATCCGGTGCCGACGTACCTCTTCGACGAGGTCGACGCCGGGGTCGGCGGCAAGGCGGCGGTCGAGATCGGGCGGCGGCTGGCGAAGCTCGCCAAGAGCGCGCAGGTCGTGGTCGTCACGCATCTGCCGCAGGTGGCGGCCTTCGCCGACCGGCAGCTGCTGGTGGAGAAGACCAACGACGGGTCGGTGACCCGGTCGGGCGTGAAGGCGCTGGAGGGCGAGGAGCGGGTGCGGGAGCTGTCCCGGATGCTCGCCGGGCAGGAGGACTCGGAGACCGCGCGGGCGCACGCCGAGGAACTGCTGGCCACCGCCCGCGCCGATCTGTAGCGGCGGGCGGCCGTAGGGTGAGCGCGTGATCGACCGCGCTCCCCGGACCCGTTCCCGACGACAGGCCCTGGCCCTCGCCGCCGCGCTCACCCGGGCCGGCGCGACCGTGCTGCGCGCCACCGCGCCGGGCGGACGGAAGCACTGGACGCGGACGAATCACGCCGGGCGCGCGGTCGGGCTGTACGCCGGGCCCGCGTCCGCCGTCGCGGCGGCGCTGGCGGCGGGACGGGTCAGGCCCGCCGCCGGGTTCGCGGTGCTGGCCGCCGGGGTCTGCGGGGCGTACGACGACGTGGCCGGGGCGGGGGACGGCCGGCGCGGCTTCCGGGCGCACCTGTCGGCCCTGCGGGGCGGTGAGGTCACCAGCGGGGCGGTGAAGCTGTTCGGGATCGGTGCGGCCGGGCTCGTCGCGGGCGCGGTGCTCAAGGAACGGCCGCTGGACAAGGTGCTGGCCGGGGTGGTCGTCGCCGGGGCCGCGCACTTCGTCAACCTCGTCGACGTACGCCCGGGACGGGCCGCCGGGGCCGTGCTGGCGTTCGGTGTACCGGGGCTGCTGAAGCGGGGCGCCGCCGCGGAACTGGCCGCCGCCGCGACGGGGGCCGCCGCGGCCGTGCTCCCCGACGACCTCCGGGAGCGCGAGATGCTCGGCGACACCGGGGCGCACGCGCTGGGCGCGGCGCTCGGCGCCGCCGTCGTGGCGGGGAACACACGGGCGGGCCTGGTGGCGCACGCCGTGGCCGTCGTGGCGGCGGCGGTGTACGGGGAGCGGGTCAGCGCCTGGGCACGGTCACTCGTGTGAGTGACTGAGGGTGCCGCGTTGCCTCGGCGTCAGCGAGCCCGCCGAGCGCCGCCGGTCCCGGAACACCCGTACGTCCTGGCATCCTTGACGCAGTACGCGCGGAGACCGCGCGGCGTGCTCCTCCGCTCCACCCTTCGGTACTTTCTCCGTGAACGCCCGCCGCAGAACCAGGAGCCCCGGCCACGTGACCCCCGCGAGCAGCCACGTCCCGCACGGCCAGTCCCCGCTGCGCACCGTGCAGGTGCTGGGCGGGGGCAACGCCGGCAGCAGCGCGCATGTGCGCTCCCTGACCGCGGGGCTGGTGGCACGGGGCGTGAAGGTCACGGTGTGCGCCCCCGCCGAGGCCGAGCGCCGCTACGACTTCACCGGGGCCGGCGCCGACCACGTGGACGTGGCGCGCAGCAGCGACCCGGTCTCGGTCGCCGGACTGCGCGCCGCCTGTGCCGGTGCCGATCTGGTGCACGCGCACGGTCTGCACGCCTCCTTCCGGGCCGTGCTCGCCCTCGGCGGGCGCCGCGTCCACACCCCGCTCGTGGCCACCTGGCACGACCGCGTCCACGCCGAGGGCCCGCGGGCGCAGCTGCTGTGGGTCCTGGAGCGGCGGGTGACCAAGGCCGCCACGGTGGTCCTGGGGACCACCCCGGGACTGGTGGACCACGCGCGGCGCAGCGGTGCCCGGGACGCCCGGCTGGCCGCCGTCGCGCTGCTCGGCCCGCGCCCGCCCGCCGATCCCGAGGAGGCCGACCTGCGGCGCCCCAAGATCCGTGCCGAACTGGGCGCCACCGGGCGCCCGTTGCTGATCGCGATCGGCGCGCTGGAACGCCGGCGGGGGTACGAGGTGCTGTTCGACGCCGCGCGGGTGTGGCGCGACCTGGACCCGGAGCCGCTGGTCGTCGTCGCCGGGGAGGGGTCCTTGCGGCCCGCGCTGCAACGGCGGATCGAGGAGGAGGAACTGCCGGTGGTCCTCGTCGGCCGCCGGGACGATGTCGCCGACCTGCTCGCCGCGGCCGACCTGGCGCTGCTGCCGGGCCGCCACGAGACGGCTTCCGTACTGGCCCGGGAGGCCCTGCACGCGCGCGTGCCGCTGGTCGCCGGGGACATCGACGACGTACGGGAACTCGTGGGCGAGGCCGCCGAGTTGGTCCCGTCCGGGGACTCGGGGGCGTTCGCCGACGCGGTCGTGCGGCTGCTCGGCGATCCCGGGCGGCGCGAGTCGCTGCGGGACGTCGGGGCGCGGCAGGCGGCCGGCTGGCCGACCGAGGACGAGACGGTCGCCCAGGTGCTGAGCGTGTACGACGAGCTGACGCAGCCTCGGCCGTTGCTCTGAGGCCCGTCAGGACACGTGCCGGCGGGCGCGCAGGGCAAGGCTCAGGGCCAGTACCGTCTGCGGGTCGTCGAGGTCGGTGCCGAGCAACTCCTCGATGCGGGCCAGCCGGTTGTAGAGCGTCTGCCGGTTGAGGTGGAGGTCGCGGGCGGTCTCCGCCTTGCGGCCCGCGTGCGCCAGATACGCCTCCAGGGTCGGCAGCAGCGGCGGCCGGGAGCGGGCGTCGTGGTCGCGCAGCGGGCCGATCGCGCGGTCCACGAAGGCCGCCAGGTCCGGATGGTCGCGCAGCCGCCACAGCAGCAGCTCGGTGTCGAGGCGGCGGGCGTCGTACCAGGGGCGGTCCGGCAGACCCTGTGCCGCGGCCGCCGTCTCCGCGGTGTGCCGCAGCCCGGCCGGCACCTGGGCCCAGTCGCAGGGCACCCCGACGACCACGACCGGCGGCCGGGTGCCCGGCCGCCGCGGGGCGCCCCGTTCCGCGCCCGCCCGCAGCGCCGCCGCGACCCGGTCGGCGAGGGCCGGCCGTTCCGCCTCCGCACGCGGGGCGAGCAGCAGCGGGACCCGGCCCTCGACCGGCCGCACCCCCAGCAGGACGGGCACCCCGAGCGACGCCAGCTCCTCGGCGAGCGCGCGGGCCAGCACCGCCCAGCCGCCGTCGGCGGGGGAGAGGGCGTCGCCCAGCCGCATCACCACGGGCAGCAGCGGACCGTCGCCGGGCCGGAAGCCCAGGACGCGGGCCTGCGCCGGGGCGTCGGCGGCGGCGATCCGGCCCTCGGCGAGGTCGGTGAGGAAGTCACCGCGCCCGCGCGCCGCCAGCTCCTCCTCCTGGCGGGCCTGCATCAGCACCAGGGCGAGGACGTCCGCCGCCCGCTCCGCCGCCATCCGGTGCACCGGCGCCGGCGCGGACCGGACCGGCAGCAGGACCAGCCGGGCCCGCACCGAGCCGGTGCCGGGGCCGCCGCCGGGTACGTCGACCAGGACCGAGCCGGCCGGGGGCGGGGCGTCCTTGCGCGGGCCGCGCAGCCCCTCCCAGACCTGGAGCGGTTCGGTGCCCTCGGGGCCCGCCCCGGCGGCGTACAGCAGCCGGCCGTCGGGGGTCTCCAGGAACACCGGGTTGCCCGCGAAGCCCGCCAGGACGTCCAGCACCTGGGGCACCCCGCCGCCGCCGAGCAGCGCCTCGGTGCAGCGGCGGTGCACCTCCTCGGCGCGGCGCAGCAGCGCGTAGTGGCCGTTGACGATCTCGGTGTGGACCTCCTCGGTGACCGCCACGAACGGCACCTCGCGGTGCAGCTGGACCAGCGGCAGCCCCGCCGCGCGGGCGGTGTCGACGACGGCGGCGGGCAGCCGGGCCAGCCGCGGGCCCAGCTCCACCACCAGCGCCGCGATGCCGCGCTCGGCGAGGGTGCGGACGAACGCCCGCTGGTCGGCGGAGCGGACCCCGAAGCCGTAGCCGGTGGTCAGCAGCAGCTCGCCGCCCTTGAGCAGCGAGGCGATGTTGGGCACCTCACCGGCGTGCGCCCAGCGCACGGTGCGGCCCAGCCGGTCGGCGCCGGTGACCACCTCGGGCAGCCCGGAGCGCAGTCCGGGCAGCTCCAGCGCGCGCCGCACGGTGATCCCGGTGCCCTCGCCCACGTCCATGGCCGGACGCTACCCCGGCCCGCCGTCCGTCCCCGAGGTCAGCCCCCGTACGCCCCCGAGGCCGTCAGCCGCAGGGCCGTGTCGATCAGGGGGACGTGGCTGAACGCCTGCGGGAAGTTGCCCACCTGGCGCTTGAGGCGCGGGTCCCACTCCTCGGCCAGCAGACCGAGGTCGTTGCGGAGCGAGAGCAGCTTCTCGAACAGCTTCCGCGCCTCGTCGACGCGGCCGATCATCGCCAGGTCGTCGGCCATCCAGAACGAGCAGGCCAGGAAGGCGCCCTCGTCACCGGGGAGGCCGTCGACGCCCTCGTCCTCGCCGTCGGTCGGGTAGCGCAGGATGAAGCCGTCGGAGGTGGACAGCTCGCGCTGGATCGCCTCGACGGTGCCGATGACGCGCTTGTCGTCCGGCGGCAGGAAGCCCACCTGCGGGATCAGCAGCAGGGACGCGTCCAGCTCGCGCGAGCCGTAGGACTGCGTGAACGTGTTGCGTTCCTTGTCGTAGCCCTTCTCGCACACGTCCCGGTGGATGTCGTCGCGCAGTTCCTTCCAGCGTTCCAGCGGGCCGTCGGCGTCGCCGGACTCGATGAGCTTGATGGTGCGGTCCACCGCGACCCAGGCCATCACCTTGGAGTGCACGAAGTGGCGGCGCGGGCCGCGCACCTCCCAGATGCCCTCGTCCGGCTCGTTCCAGTGGTCCTCCAGGTAGCGGATCAGCTTGAGCTGGAGGACGGAGGCGTAGTCGTTGCGGGCCAGGCCCGTCATGTGGGCCAGATGCAGGGCCTCGGTGACCTCGCCGTACACGTCGAGCTGGAGCTGGTGGGCGGCGCCGTTGCCGACCCGGACCGGGCCGGAGTTCTCGTACCCGGGCAGCCAGTCCAGCTCGGCCTCGCCCAGCTCGCGCTCGCCCGCGATGCCGTACATGATCTGCAGGTTCTCCGGGTCGCCCGCGACCGCCCGCAGCAGCCACTCGCGCCAGGCGCGGGCCTCCTCGCGGTAGCCGGTGCGCAGCAGCGAGGACAGGGTGATCGCCGCGTCGCGCAGCCAGGTGTAGCGGTAGTCCCAGTTGCGGACACCGCCGATGTCCTCCGGCAGGGAGGTGGTGGGCGCCGCGACGATGCCGCCGGTGGGGGCGTAGGTCAGGGCCTTCAGCGTGATCAGGGAGCGGATCACGGCCTCGCGGTAGGGGCCGTGGTACGTACAGTGCTCGACCCATTCGCGCCAGAAGTCCTCGGTCGCCGTCAGCGACTGCTCCGGCTCCGGCAGCGGCGGCGGCTGCTTGTGCGAGGGCTCCCAGGAGATGGTGAACGCGATCCGGTCACCCGGCGCGACCGTGAAGTCCGCGTACGTGGTCAGGTCCTTGCCGTAGGTCTCGGCCTCCGTGTCGAACCACACCGAGTCCGGGCCCGCGACGGCCACCGTGCGGCCCTCGTGCTTGTGCACCCACGGCACCACCCGGCCGTAGCTGAAGCGCATCCGCAGCTCCGAGCGCATCGGCACCCGGCCCGAGACGCCCTCCACGATCCGGATCAGCTGCGGGGCGCCGTCGCGGGGCGGCATGAAATCGGTCACCCGGACCGTGCCGCGCGGGGTGTCCCACTCGGATTCGAGGATCAGCGAGTCGCCGCGGTAGCCGCGCCGGACGGCGGCCGGGGGCTCGGCGTCGGCCGCGTGGGCCGGTCCGAGCCGCCAGAATCCGTGCTCCTCCGTGCCCAGCAGACCGGCGAAGATGGCATGGGAGTCGAAACGGGGCAGGCACAGCCAGTCGACTGTGCCGTCCCGGCAGACCAGCGCGGCGGTCTGCATGTCTCCGATGAGTGCGTAGTCTTCGATGCGCCCGGCCACGTGCAACTCCAGTCGAACGGCCACGTCACCCCGCAAGGGGGTTGTCGCTTGGTGCGGTCAAGGGGTGGATGTCATGCGTCGTTGATCGATGAAGCAAAGCAGTCGCCCGGGCCTGAAGCCAAACTCTGTGGCCCTGGACGCCAATTGTTGTTCAACGAACTGACGAGCTCTCGTTGTTCCGGTGCGTACGGGCGAGGGGTGGTGCCGTGACGCCGGCCGGGCTCGGCAGTGAAGGTCCGAGCAGGATACGACGCACGTAGACGGTCTGTGCGCAGCTCCCGGCAACCCGGCTCGGCCGAACGAGTGAGCGGTCGGCGAGCGGGGCGGACAGCGCGTTCCCCCATGTCCGGACGTGTCCGGACGTGCGCGGAGCGTGGCCGGAAGCCATCGCTCTCCAGCGCTGTTACGCTGGTAGCCCGTGGACCGGTGGGAACGAAACCCCCGAACCGCAGCGACGGCACCACCCCCGGACACCTCCGGCGGACCGCCGTATCGCACCCCAGACCGCGACCACGGGAGCCCCCTCTTGGCCATGCCGCCCGCCGCATTTCGATCCGGCACAGCTTCGACGACCAAGCACATCTTCGTCACCGGGGGTGTCGCCTCCTCTCTCGGCAAGGGGCTGACCGCCTCCAGCCTCGGCATGCTGCTCAAGGCCCGGGGTCTGCGCGTCGTGATGCAGAAGCTCGACCCCTACCTCAACGTCGACCCTGGCACGATGAACCCGTTCCAGCACGGTGAGGTCTTCGTCACCAACGACGGCGCGGAGACCGACCTGGACATCGGCCACTACGAGCGGTTCCTCGACCGCGACCTCGACGGCTCGGCCAACGTGACCACCGGCCAGGTGTACTCGACCGTGATCGCCAAGGAGCGGCGCGGCGAGTACCTCGGTGACACGGTGCAGGTCATCCCGCACATCACCAATGAGATCAAGCACCGTATCCGCCGCATGGCGACCGACGAGGTCGACGTCGTGATCACCGAGGTCGGCGGCACGGTCGGTGACATCGAGTCGCTGCCGTTCCTGGAGACCGTCCGCCAGGTCCGCCACGAGGTGGGCCGGGACAACGTCTTCGTGGTGCACATCTCGCTGCTGCCCTACATCGGCCCCTCCGGCGAGCTGAAGACCAAGCCGACGCAGCACAGCGTCGCCGCGCTGCGCAACATCGGTATCCAGCCGGACGCCATCGTGCTGCGCTGCGACCGCGAGGTGCCGACCGCGATCAAGCGCAAGATCTCGCTGATGTGCGACGTCGACGAGGCCGCGGTCGTCGCCTGCCCGGACGCCCGTTCGATCTACGACATCCCCAAGGTCGTGCACGCCGAGGGCCTGGACGCCTACGTCGTCCGCAAGCTGGACCTGCCGTTCCGCGACGTGGACTGGACGACCTGGGACGACCTGCTGGAGCGCGTCCACAAGCCCGAGCACGAGATCGTCATGGCGCTGGTCGGCAAGTACATCGACCTGCCCGACGCCTACCTCTCGGTCACCGAGGCGCTGCGCGCCGGCGGCTTCGCCAACCGGGCCCGCGTCAAGATCAAGTGGGTCACCTCCGACGACTGCAAGACCCCGGCCGGCGCCCAGGCGCAGCTCGGTGACGTCGACGCCATCTGCATCCCGGGCGGCTTCGGCGACCGCGGCGTGCTCGGCAAGGTCGGCGCGATCAAGTACGCCCGCGAGAACAGGATCCCGCTGCTCGGCCTCTGCCTGGGCCTGCAGTGCATCGTGGTCGAGGCCGCGCGCAACCTGGCCGGCATCGGGGACGCCAACTCCACCGAGTTCGACCCCGCCACCGCCCACCCGGTCATCTCCACCATGGCCGAGCAGCTCGACATCGTGGCCGGCGAGGGCGACATGGGCGGCACCATGCGGCTCGGCATGTACCCGGCGAAGCTGGCCGAGGGGTCCATCGTGCGCGAGGTGTACGACGGCAAGGAGTACGTCGAGGAGCGCCACCGCCACCGCTACGAGGTGAACAACGCCTACCGCGCGGAGCTGGAGAAGAAGGCCGGCATCGTCTTCTCGGGCACCTCCCCGGACGGCAAGCTCGTCGAGTACGTCGAGTACCCGCGCGAGATCCACCCGTACCTGGTCGCCACCCAGGCCCACCCGGAGCTGCGCTCGCGCCCGACGCGCCCGCACCCGCTCTTCGCGGGGCTGGTCAAGGCGGCCGTCGAGCGGAAGACCGCGAAGTAACACGACAGTTGTACGGTGGCCGGGGCACGCCCTTCGAACGGGGCGGGCCCCGGCTTTCGCGTACGTCTGGGAGGACAAGGGCATGACCATCAAGGACACCCCCGAGGAGTGGGAGATCCGGAAGACGGACACCCCTTTCCGCGGCAACAAGACCTCGGTCCGCACGGACGAGGTGGTCATGCCCGACGGCACCGTCGTCACCCGTGACTACCAGGTCCACCCCGGCTCCGTCGCCGTGCTCGCCCTGGACGACGAGGGGCGGGTCGTGGTCCTGCGTCAGTACCGCCACCCGGTGCGCCACAAGCTGTGGGAGATCCCGGCCGGGCTGCTCGACGTCCCCGGCGAGAACCCGCTGCACGCCGCCCAGCGCGAGCTGTACGAGGAAGCGCACGTCAAGGCCGAGGACTGGCGGGTGCTGACCGACGTCTACACCACCGCCGGCGGCTGCGACGAGGCGGTACGGATCTTCCTCGCCCGGGAGCTGTCGGAGGCCGAGGGCGAGCGCTTCCAGGTCGAGGACGAGGAGGCCGACATGGAGCTGGCGCGGGTGCCGGTGGCCGACCTGGTCCGGGGGGTCCTCGCCGGCGAGCTGCACAACAACTGCCTCGTGGTGGGCGTGCTCTCGCTGGTCGCCGCGCGGGAGGGAGACGGGCTGGACGCGCTGCGGCCCGCCCAGGCGCCCTGGCCCGCACGTCCGTTCGAAGCCTGAGTGGCTACTTCAGCTGATGTGACGATCTGCTGATCCGATTGGGCGATCTTGCCGCCCCGCTCCCGCCGGAACCCGCCGGAGCCTGAACTAGGCTCGGAAAACGCCCGAACCGGGAGTTCCGGCGGGCACCGGTGCGCGGTGGGATCGGGAGTGTGGCCCGTGACGGATCAGGCGGTGGACACGGACGGCGTGCGGCTGGACGGCGCGCGGTCGGACGGGATGCGGTCCGACGGGGCGCGATCCGACGGAGTGCGGCCGGACGGCGCGCGGTCGGACGAGGGGTGGTCGGAGGGCGCGCGGCCCGGCGGGATGCGGCCGGACGGAATGCGGCCGGACGGCGCGCGGCTGTCGGGCGGCGCTGACGAGGAACCGTGGTTCCTGGGCCGCACCAGGGAGCTGAAGGCGCTGCGCGCGGACATCGCGCGCGCGGGACTGGACACCCTCTCCGGCCGCAAGGCCCCCCGCGCCCGGGTGCTGCTGGTCGCGGGCCGCCCCGGCTCCGGCCGCACCGCCCTCGCCGAGGAGCTCGTCGCCCAGGTCGCCGGCGACTACCCGGACGGCCTGCTGCGGGCCCGGCTCAGCGAACCCGACGGCACCCGGGTGCCCGTCGGCTCCCTCGCCCGGGACCTGCTCACCGCCCTGGGCCGCACCACCCGGCCCGGTGCCGCCGAGGACGACCTCTCCCACGAACTGCGCACCGCCCTCGCCGGGTGCCGCACCCTGCTCCTGCTCGACGACGCCGCCGACGCCGAGCAGGTCGACGCGCTGCTGCCGGACAGCCCCGGCTGCCTGGTCGTCGCCGTCGCCGAGGGCCCGCTCACCGGCATCGCCGACGTCCGCCCCTGCACCCTGGGCGGGCTGGACACCAAGTCCGCCGTGGAACTGCTCCAACGGCGCATCGGCTCGGTACGGATCACCGTCGACCCCCGGGCCGCCGAGTCCCTGGTCGAGGAGTGCCGGGGCCGGCCCGCCGCGCTGGCCCTGGCGGGCGGCTGGCTCGCCGCCCGCCCCAAGGCCGCCGTCGCCGACCTCGCCAAGCAACTGCACGCCGCCGGAACCGACGAGAGCGACCCCGTCGCCCGCGTCTTCCGGCTCGTGCACGCCTCCCTGCCCAGCGCCGCCGCCCGGATGCTGCGGCTGCTCTCCCTCGCCCCGGCCGGCCTGGTCGACCCGCACACCGCCTCCGCCCTGGCCGGCTGCTCGGTCGGCAGCGCCCGCACCACCCTGGACGACTTCGTCGCCCTCGGCCTGCTGCGCCCCCTCGACTCCCCGCTGCCCGAGTACGAGGTCCCCGGCTGCCTGCACCCCCTCCTGGCCGCCCACGCCCGCACCCACGACCGGCCCGCCGAACTCCAGCTGGCCCGCGCCCGCATGCTGGAGCGGACCGTCCGGCTGCTCCAGTCCTGCCGGGCGATCACCGAGACCGACAGCCCGGGAGCCCGCGAGAAACTCCTCGGCATGCCCAGCGCCCTGCGTTTCGCCACCCCCCGGGACGCCGCCGAGTGGCTGCGGCTGCGCCGGCCCGCCCTGCTGGCCTCGGCCCGCCTCGCGGTCGCCGACGGCGAGCTGGACACCCTCGCCCGGCGGCTGATGTCCCAGCTGGTACGGGCCCTGGTGGCGCACACCGGCACCCAGGCGGCCGCCCCCGACCTGTACGGCATCCACCGGCTGGTGCTGGACGTGGCCGTCCGCCGCGAGCTGCCCCGCGAGCAGGCCGCCGCCCTGCTCAACCTCGCCGACCTGGACGCCCGCACCGGCCGCACCACCGAGGCGCTGGTGCGCTACCGGGCCGCGCTGGACGCCGGACGCGAGGCGAACGACCCGTACGCCACCGGCCGCGCGATGGAATCCGTAGGCGGCGCGCACCTGGAGCTGGGCGACTACGACCGGGCCGCCGACTGGTTCGGCCGGGCCCTGGCCCAGCGCCTGGCCCGGGACGAGCGCGCGGACGCCGCCCGGCTCTACGGCCGCATCGCCGCCGCCCACACCTACGCCGGGCGTTACGGCGAGGCCCTGCGCAACTGGCGCGCGGCGGTGGCCGGCCACCGCAGGACCGGCGACGTGGCCGCCCAGGCACGGGCCCTGAGCGAGCTGGCCCGGGTCCAGGAGTACGCCGGGCGCCCCGAGGAGTCGCTCCGGACCTGCCAGGAGGCGGTCGAGTGGGCCCGCCGCGCCGAGGACACCCGGCTCCAGGCGGCCCTGCACCTCAGGCTGGCCGACACGCTGGAGCACCTCGGCGACCCCGCGGCGGCCGGGCTGCACCGCAGCCGGTCCGAGCGGCTGCTGGAGGATGAATCCCAGCCGGAACAAGGAGCTAACACCTACGAAATCCGTAGCACACCCGCCGACGATTGATGCTTTGAAAGGCTAGACAGCGGGAACACCTTCATTAGACTGGCTCTACCGCACGTTCTCCTGCGGTCTCCCCGGTGTGCCCTCGCATGCCCGGGTATGTCTTGTAGTAGCCCCATTCCCTGAGCCAAGGACCGTGATCGACGTGAAGGTCGGCATCCCCCGCGAGGTCAAGAACAACGAGTTCCGGGTGGCCATCACCCCCGCCGGCGTCCACGAGCTGGTGCGCCACGGCCATCAGGTCGTCGTCGAGCGCGGCGCGGGCGTCGGCTCCTCGATCCCGGACGCCGAGTACGTCGCCGCGGGCGCGGAGATACTCGGCACCGCCGACGAGGTCTGGGCCGCCGCGGACCTGCTGCTGAAGGTCAAGGAGCCGGTCGCGGAGGAGTACCACCGCCTGCGCAAGGACCAGACGCTCTTCACCTACCTGCACCTGGCCGCCTCCAAGGAGTGCACGGACGCCCTCATCGAGTCCGGCACCACCGCCATCGCCTACGAGACTGTCGAGCTGCCGGGCCGCGCCCTGCCGCTGCTCGCCCCGATGTCCGAGGTGGCGGGCCGGCTCGCCCCGCAGGTCGGCGCCTACCACCTGATGGCCGCCAACGGGGGCCGCGGCGTGCTGCCCGGCGGCGTCCCCGGCGTACTGGCCGGCAAGGCCGTCGTCATCGGCGGCGGGGTCTCCGGCTGGAACGCGGCGCAGATCGCCATCGGCCTGGGCTTCCACGTGACCCTGCTGGACAAGGACATCAACAAGCTCAAGGAGGCGGACAAGATCTTCGGTACGAAGATCCAGACCGTCGTCTCCAACGCCTTCGAGCTGGAGAAGGCCTGCCTCGACGCCGACCTCGTGATCGGCGCCGTCCTGATCCCCGGAGCCAAGGCGCCGAAGCTGGTCAGCAACGAGCTGGTCTCCCGGATGAAGCCGGGGAGTGTCCTTGTCGACATCGCGATCGACCAGGGCGGCTGCTTCGAGGACTCCCACCCGACCACCCACGCCGAGCCGACCTTCACCGTGCACGACTCGGTCTTCTACTGCGTCGCCAACATGCCCGGCGCGGTGCCCAACACCTCCACCTACGCGCTGACCAACGCCACGCTGCCGTACATCGTCGAACTGGCCGACCGCGGCTGGGTGGAGGCGCTGCGCCGCGACCCCGCGCTGGCCAAGGGGCTCAACACCCATGACGGCAAGGTCGTTTACAAGGAGGTGGCCGAGGCGCACGGCCTGGACCACGTGGAACTGTCCGCCCTGCTCGGCTGACAGGACGCCGCCATCGGGCACGTCGTCATCAGGCAAGTCGTCATCAGGCAAAGGCGACACGTCAACTTCGGTCGTCAATGCCACACACCCGGCCGGACCTTGTCGACAAGGTCCGGCCGGGTGTGTGTATGGTCACTTTGCGATTCTCGTTCAACTCGCCTCGAACGTAACGCTTGAACCCATTCGTACACCGGTGAAACCTGCTGTGCGACGGCCGTACGCCCTTGACAGAGGGGTGTTCCATTGCCGACACATCGGGCCGGGTCCGGCGGATTGTGTTGCTGCGGACCGCCGACACGCCATAGAGTCGCCAATCGTCGGCATGGTGCCACGCTGACCTGTCTAGAAGTTTCCTGGTCACCAAGGAGGTAAGACGACTTGTGAATGAGTCGACATTTACTCCCGGGGGTGGTCAACCAGGAATGCCCGCAGGGCCCGGAGGCCCTGGGCGGTTCGAGGCTGTCGGCTCCGTCGCTGTGCGAACCTTCGCAGCCCACCAGAGTCCGCAGGCAACTCAGACAGCACACCCGAAGATGGATGGCCAACACGTGAACGCCATGGCCGGCGACGGAAGTGGCGCGCCCCGCAACCACTTCGCCGACTACGACGAACTGCCCCAGGGGCACTTCTACGACCCGGACGCCGAGTACGAGCCGGATCCCGAGTACGCGGCCACGCTCGCGCCCGACGCGGCCCGACAGCGCCGTGAGCGCGTCGGCCCGACCGGACGCCCGCTGCCGTACTTCCCGATCCCGGGCCCGCTGACCGACCACGGTCCCGCGAAGATCATCGCGATGTGCAACCAGAAGGGCGGCGTCGGCAAGACGACGTCGACCATCAACCTGGGTGCCGCGCTCGCCGAGTACGGGCGCCGGGTGCTGCTCGTCGACTTCGACCCGCAGGGCGCGCTGTCGGTCGGTCTCGGCGTCAACCCGATGGAGCTCGACCTCACCGTCTACAACCTGCTCATGGAGCGGGGCATGGCGGCCGACGAGGTGCTGCTGAAGACGGCGGTCCCCAACATGGACCTGCTGCCCAGCAACATCGACCTGTCGGCGGCCGAGGTGCAGCTCGTCAGCGAGGTCGCCCGCGAGTCGACCCTCCAGCGCGCGCTGAAGCCGCTGCTGGACGACTACGACTACATCGTCATCGACTGCCAGCCCTCGCTCGGCCTGCTCACGGTCAACGCGCTGACCGCCGCGCACAAGGTGATCGTGCCGCTGGAGTGCGAGTTCTTCGCGCTGCGCGGTGTCGCGCTGCTGACCGAGACGATCGAGAAGGTCCAGGAGCGGCTCAACCCGGACCTGGAGCTGGACGGCATCCTCGCCACGATGTACGACTCGCGCACGGTGCACAGCCGTGAGGTGCTCGCGCGGGTCGTCGAGGCGTTCGACGACCACGTCTACCACACGGTCATCGGACGTACCGTCCGCTTCCCGGAGACCACGGTCGCCGGTGAACCGATCACCACGTACGCCTCCAACTCCGTCGGTGCCGCCGCCTACCGCCAGCTCGCCAGGGAGGTGCTCGCCCGGTGTCACGCCGAGTGAGTCTGCCGGGGGCCGACGAACTCTTCCGTACGACAGGGGGTATGGGGCTTCAGGCGTCCAGCCCCAGGCGCCAGGCGGGCGGCGAGGCCCGGGTGCCGGCGCCGGCCGGATCTCCGGCCGGGGAGAGCGACCCGGCCGCCGCCGAGGACGCGCCGCAGTCGGTGCCCGCGCAGGGCGGTGACGGCCGGGGCGCCGAGCACGTGGCCGCGGACGCGGAGCCGGGACCGAACGGCGAGTCGCACAGCCGGGGCGCGGAACGCTCCGCCCGGCGGGCGGGCCCCGACGGGACGCAGGAAGGTTCTGCCGCGGGCCAGCCCCGCAAGCGCGGCCGGGCCGCCGCGCGCCGCCCCAGCGGGCGCGAGCGGCACGACGAGAAGATCACGGTGTACGTCTCCGCCGAGGAGCTGATGGACCTGGAGCACGCCCGGCTGGTGCTCCGGGGCGAGCACGGACTGGCCGTCGACCGCGGCCGGATCGTCCGCGAGGCGGTCGCCGTGGTCCTCGCCGACCTGGAGACCCGTGGGGACGCCAGCATCCTCGTACGCCGGCTGCGCGGACGGTAGCGGTAGCCTGCGGAGGCCATGACCTCCAACGACGTTCCCCGCGCCGGTGCCTCCGGCGGCCGTCGGCGTGCGCTGGGGCGGGGACCGGGAGCCTCCCCGGCGACCACGCCGCCCGCGCCTGAGCCGACGCGGGACCCGGGCGGGGTCCGGCCGGAGCACGGTGCCGGTTCCGGTCCCGGACCGGACGCCGTACCGCCCGCGAGGGGCGCCGGGCCGGACGACACGGCCGACGTGCCGCAGAGGGCGCAGGGGGCGCCGGGAGCCGGACCGGGTTCCCCGGACGCCGGCCGTTCGGATGCCGGCCGCTCCGCTGCCGACAGCGCGGCCGAGGGCAGCGCCGACGACCGGGTGTTCAAGGTCCGGCTCGCCAACTTCGAGGGCCCCTTCGACCTGCTGCTCCAGCTGATCTCCAAGCACAAGATGGACGTCACCGAGGTAGCCCTGTCCAAGGTGACCGACGAGTTCATGACGCACATCAGGGCGCTGGGGCCCGACGGGGACCTGGACCGGACCACCGAGTTCCTCGTCGTCGCCGCCACCCTGCTCGACCTGAAGGCGGCCCGGCTGCTGCCCGCCGCGGAGGTCGAGGACGAGGCCGACCTGGCGCTCCTGGAGGCCCGCGACCTGCTCTTCGCCCGCCTCCTCCAGTACCGCGCGTACCGGCGGATCGCCGACATCTTCAGCGGGCGCCTGGACGACGAGGCCCGCCGCTACCCCCGTACCGTGGGACTGGAGCCGCACCACGCCGAACTGCTGCCGGACGTCGTCATCAGCATCGGCGCCGAGGGGTTCGCCAAGCTGGCGGTCAAGGCGATGCAGCCCAAGCCGAGACCGCAGGTGTACGTCGAGCACATCCACGCGCCGCTGGTCAGTGTGCGGGAGCAGGCCGGGATCGTCGTCGCCCGGCTGAAAGAGCTGGGCGAGGCCAGTTTCCGGACGCTGACCGCGGACACCGGCGACACCCTGACCGTCGTGGCCCGCTTCCTGGCCCTGCTGGAGCTGTACCGGGAGAAGGCCGTCGCCCTGGACCAGGAGACCGCCCTCGGTGAGCTGCTGGTGCGCTGGACCGGCGGGGACGGGGCCGCCGAAGGGGCCGTGACCGACGAGTTCGACCGGCCGCCCGTGCGGCCGGAGGAGGAGAAGAGCACGTGAGCGACGAAGCCGGCGCGGCGCCGTCCGTCGCGGACCTCGACCTCAAGCCCGCTCTGGAGGCGGTCCTGATGGTCGTCGACGAGCCCGCGACCGAGGAGCACCTGGCGAAGATACTGGGACGGCCGCGGCGCCGGATCGCGGACGCCCTGCGCGAGCTGGCCGACGAGTACACCGCCCAGGGCCGCGGATTCGAGCTGCGGCTGATCGCCGGCGGATGGCGCTTCTACACCCGGCCCGAGTACGCCGCCGCCGTGGAGGGCTTCGTCCTGGACGGCCAGCAGGCCCGGCTGACCCAGGCCGCGCTGGAGACCCTCGCGGTGGTCGCCTACCGCCAGCCCGTCAGCCGCAGCCGGGTCTCCGCCGTGCGCGGCGTGAACTGCGACGGCGTGATGCGCACCCTCCTCCAGCGGGGTCTGGTCGAGGAAGCGGGCACGGAACCCGAAACAGGTGCGATCCTGTACGTGACGACGAACTACTTCCTGGAGCGGATGGGCCTGCGCGGCCTGGACGAGCTGCCGGAGCTGGCGCCCTTCCTCCCCGAGGCGGAGGCGATCGAGGCCGAGACGCTGGAAGGGGTTCCGTCGTTCGATCCGGACGCACCCGATGCGCCGGGTCCCGATGACGCAGACGACCAGACGGACATTTGATGCGAAGCAGCAGCGGCAGGAACAGCAGCGGAAACAACGGCGGGAGCCGTGGTGGCACGAGCGGCGGCCGCGGCGGGAGCGGCGGCGGGCGCGGTAACCACCGCGGCGCCGGCAACAACCGCGACGACAAGCAGGGCAGCGGCCGTCCGAAGAAGCCGCGCCCGGAGGAGCGGCGCTACGACGTGGGCCCCGGCGCCACCCAGGACGGTCCGAAGTCGGGCCGCGGCCCCGCGGCCCGCGGCGGCCCCAAGGGCGGCCCGAAGAAGCCCCAGCAGCGGGGACGCAGCGTCCCGGCGACGTCCCGCGAGTACGAGGCGCGGGCCGAGGAGCGCAACCGCGAGCGGTACGCGGGCAAGAAGGACGTCAAGCTCCCCAAGACCTTCCCCGGCGCCGAGCAGGAGGGCGAGCGGCTGCAGAAGGTCCTCGCCCGCGCGGGCTACGGCTCCCGGCGCTCCTGCGAGGAGCTGATCGAGCAGGCCCGGGTCGAGGTCAACGGCGAGATCGTCCTGGAGCAGGGCAAGCGGGTCGACCCGGAGAAGGACGAGGTCAAGGTCGACGGCCTGACCGTGGCGACCCAGTCGTACCAGTTCTTCTCGCTGAACAAGCCCGCCGGTGTCGTCTCGACGATGGAGGACCCGGAGGGCCGGCAGTGCCTCGGGGACTACGTCACCAACCGCGAGACCCGGCTGTTCCACGTCGGGCGTCTGGACACCGAGACCGAGGGCGTCATCCTGCTCACCAACCACGGTGAGCTGGCACACCGGCTGACCCACCCCAAGTACGGCGTGAAGAAGACCTACCTCGCGCACATCGTCGGGCCGATCCCGCGCGATCTGGGCAAGCAGCTGAAGGACGGCATCCAGCTGGAGGACGGGTACGCGCGCGCGGACCACTTCCGGGTCGTCGAGCAGACCGGCAAGAACTACCTCGTCGAGGTCACCCTGCACGAGGGCCGCAAGCACATCGTGCGCCGCATGCTCGCCGAGGCCGGGTTCCCGGTCGACAAGCTGGTGCGGGTGGCGTTCGGGCCGATCACCCTGGGCGACCAGAAGTCGGGCTGGCTGCGACGGCTGTCCAACACCGAGGTCGGGATGCTGATGAAGGAGGTCGACCTCTAGGCCGCGATGCGGACGACGGGACCCGACCCGGCCGGAGAGGGCCGGGTCCCGCGCGGCTGGGCGGCGGCGGTGACGGTCGTGTGCCACTGGAGTCACCGTAAGATAACCGGTCCCCCACAAGGCGTAGTCGCCCGGTAGTCTGGACCTGTCGAGACGGTCGGGCGTTCGAGCACGGTGAGCCCCTGATCCGGTTCGGCCGGACGGCACGGTTGCATCGAGGACCGGGGGAGTCCTATGTCGGAGTTGCTGACCGCCGCACAGACCATCGCGCCCGTGATCACCACTGCCGCCGCCGGGTTCGCCGGCGCCGTCGTCCAGTCCGCCCAGAACCAGGCGGCGGACGGTGTCGTGCAGCGGGGACGGGCCCTCGTGGGCCGGCTGCTGGAGCGCCGCTCCGGCGAGCCGGCCGACCCCGCGGCCGACGCGGCCGTGGAGCAGATCAGGAACCTGTCCGACGCCGACCGGCTGGCCCTGGACCGGGCCGTCGGCAGATGGCTGGAGGCCAGGCTCGCCGAGCGGCCCGCGGACCTGCGCGCCCTGATCGAGGACGAGGCCAGGGCGCTGCGGCCGTCCAGACACATCCACGCCACCGCACACGTGTCGGGCCCCGGCGCCTTCGGCATCGGGTACGTGGAGAACATGGGCGGCCTGAACATCAGGGACCACCAGGACCACCCACGGGACGAGCCCGGAGAGGAGCCCCGGGAGGACCGGCGGTGAGCGGGAGAGAGCACGACTCCGCGCACGGCCGTGCCGACGTCTCGGGTACCGGTTCCCTCGGCATCGGCAGCGCCAATCAGGTCATCGCGCTGATGCTGGGCGCACCCGAGTGGAAGGTGGGCGCGGGCAAGGTCCAGCGCTGGACCGACTGGCCGCAGTTCTTCCTGGTGTTCCTGCTGGAGGCCGTCGCCCTGTCCCTGGCCCCCGACGCCCCGGCCCGTCAGCTCGGCTGGGTGTACGCCCTGATGGCGGCCGCCTTCTGCCTGTCCCTGAGCCGGGTGGCCGGGCTGGTCCGCGCGGTGGCCCGCCGGAACAAGAAGCGGTGGAGCCGGCTCCAGCCGCTGGTGACCCTCGGCGCGGTCCTGCTCGCGTCCCTCGGCGTCTTCGGCATGGACCACTACGCCGACCACGGCGAGGTGGACGTGACGGGCCTGGTCCGGGTCACGGGCGGGACGTCCGCGGCGGACGGCCGGCGGCTGACGGTCACGGTGGAGAACGAGCCGCGCCGCAGTCACCTGCGGCTCGCCCTGGAACTCACCGACGCCGTGCCGGGGGCGCAGTCCTGCGTGCCGGCCACCACGTACGACGCGAAGCTCGCGGGCAGCTCGGCCCACCGGGTCGAGGACGTACGCGGCGGGGAGACGTTCTCGCTGCCGCTGGGCGGCATCCAGGGCGAGGTCGAGGTGGACCTGGTGCTCCACTCCGACCCGGGGTGCAGCATCCACGCCTCCGTCGCCGAGGCCGCTCTGCACGACTGAGCCGGAACAGCACTCCACGACTGAGCCGGAACAGCACTCCACGACCGACCGGAACAGCACTCCAGGACCGAGGGGACGTGAGGACACGTGAGACGGATCGCGGCCGGGCGGAGAGCGGGGCGGGCACGCGCCGGGCGCCGGGCACGGGGCTGGGCGGCGGCGCTCGCGTGCGCGGCGCTCGTGACGACGGCCTGCTCGGCGGACCAGCACGACGGGACGTTCCTGGGCGTGCGGGAGGTCGACGTGGGCATGCACAAGGACCTGCCCGGCATGTCGCTGCTGGAGAACTACACCTACTCCGGCTTCGACAACGCGCTCTTCCTCGACCTGGAGAAGTGGCTGGAGGACGAGGTGGGCGTCCAGGTCACCCGGAACGCCGACGTACCCTCCGCCGCCCGCATCACCAAGCTCCAGTCGGGCGACGCGGACCTGATCATCGCCTCGTTCTCCGTCACGCCGGACCGGATGGAGGAGATCGACTTCGTCGGCCCGTACCTCACCACCGTCCAGGGCTTCCTGGTCCACGCGGACTCCGGGATCCGCACCCACGACGATCTCGCGGGCAAACGCGTCTGCACCTGGGACGGCACCACCTCCAGGGTCGCGCTGGCCGAGCTGAAGGACACCGTCTCGGTGGGCGGCACGGACGCCGCCGAGTGCGTGGAGAAGCTGCGCGACGACAAGGTGGACGCGGTCTCCACGGACCAGGTGCTGCTGTACGGCTTCGCCCAGCAGGAGACCGGGAAGGGCGGGCTGCACGTGGTGCCCGGCCTGACCGTCGGCGCTCCGCAGCACTACGGGATCGGCCTCGCCAAGGGGCACCGCGACGACTGTCTGGCGCTCGCCGAGTGGCTCAAGGGCTACGTGGGCGGCCGCGAGTGGCAGGGCAACTTCCGCGAGGCGCTGCCGCTGCTGGTGCAGGACCAGCCGGACTGGATCAGTACGCACAAGCCGGAGGACGAACTCATCGACGCGCACTCCTGCGTGGACAAACCCAAGGTCTGAGCCGGGTCGGCCCGGCGGAGGGCTTGTGCGGGACCGCACCCCTCTTTATAGTCGTAGTGACTATTAAGGAGGGGTGGTCGCGTCATGGACGGAGCCGGCGGTCCCGCGGACGCCTACGACAAGCACGCCTACGAGCCCTTCGCCGTCACCGTCGACCTCGCCGTCCTCACGCTCCGCGCGGGCGCGCTGCACGCGCTGCTCGTCGAGCGGGGCCAGGAGCCGTACGCCGGCCGCTGGGCGCTGCCCGGCGGTTTCCTGCTGCCCGACGAGTCGGCGGAGACGGCGGCCCGGCGCGAGCTGGCCGAGGAGACCGGCCTCGCGGACGTGACCGGACTCCACCTGGAGCAGCTGCGGACCTACAGCGAACCCGGCCGGGACCCCCGGATGCGGGTCGTCTCCGTCGCCTTCGCCTGTCTGCTGCCCGACCCTCCCGACCCGCACGGCGGCGGCGACGCGGCCGAGGCCCGCTGGGTGCCGTACGACGCGGCGCGCCACCTCGCCTTCGACCACGAGCGCATCCTGGCCGACGCCCGCGAACGGGTCGGCGCCAAGCTGGAGTACACCTGCCTGGCCACCGCCTTCTGCCCGCCCGAGTTCACCCTCGGGGAACTCCAGCGGGTCTACGAGACGGTGTGGGGCACGGCCCTGGACCGCCCCAACTTCCGCCGCAAGGTCCTCGCCACCCCCGGCTTCGTCGAACCGGTCCCCGGCGCCGCGCGGCTGACCGGCGGCCGGGGCAAACCGGCCGCCCTCTACCGCGCGGGCCCGGCCGGCGCCCTCCACCCGCCCCTGCTCCGACCGTCCCGGGAAGGACGCCCCGCATGACCACCACCCTCACCGAGCGCGCCGCCACCGGCGCGCTCACCGGACTCGCCCTCGGGGACGCCCTCGGCTTCCCGACGGAGTTCAGCGACGTGCCGTCGATCCTCGCGAAGTGCGGCCCCTGGCGGGAGATGGCGCTGCCCGCACCCGCGTACGTCACCGACGACACCCAGATGACACTGGCGCTGGCCCGCGGTCTGCGCACGGCGACGGACCGGGGGGTGCTGGAGCCCGAGGGGACGGCCGGGGCCGTCCGCGAGGAGTTCATCGCCTGGAACCGGTCGCCGGAGAACAACCGCGCCCCGGGCACCACCTGCATACGCGCCTGCGAGCTGCTGGAGGACCGCGGGCGGCGCTGGCAGGACGCGAGCCGGATCCACTCCAAGGGCTGCGGCGCCAACATGCGCGTCGCCCCGCTCGGGCTCCTTCCCGGGCTGAGCGACGAACAGCGCGCGGGCGCCGCCCAGTTGCAGGCCGCGCTCACCCACGGGCACCCCACCGCGCTCGCCGCCTCCGACCTCACCGCGCACGCCGTACGGCTGCTCGCCACGGGCGCCGAGCCGACCGGACTGGTCGGGCTGCTGCGGTCGTACGCCCTGCACCAGCGCACCCGGTACCACGAGCGCTGGCTCGGGGACCTGTGGACCCGGGCCGACGACGCCGGGCCGCAGGAGTTCATCGCGCGGGGCTGGGACGAGTGCCTGGCCGCCCTCGACCGGCTGCGCGGCGCCGTGCGTACCGTCTCGCCGGAGACCGACCCGTGCCTGGCCACCGGCGCCGGCTGGATCGCGGAGGAGGCCCTCGCCACCGGGCTGCTGTGCTTCCTGCTCTTCCCCGGCGACCCGCTGACGGCCCTGCGCCGCGCCGCCTGCAGCTCCGGCGACTCCGACTCGATCGCCTGCCTCGCGGGCGCCTTCGCCGGAGCCCACCTGGGCGCCGGGGCCTGGCCGCAGGAGTGGGCCGACCGGATCGAGTACCGGTCCGACCTGGTGGCGTTCGGGGCGCTCTGGGACGCCTGAGCCACACCGGCTGCGGCGGCCGGGGCAGGGGCGTGGGCGAGTCACGCCCGGGAGCGCGGGCGGGCCATCACGTCAGGCGGGCCATCACGTCAGGCGGACGGAGTCTCCCTCCACCGTGATCCGCTCGGCGGGCAGCGGCTCGGTGGCCGGGCCCTGCCGCACCGCGCCGTCGGTGATGGCGAACCTGCTGTTGTGACAGGCACAGTTGATGGTGCCGCCGGACACGTCCGCCACCACACAGCCCTGGTGGGTGCAGACCGCGGAGAACGCCTTGAAGTCGCCCTCCTCCGGCTGGGTCACCACCACCTTCCGCTCCTTGAAGACCTTGCCGCCGCCGACCGGGATGTCGCCGGTCCGCGCCAGCTCCGCCGCCGGGGACTCGCTCGCGGACGAGGAGCCGCCGTCGTCGTCCCCGCCGCCGCAGGCCGCCGTGGTGAACGCCGTCGCGCCCGTCGCGACCGTCGTGAGGAGAACCGTGCGGCGCGTCGCGCTGTGGGTCATGTCGTCACTCCGAGAAAGGGGGGAGGGGAGAGGGGAAGAGGGGGAGGGGACGAGCATGGCACCGAAGCGGGCGAAGAGGAAGCAACCCGGATGAGTACGGCAAAACGCGCCCCGGTCGTGCGCGGGGCGCCGCCGTCTCAGTGGCCGGGCGCGCGCTCCCGCTCCGCACGCGCTGGCTAGGCTGGACGGATCAGAGTCGGTACACAGATCAGCGATACGCGGATCAGCGAGGAGCAATGCCGTGGCGGTACGAGCGGTCCGGGGCGCCGTCCAGCTGGAGCGGGACGAGGCCGGTCACATGGACGAGCAGGTGTCCGCGCTGCTCACCGCGGTGCTGGAACGCAACGGCCTGACCGGGGACGACCTGATCAGCATCTGGTTCACGGCCACCCCCGACCTGCACAGCGACTTCCCGGCCGCCGCGGCCCGCAAGCTCGGCATCACCGACGTACCGCTGATCTGCGCCCAGGAGCTGGACATCGAGGGCGCCATGCCCCGCGTCGTCCGCATCCTCGCGCACATCGAGTCCGACCGGCCGCGCGCCGAGATCGCGCACGTCTACCTCGGTGCCGCGGCGGCCCTGCGCAAGGACATCGCCCAGTGAGGTCCGCACTCGTCATCGGCACCGGCCTGATCGGCACCTCCGCCGCCCTCGCCCTGACCCGGCGGGGCGTCGTCGTCCACCTAGCCGACCACGACCCCCAGCAGGCCCGTACGGCGGCGGCGCTCGGCGCCGGCACCGACGAGGCCCCGGACGGGCCGGTCGACCTCGCGGTCGTCGCCGCCCCGCCCGCCCATGTGGCCGGGGTGCTCGCCGACGTGCTGCGGCGGGGCCGGGCGCGCGGCTGCATCGACGTGGCCAGCGTCAAGGGCGGCCCGCGCCGCGAACTGGAGGCGCTCGGCCTGGACCTCACGTCCTACCTCGGCACCCACCCCATGTCCGGCCGGGAGAAGTCCGGTCCGCTGGCCGCCACCGCCGACCTCTTCGAGGGCCGCCCCTGGGTGCTCACTCCCACCCGGGACACCGACACCGAGGTGCTGAACCTCGCCCTGGAGCTGGTCTCGTTCTGCGGCGCCGTACCGGTGGTGATGGACGCCGACGCCCACGACCGTGCCGTCGCCCTCGTCTCCCACATGCCCCACCTGGTCTCCGGCCTGGTCGCCGCCCGCCTGGAGCACGCCGACGAGGCCGCCGTACGGCTGTGCGGGCAGGGCATCCGCGACGTGACCCGGATCGCCGCCTCCGACCCGGCGATGTGGATCGACATCCTCTCCGCCAACCCCGGCCCGGTCGCCGACGTGCTCGGCGACGTCGCGGGCGACCTGGAGAAGACGGTACGGGCGCTGCGCGCGCTGCAGTCCGCCGACCAGGACAAGCGCCGCGAGGGCGCCGCCGGCGTCGAGGAGGTGCTGCGCCGGGGCAACGCGGGCCAGGTCCGGGTCCCCGGCAAGCACGGCAGCGCCCCCCGGGTCTACGAGACCGTCGCCGTCCACATCGACGACCAGCCGGGCCAGCTCGCCCGCATCTTCGCGGACGCGGGACAGGCGGGCGTCAACATCGAGGACGTACGGATCGAACACGCCACCGGGCAGCAGGCCGGCCTGGTGCAGCTGATGGTGGAGCCGCAGGCGGCCACCGTGCTGACGGCCGCGTTGCGGGAGCGGGGCTGGGCGATCCGGCAGTGACCGCCGCCCGGCCCCCGAGGAGGCCGGTCCGAGGCGCGGTGGCGAGCCAGTAACCTGGTGCGGGGGGCGCGCGTGCCCCCGCAACCCCAGTCACCCCCACCCCACCGCACCAGGAAGGTGTCCCCTCGTGGAAAACGGCGCCGCCCCGACCGACCCGGCCGTGATTGTCGCCATCGACGGCCCCTCCGGCACGGGCAAGTCGAGCACGTCGAAGGCCGTCGCCGCGCAGCTCGGCCTCAGCTACCTGGACACCGGCGCCCAGTACCGGGCGATCACCTGGTGGATGGTGACCAACGGCATCGACACCGACGACCCGCGGGCCGTCGCGGCGGCGGCCGAGAAGCCCGAGATCCTCTCCGGCACCGACCCGGGGAACCCCACCATCACCGTCGACGGCGTGGACGTGGCCGGCCCGATCCGCACCCAGAAGGTCACCTCCAAGGTCAGCGCGGTCAGCGCGGTCCCGGAGATCCGGACCCGGATCACCGAGCTGCAGCGGGCGATCGCCGGCGCCGCGGTGACCGGCATCGTGGTCGAGGGCCGGGACATCGGCACCACCGTGCTGCCGGACGCCGACCTCAAGATCTTCCTCACCGCCTCCGCCGAGGCCCGCGCCGCCCGCCGCAGCGGCGAGCTGAAGGACGCCGACGTCAAGGCGACCCAGGAGGCGCTGATCAAGCGGGACGCGGCCGACGCCGGCCGGAAGACGTCCCCGCTCGCCAAGGCCGGCGACGCCGTGGAGGTCGACACCACCGACCTCACCCTCCAGCAGGTCATCGAGTGTGTCGTCACCCTCGTCGAGGAGAAGCGGGCGGCCAAGTGACACAGCCCTCCGAGCGGGGTGCCGAGGTCGGGCGGCGCATCGGCGTCGGCCTGATGTACGGGCTGTTCCGGCCCCGGGTGCTCGGCGCCTGGAAGGTGCCCGCCGCCGGCCCCGTGATCTTCGCCGTCAACCACGCGCACAACCTAGACGGCCCGATGGTCATGGGCGTCGCGCCCCGGCCGACGCACTTCCTGATCAAGAAGGAGGCGTTCGTCGGCCCGCTGGACCGCTTCCTGACCGGCATCGGCCAGCTGAAGGTGGACCGCTCCGGCGCCGACCGTACGGCGATCACCCGGGCGCTGGACGTGCTCGCGGCCGGCGGCGCCCTCGGGATCTTCCCGGAGGGCACCCGGGGCGAGGGCGACTTCGCCGCGCTGCGCGCGGGGCTCGCGTACTTCGCGGTCCGCGGCGGGGCGCCGATCGTGCCGGTGGCCGTGCTGGGAAGTTCCGACCGGCCAGGACGGTTGATAAAGGCGCTGCCCCCGCTGCGCTCCCGCGTGGACGTCGTCTTCGGCGACCCCTTCGAGGCGGGCGACGGCAGCGGGCGGCGCACCCGCAAGGCGCTGGACGAGGCGACCGAGCGCATCCAGAAGCAGCTCACCGCGCACCTGGAAAACGCCAGGCGCCTCACCGGGCGCTAGGTAACACTTGAGTAGTGGATCACCCGGGACAGACAGGGTGGCCACCGATCACCACGATGAACGAGGTACGGACTTCATGAACGACGACATCCACTCCGAGGGCTCGGGCGAGGAGCACGACCACGGGGCGCTTGGCGACGCCGAGTACGCGCAGTTCATGGAGCTCGCCGCGGAAGAGGGCTTCGACGTCGAGGACGTCGAGGGCGCGATCGAGGCGGCCGGGCACGGCCCGCTGCCCGTCCTCGCCGTCGTCGGCCGCCCCAATGTCGGCAAGTCGACCCTGGTCAACCGGATCATCGGCCGCCGCGAGGCGGTCGTCGAGGACAAGCCCGGCGTCACCCGCGACCGCGTCACCTACGAGGCCGAATGGGCCGGCCGCCGCTTCAAGGTCGTCGACACCGGCGGCTGGGAGCAGGACGTCCTCGGCATCGACGCCTCCGTCGCCGCGCAGGCCGAGTACGCCATCGAGGCGGCCGACGCGGTCGTCTTCGTGGTGGACGCCAAGGTCGGCGCCACCGACACCGACGAGGCGGTCGTACGGCTGCTGCGCAAGGCCGGCAAGCCGGTCGTGCTGTGCGCCAACAAGGTGGACGGCCCGAGCGGCGAGGCCGACGCGTCCTACCTGTGGTCCCTGGGCCTCGGCGAGCCGCACCCGGTCTCCGCGCTGCACGGCCGCGGCACCGGCGACATGCTGGACCAGGTCCTGGAGGCCCTGCCCGAGGCCCCGGCGCAGACCTTCGGCACCGCGGTCGGCGGCCCGCGCCGCATCGCCCTGATCGGCCGCCCGAACGTCGGCAAGTCCTCGCTGCTGAACAAGGTGGCGGGCGAGGAGCGCGTCGTCGTCAACGAGCTGGCCGGCACCACCCGCGACCCGGTCGACGAGCTGATCGAACTGGGCGGCGTGACCTGGAAGTTCGTCGACACCGCCGGTATCCGCAAGCGGGTCCACCTCCAGCAGGGCGCCGACTACTACGCCTCGCTGCGCACCGCCGCCGCCGTGGAGAAGGCGGAGGTCGCCGTCATCCTGCTGGACGCGTCCGAGAACATCTCGGTGCAGGACCAGCGGATCGTCACCATGGCCGTGGAGGCGGGCCGCGCGGTGGTCCTCGCCTTCAACAAGTGGGACACCCTCGACGAGGAGCGCCGCTACTACCTGGAGCGGGAGATCGAGACGGAGCTGGGCCAGGTCGCCTGGGCCCCGCGGGTCAACGTCTCGGCGCGCACCGGACGGCACATGGAGAAGCTGGTCCCCGCGATCGAGACGGCCCTGGCGGGCTGGGAGACCCGGGTGCCGACCGGCCGGCTCAACGCCTTCCTGGGCGAGCTGGTCGCCGCCCACCCGCACCCGGTGCGGGGCGGCAAGCAGCCGCGCATCCTGTTCGGCACGCAGGCGGGCACCAAGCCGCCGCGGTTCGTGCTGTTCGCGTCCGGGTTCATCGAGGCGGGCTACCGCCGGTTCATCGAGCGCCGGCTGCGCGAGGAGTTCAGCTTCGAGGGGACGCCGATCCATATCTCGGTGCGGGTGCGCGAGAAGCGCGGCGCGAAGAAGAAGTAGGCGCGGTGAGGTGACCGCGACGGCAGTGTGAAGGGGGCGGACCCGGTCACCGGGTCCGCCCCCTTCACACTGCCCGCCGTCAGACGCCTCTGCGCGGGGCCGGCGGCAAGGCGGCCGGGACGTGGTGCATACCGAACCGGGCACTGTGGGCCCCCGCGCTGTAGGCGCTGTACGAGCCCCTGCCCCGCTGGATGTACCGGAAGGAGACGAACCCCAGATGCTCCTCGCCGCTGCGGTCGCCCGGCAGCGCGCGGAAGGACCTCACGTACTCGGCGTAGAGCGCGTCGTAGATCGGCGTGGCCGAGGGGCCGCCTTGGCGGTGGAAGGCGTCGTATGTGTGCACATTCGTGCAAACGACCCCGCGGCCGAAGAGATGCGGCTGAGCAGTGCGTCTTCGGGGCACGGGGCCGTGACGGCGGGGTGGTGGGGCGGTGGGGGTGACGGCCCGGCGTGCGGAGCGAAGGCGGGCGGGCGTGAGGACGGGGGAGGGGTGGGCGTGGGGACGTGGGAGCGGGAGCGGCTGGTACGGGGGCGCGGGGGCGCGCTCAGGTGCCGGCCAGCGGCAGCGCCGCCGCGACCAGCCGTCCGCCCGCCGCGGCCTTGTCCAGCGCGTCCCGCAGCAGGTCCTCGCGCGGCTGGCGTCCGATCGAGCCGACCGGGGCGGCGAACATCAGGACCTGCTGGTGCTTGTTGGCGGCGGTGCGCCAGCCCTCGGTCACCTGGAGCGGCTGGTGCGCCTGCCACCAGGCCACCGGCCGTCCGTCGCCCGCCCCCGGCTGGAGCACCGCGTGCAGCTGGCCCACGGCGAGCAGCACGGACCAGCCGTGCAGCACGGGCGGTACGGCGGCCAGCTCGGTGACCGGCATGAACCCCTGCTCGATCAGCAGCGGCAGGAACTCGTCGCCGGGACCGGTCGTGCCGGGCCGTACGACGGGCGCGGTCGGCTCCACGACCAGGGCCGGGTGCAGTTCCCCGGCGATCAGGACCAGCCCGCTGGTCACGCCGAGCACCGCCTGCTCGGGCGCGGCCTTCTCGGGCTCCGGGGCACCGCCGAGCGGGCCGCCGCCGCTGATGGCCTTCACGGCCCCCTGGAGCTGCTCCTCGGTCACCTTGACGACCTGCGAGGGCAGACAGCCGGCGTGGGCGAAGGCCAGGACGGCGGTCTCCTCCCCGATGAACAGGACGGTGCTGGTGCGCTCCTGCTCGCAGTCGCCCGGGGTGCGGCAGGACGTGCAGTCGTAACTGCCCGGGGCGGTCTCTCCGGCGAGCAGGCGGTCGGCTTCTTCGTCGCCGATCTCGGCGCGTACCTCGTCGCTGACGTCGAGCATGCGCGGCACGGGTGGCTCCCTCGGGATGCGATGCGTGGCAAAGCCGGGGGTGCCCCCGGCCCGTGGTCCGGGTGGGTCCCCGGCTCATGCAGAAGACAACGGGCGATCTGTCGCGGGAGTCACGCCCGGCGGCACAGGGAATCGACCGTCCGACGCGGACCGTCGCCTGCCGGACGGAATCCGGCAACTCTCGTCAACTCCCGTATGTATCAAGGGAGTCGACAAGGTGAGAGGGGCCGCGAGTCACCTCAGTGACTGGTCGATAAATCAGGAAATCAGCGAATGAAGCGGGTGCCGGAAATCGTCGGTGCCCGAGGTGGTGTCGAACGAGTGTGCGTGGCGGTGTCAGGACGACCCGGAACCGGCCTGGTGCCGCTTCGGCTCGGGCTGCGGGGCCTGTCCCGCGTACGCCGGATGGTGCAGGTCGAAGGCCGGCGACTCCGAGCGGATGCGGGGCAGCGCGTGGAAGTTGTGCCGGGGCGGCGGGCACGAGGTCGCCCACTCCAGGGAGCGGCCGAAGCCCCAGGGGTCGTCGACGTCGACCTTCCGGCCGTACTTCGCGGTCTTCCAGACGTTGTAGAGGAACGGCAGCGTGGAGACGCCGAGCAGGAACGCGCCGATGGTGGAGAGCGTGTTCAGCGCGGTGAAGCCGTCGGCGGCGAGGTAGTCGGCGTACCGGCGGGGCATGCCCTCGGCGCCCAGCCAGTGCTGCACCAGGAAGGTGAGGTGGAAGCCGGTGAACAGCGTCCAGAAATGGATCTTGCCGAGCCGCTCGTCGAGCATCTTCCCGGTGAACTTGGGCCACCAGAACGAGAAGCCGGCGAAGGTCGCGAAGACGACGGTGCCGAAGACGACGTAGTGGAAGTGGGCGACGACGAAGTAGGTGTCGCTGACGTGGAAGTCCAGCGGCGGGGAGGCGAGGATCACGCCGGTCAGGCCGCCGAACAGGAACGACACCAGGAAGCCGGTCGCCCACAGCATCGGCGTCTCGAAGGAGAGCGAGCCCTTGAGCATGGTGCCGGTCCAGTTGAAGAACTTCACCCCCGTCGGCACCGCGATCAGGAAGCTCAGGAAGGAGAAGAACGGCAGCAGCACCGCGCCCGTCACGAACATGTGGTGCGCCCACACCACCACCGACAGACCAGTGATCGCCATCGTCGCGGCCACCAGCGTCAGATAGCCGAACAGCGGCTTGCGGGCGAAGACCGGGATGATCTCGCTGATGATCCCGAAGAACGGCAGCGCGATGATGTACACCTCGGGGTGCCCGAAGAACCAGAACAGGTGCTGCCACAGCAGCGCGCCGCCGTTGTCCGCGGCGAACACCTGGCTGCCGAACCGCCGGTCCGCCTCCAGGACCAGCAGTGCCGCCGCGAGCACCGGGAAGGCCAGCAGGATCAGGATCGACGTGAACAGGGTGTTCCAGACGAAGATCGGCATCCGGAACATCGTCATGCCCGGGGCGCGCATCCCGATGATCGTGGTGAGGAAGTTGACCGCGCCGAGGATCGTCCCGAACCCCGACAGCGCCAGCCCCATGATCCACAGGTCGGCGCCGACGCCGGGGGAGTGCACCTGGCTGTTGAGCGGCGCGTAGGCGAACCAGCCGAAGGCGGCCGGGCCGCCCGGCACCAGCAGCGAGCCGAGCACGATCAGGCCGCCGAAGAGGAAGAGCCAGTACGAGAGCATGTTCAGCCGCGGGAAGGCGACGTCGGGGGCGCCGATCTGGAGCGGCATCAGCTCATTGGCGAAGCCCGCGAAGCTCGGGGTCGCGAACAGCAGCAGCATGATCGTGCCGTGCATCGTGAAGAGCTGGTTGAACTGCTGGTTGTCGACGAGCTGGAGCCCCGGCCGGGCCAGCTCGGCCCGCATCATCAGGGCCATGACACCAGCGATCAGGAAGAACGCGAACGACGTGATCAGGTAGAGGTGGCCGATCTTCTTGTGGTCGGTGGTGGTCAGCCAGTCCACCACCACCCGGCCCCGCCGCCCGGCGCGCACCGGCTTCGCCGCGGCCCCTACGGTCTGCGTACCCATCCGCCCGCCCCTCCGTCGTCGTCGCCTCCGGCCCCGCCGGTCCCTCCTGTGCGCCCACGCCATGATGCTCGCGCCGCCCGCCCGCCGACAGGGGGCGTACGACGGTGACGCGCTCCGTGTCCGGACCGCACCGTGCCCGCCCCTGCCCGCCCGTGGCGGTCCGTGTCCGGACCGGGTTGCCCGGCGATTCATGAGCATGCCGAGAACGCCGCCCGTGGCCGGAATGCGAGAGGGTGCCCGGGGGTTTTTGTCCGGCCCTTTTCGTGCGGTTATTCGAAGAGTCGGGACGGTGCGCGGGCGGACTCGCGGGAATTCCCCGCACAAGCTCCGCACAGGCCCTGGGCGGCCGTATGGAACCGCTCGTCCGGGTGACGCAGTTCGGCCAAAACGCAGAGCGTGATCTGTGACAGAAGTGTGACGGGAGGCGGGTCGCGGACCGGTTACCGATCCGGGCTTCCCCGGCCGGGAACCAGGGCATAGCGTGGCCCCATGGCACCGATTCCGTCACCTTCGGGCGAACCCCAGGACAGTCCGGACGCATACCTCGGCCTCGGCCAGGACGCGGCCGAGGAGCGTGCGCGGGAACGGGGATGGACGTCCGTGCGGTCCCTGCCGCCCGGCGCGATCATCACCATGGAGTACCGCGCGGGCCGGCTCAACTTCGAGGTGCGCGAGGGCCGCGTCGCACGGGCCTGGAAGGGCTGAGAAACGAGAAACGGCGTCGGCCCCGGTCTCCCACAAGGGGCCGGGGCCGACGGGTGCGTACCGGGACGGTCAGCCGCCCGAGACGGGGCGGGCGGGCGAGGCCGTGCCCCGTGGGTGGCGGTCGGAGTGCGGCGGGCGGCGACTGCCGGCCGGGGTGACCGGTGAGCGCTCCGCACGGGTGCTGTGCGGGCCCGGGGCCAGGTAGACCGGCGTCCGGGAGGAACGGGCCGTGGCGACCGGCTCGCGGGCCGGGGCGTCCTGGTCGGCGGCGGCCGGGGTGAGCACCGCGGGCGAGGCCGCGACGGCCGTCCGCCCGGGCCGGGCCGCCCAGCGGTCCCGCAGGCCGAGGATCAAGGACTCGGCACGGGCGATCAGCGGTTCGAACCAGGGCAGCGCCAGCAGGATCAGCAGCCCCGCGACCCAGCCGAGGATCACATCGCTCAGCCAGTGCGTACCGAGGTACACGGTGGACAGCCCGACGCCCAGCGAGGTGACCGCGGACAGGGCGGACAGCCAGCGGCGGGCCCGGGGCGTGGAGGCCAGATAGGCCAGGATGCCCCAGGTCACCACGGCGTTGGCGGTGTGACCGCTCGGAAATATATCGCCGCCGGCCCACATCTCGTTGGCGCCGACCGTGGTCGCGTAGTGCGGTCCGAGCCGCCCCATGCCGTACTTGGCGGCGCCCACCGTCACGTTCAGCAGCAGCAGCGAGACGCCCAGCGCGAGCAGCGGACGCAGCGTGTGCTGCCGCCAGGAGCGCCAGCCGAGCCAGGCGGCGACCATCACGGCGGTGGGGCCGCGCTGGCCCAGCACCACGTAGTAGTCGACGAACGCGTGGATCTCCGACCACTGCTGGTACGGCCGGAAGAACATGACCTGCCAGTCGAGCCGGACCAGCCAGGAGGTGATCACCACGGCCCACACGATCGCGACGTAGAACGCGAGCGATCCGACGAGCAACGCGATTCTGTGCCGGCTCATCTTCGGCACGTCGAGATGGACCGGCCGTTCCGGCTCCCGGTCCAGTCTCGCGAACACCCGGTCCAGACGGGTGAGGTTCCGTTCGGTACGCACCCAATCGACGTTACAGCGAGTGAGCTCGCATCTCCGACGAATCAACGGCTTTGTGATGACGATGTGATGTGGGATTCCTCTCAGGGGCCGGTCCTAATTCCCTGGATTCGGCGGACCATGCCGATCGTGGCCTTCATTTCTTTTGATCATTCCAGGTGGCGGTTTTATCGTGCTTATGAATTCGTTCACCGAATGCTGGGGTGGAATTCTCCCGGTGCTCACCGAGGGTGTTCGCGGTGGGTCACGGAGGACCGGAGCCGTTCAGCCAGAACGCCCCGTACAGCGCCGACGCCACGGCGGTCCCCGCCACCACCGCCGCCGACCTGGCGGGGCGCGCCCGGGCGAGGGCCGCGGCGAGCGGCAGCAGCAGCGGGAAGGCGGGCAGCAGCAGCCGCGGCTTCGAGCCGAAATAGCCCGAGGCGCACAGGGCCAGTGCGGTGACGATCCCCGTGTACACCAGCAGCGGCAGCGGCAGGCGCCGCCGTACGCCGGTGACGTACAGCCACACCACCAGGGCGACGCCGAGGACCAGCCCGGCGCCCGCCAGGGCCGACGGGAACGACGTGAACTTCTCGGCGGTGAAGCGGGCGAAGGCCCAGCCGCCGTCGAAGCCGTTGCGCCAGCCCGCCTGGACCTCCAGGTAGCCGAACGGACCGTCGCCGGTGCGGTGGCCGACCCACAGGACGTACCCGGCGGCGCCCAGGGGTGCGAGCAGCATCCCGAACGCACACCGCGCGCCCTCTCCGGGGGCGTGCGCGGACGCGGGAGCGCCGTGCGCGGCGTCCGGGCCACGGGTTCGCACGAATGCCGCAACGCCGGCCGCCCACACCGCCGCCGCGACCGCGAGCCCCACCGGACGCGTCAGCCCGGCCGCCAGCGCCAGCGTGCCCGCCGTCACCCACCGGCCGGCGCGCACCGCGTACAGCGACCAGGCGGCCAGCGCCGTGAACAGCGACTCGCTGTACGCCATCGACTGCACGATCCCGACCGGCAGCACCGCCCACAGCAGCACCAGGCAGATCCCCGCGCGGCGGCCGTACACCTGGTCACCGACCGCGAAGATCCCCCAGGCCGCCGCGAGGGAGGCGAGCAGGCTCACGGCGAAACCGGCGTCCGCGTGCGACAGCGGCGACACCGCCGCGCCGAGCCGCTCCAGCCAGGGGAGCAGCGGGAAGAAGGCCAGGTCGGAGTGGACGTCACCGTTCGGCAGCCGCACCTCGTGGCCGTAACCGCCCGCGGCCACCCCGGAGTACCACAGGGAGTCCCAGCGGGCGGTCAGCAGCGTGTACGCGCTCTTGTCGCGCGCGGCGCTCCACAGGGCCAGGGCGATGAGGCCCAGGGCGCGCACGGCCGCGAAGCCGAGGAGCGCCGGGGCGGCCCGGCGCAGGGCACCCGGCCGGCCCGGCGCCGCGCGCGTCTTGAGATCGGTCACGGTCACGGGCTCGATTATCGGCACGGGTCGGGGACCGCCGGGCGGGCGGTACGGGCGGTACGGGCGCTACGGGCGGTCGGTGCCGACGGTACCGGTGGGAGCAGTGGTGCACGCCACACCTGTGACCAGGATCGGTGAGAGCTGTGCCACGCGAGGCGCGCGTGGACTCGCGTACTCTGACGAGCCACTCGCCGTCGTCGCGCGGGCCGGAGCCACCGCTTCCTCCGGCCGAGTCGCGGGAGTTCCCCGCCCCGCGAGCCCGCCGCACGCGAGGGAACTTCTGGGAGGTAGTACATGTCCGGGACGACCGCGGCCGCCGTGTCGCCGCGCCGCCGGGCGGCCGGGGCCGGTGCCAACCGCTGGGTGGTCCTGGTCGTCCTCTGCGTCAGCCTGCTGCTCGTGGCGCTGGACGCCACCGTGCTGCACGTGGCGGTCCCCGCCGTCACCGAGGACCTCAGGCCCGGCGCGATCGAACTGCTCTGGATCGTCGACGTCTACCCCCTGGTCTGCGCCTCGCTGCTGATCCTGTTCGGCACGCTGGGCGACCGGGTGGGCCGCAGGCGGATCCTGCTGATGGGGTACGCGCTGTTCGGCGTCGCCTCGGCGCTCGCGGCCTGCGCCGACACCGCCCAGGTGCTGATCGCGGCCCGCGCGCTGCTCGGCGCCGGCGGCGCGATGATCATGCCCGCGACGCTGTCGCTGCTGCGGGAGGTCTTCCCCGACCGGCGGGAGCGGGCCCTCGCCATCGGCGTGTGGAGCGCGGTCGCGGCCGTGGGCGCGGCGGTCGGACCGCTGCTCGGCGGCTTCCTCCTCGAACACTACTGGTGGGGCTCGGTCTTCCTGGTCAACATTCCGCTGATGCTGGTCGGCCTGCCGGTGGGGCGGCTGCTGCTGCCCGAGTCCAAGCCCTCCTCCGAGGGCGCGGACCAGGGGCCCTGGGACGTGGTCGGCGCGCTGCTGGCGGCGGCCGGGCTGTTCGGGGTGGTGCTGGGCGTCAAACGGCTCGGCGGCGGTGAGCCGGCGCTGAGCGTCGCCACGGTGGTGTCGTTGGTGGCGGGCGCCGCGCTGCTCGCGCTGTTCGTGCGGCGGCAGCGGGGGCGGGTCCGTCCGCTGGTGGACCTGCGGATGTTCCGGCGGCCGGCGTTCAGTACGTCGGTGGGGTGCATCGTGCTGGCGATGCTCGCGCTGGTGGGGCTGGAGCTGATCGCGGCGCAGTACCTGCAGTTGGTGCTCGGGCTGTCGCCGCTGCAGACGGGGCTGCGGCTGCTGCCGCTGACCCTGGCGGCGATGGCGGCCGGGCTGGCGGGGGCGCGGATGCTGCGGCGGCTGGGGCCGCGCCGGATGGTGTGCTTCGGGTTCTGTCTGACGGCCGGGGCGGTGCTGCTGCTGACGGCGCTGGGACGGACCGACGCGTGGGCGCTGATGTTCGGCGGGTTCCTGCTGCTGGGGTTCGGTCTGGAGACCACGCTCTTCGGGGCCTACGAGTCGATGCTGAGCGAGGCGCCGGCGGAACAGGCGGGCGGTGCGGCGGCGATCGGCGAGACGTCCTACCAGCTGGGCGCCGGGATCGGGATCGCGCTGCTCGGTACGGTGATGAACGCGGCGTACGCGCCCGGGCTGGCGCGTGTCGAGGGGGTGCCGGCGGCGGCGTCGGCGGCGGCGGGGCATTCGCTGGGGGAGGCGTACGAGGTCGCCGCGCGGCTCGGGGGGCCGGGCGGGGTGGCGTTGCGGTCGGCGGCGGAGGGGGCGTTCGTGCACGGGCTGCATGTGACGCTGGTGGTGAGTGCGGGGTTGTTGTCGGCGGGGGCGGGGATGGCGTTGCGGTTGCCTCGGGGGATGCGGTGCGAGGGGGAGGCGGGGGTGCCCGCACCCAGGGACGCGGTGGAGTCGCGTGTCTCGGTGTGAGGGCCTTTTCTCTCCCGTCCGCGCACCACGTCGCCCGTGGGGCCTGTTCGCCGTCGGCGGGCGCGGCGGCTCTGGACGCGCGCCGCGGTGGGCCGTAACGTCGGCCGGGAGCCGTGACTAGCAGTGCTAGTTAAATGTCCTGGACGGAGGACCATGCCCGCGTTCGACCCCGCAGACCCCCTCGGCATCGACGACCTGCTCTCCCCGGAGGACCTCGCGGTCCGGGACACGGTGCGGTCCTGGGCCGCCGGCCGCGTCCTGCCGTACGTCGCCGACTGGTACGAGAAGGGCGAGCTGCCCGGCATCCGGGAGCTGGCCCGCGAACTGGGCGGCATCGGGGCGCTCGGGATGTCGCTCACCGGGTACGGCTGCGCGGGCGCGAGCGCCGTGCAGTACGGGCTGGCCTGTCTGGAGCTGGAGGCCGCGGACTCCGGCATCCGCTCGCTGGTCTCCGTGCAGGGCTCCCTCGCCATGTACGCGATCCACCGCTTCGGCAGCGAGGAGCAGAAGCGGGCCTGGCTGCCCCGGATGGCCGCCGGCGAGGTCATCGGCTGCTTCGGGCTCACCGAGCCCGACCACGGCTCCGACCCCGCCGCGATGCGCACGTACGCCGAGCGCGACGGCAGCGACTGGGTGCTGAACGGCCGCAAGATGTGGATCACCAACGGGTCGGTGGCGGGTGTGGCCGTGGTGTGGGCGCGCACCGGCGACGGCATCCGCGGCTTCCTCGTCCCCGCCGGCACGCCCGGTTTCTCCGCGCCCGAGATCAAGCACAAGTGGTCCCTGCGGGCCTCCGTCACCAGCGAACTCGTCCTCGACGACGTACGGCTGCCCGCCGACGCGGTGCTGCCGGAGGTCACGGGGCTGCGCGGGCCGCTCAGCTGCCTGACGCACGCCCGGTACGGGATCGTGTGGGGCGCCATGGGCGCGGCGCGGGCCTGCTTCGAGACGGCGGTGGAGTACGCGAAGACACGGGAGCAGTTCGGGCGGCCCATCGGCGGCTTCCAGCTCACCCAGGCCAAGCTCGCCGACATGGCGGTCGAGCTGCACAAGGGGATCCTGCTCGCCCATCACCTCGGGCGGCGCCTGGACGCGGGGAGTCTGCGTCCCGAGCAGGTCAGCTTCGGCAAGCTGAACAACGTACGGGAGGCGATCGAGATCTGCCGTACGGCGCGGACGGTGCTCGGCGCCAACGGGATCTCCCTGGAGTACCCCGTGATGCGGCACGCGACGAACCTGGAATCGGTGCTCACCTACGAGGGCACCGTCGAGATGCACCAGCTCGTGCTGGGCAAGGCGCTCACCGGGCTCGACGCCTTCCGGTGAGGGCCGGGGGGAGACGCGGGGGACAGGGCCGGCGGGGGCGGCCCTGTCTCAGCTCTGGTTGAAGAACCCGTCCGTGCGGTGCGCGGCCGGTTCACCGTTGATGACCTGGGTGTCGGACGGGCTCAGCAGGAACACCCGGCTGGACACCCGCTCGATCGAGCCGCGCAGGCCGAAGATCAGGCCGGCCGCGAAGTCGACCACGCGCTTGGCGTCGCCGGCCTCCATGGCCGTGAGGTTCATGATGACCGGGACCCCGTCCCGGAACAGCTCGCCGATGGCGCGGGCGTCCCGGAAGCTGTCCGGGGTGACCGTGCCGATGCGGCGGCCCCTCTCCTCGGCCGTGTCCGAGGCGACCTTGACCCGGGGGTCCGTGACCCAGGCGTCCCCGGATTCGTTGCCCTCGGAGTAGTCGTCGTCGTAGTAGCGCTCGTCTTCGTTGTCGTCGACGAGGCCGAGCCACGCACTCGCCTTGCGTACCGATCCCATGGACGCCTCCTCTCAAGCGGTCTTTCGTGCTGTCCGCATCCCTATCGTCGTCCATGATGCGGACGTCGCGCCAAGTGGTTAGACGCCGCGCGGGGGGTTTGTGACGGTACTGGTGCACAGCGAATCCGTCGAGAGTCCATGTGTCCCAAGGGTCGTTTCCCAAACGGCCCCTGACTATGAGTGAAATATGACTGTTCCTGGCGGACGGGTGAGCGGCGGGGCGTACGGGTGAACAAGGCGGTCGGCCCGATGTCGCAGTTCAGCGCCGCGGAAGGCGGCGGCCGGGTGCGGTGTCCGGGTGCCGCCGAACCCCTGGCCGGCACCGGCCTGGGAGAGTTCCGCCGGCCGGTGGAGGCGCGTTCGTGAGGATTGTGCACCGCTTCGCGCGGGGAATACGGCGCGTCCGTACGGGATCATGCCCAAGTGGGACGGGCTGCCCATATCGGTGTTGACGGGGGCTCGGCTCGACGCGGCACGGACGCCTGTCGTACCGGTGTGAAAGGGTTGATCCATGACGACGACGGACCCGGCGGACGCGGAGGCGCGGTGGCGGCGGTGGCACGAGGACCGCGTGGCGGCGGTCTCCGCGCCCTACGGTCCGCTCGCGCTGACCGGCACGTACTGGCTGCCCGACCATCCCGACGGACGGCTCCCGGGCGTTCCGGGGCGCTGGACCGCCGACGCCGGCGGGGTGCTGCTGACGGCCGGGGCGGCCGACGGGCTGACCGTGGACGGCCGGCCCCTGGACGGCGGGGCGCGGCTCACGGCCGACGCGAGGCCGGTGGACGCGGCCCGGGTGGCGTGCGGTGAGCGGCGGCTGGTCGTGCTGGTCCGGGAGGGGGTGTGGGGGGTACGGGACTTCGACCCGGGGGCTGACGCGCGGCGGGCGTTCCGCGGCATCGAGGCCACGTCGTACGACCCGCGCTGGTCGGTGCCCGGTCGCTTCACCCCGTACACCGGCGGGCACCGCAGCGTGCGGGTGCCCAACGCCGACGGGCGCGAGCGCGGCCTCGGGCTCGGCGGGGAGGTGGCCTTCACCCTGGCCGGGCGGGAGCTGACGCTCCAGGTGGCCGTCGAGGCGGACGGCTCGCTGTGGGCGGTGTTCGCGGACACCACCAGCGGCCGGGGCAGTTACCGCTTCCGGTTCCTGTACCCGCCGGCGCCGGACGCCGACGGGCGGACCACGGTCGACCTCAACCGCGCGCAGCTGCCGCCGTGCGCCTTCGCCGACCACTTCGTCTGCCCCTTCCCGCCGCCGGGGAACACCCTCGACGTCGGCGTCGAGGCGGGGGAGCGGCAGCTGCGCCGGGTGCGCTGAGTGAGGCGGCCGTACCGGTCGTACTAGTGGTGACGGCCGAAAGGCACCCTTGCGCCGACCGTTCGTTCGGCCGAATACTCCCACTCAGCGCTTGTCAGGGGCACGCCGTTTCCGGAATCCGGACATCCGGGGTCCCCTGGCTGCGCCTCACGGGCCCTGCAACCCCACGAACGGGCCCCCTACTTCCCCCGTGGAGGAACGAAAAGTGAGGATCAAGCGCACCACCCCCCGCAGCGGTATCACGAGACGCACCCGGCTGATCGCCGTCTCCACCGGCCTCGTGGCCGCCGCCGCGATCGCGGTCCCCAGCGCCACCGCGGCCGACACCCCCACCACCTTCAGCTCCGCCGAGCTCAAGAGCGCCAGCAACTCGGTGCTGAAGGCCGACGTCCCCGGCACCGCCTGGGCCGTCGACAGCAAGAGCGGCAAGGTCCTGGTCACCATCGACGAGACGGTGTCCCAGGCCGAGATCGCGAAGATCAAGGAGCAGGCCGGCGACAAGGCCGGCGCGCTCACGATCAAGCGCACCAACGGTACGTTCAACAAGCTGATCCAGGGCGGCGACGCCATCTACGCGAGCAGCTGGCGCTGCTCCCTCGGCTTCAACGTCCAGAACAGCAGCGGCACCCAGTACTTCCTGACCGCCGGGCACTGCACCGACGGCGCGGGCACCTGGTACTCCAACTCCGCGCGCACCACCGCCATCGGTACCACCGCGGGCTCCAGCTTCCCGACCAACGACTACGGCATCGTGCGGTACACTGGGTCCGTCGCCCGGCCCGGCACCGCGAACGGCGTGGACATCACCAGCGCCGGGACGCCGAGCGTGGGCGCCACCGTCATCCGTGACGGTTCCACCACCGGTACCCACAGCGGCCGGGTCACCGCCCTCAACGCCACCGTGAACTACGGCAGCGGCGACATCGTCTACGGGCTGATCCAGACCACGGTCTGCGCCGAGCCCGGTGACTCCGGCGGCTCGCTCTACGGCAGCAACGGCACCGCGTACGGTCTGACCTCGGGCGGCAGCGGCGACTGCACCTCGGGCGGCACGACCTTCTTCCAGCCCGTCACGGAGGCCCTGAGCGCCTACGGCGTCAGCGTCTACTGATCCTCACCGATCCCGTTCCCGCGGGCGCGGCCGGCAGTACCGGGAGCCCCCGCACGGCAGTTGCCGTGCGGGGGCTCCCTTTTGCACGGAACCGGCGTTACCGTCGAAGAGCGCACAAAGAGCACTCGATGCGCCCACTTCGGACCCTGGGGGCCGTGATGGTCGAGGAGCTGATGGCGGCGGGAGCGGCGGTCGCGTCCGCGGCGGTGGTCTACGCGATGGCCGCGGCGCGGGTCGTCAAGCAGTACGAACGGGGTGTGGTGTTCCGGCTCGGCCGGCTCCGGCCGCAGGTGCGCGGCCCCGGCTTCACCCTGGTCGTGCCGTTCGTGGACCGGCTGCACAAGGTCAATCTCCAGATCGTGACCATGCCGGTCCCCGCCCAGGAGGGCATCACCCGGGACAACGTGACCGTGCGGGTCGACGCGGTCGTCTACTTCAAGGTCGTGGACGCGGCGGACGCCCTGGTGCAGGTGGAGGACTACCGCTTCGCGGTCTCGCAGATGGCGCAGACCTCGCTGCGCTCCATCATCGGCAAGAGCGACCTCGACGACCTGCTGTCCAACCGGGAGAAGCTCAACCAGGGCCTGGAGCTGATGATCGACAGCCCGGCCATCGGATGGGGCGTGCAGATCGACCGCGTCGAGATCAAGGACGTCTCCCTGCCCGAGACCATGAAGCGCTCGATGGCCCGGCAGGCCGAGGCCGACCGGGAGCGGCGGGCCCGGGTCATCAACGCCGACGCCGAGCTCCAGGCGTCGAAGAAGCTGTCCGAGGCGGCCAAGGAGATGTCGGAGACACCGGCCGCGCTCCAGCTGCGCCTGCTGCAGACGGTGGTGGCGGTCGCCGCCGAGAAGAACTCCACGCTCGTCCTGCCCTTCCCGGTGGAACTGCTGCGGTTCCTGGAGCGGGCGCAGCAGACGGTCCCGCCGGAGGCCGCGCGGAGCGGGCCATCGCGCGTAGATGCACACCAGGACGGCGGAGCGCAAGAGGTGGAATCCAGACAGGACTAGACCTCACGCTCCGCTGACGGGTTCCTCGCCCGGAGTGTTTGCTCTGCGAATTTTCCCTGGACCGGGAGCAAAGGGTGGAGGCCGTGTGCCCGCGCTGAAGTTGTCGTGCGCACGTCTCGAAGTCGACCTTGTGTGCGACCTGTGCCGTTCGGAAGAGTAAGCGCCCGTCAACCGGCCTTCCGGTCCGCGAGGTCCCCACAACCCCACGGGCCGACCCCCCACAGGAGGACATGAGTTGAAGCACCGACGCATACCCAGGCGGCGGGCAGCCGTGGCAGGCGCGGGCATCGTCGCGCTGGTCGCCACGGGAGTCACGTTCCAGAGCGCGAACGCCAGCGAGACCCCGGCGTCCGCCACCCCCGAGACCCTGTCGGCCATCGCGGCCGGAAAGCTCGCCTCCACCCTGCTCGGCGATCTCGGCGCCGACGCCGCGGGCACCTACTACGACGCCCGGTCCGAGAGCCTGGTGGTCAACGTCCTCGACGCCGCCGCCGCGCGGACCGTCGAGGAGGCCGGCGCCACCGCGAGAATCGTCGAGAACTCGCTCGCCGACCTGAAGAGCGCGCGCACCACCCTCAAGCGGGACGCCACGATCCCGGGTACCTCCTGGGTGACCGACCCGACCGCCAACAAGGTCGTCGTCACCGCCGACCGCACGGTCTCGAAGGCCGAGTGGGCCAAGCTCACCGAGGTGGTCGACGGACTCGGCGCCAAGGCCGAGCTGAAGCGGACGAAGGGGGAGTACAAGCCCTTCGTCGCGGGCGGCGACGCCATCACGGGCGGCGGCGGGCGCTGCTCGCTCGGCTTCAACGTCACCAAGGGCGGCGAGCCGTACTTCCTGACCGCCGGCCACTGCACCGAGTCCATCACCTCCTGGTCGGACTCGTCCGGCACCGTCATCGGGGAGAACGAGGTCTCCAGCTTCCCCGACGACGACTACGGCCTGGTCAAGTACACCGCCGACGTGGACCACCCGAGCGAGGTCAACCTCTACGACGGCTCGGCGCAGTCCATCACGGACGCCGCCGAGGCCACCGTCGGCATGCGGGTGACCCGCAGCGGCTCCACCACCGAGGTGCACGACGGCACGGTCACCGGCCTGGACGCCACCGTGAACTACGGCAGCGGTGACATCGTGGGCGGCCTCATCCAGACCGACGTCTGCGCCGAGCCCGGCGACAGCGGCGGCTCCCTCTTCTCCGGCTCCAGCGCGATCGGCCTCACCTCCGGCGGCAGCGGCGACTGCACCTCGGGCGGGGAGACCTTCTTCCAGCCGGTGACGGAGGCGCTGTCGGCCACGGGCACCGAGATCGGCTGACCCGCAGAGGCTCTTGTGAGGTCCCGCCCCGCGCGCGAGGGGCGGGACCTCGGCGGGTGTACGGGGGCGTCAGCCGGCCTGCGTCGGCAGCCGCGCCCCCTGCCGCCGCCGGCGCAGCACCGCCGCCAGCATCGTGATCACCGTCCCCGCCACCGCCCAGGACCACAGCACCAGCAGCGGGAGGGTCAGGTCGTTGCTCCTGAAGTAGGCGACCGAGCGGGCCGCCCAGGTGCCGGCGCCCGGTGGCAGCGCCGGGCCGATCGCCTTCCAGAACGGCGGCAGCATCGGCAGCGGGAAGGCGCCGCCCGCGCTCGGGTTGCCGGCGATCACCACCAGCAGGATCGCCAGCCCGATGCCGACGACCCCGAAGAGCCCCTGGAGCGCGAGCGTGGCGGCGCCGACGGCGAAGGTGACCAGGGCGCCCAGTCCCCACAGGTCGACCACGCTGCCGGGCAGCGCCCCCAGGACGGGCCCGATGATCACCGCCCCGCCCAGCCCGCCGACGATCGCGACCAGCGCCATCACGATCAGCCGGATCGCCGCGCGGCGCGGGTTGGCCGGCCGGGCGCCGGTGCTGATGGCGAGGATCGAGGCGCACAGATAGCCCCCGACGCACCAGCCGACGACCAGGTAGAAGGACGACAGCCCGTCGAAGTCCCGCGCCGAGGCCGGGGCCACGTCGACGGTCTCCACGGTCCGCCGCTCGGCCCGCTCCGCCTCGGTGACGAGGCGCTCCAGGGTGGTGGCGAGCGCGGTGCCACCGCCGGAGGCGACCAGCAGCGTGTCCCGGGTGCCGCGCGCGTCCACGACCAGGGCGCCGTCGATCTCCCGGTCCATGATCTTCTTCCGGGCGCCCGCCTCGTCGGCCACCGTGCGCGGGTCCAGCGGCGTGCCGGGCAGCCGTTCGAGGCGGGCCACCGTCCGCCCGGCCGCGTCCTCGGGCGCGACCACCCCGAAGGGCACGTCCTTCGCCCTCGGATCGTGCAGCGCCCCGACGTAGGAGGCGATGAACAGCAGCTGGAGCGCGAGCACGCCGAGCACGAGCAGCGTGGCCCGCGGGGTGACCGCGTCCTTCACCTCATCCAGGAACGATCCGTTCCGGTTGCCGGTGCCGCCTGAGGTGTGCGCCATGCCCCCACGGTCCCTGCCGGAGGGCGTTTGTGCAGGTGGGGCGGGGCCGGATGGATGTCGTACACACATTCGAAGATGGAGGTATGGTGGGGGTGAGGTTGTTGGAACAGACGTTCGACAGAATGTCGGAAGGTCACCAGTGCGGGAGGTGCGTGTGCCGGGTTTCACGCATCTGCGCACCGTCTCCGGGTTCTCCCTGCGCTACGGCGCCTCCCACCCGGAGCGGCTGGCCGAGCGCGCCGCCGAGCGGGGCATGGACGCCCTCGCCCTCACCGACCGCGACACCCTCGCGGGTGCGGTCCGCTTCGCCAAGGCGTGCGCGAAGGCGGGCGTCCGCCCGCTGTTCGGCGCGGACCTGGCGGTGGCGCCGCCCGCCCCGGCACCGGAGCGCGGCGACACCTCCGTACGCCGGGACCGGCGCCGTATCCCCGTGCGCGGCGGCGCCTTCGTCGACGAGTCGGCCCCGCGCGTCACCTTCCTCGCCCGCGACGGGGCCCGCGGCTGGGCCGGCCTGTGCGCGCTGGTCTCCGCCGCGCACCGCGGCCCCGGGACCCCGCTCCTGTCCTGGGCCGACAACCACGCCGACGGCCTCACCGTGCTGCTCGGCCCCGACTCCGACGTCGGCCGCGCCCTCGCCGCCGGCCGCCCCGACCGCGCCGCCAGGCTCCTCGCCCCCTGGCGGGAGGTGTACGGCGACGCGCTGCGTCTGGAGGCCGTCTGGCACGGCCGTACCGGCACCGGCCCCGGCTCCCTGCGCCAGGCCGCCCGCACCGTCGGCTTCGCCGCCGAGCAAGGTGTACGCCCCGTCCTGACCAACGCCGTGCGGTACGCCGACCCCGGCCAGGGCCCGGTCGCCGACGTACTGGACGCGGCCCGCCGCCTGGTCCCGGTCGGCGCGGCCGGGGAGCTGGACTCCGGGGAGGCGTGGCTCAAGGGCACGGACGCCATGACGCACGCCGCCGAGCGGATCGTCGAGGCCGCGGGCTTCCGGCGCGAGGCCGCGCACCGCCTGCTGGAGCAGACCCGGGCCACGGCCGCCGAGTGCCTGGTCGACCCCGAGGACGACCTCGGCATGGGCGCCGTCCACTTCCCCGAACCGCATCTGGTCGGCGCGGGCCGCCGCACCGCCCAGCGGACGCTCGCCTCCCGGGCGGCGGCGGGGATGATCCGCAAGGGGTACGAGCGGCGGCGCGACTACTGGGAGCGGATGCACCACGAGCTGGACATCATCGCCCACCACGGCTTCGCCTCGTACTTCCTCACCGTCGCCCAAGTGGTCGACGACGTACGGGACATGGGCATCCGGGTCGCCGCGCGCGGCTCCGGCGCGGGCTCCCTCGTCAACCACCTCCTCGGCATCGCGCACGCCGACCCGGTCGAGCACGGGCTGCTCATGGAGCGCTTCCTGTCCAAGGAGCGGGTCGTCCTGCCCGACATCGACATCGACGTGGAGTCCGCGCGCCGCCTGGAGGTCTACCGGGCGATCATCGGCCGGTTCGGCACCGAGCGGGTCGCGACGGTCGCGATGCCGGAGACGTACCGCGTCCGGCACGCCGTCCGCGACGTCGGCGCCGCCCTGTCGATGGACCCCGCCGAGATCGACCGGGTCGCCAAGTCCTTCCCGCACATCCGCGCCCGCGACGCCCGCGCGGCCCTCGGCGAACTGCCCGAGCTGCGCGAACTGGCGGGCCGCAAGGAGGAGTACGGCCGGCTCTGGGAACTGGTCGAGGCCCTCGACGCCCTCCCGCGCGGCGTCGCCATGCACCCCTGCGGAGTGCTCCTGTCGGACGCCTCCCTCCTCTCCCGTACGCCGGTCATGCCGACCAGTGGCGAGGGGTTCCCGATGGCCCAGTTCGACAAGGACGACGTGGAGGACCTCGGGCTGCTCAAGCTGGACGTGCTGGGCGTGCGGATGCAGTCGGCGATGGCGCACGCGGTCGCCGAGGTGGAGCGGGCGTCGGGGGAGCGGGTCGACCTGGACGCGGTCCCGGACGGCGATCCGGCGACGTACGCGCTGATCCGCTCCACCGAGACGCTGGGCTGCTTCCAGATCGAGTCGCCGGGCCAGCGGGACCTGGTCGGGCGCCTCCAGCCGGCCGGCTTCCACGACCTGGTCGTGGACATCTCCCTCTTCCGCCCCGGCCCGGTCGCCGCCGACATGGTGCGGCCGTTCATCGAGGCCCGGCACGGACGCGCCCCGGTGCGCTACCCGCACGAGGACCTGTCGGACGCCCTGGCGAGCACGTACGGGGTCGTCGTCTTCCACGAGCAGGTCATCGACATCATCGCGGTCATGACCGGCTGCGGGCGCGGCGAGGCCGACCGGGTGCGGCGCGGGCTGTCCGATCCGGAGTCGCAGGGCCGGATCAGGGTGTGGTTCGCGCAGCACGCGGCGGCGAACGGGTACGACGCGGAGACCATCGGGCGGACCTGGGAGATCGTCGAGGCGTTCGGTTCGTACGGCTTCTGCAAGGCGCACGCGGTCGCCTTCGCGGTGCCGACGTACCAGTCGGCGTGGCTGAAGGCCCACCACCCGGCCGCCTTCTACGCCGGGCTGCTCACCCACGACCCCGGCATGTACCCCAAGCGGCTGCTGCTGGCGGACGCGCGGCGGCGCGGGGTGCCGATCCTGCCGCTGGACGTGAACAAGTCGGGGGTCGCCCATCGAGTCGAACTGGTGTCCGGTGCCGGGGAGGTTTCCAGGAAGGTGTGGGGGCTGCGGCTGGCCCTGCTGGACGTGCACGGCATCAGCGAGGCCGAGGCGGAACGGATCGCCGCCGGGCAGCCGTACGCCTCCCTGCTCGACTTCTGGGAACGCGCCCGCCCCAGCCGCCCGCTCGCCGGGCGCCTGGCGCAGGTCGGCGCGCTGGACGCGTTCGGCGCCAACCGCCGCGACCTGCAACTGCACCTGACCGAACTGCACCGGGGCGCCCGCGCCGGACGCGGTGGCCAACTCCCGCTGTCCGGCGGCCGGAAGACCGCGTCGGCCGGGCTGCCCGACCTCACCTCGGCGGAGAAGCTCAGTGCCGAGCTGGGCGTGCTGTCGATGGACGCCTCGCGCAATCTGATGGACGACCACCGCCGCTTCCTCGACGAGCTGGGCGTGGTCTCCGCGCGGCGGCTGCGCGAGGCCCGGCACGGGCAGACGGTACTGGTCGCGGGCGCCAAGGCGGCCACCCAGACGCCGCCGGTCCGCTCCGGCCGCCGGGTCATCTTCTCCACCCTGGACGACGGCACCGGCCTGGTCGACCTCGCCTTCTTCGACGACTCCCACGACGCCTGCGCGCACACCGTCTTCCACTCCTGGCTGCTGCTGGTGCGCGGGGTGGTGCAGCGGCGCGGGCCGCGCAGCCTCAGTGTGGTGGGCGCCGCCGCCTGGAACCTGGCCGAACTGCTGGAGGTGCGGCGGGAGGAGGGCCTGGAGGGGGTCGCGGCCCGGCTGGCCGGGGGGACCCAGGGGGACGCCCCCGGGGACGGCCCGGCCCGGCGCCGCCTGGCCGGCTCGGACGGCCGGCCCGCGCCGGCCGGCTCCGCCGCGCAGGACGAGATGGAGCGGCGGCGGACCGTCCGCATGCCCACGGGGTACGAGATGCACCCCTGGGCCGATCTGCGCCCCGCGGGCGAAGGGCCCGCGGTGGGAAGGAAGTTGTGGCACCAGAGCCCGGGGAGTGCGGGATGACCATCCTCTGCGTACGTTTCCAGCTGCCGCCGATGTACGAGGCGGCCCTGCCGGGGCTGCTCGGTCTGCTGGAGGAGTTCACGCCGGTCGTCGAGGCCCTGCCGCCGGACGGGGCACTGGCCGATCTGCGCGGCGCCGAACGGTACTTCGGGCGCGACGCCGTGGAACTGGCCTCGGTGATCCGCGTCCGCACCCTCGCGCTGCACGGCGTCGACTGCGCGATCGGCGCCGGGCCGGGCCCGATGCTGGCCCGCATGGCGCTGCGCCAGGCCCGGCCGGGGGCGGTCCGCGCGGTGACGGGGGAGGAGGCGGTGGAGTTCCTCGCCGAACGCCCGGTCGCCGAACTGCCCGGCGTCGGCCGGGCCACCGCCCGCACCCTGTGCGAGTACGGCCTGGAAACCCTCGGCCGGGTCGCCGCCGCGCCCTTGTCCACACTCCAGCGCCTGGTCGGCGCGAAGACGGGCCGCGAGCTGCACGAGAAGGCGAACGGCGTCGACCGGAGCCGCGTCGTCCCCAACGGCATCTCCCGCTCCCTGGCCGCCGAACGCCCCTTCCCCCGCGACGAACTCGACCCCGCCCGGCACCGCCGCGCCCTGCTCTCGGCCACCGAGGAACTGGGCTCCCGGCTGCGCGCCGTCGACAAGATCTGCCGCACCCTGACCCTCACGGTCCGCTACGCCGACCGGTCGGCCACCACCCGCACCCGCGCCCTGCGCGAACCGACCGCGCACTCGGCGGCCCTCACGCGGGCCGCCTACGAGATGTACGAGGCGCTCGGCCTCCAGCGCGCCCGGGTCCGCGCGGTCACCCTGCGCGCCGAGGGCCTCGCCCCCGCCGAACAGGCGTCCCACCAGCTCACCTTCGACCCGGTGGACGAGAAGGTCCGCCGGATCGAGGAGGCCGCGGATCGCGCGCGAGCGAGGTTCGGCCCCCGGGCGGTGATGCCGGGGGCGCTGGCGGCCTGAGGGCCGTCCTGCGGATGGTCCGCCGCCCCTGCCGGCCTGTTCACTTCCTGGCCGGCCGGCCGGCCGGCGAAGGCGCGGTCGCGCGGACGGGTGATGCTGTCGGACGGTGCGCCGAGAGGCCGCACGCCGTCCGGCGGCCCGGACGCCGGTAGGCCGCACATCCGGACAGCGCTGCCGGCAGGCGGGACAGCCACGGACTGTCCCGGACAGCGCCACGCCGTTGCTGCGGGGTCGCTGACCTCCGCAGACTCTGGCTGCACGGTCTGGCAACGCCCATCCGACAGAAGGAGACCATCGTGCGTATACAGCGTGCCCTGGCGGTGACCGCTCTCGCGGCGGGACTCACCGCCACAGGCCTCACCGGCTCGTCCTCCGCCGCCTCCGCCGCGTACTCGTGCCCGGTCGGGAACGTGTGCTTCTACTCCGGGAGCAACGGCACGGGCAGCCGGTGCAACTGGTCGGCCGACGACCCCGACTGGAGGTCGGGGAGCGTCGTGTGCTCGTGGTCGTCCTCGTACCCGGTGAAGTCCGTGTACAACAACGCCTACTTCGACGTCGCCTACTTCCTCGGAGCGAGCTACACGAGTTACGTGGGATGCACCTCGCTGGGGGACAGCGGCAATCTGGTCGGCGACTACAAGCTCCGTTCTCATGACCTGGGGGGTTGCTGAACACAGCACCGCCGCGGGGGTCAGCAGCCGGCCATGTGGCACGCCGGTGCGCAAGACGCCGCCTGGCCGGGGGCTGTCCGGGACACGTGTCCCGGACAGCCCCCGGCGGCGGTCATGACGCGAGGAGGGCCTCCTGGCCGCGCCCTCCCGGCACCGCCGTCCGCTTCAGGAGACCGGCTCGATGAAGAACACCTGGCCGCCCTTGCCCACACACCGCTCCATCACGGCCTCGGTGCCCTCGGTGGCGGCGGAGCTCCTGATGCCCACACAGCCCTGCCCGGCGATGCGCAGGACGTAGGTGCCGGCGCCGTAGGAACCCGCGGGTTCCAGATGGAAGCGGCTGTCCCGGACGCAGTCGTCCATCGGTTCCAGCAGCCCCGCGCCCGGACCGTCTTCCAGGGCCATGAGACAACCCTTGCCGTAGTCCGGATGGTGCCACTGGATCCGGTAGGTGCCGTTGCCCATGTCCACGAGTCTGGTGGCCTGCGGTGCCACCGCGGCACAAGGCCGCTGTACGGCCACCAACGGGATGTAGCGACGGTCCTGGACGCGGCCGTCGGTCAGGCACAGGTCCGGGGCGGTCACCGGGCGAATGCGTACCCAACCGCTCAGCAGAGCCTGGCTCACGGCGGCAGGCGAACCGGCGGCGTGAGTCTCACGAGCGGCCGGCGGCCCGTCGTCGGTCCCGGCCACGGCCGCCAAGCCGGCCACGGCCGCCAGGACCGCCGCCGTCGCCGCCGCCATGAGTACGCGCCGGTCGCGCAGGCCGAGCGGGGCCGGGCGGCCCGCCGCCCGCGTCGGGGCCGTCGCCTGGCCGGCGATCCGGTCGCGGAGCCGCAGCCAGTGCCCGATCCTTGCTTCCTCTCCGCACACCCTCAAGTAGGCGGCCAGCAGCTCGGGCGGAGGTGCGACCTCCCGGCCCAGCATGTCGGCGGTGGTGCTGCGCGGCAACACTTCCCCCAGGGCTGCCGCGCGCTCTTCCAACTGCCGGTACGACAGGCCGGACCGCGTCTTCACATGGCGGAGCGACTCCATGAACGCGGTCAAGTCACTGATGTCTTCCAGACGGACATCCCCCTGTTTGGTCATGGACATGATCCTCGCGACCGTTCCCGGGCACCGTCAATCACGGTCCGCGCCAATCGGATCGGACGGCGACCACTTCCCGCCGACTTGCGTCCGGGCGTGTCCCGGACAAGCCGGTGACCATGCCGGACAGCCCTGCCCTGTCCGGGACAGCCGTCCGCCATTGTTCCGGCTTCGCGTCGCACGGACCATTCACACGGACGAGACGGCCGAGCCACGGCCGGTCATCGAAACCTCCGTCCCTTCCGAAAGGAGAAGCTGTGAGACTTCCCTCTGTGGCGGTTCTGTCGGCTGTCGGGGCCATGGCGGCCCTGGCGTTCGGCGTAGCGCCCTCGCACGCGACCGAGGACTCCGCCGCCGCGTTCTGCGGTTCGTCGGGGTCCTGGTCGGCGGACGGCGGAGCCTACGCCGACTTCAGCGAGCAATGTCTGTGGTCGTCCGGCGGGGGCTACTACATCTACGTCACCGGCACCCTGCACGACTACGCCAAGGACGGGCTGGGGCCCCGCTTGTACGCGCAACCACTCACCTCCGGGGGATGGGGCGCGACCCAGCTGGTGGCGCACAACAGCCAGGGCTACGACGGGCCGGCGCTGGACATCGCCAACTACGTGACCGGAGTCGACGAGCGGGGGATCGCCCGCTACAAGGTGTGCAACGGCGGCGTCAACACCAACTGTTCGGCCTGGTTCGAAGCCTGAGCTGCCGACAGCGCGCACTCGGAGAACGCGGGCCCCGGTCCTGTCCGGCCCACCATCTTCCATCGTCACGGAAAGGGACACACATGAGACTCGGTTCGATGTCCGCCGCCGCGGGGGCCGCCATGGTCCTGGCGCTCTCGGCCGCGCCGGCCCAGGCTGCACAGCCCGCTCCGGCGGAAGCCTGCGGATGGGCGGTCACGGACGTGCTCACGGCGTCCGGCCTGATCACGAAGGACAAGGCGGCGGTACACGACGGTCCGGCGGCGGGATGCGATGTGACGGGTCACCGTGCCTACGGCAGCCGTGTGGAGATCTACTGCAAGTACACGAACGACGTGGGCAACCTCTGGTACTCCACAACCTTCGGCTGGATCTACAGTCCGTACGTGCGGATCGACCGGGGCAGCGCGGTCCGGTGCTGACGCCGGTGCCACCGCCCGGCGTGCGGTCGGATACCGCTGACAGGCCCACGGGGGCGTGATCCGGGTGCCGTCGGCGAGCTCCGCCGACAGGCCGGCGAAGGCGGTGACCCACATGGTCGCCGTCGGGCCGGTGGGGTTCTCGACGGGCGAGGGCCGGGCCGGCGTCGACGATCACCGTGTCGCCCGCGGCCGCGCGGCCGTCGAGGGTGGGCGGGCGCCCTGGTCCCGGCGGGGACCCCGCCGGGACCAGGCGCACAGTTCCTCGCTGCCGGTATGGGGGCGTTGGTTTCGAGGGCGTCCCGCGCACGGTTCCGCCTTCTCCCGGCTGGCTCCGGACGGTGCCACCGTGACCGGACTCGCCCGGCACCTGGGGGTGACCGGACAGGCGGCGAGCCGGCTCGTCGGCGAGCCGGCTCGCGAGGGGTGTGCCGAGCGGCGGCCCCGTCCCGGTGACGCCCGGGCGCGGCTGGTCGTGCTGACCGAGCACGCATGGGCCTGCGCCCGGGCGGCGGACAAGGTGCGGGTTCTGCGGGACCGGCTGCTGCGGAACGCGCCCGGTGGACCGCTCCGACTAGCCTGGTGAGCCCGTCGGTCAGCGGCCGGACCGGCTGCCGTGGGCCGTGCGGCGGCGGGCCGTCGCGAAGAGCGTCGCCGCGCCGAGCGCCAGGACGGCGGCGCCGCCGACCGCGATGTACGGGGTGGTGCTGTCCCCGCCGGTCTCGGCGAGGTTCGTGGTGCCGCCCGCGGCCGTGAGCCGGCTGCTTTCCCCGGTCGTCGCCTCGCTCGCGGACGTCGGGTCGGTCGTGGTGGTGGCGTCCTGGTCGCCGTGTCCGTGGTGCTCGACCGTCGACTTGTCGGCTCCGGCCTCGATCTGCTCGTCGGAGGGGGCGGAGGCGGTGGGGGCGGCGGCGGTGGGGGCGGCGGCCGGTTCGGTGTCCGTGGTGTCCTCGCCCTGCGCGGGGCCGGTGCCGCCGAAGGCGACGTCCGAGCAGGAGTAGAACGCCTCCGGGCTGTCCGAGCGCTGCCAGACGGCGTACAGCAGGTGCTGGCCGGTGCGCTCGGGGAGGCTGCCGGAGAAGGTGTAGAAGCCGTCGGCGGCGACCGGGTCGGTGGCCGTCGCCACCGGGGCGGACAGGTCGAGGTCGTCCCAGGCCAGCGGCTGGGCCGGGTCGTAGCCGTCCTTGGTGATGTAGACGGTGAAGGTGCCCTTGTGCTGGGCCGTCACGCGGTACTTGAAGGTGTACGAGCCGCTGCTCACGCCGGTGGCCGGCCAGTCGGCGCGGGCCAGGTCCAGCCCCTTGAACTCGTCGTTGTTCGCGCTGCACAGCTTGCCGTCCGGGATCAACTGCTGGTGCTGTCCGGCCGCGTTGCCGATGCGGATGCCGTTCCAGTCGTAGAGGGCCTGGGTGCCGCCGGTCGCGACCGCGGCCTCGCACGCCGCCGAGTCGGGGCTCTCGGGCCCCTCGGCGTAGCACTGCGAGACCCGGCTGACCGGGTCGCCCATCGTGCCGTGCGCGGACGCGGGCGCGGCCGTCAGCACGGTCAGGGCGAGGGGGAGGGCGCCTGCGGCGGCGACGGCGGCGGCTCTGCGGGGTGCGGGCATGGCGAACTCCTCGGAAGGCTTCTGGGAAAGGCGGTCCGGAACCCGTGGGGGTGCCAGCACGCTAGCCCCGGAAAACCGTGGAAACGCCTGCTGAAGGCCGACGGCGGGGATCCTTATGGTCGCGTTAAGGGGGTGCTCAGGCTGCGCTCAGGTAGCTGCCGTCGGCGGCATGGTCATGACCGACGAGACGATCGGGCCGGCCGGCGCGCGTGACGTGGCCGCGGGGGAGGTGTCCGTCAGAGGTGGCCCGCTCAGGCGTCCGGCCACCAGGTGCGGGCGATGTCCTCGCGGATCTCGGGCCGGCCGGCGCGGCGCGCGTCGGCCTCCTCCCGGATCCGGCGGGCGTCCGTCTTCTTCCTCGGGTCCAGGGGCTTGTGCACGGTCACACGGCGCATGGCTGCCTCCTCACGGATCCACCGGGTTCCGCGATCTCACGGGGGCAGACCCTTTTCGCGAGAGTTCCTCATCGGTACGGATCTGTCAGTGGCCACTGTCACGATTCGAGTGTCAGTGGCGGGTGTCACCCTGGGGGCAGGTCGTACGAGAGTGACGGACCGACTCCGCCCCGTGCCGGCGTGTGCCCGAAGCCGCCCCCGCGGGCGAGCCGTTCCAGGTCGGCCAGCGCGGCGACGGCGGCGGCAGCGGCGGGCGGGTCACGGTCCGCCAGACCGCTCTCGGCGAACTCGTCCTCGTCCAGCCGGCGTACGTCCGTGCCGTCCGCGGAGCACCACAGGTCCAGGTCGAGGTCCTCGACGACCAGCTCGGCGCCGGTGCGCACGGCCGGGCGGACGATGTCGCAGTACCAGCCCTTCAGGACGCCCGTTCCCGCGCGGACCTCCTTCACCGAGTACCAGCGGTCGCGCCAGTAGTGCTCGGTGAAGACGTCCCCGGGCTCGAACCGTACGAAGCCGAAGTCCCGGACGCCGGCGCCGGCCCACGGGGCGCGGACGGTGATCCGGGTGCCGTCGTCGCCCAGGAGCACGCCCCGGTACCGGATCTTCGTACGGCCGCCCTTGACCAGGACCACGTCCACCGGACCACCCGTCTCCCCTCCGGTCTCAGCCGAGTTCGCGGACATGGCGCACCTCCGTCGCGCAGACCTCGTACCCGAACCACTTGTTGACGGCCAGCATCGGGCCGTTGCCGGTGTCGTTGCCCGTGAACGCCTCCGCGCACCCGGCCGCGCGGGCGCGGTGCAAGGAGGCGTTCTTGACCAGCTTGGCCAGGCCCCGGCCGCGGTGGGCGCGGGCGGTGCCGGTCATCGCCGTCGCGTACCGGCCGCCGCCGTCCGTGTACGCCGCGGTGAAGGCGGCGGGGCGGCCGTCGACGACCGCGACGGTGGTCAGGGAGAGGTCCAGCAGCGGGTGCCGCCAGGTCTCCGTGAGCCATGCCTCGTAGTCGGCCAGCGCCGTGTCGACGTCGCCCGGCTCGTCCGCCGACGTCTCCGCGTCCAGCTCGAACAGGGGGCGGGGGTCGTCCGCGTAGTCCGCGGCGGTGCGCAGCGCGACGCCCGGGGGAGGGGACTGGAGCGGCGGCAGGCCGCAGTCGGCCAGGTCCAGGCGGAGGAAGTGGGCCGAGCGTCCGGCGCGGTAGCCGCGCCGTTCGGCGAAGGCCCGGTTGCCCGGCGCGTCCAGCACCCAGGCGAGCAGCCGCGTCGCCCCCTCGGCCGCCAGGTACTCCTCGGCCGCCCGTACCAGCAGCCCGCCGGCGCCGCGCCGCGGCCGGTCCGGACGCACGTAGACGTTGAGGTACGCCTGCCCCGGCTCCGGGCTCTCGTGGACCAGGCCGACCTGGGCCGTGCCGATCACCTCGCCGTCCTCCTCCGCGACCAGGGAGCGGGCCCGGGTGTCCGGGTGGGTGTGGGTGAGGTGGTGGAGGACGGCGTCCGGCGTCCAGAGGACGAACGGGAGGGCCAGGTGGCGGACGAGGGCGAACTCCTCGACCTCCGACCGGACGTCGGGGCGCAGATCGCGTACGGAGACGGTCATGTGCGCGCACGCTACGGCGGGACGCGGTCGGCCGCCTCTCATTTTCCGCCGGGTACGGGACAATCGTGCCGTGACCCTGAAGATCCACATCGACGACGGTGCCGCGCCCTACGAGCAGGTGCGCGCGCAGATCTCCGAGCAGGCCCGGGAGGGTGTGCTGCCGGTCGGGTACCGGCTGCCCACCGTGCGCGGCCTGGCCGAGTCCCTGGGGCTGGCCGCGAACACGGTCGCCAAGGCGTACCGGGCGCTGGAGGCGGACGGGGTGATCGAGACGCGGGGCCGCAACGGGACGTTCGTCGCCGCGGCGGGGGCGGCGGCGCAGCGGGAGCTGGCCGCGGCGGCGCAGGAGTTCGCTGCGCGGGCCCGGCGGCTGGGGGGTTCGGAGGAGGACGCGGTGGCCGCCGTGCGGGATGCCCTGCGGGCGGTGTTCGGGGGGTGAGCGCTTGCCCTGCGGGCGGTGTTCGGGGGTGAGCGCCGCGCCGTGGGGGTTCGGTGCGTTTCTGCCTGCGGGTGCGTGGTGGTCGAGCGCGCGGTTCCCCGCGCCCCTGGGCGTGTCACGCGGGGCGGATCGGGGAGGGACCCGGTTCAGGGCGTCGGCAGGCGCTCCGGTACGCGGGTGACCCGCAGCCCCGCCGTCCCCGCCAGCCGCGCGAACGCCACGGCGTCCCGGACGGCCGCCGCGTGCGGGTCGTTGTTGAAGTAGGCGTACACGTCCGCCTCCGGGGGCCAGGTCGCCGCGATCCGGCGGACCCAGGCCGTCAGGGCACGCCGGCCGTAGCGCGGCCAGGACACCGCCCGGCCCTGGTGGAAGCGGACGTACCCCCAGCCGGCCGTGCGCCACAGCGGGGTCACCGGGCGGGACAGCACGTCGGCCCAGCACAGCGCGGCGCCCCGGGAGCGCAGTACCTCGCCCACCTCCGGCGTCCACCAGGAGTCGTGCCGGGGTTCCACGGCCACCCGGGTGCCGGCCGGGAAACGGGCGAGGCAGGCGTCCAGCAGCGCGGGGTCGGCGCGCAGGGTGGGCGGCAGCTGGAGGAGGACCGGGCCGAGGCGGTCGCCGAGCCCGGCGGCGCGGCTCATCAGCCGGTGCACCGGCTCCTCCGGCTCCCGCAGCCGCTTGACGTGGGTCAGGAACCGGCTGGCCTTCACCGCGACGACGAAGTCCGCCGGGACCCGCTCCCGCCACGCCTCGAAGGTCTCCCGCTCCGGCAGCCGGTAGAAGGCGTTGTTGACCTCGACGGTGGCGAAGCCCGCCGCGTACTCCTCCAGCCACAGCCGCACCGGCAGCCCGGACGGGTAGAGGACGTCCCGCCAGTCCCGGTACTGCCAGCCGGACGTGCCGACGAACAGGGTCATGACCCCATTACAGGTACAGCCCCGCGTCCGCGCCCTCCCGCGGCTCCGGCAGCGCGGTCGGCGACGTGCCCCGGCGCAGCGCGTACAGCTCCGCCAGCGTCGCGCCCTCGCGGCCGACGCCCTCCTCCGTGCCGAGCCAGCCCACCGCCTCCGACCGGGTGAGCGGGCCCACCTCGATCCGGGCCAGACAGCGCCCGGGGCGGACCACGGCGGGGTGCAGACGCTCCAGGTCCTCGTTGGTCGTCACGCCGACCAGCACGTTGCGGCCCTGGCCGAGCAGGCCGTCGGTGAGGTTGAGCAGCCGGGACAGGGCCTGCCCGGCGGTGTGCTTGGCCTCGCCGCGGATCAGTTCGTCGCAGTCCTCCAGGAGCAGCAGCCGCCAGCGGTCCTTGCCCGCCGCGTCCTCCTCGCCGATGGCGATGTCCATCAGATAGCCGACGTCGGAGAAGAGCCGCTCGGGGTCGAGGACGCAGTCCACCTGGCACCAGTCCCGCCAGGACCGCGCCAGGGTGCGCAGCGCGGAGGTCTTGCCGGTGCCCGGCGGGCCGTGCAGCAGGAGCAGCCGGCCCGCGATGTCCTCGGGGCCCGTCTTCATCAGGCGGTCCATCGCGTCCGCCACCGGCGCCGTGTAGTTGGGCCGCACCTCCTCCCACGTACCGGCGGAGATCTGCCGGGTGGTGCGGTGCGGGCCGCGGCGCGGGGAGACGTACCAGAACCCCATCGTCACGTTCTCCGGCTGCGGCTCGGGTTCGTCGGCCGCGCCGTCGGTGGCCTCGCCGAGGACCCGCTCGGCCAGGTCGGCGCTGGTCGCCGTCACCGTGACGTCGGCGCCCCGGTTCCACCGGGAGACCAGCAGGGTCCAGCCGTCGCCCTCGGCCAGCGTCGCGCTGCGGTCGCCGTCGCGGGCGGCGCGCAGCACCTTGGCGCCGGGCGGCAGCAGCGTCGCGCCGGAGCGCACCCGGTCGATGTTGGCCGCGTGCGAGAAAGGCTGCTCGCCCGTCGCGAAGCGGCCGAGGAACAGCGCGTCGACGACGTCGGTCGGGGAGTCGCTGTCGTCGACGTGGAGCCGGATCGGCAGCGCGTCGTGCGGGTTGACTGACATGCCGCCATGATCCGGCACGGGGGCGGCGCGTGCACCCGGTTTCCCGGCGGACGCGCCACCCCGGCGCTCAGCGGTCCGTGCCGGCGCTCAGCGGTCCGCGCCGGCGAAGGTCCTCCCGCGCACCTGCCGCGCCCGGCGGACCACCGCGTACCCCTTGGTGAGCGCCCGGTCCCGGGCGAAGGCACGGGTGATCGCCCGGCCCTCGACCAGCCGCGCGAACTCCTCCGCGCCGGTGCTGCGGCGCACCGTCACCCGGCGCAGGGCGTACGGTCCCTGGGCACGCCGGGCCAGCCCGTTGCCCACCGCCAGCGCCTGCGCGTACCCCGTCTCGCGCACCGCCGCCCGCACCCGGCGGTCGGAGTAGCCGTAGGGGTAGGCGAAGGAGACCGGCGCCGTGCCGACCTGGTCGGTGACGATCTCCCTGCAGTGGATCAGCTCGTGCCGCAGGTCCCCGGCGTGCAGCTGGTCGAGCTGCGGGTGGGTGTGGCTGTGCCCGCCGATCTCCACACCCGCGCCCGCCAGTTCGCGCACCTGGTCCCAGTCGAGCATGGTGTCCAGGGCGCCCCCGGTGTCGTACGGGCCGCGCAGCCAGCCGGTGGAGACGAACAGCGTGGCCGGGAAGCCGTGCTCGGCCAGCACCGGCAGGGCGTGGCGGTGCACGCCCTCGTAGCCGTCGTCGAAGGTGACGAGCACCGGCCGGGCGGGCAGCGGGCGGCCGGAGCGCCAGGCCGCGGCCAGCTCGGCGGTGGTGAGGGGAGTGAGCCCGCGGTCCGCCACCACCGCCATCTGCTCCGCGAACGCCTCCGGGGTCACCGACAGCGCGCGGGTCGCGTCGTCCGGTTCGGCGGCGACGGCGTGGTACATGAGGATCGGCACGCGCGGATCAGCCATGCGCACCGCCTCCGGTCGGTGGCGGGGTGTCGGCGTGGCTGTCGCCTCCGGTCGGTGGCGGGGTGTCGGCGTGGCTGTCGCCTCCGGTCGGTGGCGGGGTGTCGGCGTGGCTGTCGCCTCCGGTCGGTGGCGGGGTGTC
>NZ_JBVHEO010000020.1:0-67530 GCF_055562815.1 Streptomyces sp. NPDC016677 | reverse complement strand
GTCGGCGCGGCCGTCACCCCCGGTCGGCACCGGCGCGTCAGCCACGGCCGTCACCTCCGATCGGTGCCGACGAGAACGTCACCGCGCCCCGCCGCGCCCGCACGCTGCCCACCACGTAGCCGCCCGCCGCCGTGAGCACCCCGGCGACGATGGCGCCCGCCCGGCCCGCGCCGCCCGGCCGGGCCAGCGCCGCGTCCCGCAGCCCGCGCACCACCCCGGCGGGCAGCACGCGGGAGGCGTACCGCCGCTCCGACTCCAGCCCCTTGTCCGCGCCGACGCTGCGCGCCACCAGCGCCTTGGACAGGCCCTCGGCGTAGGCACGGGTGCGGAAGTAGGCGAAGTGCTCGCGGGGCGCGGGCACCCGGTGATGGATGACCGCCCGGTCGTCGATCAGCAGCACGGCGTCCGGCCGGGCCCGGGTGAGCCGGATGCACAGCTCCGTCTCCTCGCAGCCCAGCGGGCGTCTGTCGCCGTCCCGTCCGATGCCGGTGGCGAAACCGCCCGCCGCGTCGAACGCCTCGCGCCGGAAGGAGGCGTTGCCGCCGAGGACGTTGCGCACCCGGACCCGGCCGGGCGGCAGGCCCCGGTAGGTACAGCCCACCACCCAGTCGAACTCCTCGGGGAACCAGACGGGCCGGCGCCCCGACGCCCAGACCGGCACCGTGCGCCCGCCGACCGCCATGACGCTGGGGTCGTCGTACGCCCCGGCGAAGTGCAGCAGCCAGTCGCGCTCGGCCACGGCGTCGTCGTCGAGGAAGGCGATCACCTCGCCGCGCGCGGCGGCGATGCCGGTGTTGCGGCCCGCGGACAGCCCGCGGGGGCCCGCGTTGGCGAGCACCCGCACGTCCCCGGCTTCCTTGTACTCCTGGCCCAGCCGGTCCCGCAGCGCCTCGTTGTGGTCGACGACCAGCAGCGTCTCCAGGGCCGGCCGGGACTGCGCCCGCACCGAGGCGACCGCCGCGAGGATGTCCTCCCAGCGGTCCTCGGTGTAGGCGCAGATCACCACGGAGATGTCCGGAGTGCTCACACCTTCCCCCGGACTCCACGAGCGGGGACCCCGCCCAGCACCGGCGACCGGTCGCGGCTGCCGCGCAGCTCGCGCCGGTTGGAGCGCTCCTGGAGGATGACTCTCAGCACCCGCAGCCCGTCCCGCACCGCCCGCAGGTTGCTGACGCCGTGGATGCGCAGGTACTCGTGGCTGGGTATCTCCTGGACCTTCAGGCCGGCCTTGACGACCCGGATGTTCATCAGGGTCTCGACCTCGAAGCCGGTGCAGTCCAGCTCGATCTTGTCCAGGCAGTGCCGCCAGAACGCGTTGTAGCCGTAGCACAGGTCGGTGTAGCGCGCGCCGAACTTGCGGTTGACGACCGCGCACAGCGCGGCGTTGCCCATCTTGCGGATGAAGGTCATGTCGTCGGTGCCGCCGCCGTTGGCGAAGCGGGAGCCCTTGGCGAAGTCGGCGCCGGAGACGAGGGCGGAGACGTAACTGACGATCTCCTGCCCGTCGGCCGAGCCGTCGGCGTCGACCATCACGATGATGTCGCCGGTGCACGCCTGGAAACCGGTGATCAGCGCGTCCCCCTTGCCCTTGCCGCGCTGCTCCACCACCTTGACGTCCGGCCACAGTTCACGGGCGACGGCGACGGTGTCGTCGGTGGAGTTGCCGTCCACCAGGACGACCTCGTGTATCCAGTCGGGCAGTGTCTTGAAGACGTACGGCAGGTTCTCCGCCTCGTTCATCGCCGGTATGACCACGCTCACCGGCGGCGCGATGGCCAGATGCGAGGAGACCGGCCGGTACTTCGTGGCGCCCGTCGGGTCGTTGCCGGTGGCCGGCGGCTGCAGAACTGAGCTCATGAGTCTGGTCCCTCTCGTCCGGCGGACCGCCCGCCCCGGGGGGCGGTCCGGCTGTGTGTCCGGTTCGAAAGGGGGGTTGGTCCCACCCACGGCACGGCGTCCACAACGCTCCGTGCACGCCAGTGAGCTGGCGAAACTGGCCGGCCCCGGAAAACGGCAGCCGACCGCGCGGCACGACCGGCTCGGCTGGTGGATCGGTCACCGAGCACGGCACCCCCCTACCGCGCCCCGCCCGGACCGTCGCGGTCTTGAGCCCTCCCCTGGCCGCTTGCTGACGGTACCGATGCGGGTGAGATGTATGACGGTATTGACGATTGAACCCGTATGGCAAGGCCTGGAACGAGCCCTCACGTTTTTGTTGGTTTGCCTGTCGTACGGCGGCCTCAATGTCGCGCAGACCGGCGTAAACCGTCAAGACGGCCTTCTGCCGGCGCCTCGTTCGGGTCATTTTTGGCATGAGCACTTCCTGTCAACACGCGTAGCTGTTACCACGGTTGTGGCAGAGAACCTGTTGAGAACCTGCTAAAGGGAGGTTCCATGAGACGTTCCCGACTTGTCGGATACCTGAGTTCCGTACTCCTCGCCGTCTGCGCCACCCTCACCGGGGCGGCCACCGCGCAGGCCTCCGAATCGGCCGCCGCCACCGGCTACGTGGCCGTCGGCGACTCCTACTCCTCCGGCGTGGGGGCCGGCAGCTACACCGCCGAGAGCGGCGACTGCAAGCGCAGCACCCTGGCCCACCCCCAGCTCTGGGCCGCCGCCAACTCACCCTCGTCCTTCGACTTCACCGCCTGCGCCGGCGCCCGTACGGGTGATGTCCTGGCCGGGCAGCTCGGTCCCCTCAGCTCCGCGACCGGCCTGGTGTCCATCAGCGTCGGCGGCAACGACGCCGGTTTCGCCGACGTCATGACGACCTGTGTGCTCCAGTCCGACAGCAGCTGCCTCTCGCGGATCGCCACCGCGCGGGCCTATGTCGACTCCACGCTGCCCGGCAACCTGAACAGCGTCTACTCCGCGATCCGCGGCAAGGCCCCCAACGCCCGTGTCGTGGTGCTCGGTTACCCCCGCTTCTACCGGCTCGGCACCACCTGCCTCGGGCTGTCCGAGACCAAGCGGAAGGCGATCAACGACGCCTCGGACCACCTGAACACCGTCATCTCCCAGCGCGCCGCCGCGTACGGCTACACCTTCGCCGACGTCCGCACCACCTTCACCGGCCACGAGATCTGCTCCGGCAGCTCCTGGCTGCACAGCGTCAACTGGCTCAACATCGGCGAGTCCTACCACCCGACGGCCGCGGGCCAGTCGGGCGGTTATCTGCCGGCCCTGAACAGCGCCGCCTGACCCGCCGCCCCGTCAGGGGCCGTACGGAGAGGCGGAAGGCGAGGGGGAGGTCCCGTGCGTCGGGGTCTCCCCCTCGCACGTCACCGAGAACGGCACCGGGTCCGAGGCGGCGTCCACCGGCTCCCGCACCTCCACGCCGATCTCGCTCTCGACCGTGCCGCTCCCGTCGTAGGCCGTCACGGTCACCGAGTCCTGCCGCTCCCGGTCGCCGCCCGCCGGGAAGGACAGCGTCTTCCAGCCCTGCCCGGGCAGCGCGCCGTCCGGCGTCACCCAGCGGTAGACGACCTCCGCCGGCAGCCGCGCCACCCGGAACGTCGCCGTGAACGCCGGCGCCTGAGCCTCGGGCGGCGGGCAGGTCCCCGCGTACTCGGTGCGCGAGCCCGTCACCCCGACCTCGACCGACTGCGGCGGCGCGGACGAGGTCTCCGGACCGCCGCCGTCGCCGTTCCCCTCGCCGCCGTTCCCCTCGTCGCCGGTCCCGGTGGTCGGGGCCGGTCCGGCGCCGCCGGTCTCCGAGGCTTCCGGCGAACTCCCCCGAGTCCCCCCGCCCGGCCCCCGGGACGTCCCTGCCGTCCCGCCGCCGTCGTCATCGTCCCGGTCCAGCAGCGCGTACGTCAGCCCCGCCAGCGCCAGTACGAGCACGGCGAGCCCGGCGGCCAGGGCGGCGGCCGCGCGGCGGCGGGGCGGGGTGTCGCTCGTGGCCGTGCCCTCGGGACCCGGTGCCGGTGCGGCGGGCGGCGGCGGCCCGAACGCCGAGGGGGCCGCGACCGTCGGCGTGTACGAGGGGGCGACCGGTACCGTCTCCGTGCCCGGGACGCCGCCCGCGGCGACCGTCCGCAGGTCCCGCTCGGCCCGGTCGGCGGGCAGCCGTTCGGCCGGGTCCTTGCGCAGCAGCCCCTCGATCACGGGGGCCAGCGGCCCGGCCCGGCGCGGCGGCGGCACCTCCTCGTCCACGATGGCGCGCAGGGTGCTCAGCGGAGTGTCCTGCCGGAACGGGGAGAAGCCCTCGACCGCCGCGTACAGCAGCACGCCCAGCGACCACAGATCGGACTCCGGACCGGGCGTGCGGCCCAGCGCCCGCTCCGGGGCGAGGAACTCGGGGGAGCCGACGACCTCTCCGGTCATCGTCAGCGCGGGGGTGCCCTCGACCACGGCGATCCCGAAGTCGGTGAGCACCACCCGCCCGTCGTTCGCCAGCAGCACGTTGCCCGGTTTCACGTCCCGGTGCAGCACCCCCGCCTCGTGCGCGGCCCGCAGCGCGGCCAGCACCTCGGCGCCGATGCCCGCGGCCCGCCTCGGGGTCAGCGGCCCCTCGGCCTCCAGCAGATCGGCCAGGGACAGGCCGCGGACCAGTTCCATCACGATCCAGGGCCGGCCGTCGTCGGTGGCCACGTCGTGGACGGTGACGACGTCGGGGCTGTTGACGCGCGCGGCGGCCCACGCCTCCCGCTCCAGCCGGGTGTACATCCGCTCCACGTCGCCGGCCGGCAGACCGGCCGGGGCGCGCACCTCCTTGACGGCGACCTCGCGGCGCAGCACCTCGTCGCGGGCGCGCCACACGGTCCCCATGCCGCCCTCGCCGAGCGGGGACAGGAGACGGTAGCGGCCGGCGATCACACGCTCGCCGCCGGGTTCCTCGGACACCGGCGCCCCCTGGGAGTCTCGTAGGAGTCTCGCGCGTCTCGTGTGATGTCTGCCCAGAAGCAGCCCGGTCAAGTGCCGTCTCCGGCTCTTCGCCCCAGTACCTCCCCGTCCCGTCTCCGTCCGGCCGGCGAGGGGCGCGCGGTCGTGACACCGAGCGGACGGGACGCTCCGCCGGGCGACCGCGTGCATCGGCCGGGGCTCGTGCGCCCCGGCACGCAACCACGCTCCCTGGGACTCTGCGACGGCGACACGCCCGCCGCGCCCGCGACCTCGGCCGATCCGCGTCAGCACGGGCCGTGACCGTGGAACCCGGCGGCGGCTCCCCCCCGGCGCACCGGCCGCCCGATTGTCCAACTCTCCCTGGAAACGGGCGGATTCGAGGAGTATTCGGCAACGCCCTTGTGGGGTAGGCGACTCCTGCGACCGCGATACACGAGAGCCTCGCGGGGGAGATAGGGTTAGCCTGCCCGGGCCGGGTGGACTCGTTACGGGTGGGGAGTGACATGGAACAGATAACAGTGCGCAGCAGGGCCAGGGTCCCTGCGATCACCTGCGGGAGCAGCGCGACCAGTTCGCGTCTGGACCGCCATCTCGCGGTGCTCGGCGGTCCCGCCGTGCCCCAGCGCGAGACGGTCGAGGCGACCTCGCTGATGCGGGAGCTGATCGCGCGGGAGCCCGCGCGTGAGCACAGCGCCAGGCGTGCCCGGGTCCGCCGGGTCTCGCTCTTCGCGCCACTGCGCCGACTGCGTCGTTCGCTGTTCGGCGGCAGCTGAAGCCCGCGCTCGAACGGTCACACCACCCGGCGTCGCGCACCCGTCGTCCGCCATCCCCACGGCACGCGGCGTCGCTGAGGTGTGTTCCCGAGCGCGGGCCCTCCCGTCCCCACCCGAGGCCGACTCCGTCCCCCGGCACGAGAAGTTCTCCTCCTGCGGCCCCGACCGGCCCCCGGTCCCGCCTGAGGCGAGGACCTCAGCGCTCGCCGTGCGCGTACCGGCGTACGGCGAGCGGCACGAAGACCGCCAGCAGCACCGCGCACCACGCCAGTGACCCCGCGACCGGGTGCGCCACCGGCCAGGCGGCGCCCTCGGGCACGGGGGCGTTGCCGAACAGGTCCCGCAGAGCCGTCGTCACCGCGCTGATCGGGTTCCACTCGGCGACCGTCCGCAGACCGTCCGGCAGCCCCTCGGCCGGGATGTAGGCGCTGGACAGCAGCGGCAGCAGGAAGGTCGCGCCGCCGAGCTGGCCGGCCGCCTCCTCGTTCCGGGTGAGCAGGCCCAGGAAGATCCCGGCCCACACGCACGCGAACCGGAACAGCAGCAACAGCGCGAGGGCGCCCGCCGCGCCGAGCGCGCTCCCCTCCATCCGCCAGCCCACCGCGAGCCCCACCAGCAGGAACGGGACCGTCCCGGCGGCCGTCACCGCCACGTCCGCGACCGCCTGGGCCAGCGGCACCGCGGCCCGGCTCACCGGCAGGGTGCGCAGCCGGTCGGTCACGCCCCGGTGGGTGTCCTGGGCCGCCTGGAACATGCCGGTCATGACCCCGCCCGCCGCCGTGGCCACCAGCAGCCCCGGCACCAGGAACGACCGGTACGCGGCGCCCGGCATCGCCAGCGCGCTGCCGAAGACGTACCCGAAGAACAGCAGCACGGAGACGGGCATCGTCTGGGTGAGGATCAGCAGCCCGGGGTTGTTCCGCATCCGGCGCAGCTGCCGGCCCAGCAGGGCGGTGCCGTCGTAGGCCAGGGTGCTCATGCCGCGATCTCCTTCTCGGTGCCGCCGGTCAGACGGAGGAAGACGTCGTCCAGGGTGGGCGGACGCAGGCTCACGTCGGCCAGCGGAACGCCCGCAGCGTCCAGTGCCCGCACCAGGCGGGGCAGGGTCAGGGTCGGGTCGGTGCTGACCGCGCCGACGGCCAGCCGTTCGTGGTCCAGGACGGGCGCGCCGCCCGTGAGGTGGTCGAGGACGGCCGCCGCCCCGGCCATCGCGTCCGGGCCCGTGACGACCGCCTCCGCGCGCGCCCCGACCAGCGCCTTCAGCTCGGCGGGGGACCCGGTGTGCGCCGCCCGGCCCCGGTCCACCAGGACGATGTCGTCGGCGAGCCGGTCCGCCTCCTCCAGGTACTGCGTGGTGAGCAGCACGGTCGTGCCCTCCTCGCGCAGGGCGCGCACCGCCTCCCAGACGCGGTTGCGGCCGGCCGGGTCGAGGCCGGTGGTCGGCTCGTCCAGGAACAGCACGTCGGGCCGCTGGACCAGGCTCGCCGCCAGGTCCAGGCGGCGGCGCATGCCGCCCGACCAGGTGGACGCCGGCCGGTCGGCGGCTTCGGTCAGCCCGAACCGCTCCAGCAGCGCGTCCGCCCGGCCCGCCGCGTCCCGCACCCGGTGCAGCCGGGCGAACAGGCGCAGGTTCTCCCGGCCGGTCAGGTCCCCGTCGACCGACGCGTCCTGACCGGCGACGCCGATCCGGCGCCGTACCGCCGCCGCCTCGCGCACCAGGTCCAGGCCGGCGATCCGCGCCGACCCCGCGTCCGGGCGCAGCAGCGTCGTCAGCAGCCGCACCGCCGTCGTCTTCCCGGCGCCGTTCGTCCCGAGCAGCCCGCACACCGTGCCCTCGGCCACCGCGAGATCCAGCCCCCGCAGCGCGCGCACCTCGCCGAAGCGCTTCTCCAGACCCTCACTAAGTACACCGTACGTAGTAGTCATGGGCTGACCATAGCGCACTACGTACGGTGTACGTAACTAAGATGGTGGCCGAGGTGATGACCGATGGCGGGCCGAGCGGCCGTACCCGAAGTGATCTGGGCGCGCCCCGAGCGCACCGGCCGCGGACCGCGGCCGGGCCACACCCGCGCCGACATCGCGGCCGCCGCGGTACGGCTCGCGGACGCCGGGGGACTGGACGCGGTCTCCATGCGGCACGTCGCGGCCGAACTGGGCTGCGGCACCATGTCGCTGTACAACTACGTCCCCCGCAAGGAGGACCTCCACGAGCTGATGGTGAACGCCGTCAGCGGTGAACACGTGCCGTGGGAGCCGACGGGGGACTGGCGGGCGGACATGTTCCGCGTCGCGCGCGACACCCGGGCGCTGATGCACGCCCACCCCTGGCTGCCGCGCCTGATGTCCCCGGTCTACGGCTTCAGCCCCAACGCCCTGCGCTACCTGGAGCACTGCCTGGCCTGCCTGGACCCGCTGGAGGAGTCCTACGGCACCAAGATGCAGCTGATCGCGCTGGTGAACGGCGTGGTGACGACCTACGTCAGCAACGAACTGGCCACCGCCGAGCGCACCCGCTCCCTGCCCTGGTCCCCCGAGGAGGAGCAGCGGGTACGGATCGCCTACCTCGGCTCCCAGATCGCCGGCGGCGCCTATCCGCGGCTGGCGGCGGCCTTCACCGAGGACGCCGGGCCGATCGACCTGGAGGCGGTGTTCGAGGAAGCGCTGCGGCGGGTGCTGAACGGGTTCGGATAGCGGGTCACAGCAGGGCGAGCTGCCCTTCGGGTCCCTCTTCGCGGCCGTCCAGCACGGAGGCCGGCGCGCGGGCCGGGCGGGGGACCGGGAGGACGCCCGCCGCGCGCAGGTCGCCCGCGGTGACCGGGTCGGTCACGGTGAACCCGGCCCGCTCGGCGCGGACTCCGGCCAGCAGGGCCAGTACGGTGATCAGCTCCAGCAGCTCCGAGGTCCAGGTCTGCGGCCAGCCGGCCGGGCGGATCGCGGACAGCGTGCCCGGCTCGCCCTCGGCGGTACGCGCCGCGAACCACTGCTCCAGCACCCGTACCCCGCCCGCCTCGAAGTCCCAGGCCTCCGGCGGCACCGGGGAGATCCGGCCCTCGTCGAGGTACAGGGCCTCCTCGTCCCGGTCGTAGCGCAGGGCCAGCGGGCGCGGCGGCAGCGGGGCCCGGACGTAGGGGCGGCGGCCGCCGGGCAGCTTGGGGCGCTCGCCGTCGCGCCGCAGCAGCCACAGCGCGCGGCGGCCCAGCCGGACGCCGTGCTCCCAGAGGCCGGGGTCCGAGGTGAGCGGAACCGTCCCCTCCGCGCGCACCGCCGTCAACGCCCAGGCCAGCACGTCCAGCGGGCCGGGCCGGCTGCCCAGCCGGGCGGCCAGGTGGTCCAGCAGGCCCGGGGCCAGGTTCGGTTCCGTGCCGCCGGGGCGGCGGTAGAGCGGGCGGACCCGGCCGGGACCGAACACCGGAAGCAGCGAGGTGGCCAGCAGCGCGCCCGGAGCGTGGGGAGTGCCGGGCGACTCGACGACGAAGACCTGGTGCGCGTCCGCCACCCGCCACAGCTCGGGGCGGGCCGCGTCGATCAGCCGGTGGTCGGGGATCAGCCACTGCTCGTCGAACGGCGCGCGCAGCACCCGTACCGGCTCCGGGCACGGTCCCGAGGCCCGCTCCAGCCGCTCCGTGCCCGCCGCGACGCCCGGCAGCTGCCCGACCGCGGTACGCGGCGAACGGGCCCGCGTCGGTTCGAACAGGGCCGCGCGGTCCGGCCCGTCGGCCTTCATCAGCGCGTCCCAACGGGCCTTCAGGGAGGCCGCGTCGGGCGCCGTCGGCCACCCCCGGCCGAGCCGGGGCGGTGCGACGGACCACGGCATGAGGTCCGCCAGCGGCGGAGCGTCGTCGTGCGTCACGCTGGGCATCGTACGACGGCCGCCGCCCGGCTCAGGTGGCGTCCAGGGTGACGCTGAAGGAGAAACGGTCGCCCCGGTAGTGGATGACCGCCACGTCCAGCACCCGTCCCGCCGGGTCCCGGGTGACGCCCGTGTAGTGCAGGATCGGGCTGAGCAGCGGGACGCCGAGGAGCCGGGCCGTCTCGGGGTCCGCGAGCCGCGCCTCCACCGTGTCCGTGATCCGGCCGATCGCCACGCCCACCACGTCCCGCAGCACCTTCGTCATCGGCAGCCGGGCGAGGTCGTCCGGGTCGATACGGGCGGCGAGTTCCGGACGGACCCAGTTGCGGGCGTGGTTGGTCGGCTCGCCGGTCTCCGCCTCGCGGCGCAGCCGGTGGTACGTCGCCACCTCGGCCAGGTCCGGGAAACAGTCGGCGAACCCGGCGGGCACCGGACCGCTCCCGTGCGCCAGCAACTCCCCGCGCATCCCCGACTGCTGGGCCACGATCGCGTCCACCGAGCCGAGCAGCCGCACCGGGGCGGTCCGTACCACGTGCGGCTCGATGAAGGTGCCGCGCCGGCGGTGCCGGGTGATCAGCCCCTCCTCCTCCAGTTCCTTCAGCGCCTGCCGCATGGTGAGCACGCTGACGCCGTAGTGCCCGGCGAGCTGCTCCTCGGTGGGCAGGCGCAGCGGGTCGTGCGGGGTGCGGCCGAGTATGGAGGCGCGCAGCGACTGCGACACCTGGTACCACAGCGGCAGCTTGCGGTTGAGGACGAGCGAGTCCGGGGCGAAGGACGTGGACGGCGCGGACGGGGACGGCCCGGACCCGGACGGCGTGGACATGGACGTCATGGACGGAAGTGTCGCTCCAGACCCCGCCACACGTCGTCGTACCCCTGTTGCAGATGCGGCGCCCCGGCCGCGGCGGGCGTCAGCGTCACCGGCCACCGGGTCTCGAACATGAACGCCAGCCCGTCGTCGAGCTTCTGCGGGCGCAGCTCGGCGGTGCTCGCCCGGTCGAACGTCTCCCGGTCCGGTCCGTGCGCCGACATCATGGTGTGCAGGGAGCCGCCGCCCGGCACGAAGCCCCCCTCGCCGGCGGCCTTGGCGTCGTAGGCGCCCTCGATCAGCCCCATGTACTCGCTCATCACGTTGCGGTGGAAGTACGGCGGCCGGAAGGTGTCCTCGCCCACCAGCCAGCGCGGCACGAAGGCCACGAAGTCGACGCCCGCGAGGCCGGGGGTGTCGGACGGGGAGGTGAGCACGGTGAAGACGGACGGGTCGGGGTGGTCGTAGGTGATCGACCCGAGGGCGTTGAAGCGGCGCAGGTCGTAGACGTACGGGACCAGGTTGCCGTGCCAGGCGACGACGTCGAGCGGGGAGTGGTCGTAGACCGCCGTCCAAAGGTTGCCGCAGTACTTGTTGACCACCTCCACCGGGCCCGCGGTGTCCTCGTCGTCCTCGTACGCCGCCACCGGGGCGTGGAAGTCCCTCGGGTTGGCCAGTCCGTTGGCGCCGATCGGGCCGAGGTCGGGGAGGCGGAAGGGGGCGCCGTAGTTCTCGCAGACGTAGCCGCGGGCGGTGGCGTCCAGCAGCTCCACGCGGAACCGCACCCCGCGCGGGACCAGCGCGATGTGCCCCGGCTCGGCGGCCAGCACCCCGAACTCCGTGCGCAGCAGCAGGCCGCCGCGCTCCGGGACGATCAGCAGTTCGCCGTCGGCGTCGCTGAACACGCGGTCCATGTCGGCGGTGGCGTGGTAGAGGTGCACGGCCATGCCGGTGCGCTGTGTCGCGTCGCCGTTGCCGCCGAGGGTCCACAGGCCCGCCAGGAAGTCCGTGCCGGCGGGCGGCGCGGGGAGCGGGTCCCAGCGCAGCCGGTTGGGATCGGGGACGGACTCGGTGAACGGCGCGGTGCGCAGCGCGCCGTTGTCCGCCCGGGTGAACGCCGGGTGCGCGGCCGAGGGGCGGATGCGGTAGAGCCACGAGCGCCGGTTGTGCGCCCTCGGCTCGGTGAACGCCGTGCCGCTCAACTGCTCCGCGTACAGGCCGAGCGGGGCCCGCTGCGGCGAGTTCCGGCCTTCCGGCAGGGCGCCCGGCACGGCCTCGGAGCTGTGCTCGTTGCCGAAGCCGGACAGGTGGGCCAGACCGGCGGCGGTCTTCCGTGCGTCCGCGCTCATGATCGCTCCCTCGCAGATCCCGTCGCGAGCCGATTCCTCTGTAGAACCGTAGGATTGGGGGTCGCCGTGCGCAAGAGGTCCTCAGGATGGTCCGGGAGCCCGTCCTCCAGGGGGCCCGGCCGGGTCGGACGCGCGTTCGGCGCCCGCGGTGGCGGGGAGTGGCGTACCTCTGTCGGGGCGGCGGTGTTCTCGTCGGTCATGGGTCGGCTTTGTCCGGCGGTACTGGACCGACGGTGTACTCGGCGGTACGGGGGCGGCGGTACTCGCCGGTGCCGCGTCGACGGGTACGCGTCGGCCGGCCGCGCGGCCCCGGTCACCGGCTCCCCGCCCGCCTCGTCCCTGCCCGGGCCCGCCCCGGCTGCCCGGAGCGGCGGGCGCCGCACCGCAGACCCCGGTTCACCGGACCGGGGCGAGCGGGCATCATGAACGGCGTGCCCCATGCGACCTCGCTCCGCCGTGCCCCCGTCCAGCGGCGCAGTGCCGAACGGCTGACCCGCATCCTCGACGCCTGCGCCGACCTCCTCGACGAGGCCGGCTACGAGGAGCTGAGCACCCGTGCCGTCGCCCAGCGGGCCGGCGTCCCCATCGGCTCGGTGTACCGCTTCTTCGGCAACAAGCGGCAGATGGTGGACGCGCTGGCCCAGCGCAACCTGGACCGCTTCGCGCGGCGCGTGGCCGAGCGCCTGGAGCGGGCCGGTGACGGCGGCTGGCGCACGGCGCTGGACACGGTCCTCGACGAGTACCTGGCGATGAAGCGGACCGCACCCGGCTTCTGCCTGGTCGACTTCGGCAACCAGATACCGGTCGGCGGCCGCCGGGCCGCGCCCAACCACCGCGTCGCCGACCGCCTCACCGACCTGCTCGCCGGCACTCTCGACCGCCGCCCCGACGACGATCTGCGCCGGGTCTTCCTCATCGCCGTGGAGACCGCCGACACCCTGGTCCAGCTCGCCTTCCGGGTCGCGCCGGACGGCGACCAGAAGATCATCGACGAGGCGCGGGAACTGCTGCGGGCGTATCTGGCGCGCGTGCTCGACTGATCCCGGCGGGGGCACCGCCGCGCGAGCGGCCCGTCCCGGGGCGCGGACGCGCCGGGACGGGACGTCGTCCGGGTTTCCCCACCACCCCTCCCCGACATGCCTACCGGTCGGTATGCTCGGTCCCGGTCCCATGCCCTGCCAGCGCTCATGCTCATGCCCCGTCCGCGCGCCACCGCCGTCGCCTCCCGGGAGGACCCGTGACCCGCACCGCCCTGCGTATCTGCCCCCTGTGCGAGGCCACCTGCGGCCTGACCCTCACGCTCGACGGCTCCCGCGTCACCGCCGCCCGCGGTGACCGCGACGACGTCTTCAGCCGCGGGTTCATCTGCCCCAAGGGCGCCTCCTTCGGCGCTCTCGACGCCGACCCGGACCGCCTCCGGGTGCCCTTGGTGCGGCGCGGCGGCGAGCTGCGCGAGGCGAGCTGGGAGGAGGCGTTCGCGGCGGTCGCCGCCGGCATCCGGCCCCTGGTCGAGCGGTACGGAGCGGGAGTCGTCGGCGTCGTCCTCGGCAACCCCAACGTGCACACCGTGGCCGGCGCCCTCTACCCGCCCGTCCTGATCGGCGCCCTCGGCACCCGTGCCGTCTTCACCGCCTCCACGCTCGACCAGATGCCCAAGCACGTCTCCAGCGGCCTGCTCTTCGGCGACGCGAACGCCATCCCCGTGCCCGACCTCGACCGCACCGACCACCTCCTCCTCATCGGCGCCAACCCCGTGGAGTCCAACGGCAGTCTGTGCACCGCCCCCGACTTCCCGGGCCGCCTCAAGGCGCTGCGGGCCCGCGGCGGCACCCTCACCGTCATCGACCCGCGCCGCACCCGCACCGCGAAGCTCGCCGACCGGCACGTCGCGATCCGGCCCGGCACCGACGCGCTGCTGCTGGCCGCCGTGGCCCACGTGCTGTTCGAGGAAGGGCTGACCGACCTCGGTGCCCTCGCCCCCCACGTCGAGGGCGTCGACGAAGTCCGCGCGGCGCTACGGGACTTCACCCCCGAGTCGGTCGCCCCGGCCTGCGACGTGGACGCCGCGACGACCCGTGCCCTCGCCCGCGAACTCGCCGCCGCCCCCACCGCCGCCGTCTACGCCCGCATCGGCAGCTGCACCGTCGCCCACGGCACGCTCGCCAGCTGGCTCGTCGACGTCCTCAACGTCCTCACCGGCAACCTCGACCGGCCCGGCGGCGCGCTCTTCCCGCAGGCCGCCACCGACAAGACCCCGCGCCCCGCCGGACCGGGCCGCGGCTTCGCGCTCGGCCGCTGGCACTCCCGGGTGAGCGGACATCCGGAGGCCAAGGGGGAACTGCCGCTCGCCGCTCTCGCCGAGGAGATCGACACGGCCGTCGCCGGGGCAGCCACCGCCGTCGCCGGGAGCGCCACCGCCGCCACCGCGACCGCCGGCACCCCCACCGCGCAGGACGAACCGCTCCGCGCGCTCGTCGCCGTAGCCGCCAACCCCGTCCTCTCCGCCCCCGACGGCGACCGCCTCGACAAGGCGCTGGCCTCCCTCGACTTCATGGTCAGCGTCGACCCCTACCTCAACGAGACCTCACGCCACGCCCACGTCGTCCTGCCCCCGCCCCCGCCCGCGCAGAGCCCCCACCACGACTTCGCCCTCAACACCCTCGCCGTCCGCAACCAGGTCCGCTACACCCGCCCCGCCGTCCCCCTGGAGCCCGGCCGCATGGCCGAGACCGAGATCATGGCCCGGCTGGTACTGGCCGTCACCGGTACCGGCGGCACCGATCCGGCCGCCGTGGACGACATGGTGATCGGCCAGACCCTCCGGCGCGCGGTCCGCGAACCGCACTCGCCGGTCCACGGCCGGGACCCCGGCGAGCTGACCGCCCTGCTCACCGGCGCCGACGGCCCCGAGCGCCGCCTCGACCTCATGCTGCGCCTGGGCCCCTACGGCGACGGCTTCGGCGCCCGGCCCGACGGGCTGACCCTGGACCAGCTGCTCGCCCACCCGCACGGCATCGACCTGGGACCGCTGCGCCCGCGCCTGCCGCAGCCGCTGAGGACCCGCAGCGGCAAGGTCGAGCTGCTGCCCGGCCCGATCGCCGCCGACCTGCCCCGGCTGCGCCGGGCCCTGGCCGACCGTCCCGCCGGACTCGTCCTGGTCGGCCGCCGCCACCTGCGGTCCAACAACAGCTGGATGCACAACATCCCCGCGCTGACCGGCGGTTCCAACCGCTGCACCCTGCATCTCCACCCCGAGGACGCCGCACGGCTCGGCGTACGGGACGGCGCGGCGGTGCGGGTGAAGGGCGCCGGAGGAGAGGTGACGGTCCCCGCCGAGGTCACCGACAGCGTGCGGCCGGGCGTGGTGAGCCTGCCGCACGGCTGGGGCCACGACCGCCCCGGCACCCGCCTGCGCCACGCCGCCACCGGCCCCGGCGTCAACGTCAACCAGCTCCTCGACGGCAGCCTGCTCGACCCGCTGTCCGGCAACGCCGTGCTCAACGGCGTCCCCGTCACCCTCACCCCCACGCCGTGACCTGGAGTTTTGCGCTTATTGCTCGCGTGTCAACATCTTGTTAACACCGTCCGACGGCACCTAACGTCATCGCACCGCCGGTCCCAGGTGGGATGTTCAAGGGCGAACGTTAGGTACTCACTCATGCTGACCATCCTCGGCTTCGCCATGATCGCGACCTTCCTGGTCCTGATCATGATGAAGAAGATGTCGCCGATCGCGGCGCTCGTGCTGATCCCCGCACTGTTCTGCGTCATCGTCGGCAAGGGCGCCCACCTCGGTGACTACGTCATCGACGGCGTCTCCAGCCTCGCCCCCACGGCGGCGATGCTCATGTTCGCGATCGTCTACTTCGGCGTGATGATCGACGTCGGGCTCTTCGACCCCATCGTCCGGGCGATCCTGAGGTTCTGCAAGGCGGACCCGATGCGGATCGTCGTCGGCACCGCGCTGCTCGCCGCGATCGTCTCCCTGGACGGCGACGGCTCGACCACCTTCATGATCACCGTCTCGGCCATGTACCCGCTGTACAAGCGGCTGAAGATGAGCCTGGTGATCATGACCGGCGTCGCCGCGATGGCCAACGGCGTGATGAACACGCTGCCCTGGGGCGGCCCCACCGCCCGCGCCGCCACCGCGCTCAAGGTGGACGCCACCGACATCTTCGTCCCGATGATCCCGGCCCTCGCCGTCGGCCTGCTGTTCGTCCTGGTCCTCTCCTACGTCCTCGGCCTGCGCGAGCGCAAGCGGGTCGGCACGCTCACCCTGGACGAGGTGCTGGTGGAGGAGAAGGCGGAGGAGAAGGAGACGGTACTGGTCGGCGCCGGTGCGGCAGGCGGCGGCGCGACGAAGGTCCCCAGCGGTACCGGCGGGGCCGCCGACCGGACCGACGACGACGGTTTCCAGGGCCTGGACCCGCACCGCCCCACCCTGCGCCCCAAGCTCTACTGGTTCAACGCGCTGCTCACCGTCGCCCTGCTCACCGCCATGATCATGGAGCTGCTGCCGATCCCGGTGCTGTTCCTGATCGGCGCCGCGCTCGCGCTCACCGTCAACTTCCCCCACATGCCCGACCAGAAGGCCCGTATCGCCGCCCACGCCGACAACGTCCTCAACGTCTCCGGCATGGTCTTCGCCGCCGCCGTCTTCACCGGCGTCCTCACCGGCACCGGCATGGTCGACCACATGGCCGACTGGCTGGTGAGCGCGATCCCCGAGGGCATGGGCCCGCACATGGCCCTGGTCACCGGCCTCCTGAGCCTGCCGCTCACCTACTTCATGTCCAACGACGGCTTCTACTTCGGTGTCCTGCCGGTCCTCGCCGAGGCGGGCCAGGCCCACGGCGTGTCCACCTTGGAGATCGCCCGCGCCTCGATCGTCGGCCAGCCGCTGCACATGTCCAGCCCGCTCGTCCCCGCGGTGTACGTGCTCGTCGGCATGGCGAAGGTGGAGTTCGGCGACCACACCCGGTTCGTCGTGAAGTGGGCGGCCCTCACCTGCCTGGCCGTCCTCGCGGCGGGCATCCTGTTCGGCATCGTCTGATCCGGTTGTCCGAACCGGCCGTCTGATCCGGTTGTCCGAACCGGTCGTCCGAACCGGCCGTCTGATCCGGTCGTCCGACCTCGGTCGTCCGAACCGAGTCGTCCGAACCGGTCGCCCGGCCCCGCACAGTGGAGGATTCGCCCATGAGGCCCGGTGGGAACCGCGGCTGGCTGCTCCGCCTCGTCATCGCCTTCTCCTTCGCGCAGGGGGCGGTGTCGATGGCCCGGCCCGCCGTCTCGTACCGGGCGCTGGCGCTGGGCGCCGACGAGCGGGCGGTCGGTGTGATCGCGGGCGTCTACGCGCTGCTGCCGCTGTTCGCCGCCGTCCCGCTGGGCCGCCGCACCGATCACGGCCGCTGCGCCCCGCTGCTGCCCGTCGGGGTCGTCCTGATCTCCGGCGGCTGCGCGCTCAGCGGCGCCGCCGGGTCCCTGTGGGCGATGGCGCTGTGGAGCGGCGTGATGGGCCTGGGGCACCTGTGCTTCGTGATCGGGGCGCAGTCGCTGGTGGCCCGCCAGTCGGCGCCGCACGAACAGGACCGCAACTTCGGCCACTTCACCATCGGCGCCTCGCTGGGTCAGCTCGTCGGCCCGATCGCGGCCGGCGCGGTCATCGGCGGCTCCGACATGGCGCACAGCAGCGCGGTGGCCCTGGTGGCGGCGGGCGCGGGCGGCGCCGTCGCGCTGACGTCGCTGTGGCGCATAGAGCACCGTACGGCCGTGAAATCCGACGCGACGCCGGGCGCGCGCGTCCCCGTGAGCCGCATCCTGCGCGCGCGGGGCGTGCCCGCGGGCATGCTGATCAGCCTGTCCGTGCTGTCCGCGACCGACATCCTCACCGCCTATCTGCCGGTGGTCGGCGAGCACCGGGGCATCGCCCCCTCGGTGATCGGCGTCCTGCTCAGCCTGCGCGCGGCGGCCACCATCGCCTGCCGGCTGGTGCTGACGCCGCTGCTGCGGCTGCTGGGCCGCACCGCGCTGCTCACCGTCACCTGCCTGCTCGCCGCCCTGCTCTGCGCGGGCGTCGCACTGCCCCTGCCGGTCTGGGCGCTGGGGCTGCTCCTCGTCGTCCTCGGCTTCTGCCTGGGCGTCGGCCAGCCGCTGTCCATGACGACCGTCGTCCAGGCGGCCCCCGCCGAGGCCCGCTCCACCGCCCTCGCCCTGCGCCTGACCGGCAACCGTCTCGGCCAGGTCGCCGCCCCCGCCGCGGCCGGCCTGATCGCCGGGATCGCGGGCGTGGCCGCCCCCTTCGTCATGCTCGGCGCGCTGCTCCTGCTCTCCTCGGGCGTGGCCCTGCGCGCCCCCCGCCCGGCCGCGGCCGCGCCCCCGCCACGCCCCGCCGACCCGGCCGGCGAGGCGAGTGCGTCCACCCCGGCGCGGCTGCCGGGCCAGGAGGAGTGAGACCCGGTAGGAAAAGGGTCCATGCGCCTCACGGACTTCCCCCGACCCCGAACCCGCCCCCGACCTCGTACTCGTACGCGTACTCGTGACAGGTCTCCCCTGCGGGGCCGGACGGCCCTTGCCACGGCCGGGCTCCTGCTGGCCGTCGCCGCGCCCGCGGCCTACGCCGCCCTGGACGGCGAGGACGCCTCCGCCGCGGCCTCCCCGGCACCGGGGCGCGGAACCCCGTACGTGGAGACCCAGCTCTTCTTCGGCACCGAGCGGCCCGACGGCGGACCGGCCGTCACCGAGCGGCAGTTCATGGACTTCGTCGACGACGAGGTCACCCCGGACTTCCCCGACGGGCTGACCGTGCAGAGCGGACACGGGCAGTGGCGGGACGCGACCGGCACCATCGCCAAGGAGCGGTCGTACGAGCTGATCCTGCTCTACCCGGTCGCCGAGGCGGGCCCGAGCGACCGCAGGATCGAGGAGATCCGCCGGGTGTACGAGAAGACCTTCGGCCAGGAGTCCGTGGGCCGCGTCGATCTGCGGGGCAGCGCCGACTTCTGAGCCGTCGGTTCCCCGTTCCCGGGCAAGGTGAGCCGCGCCATTCGGGCGGCCCCTGGTGCCAGAAAACTAACGGCGCTAGTTTGGGGTGCGGACGACGGAGACCGCCCGGCCGGAAGGAACGCGAACGCGATGAAGGCACAAGACGGCATGTACATCGACGGCGCCTGGCGTCCCGCCGCGAGCCGGGACACGATCGCCGTCGTGAACCCGGCCGACGAGCAGGTGATCGGCCGGGTCCCGGCCGGGGACGCGCAGGACGTCGACACCGCCGTGCGGGCCGCCCGCGCCGCCCTCCCGGGCTGGGCCGCCACCCCGCCGGCCGAGCGCGGCGCCCGGCTGGCCGCGCTCAGGGACGTCCTGGTGGCCCGCAAGGACGAGATCGCCGAGACGGTCACCGCGGAGCTGGGGTCCCCGCTGAAGTTCTCCCAGGCCGTGCACGCGGGCGCCCCGATCGCGGTGGCCGGCTCCTACGCCGAGCTGGCGACGACGTACGCCTTCGAGGAGAAGGTCGGCAACTCCACGGTCTACCAGGAGCCGGTGGGCGTCGTGGGCGCCATCACCCCCTGGAACTACCCGCTGCACCAGATCGTCGCCAAGGTGGCCCCGGCGCTCGCGGCGGGCTGCACCGTCGTGCTCAAGCCCGCCGAGGACACTCCGCTGGTCGCCCAGCTCTTCGCGGAAGCGGTGCACGAAGCCGGGGTCCCGGGGGGCGTGTTCAACCTGGTCACCGGGCGCGGCCCGGTCGCCGGCCAGGCTCTCGCCGAGCACCCCGGCGTCGACCTGGTCTCCTTCACCGGCTCCACCGCCGTCGGCCGCCGGATCGGCGCGACGGCCGGCGCCGCCGTCAAGCGCGTCGCCCTCGAACTCGGCGGCAAGTCCGCCAACGTCATCCTGCCCACCGCCGACCTGGCCAAGGCGGTCAACGTCGGCGTCGCCAACGTCATGTCCAACTCCGGCCAGACGTGCAGCGCCTGGACCCGGATGCTGGTCCACCGCGACCAGTACGACGAGGCCGTCGAGCTGGCCTCGGCCGCCGCCGCCAAGTACGGCGAGCGCATCGGACCGGTCGTCAACGACGGGCAGCGCCGGCGGGTGCGCGGCTACATCGAGAAGGGCGTCGCCGAGGGCGCCCGGCTGGTCGCGGGCGGCCCCGACGCCCCGCGCGAGCGCGGCTACTACGTCCGCCCCACCGTCTTCGCCGACGTCACCGAGGACATGACCATCGCGCAGGAGGAGATCTTCGGCCCGGTCCTGTGCCTGTTGAGGTACGAGGACGAGGACGACGCCCTGCGGATCGCCAACGGCACGGTCTACGGGCTGGCCGGTGCCGTCTGGGCCGGGGACGAGGCGGAGGCGGTCGCCTTCGCCCGCCGGATGGAGACCGGACAGGTCGACATCAACGGCGGCCGGTTCAACCCGCTGGCCCCGTTCGGCGGTTACAAGCAGTCCGGCGTGGGCCGCGAACTGGGCCGGCACGGCCTGGCCGAGTTCCTCCAGACCAAGTCCCTCCAGTTCTGAGCCCGTTCTGAGCCCGTTCTGAGTCCGGCCTGAGTCAGTTGTGGGCCGGCTCCGAGTCCGTTCTCCGAGTTCGTTCCGAGTCCCAGGGGAGTCCCGCCGTCATGGCTGTCCGTGCCGCCGTAGTACCCGCCGTCGGTTCTCCGCTGGAGATCACCGAGATAGAACTGCCCGACCCCGGCCCCGGTCAGGTCCGGATCCGGCTCGCCGCCGCCGGCGTCTGCCACTCCGACCTGTCCCTGTCCAACGGCACCATGCGGGTGCCGCTGCCCGCCGTCCTCGGCCACGAGGGCGCCGGTACGGTCGTCGGCGTCGGCGAGGGTGTGGAGCGCCTCGCCCCCGGTGACGCCGTCGTCCTCAACTGGGCCCCGTCCTGCGGCACCTGCCACGCCTGCTCGCTCGGCGAGGTCTGGCTGTGCGCGAACGCCCTGTCCGGCGCCGCGAACACGCACGCCCGCCGCGCCGACGACGGCACCGGACTGCACCCCGGGCTGAACGTCGCCGCGTTCGCCGAGGAGACGGTCGTCGACGCGTCCTGCGTCCTGCCCGCCCCCGACGGCGTCCCGCTCACCGACGCCGCCCTGCTCGGCTGCGCCGTCCTCACCGGCTACGGCGCCGTCCACCACGCGGCCCAGGTCCGGAAGGGCGAGACGGTCGCCGTCTTCGGCGTCGGGGGAGTGGGCCTCGCCACCCTCCAGGCGGCCCGGATCGCGGGCGCCTCGAAGATCGTCGCCGTGGACGTCTCCCCGGAGAAGGAGGAACTGGCCCGCGCCGCTGGCGCCACCGACTACGTCCTCGCCTCCGACACCACCGCCCGCGAGATCCGCGCCCTCACCGGCAAACAGGGCGTCGACGTGGCCGTGGAGTGCGTGGGCCGGGCGGTCACCATCCGCACCGCCTGGGAATCGACGCGCCGCGGTGGACGCACCACGGTCGTCGGCATCGGCGGCAAGGACCAGCAGGTCACCTTCAACGCCCTGGAGATCTTCCACTGGGGCCGCACCCTGACCGGCTGCGTCTACGGCAACAGCGACCCGGCCCGCGACCTCCCGGTCCTCGCCGGACACGTCCGCGCCGGCCGCCTGGACCTCGGCGCCCTGGTGACCGAACGCATCGCCCTGGACGGCATCCCGGCCGCCTTCGACACCATGCTGGCGGGCAAGGGCGGACGGGCGCTGGTGGTCTTCTAGACCCGTTCCGCGTCCCCTTCGGCGGTGTCGCGGTCCCGGGTCCGGTCGCGGTCCCGGGTCCGCGCCCGGGACCGCGACACCGCCACACCCCCCAGACACAGCGCCCCGCCCACCAGGGTGAGCGGGCCCGGCACCTCGTCCAGCGCCAGCCAGGACAGCAGGACGACCAGCGCGGGGACCGCGTAGGTGGTCGCACCCATCCGGCCGGCGGTCGTGCGGGCCAGCGCGTACGCCCACGTCGTGAACGCCAGCGCGGTCGGGAAGACGCCCAGGTAGACCATGTTGAGGGTCGCGGACAGGGGAGCGTCGGCCGCGTCGCGCGCCAACTGCCCCGCGAACGGCAGACAGACCGCGGCCCCGACCAGGCACCCCCACGTCGTCACCTGGAGCGCGCTCGCCCGGCCCAGGGCCGGCTTCTGGGCGACGACCCCGCCCGCGTACGCCACGGCGGCCAGCAGACACAGCACCACCCCGAGCACCGAGGCGGAACCCTCGCCCGACATCGACAGCCCCACGGTCACCGCCCCGGCGAACGACACCGCCATCCCGGCCAGCAGCCTGGGCGGCACGGCGTCCCCGAGCAGCCGCGCGCCGAGCAGCGCGATGAGGATCGGGCCCACGTTGACGACCAGGGCGGCCGTACCGGCGTCCACCTGCTGTTCGCCCCAGTTGAGGGCGACCATGTAGAAGCCGAACCAGAGCACGCCGGATATCGCGATGCCCCGCCAGGCCGGCCGGGGCGGGAGCCCCTCCCTCCGCACCAGGCAGATCAGCCCCAGCACCAGGGCCCCCGACAGCAGGCGGCCGAGCGCCAGCGCGCCCGGCGAGTAGGCGTCGCCCGCGCTGCGGATGGAGACGAAGGCGGAGGCCCACAGGACGACGGTGACCGCGGCGGCACCGGCCGCCGACCGAGAGGGGGACATCATCATGCTCCAGAGTCAGGGAAGAAGGGTGGTGGAGACCGGCGGTCGCCGGAGAATGCCGTCGGTGCTCAGCGCAAGGCGTCCGCCGTCACGCCCAGCAGCTCCGACAGCGCCCGCGCCCCCGACGCCGTCACCTTCACCGCCCGCCCGCTGCCGATGCGCACGCACCAGCCCGCGTCCAGGGCGTGCCGGCACAGCGCGGCGCCCGCGACACCGGCGAGATGGGGGCGGCGTTCGGTCCAGTCGAGGCAGGCCCGGGCCAGCGGCCGCCGCCCGGTGCGGGCGAGCCCGATGCCGGTCGCGTCGAACCAGGCGAGACCCGCGTCCGTGAGCGCGAACCCGGTGTCCTGCCGCAGCAGCCCCCGAGCGGTCAGCGCGTCGGTCACGGCGATCCCGAGCCGCCCGGCGAGGTGGTCGTAACAGGTGCGCCCCCGGGCCATCGCCGACCCGGCGCCCGCCGCGGCCAGCGAACGCGGACGCCGCGCCACGGCCTCGGGCGCCACCTGCGCGGTCAGGTCCTCCACGAGCTGCGCCACCCGGTCGTCGGCCAGCCGTACGTACCGGTGCCGCCCCTGCCGCTCCTCGGTCAGCAGGCCGCCCGCGACCAGCTTGCCCAGGTGCTCGCTGACCGTGGACGGCGCGACCCCCGCGTGCCGGGCCAGCTCACCGGCGGTCCACGCCCGCCCGTCGAGCAGCGCCAGCAGACAGGCGGCCCGCGTCTCGTCGGCGATCAGCCCGGCCAGCCGCGCCAGCCCGGCCGCACCGGGGTCCTTGTCGGTCATGGCACCAGCATGCGGCACGGACACTTCGGCGGGCACCGAAGTGTCCGTGCCGAAGTCTCTCAGCCGCAGCCGCTCAGCCGCCCCGCGCGACCTGCTCGTACTGGAGGGCCAGTCCGTCCAGCAGTGCCGCGAGCCCCGTCTCGAAGGCCCGCTCGTCGATCTTCTCCTGCTGCTCGGCGAGCCGGTGGGCCTGCTGGAGGTGGGGATAGTCGGCGGGATCGTAGGCGCCGGGCTCGGCAGGGAAGCCGGCGGCGAAGGAACCCAGCGCGGAGCCCATCACGAAGTACCGCATCAGCGCGCCGATCGAGGTGGCCTGCGCCGGGGGCCAGCCCGCCTCGACCATCGCCCCGTAGACGGCGTCCGCGAGGCGCAGCGCGGCCGGGCGGTGGCCGGGGCCGTGGGCGAGGACCGGGACGATGTTGGGGTGGTCGCGCAGGGCGGCCCGGTAGGAGACGGCCCAGTCGCGCAGGGCGGTCCGCCAGGGCCGGCCGTCCTCGAACATCGACAGGTCGACCTGTCCGCTCACCGAGTCGGCGACCGCCTCCAGGATCTCGTCCTTGGTGCGGAAGTGGTTGTAGAGCGAGGGCCCGCTGACGCCCAGTTCGGCGGCGAGCCGGCGGGTGGAGACGGCCGCGAGGCCCTCCTCGTCCACCAGCGCACGGGCCGCCGTGACGATCCGTTCGGTGCTGAGCAGGGGCTTGCGCGGTCGGGCCATGGCGCACATAGTAGGGCTGCGACAAGAAACTAGCAGTGCTAATTAATGTTCGTTCGTCTGTGAGGTGGCGCGGCATGAACCTGGAGCTCAGCGAGGAACAGAGTGCCGTCCGGCAGCTGGCCCGGGACTTCGTCGACCGCGAGATCGCCCCGCACGTCGTCGCCTGGGACCGCGCGGAGGACGTGGACCGCGCCGTCGTCAAGAAGCTCGGCGAGGTCGGCTTCCTCGGCCTGACGATCGACGAGGAGTACGGCGGCTCGGGCGGCGACCACCTCGCGTACTGCCTGGTCACGGAGGAACTGGGCCGCGGCGACTCCTCCGTGCGCGGCATCGTGTCGGTCTCCCTCGGCCTGGTCGCCAAGACGATCGCCGCCTGGGGCGACGAGGAGCACAAGCGCCGCTGGCTGCCCGGCCTGACCTCCGGCGAGTACGTCGGCTGCTTCGGCCTGACCGAGCCCGGTACGGGGTCGGACGCGGGCAGCCTCACCACGCGGGCGGTCCGCGACGGCGGGGACTACGTGATCAACGGCACCAAGATGTTCATCACCAACGGCACCTGGGCCGACGTCGTGCTGCTCTTCGCCCGCTCCACGGACGCCCCCGGCCACAAGGGCGTCTCCGCCTTCCTGGTCCCCGCCGACACCCCCGGCCTGACCCGCCGCACCCTCCACGGCAAGCTCGGCCTGCGCGGCCAGGCCACCGCCGAACTGGTCCTGGAGGACGTCCGCGTACCCGCCTCCGCGATGCTGGCCCCCGAGGGCAAGGGCTTCTCGGTCGCCATGTCGGCCCTGGCCAAGGGCCGGATGTCGGTCGCGGCCGGTTGCGTCGGCATAGCCCAGGCCGCGCTGGACGCGGCCGTGAAGTACGCCGGTGAGCGCGAGCAGTTCGGCAAGCCCATCGCCGGGCACCAGCTCGTCCAGGAACTGATCAGCGACATCGCCGTCGACGTGGACGCCGCCCGCCTGCTGACCTGGCGGGTCGCCGACCTGATCGACCGCGGGCGGCCCTTCGCCGTCGAGTCCTCCAAGGCCAAGCTGTTCGCCTCGGAGGCCGCCGTCCGCGCCGCCAACAACGCCCTCCAGGTCTTCGGCGGCTACGGCTACATCGACGAGTACCCGGCCGGCAAGCTGCTGCGCGACGCCCGCGTGATGACCCTCTACGAGGGCACCAGCCAGATCCAGAAACTGGTCATCGGGCGGGCGCTGACGGGCGTATCGGCGTTCTGAGCGCGCGGCCCGAGTGCGCGGCCCGAGCGTGCGGCCCCGGCACGCGGCCCGAGCGTGCGGTCTGAGTAGGCGGTCTGAGTAGGCGGGCGGATGTGGCCGCGGCCACATCCGCCGACGCTTGTCCCCATGAGTGACACACCGGTCAAGCAGCAGAGCACGGCCGCCTTCTACGGACAGGCCGTCGCGTCCTTCGCGGTCGCCATGGCCGCGACCGCCATCGGCATCTTCAACCTGGAGGCCGACGCCTGGGTGCGCGCCTTCCTCGGGATCGCCGTCCTGTACCTCGTCACCTCGTCCTTCACCCTGGCGAAGATCATCCGCGACCGGCAGGAGGCCGGGCAGATCGTCAGCCGCGTCGACCAGGCACGGGTGGAACAGCTGCTCGCCCAGCACGATCCGTTCCAGAAACTGTGAGGTGAGCGCTCTAAGCGCCCGCTCAGCTTCGGCGGTATGGTGGTCCTCCTGTCACCGAGAGGGGCGAGAAGGCGATGAGTACGGCGGAGGAGACCAGGGGCGGCGACACCGAGCCCTGGAGCGAGGTCACCCCTGACGCGGCCCGGCGGCTGCTGGTCGCCGCCGTGGAGGCCTTCGCCGAGCGCGGATACCACGCCACGACCACCCGGGACATCGCGGGGCGGGCCGGCATGAGCCCGGCCGCGCTGTACATCCACTACAAGACCAAGGAAGAGCTGCTCCACCGCATCAGCCGGATCGGCCACGCCCGGGCGCTGGACATCCTGCGCACGGCGGCCCGGGGAGAGGGCGGCGCCACCGAGCGGCTCGCCGACGCCGTCAGTTCCTTCGTCCGCTGGCACGCGGGGCGGCGCACCACCGCGCGGGTGGTCCAGTACGAACTGGACGCGCTCGGCCCCGACGCCCGCGCGGAGATCGTCGCGCTGCGCCGCCAGTGCGACGCCGAGGTGCGCGGCATCATCGAGGACGGCGTGGCCACCGGCGAGTTCGAGGTGCTCGACCTCAAGGGGACCACGCTGGCCGTGCTCTCGCTCTGCATCGACGTGGCCCGCTGGTTCAACGTCAACGGCACCCGGACGCCCGACGAGGTCGGCGCGCTCTACGCCGACCTCGTGCTGCGGATGGTGGGCGCGAAGACCCCGGCCGCCGCCGCCGACCAGTAGCGGCGGGACGTATCAGAAGTAGTACCGCGAGACCGACTCCGCGGCGCACACCGGCTTGTCCCCGCCCTCGCGTTCCACGGTGAAGGCGACGGTGACCTGGACGCCGCCGGTGACGTCCTCGGCGTTCGTGAGGGTCGCGGTGGCGCGCAGCCGCGAGCCGACCGGTACGGGGGAGGGGAAACGGACCTTGTTGGTGCCGTAGTTGACCCCCATCTTCACGCCCTCGACGGCGAGGAGCTGCGGCCCGAACAGGGGCAGCAGCGACAGGGTCAGATAGCCGTGCGCGATCGTGGTGCCGAACGGCCCGGCGGCGGCCTTCTCCGGGTCGACGTGGATCCACTGGTGGTCGCCGGTCGCCTCCGCGAACAGGTCGATCCGCTTCTGGTCGATCTCCAGCCAGTCGGTGTACCCCAGTCGTTCGCCCACCGCCGCCTTCAGTTCGTCGGCGGAGGTGAAGATCCTCGGCTCTGCCATGTCCCGGCCTCCCGCGTGTGCCATGTCGTTTCTACTGCGTGTGCCATGTCGTCTCTACTAAGCGACTGCTTAGCATGGTCGGCCGTGCGGCCCCTGTCAACGGACCGGGCGGAGTGCGGGATGGGTAGTCTTCGAGGGGTGCCCCAGATTCCAGAGAAGATCCACGAACTCACGGTCGGCCAGGTCGCCGCGCGCAGCGGCGCCGCCGTCTCCGCCCTCCACTTCTACGAGTCCAAGGGCCTGATCAGCAGCCGCCGCACCTCGGGCAACCAGCGCCGCTACAGCCGGGACACCCTGCGCCGGGTCGCCTTCATCCGGGCCGCCCAGCGGGTCGGCATCCCGCTCGCCACGATCCGTGAGGCGCTCGCCGAGCTGCCCGAGGAGCGCACGCCCACGCGGGACGACTGGACCCGTCTCTCCGAGGCATGGCGCTGTGAGCTGGACGAGCGCATCAAGCAGCTCAACCGGCTGCGGGACCACCTCACCGACTGCATCGGCTGCGGGTGTCTGTCCCTGGACACCTGCGTGCTGTCCAATCCGGACGACGTCTTCGGCGAGAGCCGGGCCGGGTCCCGGCTGATGGTGGAACGGGGCGGCGGCCGACCCCAGGCGTATTGACCCGCAGGGTTCGGCGGGCTTCTGCCCGCGGGGCGGCGGCCTGCGCGGGGCCCGGGCGGCGGCTGCCCGCCCGGCGGCGCAGGCTCCTGTCCTCGGGACACGGGCGCGGGCGCGGACGTGAGCGGCCCCGGCCACTCGCGGTGACACCACGTCAACGGCCGCACGCCCCACCCCACGCCCCCTCAGGCGGGCCCGAGCGGGCCCGGGCGGAGGCCCAGGCGGTGCGGCGCCCGGCGCTCCCGGGCCGTGCCGCACCACCCCCCCCGTACCTCACCGCACGTCGTCGCGCCGTACCTCACGCCGGCTCAGGCCGACACCAGCAGCCGTTCCCGCCGGGTGGCCGACAGGGCCTCCGGCGTCAGTACGGGCCGCGGCACCAGGATCCCGCAGTCCGCGCAGACCGGACCGGCCGACGGCTCGTGGTCCAGGTCGTACTTCCATATGAGCCGCTCACCCGCGCACACCGGGCACGCCGCCCCCGGCTCGCGCTCCAGCGCGGCTATCAGCCGGCGCAGTACCTCGGCCAGCGGCTCACGGGGATGCACCCGCGGGTCGTCGCACCACGCCACACCGAACCCGCCCCAGGTCAGCCGGTGCCAGTCGTCCACGCTGCCGGGCCGGCGCAGCCCGTCGTGCTTCTCCTTCCTGCGGCGCTCGGCGAACTTCACCTCATAGGCGAGCCACACCGACCGCGCCTGCTCCAGCTCCTCCAGCGCGGCCACCAGCCGCGCCGGGTCCGGGGACCTGTCCTCCGGCCCGAACCCCCAACGGGAGCACAGGTGGTCCCAGGTCGCCCTGTGTCCGTAAGGGGCGAACCGCTCAAGGCACTTGCGCAGCGAGTAGCGCCGCAGCGCCAGGTCGGACCGCGGATCGCGGACCTGTCTCGCCAGACTCCGGAAACCGGCCATCGCCCTGCACCTCCGTCACACCTGCACCTGTTTTCCGGTCACTTCGGCGTCGTCGTACGGACGTCGCCGAATAGACGTATCGACACACGATTCGGCTCCATCCGATTTCCGATGGCCTCCATAAGCCGGCCGGACCGCCTCCCGAGTCGACTCCCGTGACCTGTGTGTCTGCTCTGTCGCTCTGTTCCGTCGCTCTGTTCCGTCGCTCCGCTGTGCTCTCGCCGAAAGTGACGCATGTTCATCTTCGAACCCGGGGATACCGCCGGTAACATCCGGCGCGTCCCCGTCGGGAGGAGCTGCCCCATGTCACGGCGCACCCCACGCACGGCCCTCGACAGACTGAGAACTCCCCGCGGAATCCACGGGTTCCTGAAGAGCGCGTCGCTATGCGCCCTCATTGCCGGTCTTTTGGCACCGCTTTCCCCGGCCGTGACGGCCGCGAGCGCCGGCACCGCCTCGGCCGCCCCGGCCGGCACCGCCCCCGCCGGGGCGCCGGGCGGCACCGCGGCGGCCGGCGACCACTGCGGCGGACAGTGTTCCGACATCCTGCCGCCCGGCCAGAACGGCAACGCCACCCTCGCCCAGATCCTGCTCAACCAGGCCTTCGGCACCCAGCCCGCGCACGCCGAGGACCAGCTCGGCCCCTACGCGAACCTCGCCACCGGCCACCGCGCCCTCACCAACGACACGATCAACACCTTCTTCAACGACGCCTCGTTCGGCGTCCCCGCCGACCAGGTCGCCTCCACCGTCCGCCCGGCCGGCCGCACCGACGTGACGATCGTCCGCGACAAGAAGACCGGTGTGCCGCACATCACAGGCACTACCCGCTACGGCACCGAGTTCGGCGCCGGTTACGCCGCCGCCCAGGACCGGCTGTGGCTGATGGACCTCTTCCGCCACGTCGGCCGCGGCGAGCTGACGTCCTTCGCGGGCGGCGCCCCCGCCAACCAGGGCCTGGAGCAGCAGTTCTGGCGCGCTGCCCCCTACACCGAGGCCGAGCTGCGGGCCCAGATCGACAGCGCCGCCGCGAAGGCCGGCGAACGCGGCGCGCAGGCCCTGGCCGACGTCGAGGCCTACGTCGCCGGTGTCAACGCCTACATCGACGCCTCCGACCAGGCCCGCAACTTCCCCGGCGAGTACGTCCTGACCGGCCACAAGGACGCGCTCACCAACGCCGGCACCATCGAGCACTTCGAACCCGCCGACCTGGTCGCCCTCGCCTCCGTCATAGGCGCCCTGTTCGGCTCCGGCGGCGGGGGCGAGGTGAACAACGCCCTGTCCCTGCTCGCCGCCCAGGAGAAGTACGGCGTGACCGAGGGCACGAAGGTCTGGGAGTCCTTCCGCCAGCGCGACGACCCCGAGGCCGCCCGCACCGTCCGGGACGGCGCCTTCCCGTACCTCACCCCGCCCGCCGACCCGCGGCACCGGGCCCTGCCCGACGCCGGCTCGGTGACGGCCGAACCCCTCGTGTACGACCGCACGGGCAGCGCGGCCGAACAGGCCACCGCCGCCACCGGCGCCCTCTCCTCCGCCCGGCGCGGCATGTCCAACGCCCTCGTCGTCAGCGGCGACCACACCGCGAGCGGGCACCCCGTCGCCGTCTTCGGACCGCAGACCGGCTACTTCGCGCCCCAGCTCCTGATGCTCCAGGAGATCCAGGGCCCCGGCCTCAGCGCCCGCGGCGCCTCCTTCGCGGGCCTGAGCATGTACGTCGAACTGGGCCGGGGCCAGGACTACGCGTGGAGCGCGACCACCTCCGGCCAGGACATCATCGACACGTACGCCGTCGAGCTGTGCCAGGACGACTACCACTACCTCTACCGCGGCACCTGCACCCCCATGGAGAAGGTCGAGCGCGAGAACGCCTGGACCCCGACCGTGGCCGACTCCACCGCCGCCGGCTCCTACACCCTGCGGGTCTGGCGCACGAAGTACGGCCCGGTGGAGCACCGCGCGACCGTCGGCGGCACGAAGGTCGCCTACGTCTCCCTGCGCTCGTCCTTCCTGCACGAGGCCGACTCGATCATCGGCTTCCAGATGCTCAACGACCCCGACTACGTCAAGGGCCCGCAGGACTTCCAGCGCGCCGTCCAGCACATCAACTACACCTTCAACTGGTTCTACGCCGACGCCGAGCACACCGCGTACTACAACAGCGGCGACAACCCGGTACGGGCCGAGGGCGTGGACGCCGACTTCCCTGTGTGGGCCCGTCCGGCGGGGGAGTGGCGGGGCTGGGACCCGACGGCCAACACCGCCGACTACACCCCGGCCTCCGCCCACCCGCGCTCGGCCGACCAGGACTACTACGTCTCCTGGAACAACAAGGTGGCCGAGGGCTACACGGTCGCCTCCTGGGGCAACGGCTCGGTCCACCGCGGGAACCTGCTCGACGACCGGGTGCGGAACCTGGTCGAGCAGGGCGCGGTCACGCGCGCCTCGCTCGTCCGGGCGATGGCCGACGCGGGCCTCACCGACCTGCGGGCCGAGGGCGTCCTGCCGGACCTGCTGAAGGTGATCGACACCGCCCCGGTGACCGACCCCGCCGCCAGGACGGCCGTCGACCGGCTCCGGGCCTGGCTGGCGGCGGGCGGCGAACGCACCGAGACCTCGGCCGGTGCGAAGACGTACGCCCACGCCGACGCCGTGCGCACCATGGACGCCTGGTGGCCGCTGCTGGTGCGGGCCGTGTTCGAACCCGGCCTCGGCAGCGGCCTGTACGACGCCTTCACCGCCAACCTCCCCGTCGACGAGTCGCCGTCCGCCGCCCACGGCCCGACCGGAGGACACGCCGGCAGCGCCTTCCAGTACGGCTGGTGGAGCTTTGTCGACAAGGATCTGCGGGCGGTGCTCGGCGAGTCCGTACGCGGCCCCCTCGCCCGCGCCTACTGCGGCGGCGGCTCCCCGGCGGCCTGCCGGGACACGCTGATCGCCACCCTGGCGCAGGCGGCGGCGAAGACGCCCGCCCAGGTCTACCCCGGCGACGACAACTGCGCGGCGGGCGACCAGTGGTGCGCCGACGCGATCGTCCACCGCACCCTGGGCGGCATCAGGCACGGCCCGGTCAGCTGGCAGAACCGCCCCACCTACCAGCAGGTGGTGGAGTTCACGTCCCACAGGTGAGTACGGGCGGGCGGCGGGCGGTCAGCGGTGGACGAGATACCGCTCCCGCACCCGGCGGAACGCCTCCAGCTCCGCCCGCCAGCCCGCCACCACCTCGTCGGTGTCCGCGCCCGCGTCGATCATCGTGCGCACCCGCGCGGAACCGGTCAGCTTGTCGATCCACCCGTCCGACCGCCAGGCGAACCCGTCCCAGACCCGCCTGGCGGTCACCAGCAGCGCGATCCCCGTACGCACGGGGTCGAACGCCGCGCGGTCGTGCACATGGAGCTGCACACCACCGACCGTCCTGCCCTGGAACTTGGAGAAGACGGGCGCGAAGTACGCCTCCCTGAACCGCACCCCCGGCAGTCCCAGTCCGTTCGCGGCGGCGGCCCACGCCCCGTCGATCCCCTCCGCGCCCAGCAGTTCGAACGGGCGGGTGGTGCCGCGCCCCTCGGACAGATTGGTGCCCTCGAACAGACAGGTCCCCGAGTACACCAGCGCGGTCTGCGGTGTCGGCATGTTGGGGCTCGGCGGCACCCAGGGCAGGCCGGAGGCGTCGTAGAAGTCGGACCGCCGCCACCCGGTCATCGGTACGGTCTCCAGGGCGACGGGCGTCGTCAGGAACTCCCCGTCGAACAGGCGCGCCAGCTCCACCACGGTCATGCCGTGCGCCTGCGCGATCGGCCGGCGGCCGACGAAGGTGGCGAACTCCGGGTGCAGCACCGGACCCAACGCGGCCCGCCCGGTCACCGGGTTGGGCCGGTCCAGGACCACGAACCGCCTGCCCGCGAGCGCGGCGGCCTCCATGCAGTCGTACAGCGTCCAGATGTACGTGTAGAAGCGCGCCCCCACGTCCTGGATGTCGAAGACGACGGTGTCCACGCCGGACGCGGTGAAGACGTCCGCGAGCGGCTGCCCGCTCTTGAGGTACGTGTCGTAGACCGGCAGCCCGGTCGCCGGGTCGTCGTACCGGCCCTCCGAGCCGCCCGCCTGGGCGGTGCCGCGGAAGCCGTGCTCGGGGCCGAAGACGGCGGTGAGGTCCACCCGGTCGTCGGCGTGCATGACGTCGACGATGTGCCGCACGTCCCGGGTGACGCCGGTCGGATTGGTGACGACGCCGACCCGGTCGCCGTCGAGCAGGGCGTACCCGTCGGCGGCCAGCCGCTCGAAGCCGGTCCGCGTCCGGCGCCCGCCGGACGCCCGCGCCGTACCGGTGGAGGCCGCCGTCGCGGTCGCCGTCGCCGTGGTGAGCAAGGCCCGTCTGGACAGTGTCATGCCCACGCACGCTAGTGCGCGCCCCGGCCCGGCGGAACGAGGCGAACCGCGCAACACCCTTCCGCAGAACATACCGACTGGTTAGTCTGTCACGGCCAGTTGGCGTCGCGTCGAAGGAGACCGATGGTGGAGACCGTGCAGGACGCGGGTGTCGTCGTCACCGGAGCGGGGGGCGGCATCGGGGCCGCGCTGGCCCGCCGCTTCGCCGCCGGGGGCGCCCGCGTCGTCGTCAACGACCTGGACCCCGGCAAGGCGAAGGCGGTCGCCGAGGAGATCGACGGCATCGCGGTACCCGGCGACGCCTCGGCCGTCGTCGACGAGGCCCGCGAGGCGCTCGGCGGCGCGGTCGACGTCTACTGCGCCAACGCGGGCGTCGGCTCCGGCGGCACCGAGGCCGCCGACGAGGCCGTCTGGGCACTGGCCTGGGACGTCAACGTCATGGCCCATGTCCGCGCCGCCCACGCCCTGCTGCCCGACTGGCTGGAGCGCGGCCGGGGCCGGTTCGTCTCCACCGTGTCGGCCGCCGGCCTGCTCACCATGATCGGCGCCGCCCCCTACAGCGTCACCAAGCACGGCGCCTACGCCTTCGCCGAGTGGCTGTCGCTCACGTACCGCCACCGCGGGATCAAGGTGCACGCCATCTGCCCGCAGGGCGTGCGCACCGACATGCTCACCGCCAGCGGCAGCGCGGGCGACCTGGTGCTCGCGCCGACCGCGATCGAACCGGAGGACGTGGCGGACGCCCTGTTCCGGGGCATCGACGAGAACCGCTTCCTGATCCTCCCGCACCCCGAGGTCGCCGCGTACTACCAGGCCCGCGCCGCCGAACCGGACCGCTGGCTGCGCGGCATGAACCGCCTCCAGCGCCAGTGGGAGGAGGGGGCCGCCCGATGACGGCCACCGGTTCCCGGTACGCGGCCAAGCCCTGGCTGGATCTGCTCACCGACGCCCAGAAGGCCCCGCTGCACCCGGACCCCTCCCTGGTGCACGCCCTGCGCCGGGCCGTCGCCGCGACCCCCGACCGCACCTTCCTCGCCTACTTCGACGGCCGCCTCACCTACCGCGAGGTGGACGAGCTGAGCGACTCCGTCGCCGGCCACCTCGCCGCCCGCGGCCTGGAGCGCGGCGACCGGGTGGCGGTGGTCCTCCAGAACTCCCCGCACTTCGTCCTCGCCGTCCTCGGCGCCTGGAAGGCGGGCGGGATCGTGGTCCCCGTCAACCCCATGTACAAGTCGGGGGAGACCGGGCACGTCCTGCGGGACGCCGAGGCGACCGCGCTGATCTGCTCCGACCGGGCCTGGGAGGCGTATCTGCGCGACACGGCCGCCGAGTCGCCGGTGCGGATCGCGCTCACGGCGTGCGAGCTGGACTTCCAGACCCGCGGGGACGCGCGCGTACTGGCCGTCGCACGGCAGCCCGTGACCGACGCCGACGACCTCACGGAAGCGGCCCGCGCCGGCCGTCCGGCCCCGCCGGACCGTGACCCGGCCGCCGACGGCACCGCGCTGATCAGCTACACCTCGGGCACCAGCGGCACCCCCAAGGGCGCCACCAACACCCACCGCAACATCATGTACAACGCCGAACGGCAGCGCACCGGACTGGGCCTTCCCGAGGCACCGGTCTACTTCGCGCTGGCGCCGCTGTTCCACATCACCGGCCTGGTCTGCGAGTTCGGCGCCTGTCTGGCCAGCGGCGGCACGCTCGTCCTCGCCTACCGCTTCGAGGCGGGCGTCGTCCTCGACGCGTTCGCCGAGCACCGCCCGCACTACACCGTCGGCCCGTCCACCGCCTTCATGGCCCTGGCCGCCCACCCCGGCGTCACCCGCGACCACTTCGCCTCCTTCACGGTGATCTCCTCCGGCGGCGCCCCGCTGCCGCCCGCCCTGGTGGAGCGGTTCCGGGCCGGCTTCGGGCCGTACATCCGCAACGGCTACGGCCTCACCGAGTGCACCGCCCCCTGCGCCTCCGTACCGCCCCACCTGGAGGCACCCGTCGACCCGGTCTCCGGGACCCTCGCGGTGGGCGTGCCCGGCCCGCAGACCGTCGTCCGCGTCCTCGACGACCAGGGCGAGGAGGTGCCCTTCGGCGAACAGGGCGAGATCGTCGTCAGCGGCCCCCAGGTCGTCCCCGGCTACTGGCGCCGCCCCGACGCCACCGCCGAGACCTTCCCCGGCGGCGAGCTGCGCACCGGCGACATCGGCTTCATGGACGAGCGCGGCTGGCTGTACGTCGTCGACCGCAAGAAGGACATGATCAACGCCTCCGGCTTCAAGGTCTGGCCGCGCGAGGTCGAGGACGTCCTCTACACCCACCCGGCGGTGCGCGAGGCGGCCGTCGTCGGGGTGCCCGACGGCTACCGCGGCGAGACCGTCAAGGCGTACATCAGCCTCCGGCCGGGCGCCGAGACCGACCCCGGCGAGCTGGCCGCGTACTGCGGCGAGAGACTGGCCGCCTACAAGTACCCGCGCCAGGTGGAGATCCTGCCCGAGCTGCCGAAAACGGCGAGTGGCAAGATCCTCCGTCGGGAACTGCGTTCCCGCGACGTCTAGGCGCGACGTTCTAGACGCGACGACTGGAACAGTGTCACGGAAAGGCAGGTGGCGGCAGTGCCCAGGACGACGGACGGGGACGGCACCCCGGTGCCGCAGCGGCTCCTGGCCGCCGCCACCCGGCTCTTCGCGGAGCGGGGCTACGACCGCACCTCGGTGCAGGAGATCGTCGAGGCGGCCGGCGTCACCAAGGGCGCGCTCTACCACTACTTCGGCTCCAAGGACGACCTGCTGCACGAGGTGTACGCGCGCGTGCTGCGCCTCCAGCAGGAACGCCTGGACACCTTCGCGGACGCCGACGCACCGGTCGAGAAGCGGCTGCGGGACGCGGCGGCCGACGTCGTCGTCACCACCATCGACAACCTGGACGACGCGTCGATCTTCTTCCGCTCCATGCACCACCTGAGCCCGGAGAAGAACCGGCAGGTACGCGCCGAGCGCCGCCGCTACCACGAACGCTTCCGCGCCCTGGTCGAGGAGGGCCAGCAGTCCGGCGTCTTCTCCAAGGAGACCCCCGCGGACCTGGTGGTGGACTACCACTTCGGTTCCATCCACCACCTGTCCACCTGGTACCGCCCCGACGGCCCGCTCACCCCCCAGCAACTCGCCGACCACCTCGCCGACCTGCTGCTGCGCGCGCTGCGACCGTAAGGGGCGAGCGCCAAGGACGCCCGCCCCCCGCCCCAGGCCCTCAGAGGTACTTCTTCAGCTCCCGCCGCGCCAGCGACCGCTGGTGCACCTCGTCCGGACCGTCGGCCAGCATCAGGGTCCGGGCGCCCGCGTACAGCTCGGCCAGCGGGAAGTCCTGGCTCACCCCGCCCGCGCCGTGCAGCTGGATCGCCCGGTCGAGGATGCCGACGACCGTGCGCGGGGTCGCGATCTTGATGGCCTGGATCTCGGTGTGCGCGCCCCGGTTGCCCACGGTGTCCATCATCCAGGCCGTCTTCAGCACCAGCAGCCGCAGCTGCTCGACGGCCACCCGCGCGTCGGCGATCCAGTTCTGCACCACGCCCTGCTGGGCCAGCGCCTTGCCGAACGCGGTCCGGGAGGCGGCCCGCCGGCACATCAGCTCGATCGCCCGCTCCGCCATGCCGATCAGCCGCATGCAGTGGTGGATGCGGCCGGGCCCGAGCCGCGCCTGGGCGATCGCGAACCCGCCGCCCTCCTCACCGACCAGGTTGGAGACCGGCACGCGCGCGTGGTCGAAGACGACCTCCGCGTGCCCGCCGTGCCAGTGGTCCTCGTAACCGAAGACCCGCATCCCGCGTACGACGGTGACCCCCGGGGTGTCGCGCGGCACCAGCACCATCGACTGCTGCCGGCGGATGTCGTCCCCGTCCGGGTCGGTCTTGCCCATCACGATGAAGATCTTGCAGTCCGGGTTCATCGCCCCGGAGATGTACCACTTGCGGCCGGTGATGACGTACTCGTCACCCTCGCGCCGGATGTGGGTGGTGATGTTGGTGGCGTCCGACGAGGCCACCTCCGGCTCGGTCATCGCGAACGCGGAGCGGATCTCCCCGTCGAGCAGCGGCCGCAGCCACTGCTTCCGCTGCGCCTCGTCCCCGAACTGGGCCAGCACCTCCATGTTCCCCGTGTCCGGCGCCGCGCAGTTGAGGGCCGTGGGCGCCAGCTGCGGACTGCGGCCGGTGATCTCGGCGAGCGGCGCGTACTGGAGGTTGGTCAGGCCCGCGCCGTGCTCGGCGTCGGGCAGGAACAGGTTCCACAGGCCCTGGCGGCGCGCCTCGGCCTTGAGGTCCTCCACGACCTGCGGCGTCTGCCAGGGCGACGCCAGCCGGCCGCGCTGCTCGTGCGCCACCGCTTCGGCCGGGTACACGTACTCGTCCATGAAGGCGAGCAGCCTGGTGCGGAGTTCCTCGGTACGGGCGTCGAACGCGAAGTCCATGCCGGTCAGCCTTCCTGAAGGGTGGTCAGTCCGTGCTCGATGAAGACGGGCACCAGGTCGCCGATGCGGTCGAAGCCGCGCCCGACCGTCTGTCCCAGCGTGTAGCGGTAGTGGATGCCCTCCAGGATCACGGCGAGCTTGAACCAGGCGAACGCCGTGTACCAGGAGATCCCCGACACATCGCGCCCCGAGCGCGCGGCGTACCGCTCGACCAGCTCCCCGGGGCTGGGATGCCCGGGAGCCTCGGCGGTGGTGGAGACGGGCGAGCCGGGCATCCCGAGCGGCCGGCTGTACATCACCAGCAGTCCGAGGTCGGTCAGCGGATCACCGAGCGTGGACATCTCCCAGTCGAGCACCGCCGTGATCCGGTCGTCGTCGCCGACCAGGACGTTGTCCAGCCGGTAGTCACCGTGCACCACGGCGGGGGCGGGGGAGCGGGGCAGCTCGCGGCCGAGCGTGGCGTGCAGTTCGTCGATGCCGGGCAGGTCGCGGTTGCGGGAGGCGTCGAGCTGCTTGGCCCAGCGGCGCAGCTGGCGGTCGAGGAACCCCTCGGGCCGCCCGAAGTCGGCGAGCCCCACCGCGCCGGGGTCCACCGCGTGCAGCTCGACGAGGGTGTCCACCAGGCTCAGTACGGCACCACGGGTGCGCTCGGGGCCCAGCGGGGCGAGCTGGTCCGCCGTACGGTACGGCGTGCCCTCGACGAACTCCATCACGTAGAACGGCGCCCCGAGCACCTCCTCGTCCTCGCACAGCAGCACCGTGCCGGGGACCGGTACGCCGGTCGGGTGCAGGGCGCTGATCACCCGGTGTTCGCGCCGCATGTCGTGCGCGGTGGCCAGCACATGGCCGAGCGGCGGGCGCCGCACCACCCAGCGGGACACGCCGTCGGTGACCGCGTAGGTGAGGTTGGACCGTCCGCCCTCGATCAGCCGGCCCGTCAGCGGGCCGCGCACCAGGCCGGGCCGCTCCCGGTCGAGCAGGCCGCACAGCCGGTCGGGATCGAGTCCGGGCGGGTGGTCGGGGCTCATCGGCGCTCCTCCGGCGGGGTGGACGAGGGGTGGACCGTACCTGGATCATGATGCCGACCGGTCGGTATGCCGTCCAGAGGGCGGACGGGAACGTGATCCGCGCCACCACGCGCCGGCGGCTCCCCGCGCGGGTGCGCGAGGAGCCGCCGGCCGGCCGAGGGGGCGCCGTCAGTGGTCGTCCCAGTGGCCGTCGTGCGCCGCGTGCCGATGGCCGTCGTGGAGGTAGTCGACGTGGTCGCCGTGGCGCACGCGCGCGTGCCCGCACGTCTCGCCGTGCTGGTGCTCGTGCCCTTGGTGCGCGCTGTGTCCGGTGGTCTCGCACTCGTCCCAGTGGCCGGAGTGCTCGCGGTGCAGGTGTCCGTCGTGCGCGTAGTCGACGTGGTCGCCGTGCGGCACCTCGGTGTGTCCGCAGGCCGGACCGTGGGCGTGCGCGTGGGCGGGGTGTTCCAGGTGCGGGGTGCTCATGGTGCTCACCTTCGAAAGGGGCGGCGGGAACTGGCTCGCGGCGGCCGGCGCGGGCGGCCGCCGTCGGGGGTCAGGCTGCCACGCCGATGGTGCGTATCGGTACATTCCGACTTGCGTGGCGCCCGGGTACCCCCGAGGGCCGGAGCCATGGAGACGATCAGCCGCGCCCGGTACGTCGGCCCGGCCGCGCGGGGGCGTGGACGCACCGCCAGGAACGGCCGGCCGGACGCCCGCCGGGAGAACCCGGAGGGCCGTACCCGCGGCAGGCTCGCGGCCACGACCGCCGCAGGTGACAAGCGGGCGCCCGCCCGCTGGGCCTGTCGTCACATTCCCGTCTGCCCGGCGACGCCACGCACGCTCCCCCGAGCACGCATCTGACGCCGCCAGGCCCGCCCTCCGGGCGCACGACGGGAATGTGACGACAGGTCCTAAGCCACGATCAGGACGGCCCCGCACACCGCGATCGCCACCGTGCACAGGGCGACGGCGGCGGCGTGCGGCGGAGCGAGCGCCGGGGGCCGGTTCGAGGACGCGACGGCGGCGATGCGGCGGTGGGCGAGGAACAGCACGCCCAGCCACAGCAAGCAGGCCAGCGCGCCGGCGGTGACGGAGACGGCGGAGGCGCCGCCGTGCAGCGCGGTCTTCGCGCCGAGCACCGCGGCGACGGCCCCCGCCAGGGTGGTACGGCGCCAGGCGAGCCGGGTCCGCTCGGGCTGGAGCCCCGGATCACGGTCGGGGTCACGGTCCGGGTCCGGGTCCGAGGCCGGGCCGGGGACCTCCGGCTCGTGGCGCGGGGGAGGGGCGCCGCTCACCCCTCCCACCCGACGAGCACCACCACGACCATGGCGACGGCCACCACGGCGACGACCACGCCGAGCAGCGCGGGGAAGCGGGACACCGGGAGGTCCTCGCCGCGCCGCATCGCCCGCTCGCAGCGGACCCAGTGGTTGACGGCGCGCAAGGAGCACAGCACCCCCGACGCCAGCAGCGCGAGCGCCAGCCCGACGCGCCAGCCCCAGCGCAGGCCGGGGAGGAACTGGTCCACCGCGAACCCGCCGCCGATCAGGGCGAGCGCGGTGCGCAGCCAGGCCAGGAAGGTGCGCTCGTTCGCCAGTGAGAAACGGTAGTCGGGGGTGCCGCCCTCCCGCCGGACCGCGTCGGGCGCGAACCACAGGCGGACGTTGCGTGCGAAGTCGATCACGAGCGGGACCCTATCGGGCCGGTGCCGGTCACCCTTCCCGCCCGGTGAGCCGCCGGTACGCCGCCAGCCCGTCGGGCACCCACTCCCACTCGTCCAGCCGCCGTACCAACTCCTCCTCCGGCAGGAAGCCGTACCAGGCGACTTCCTCCGCCTGCGGCCGTACGGCCGCCTCGCAGCGCACCTCGTACACCGCCGACCACCAGCTCCGCCCGCCCCCGTCGTCGTAGAGGAACTTGAACAGGAACCGGGGGCGCGGCAGCCCGCTCACCCCCAGTTCCTCCTCCACCTCGCGCAGCGCCGCGTCGTCGTAGGACTCGCCCGCGCCGACCACCCCGCCGACGAACATGTCGTGGAGGGAGGGGAAGACCAGCTTCTGCGGCGTGCGCCGGTGGACGAAGATCCGTCCCCGCGCGTCCCGGGCCTGGACGAACACGCAGCGGTGGCGCAGCCCCTCGGCGTACACCGCACCGCGCGGGGACCGGCCGACGACCCGGTCGTGCTCGTCGACGATGTCGAGGATCTCGTCCGCAGCGCTCATGGAGCCATCCAAGCAGGACGGCCCGAGTCCCGGCGGGCACCGGGGCTCGGGCCGTCCGTCGGCCGTGCGGGACCTACAGGATCAGGGAGACCAGCAGGACCAGCGCGCCGGCGACCACCGAGATGATCGTCTCCATGATCGACCAGGTCTTGATCGTCTGGCCGACGTCAAGTCCGAAGTACTCCTTGACCAGCCAGAAGCCGGCGTCGTTGACGTGGCTGAAGAACAGCGAACCGGCACCGATGGCCAGGACCAGCAAGGCGGCGTGCGTCGTCGACATGTCGGCCGCCAGCGGCGCGACCAGACCGGCCGCCGAGACGGTCGCCACGGTCGCCGAACCGGTCGCCAGCCGGATGGCCACCGCGATCAGCCAGGCCAGCAGCAGCGCCGGGATCGACCAGTCCTCGGAGATCTCCAGGACCATCTGGCCGACGCCGGAGTCGATCAGCGTCTGCTTGAAGCCGCCGCCCGCGCCGACGATCAGCAGGATGCCCGCGATGGGCGCGAGGCCCTTCTCGACCAGCCCGGAGACGCGGTCCTTGGCGAACCCGGCGGGCCGCAGCAGCGTGAAGACGCCCACGATCACGGCGGCCAGCAGGGCGATCAGCGGGTTGCCGACGACGTCGAAGGTCCGCTGCACCAGCGCGTCCGGGTCGTCGACGATGATGTCGACGAGCGCCTTGGCGAGCATCAGCACGACCGGCAGCAGGATCGTGGCCAGGGTCGCGCCGAAGCCGGGGCGCTTCTCCAGGTCCTCGGAGGCGCGCTGCGGGATCATCCGCTCGGGCGCCGGGACGTCCACCCAGCGGGCCGCGAACTTCGAGAAGACCGGCCCGGCGATGATCACCGTCGGGATGGCGATCAGGACGCCCAGCGCCAGGGTCACGCCGAGGTTGGCGCCGAGCGCGTCGATCGCGACCAGCGGACCGGGGTGCGGCGGCACCAAACCGTGCATCACGGACAGACCGGCCAGCGCCGGGATGCCGATGCGCATGAGCGAGTAGTTGCCGCGCTTGGCGACCATCAGGACGACCGGGATCAGCAGGACGATGCCGACCTCGAAGAAGAGCGGCAGGCCGATCACGGACGCGATCAGCACCATCGTCCACGGCATCGAGCGCGCGCTCGCCCTGCCGAGGATCGTGTCCACGATCTGGTCGGCGCCCCCGGAGTCGGCGAGCATCTTGCCGAGGATCGCGCCGAGGGCGATCAGCACGCCCACGCCGGCGACGGTGGAGCCGAGCCCGCTGGTGAAGCTGGTGATGACCTTGTCCAGCGGCGCCCCGGCGAACGCGCCGAGCGCCAGCGAACCGATGGTCAACGCCAGGAAGGCGTGCAGCTTGAACTTGGTGATGAGCAGGACGATGACGGCGATGCCCAGCAGCACGGCGATGCCCAGCTGGGCGTGACCGGCCGAGGTGATCGGCTCGACGGTGTCCGCTGCCAGCATCTCGACGCTGAGTCTGGTCACGGTGTTTCCCTTGCGGTGATGGAAATGCGGGGGGGGGGGTGGGGACGGGATGCGGGGGAGCGCGGGGGCTACGCGGGTTCGGGGAGCGCCCGGAGGGCGGTGACGGCCCGTTCGGCGATCTCCTCGGGGCTGCCCGAGACGTCCACGGCGACCCCGGCCTCGTCCGGCTGGAGCGGCTGGAGCGTGGCGAACTGGGAGTCCAGCAGCGCCGTCGGCATGAAGTGCCCCTCGCGGTGCGACATCCGGTCCTCGATCAGCTCACGGCTGCCCGTGAGGTGGACGAAGACGAGACCGGGCGCGGCGGCCCGCAGCCGGTCGCGGTACGACCGCTTCAGCGCCGAGCAGCTGACCGCCCCGCCGAGCCCGGCCCGCTCGTGCGCCCAGGCGCCGATGGCGTCCAGCCAGGGCCACCGGTCGTCGTCGTCGAGCGGGGTGCCGGCCGTCATCTTGGCGATGTTGGCCGGCGGGTGGAAGTCGTCGCCCTCGGCGTAGGGAACGCCGAGGCGGGCGGCGAGCAGGGGACCGATGGTGGTCTTCCCGGTGCCCGCCACGCCCATGACCACGACGACATGGGGGATCTGCGGCTGCTGCATCGTGCTCTCGCTGTCTGCTGTCTTCGTCGACACGTGATGTCGACGCAACTGAAACCCATTAGGTACGACGAATTCAAGAGCCTGTGACATATAAGTCTGACTTTTTGTCCGTGTGATCCGGCACGTACGCTGAGTGCATGAGCACACCGGGCCGGGGTCTGCACGGCCATGTACTGGACACCCTCGGCCCCGCCATCACCGCCGGCGAGTACCCTGCGGGCAGCGTCCTGCGTACCGACGAACTGGCGCAGCGCTTCGACGTCTCACGCTCCGTGATGCGCGAGGCGGTACGGGTCCTGGAGTCCATGCACCTCGTGGAGTCCCGCCGCCGCGTCGGCGTGACCGTCCTGCCCGAGCGCGAGTGGAACGTCTACGACCCCCAGGTCATCCGCTGGCGCCTGGCCGGCGCCGACCGGCCCCGGCAGCTGCGCTCGCTCACCGTCCTGCGCTCGGCGGTGGAGCCGGTGGCGGCGGGCCTCGCCGCCCGCAACGCCACGGCGGGCCAGTGCGCGGAACTCACCGAGTGCGCCCTCGGCATGGTCGCCAACTCCAGCGGCCACCGGCTGGAGCAGTACCTCTTCCACGACGTGGCCTTCCACCGCGTGATCCTCAACGCCTCGGGCAACGAGATGTTCGCCCGCCTCGGCGATGTCGTCGCCGAGGTCCTCTCCGGCCGCACCCACCACGCCGTGATGTTCGAGGACCCGGACCCGGCCGCCGTCACCCTCCACGTCCGCCTCGCGGAGGCCGTGCGCGAGCGCGACGCCGAGCGCGCGGAGGCGCTCACCCGCGAGATCACGGTCGGCGCCCTCCAGGAACTGGACATCCTCGCGCCGTAGCGCGGCCCTCAGTCCAGGAACTCCCCGTCGACGTACACCCACGCCCCGTCGACCCGCTGGAAGCGGCTGCGCTCGTGCAGCGAGCCGCCCCGGTAGGACGCCCGGAACGTCACCGTGCCGGTGGAGTGGAAGGCGGAACCGTCCGTGGTCTCCAGGATCTCCAGTCCGGTCCACCGCGTCCCCGGATCGAGGTCGAGCCGGGCGGGGCGGGTGCGCGGGTGCCAGGTGCGCAGCAGGTAGCCCGCGTCCAGCCGCGTGAAGGCGCTGTAGCGCGAGCGCATCAGGGCCTCGGCGGTCGGCGTTGAGGCGGCGCCCGTGTGGAACCGGCCGCAGCACCGCTCGTACGCCTCGGGCAGTCCACAGGGACAGGTACGGGTGGTCATGACGGCCATTGTGCCGGGTCGCCGTTCCGCGCCGGAGAGCGTCCCCGCTCCTCGCCGGAGCACGGGAAAAGCAGAAGACCCCTGGCGAGCAGGGGTCTCATCTGGTGTCCGAGGGGGGACTTGAACCCCCACGCCCGATAAAGGGCACTAGCACCTCAAGCTAGCGCGTCTGCCATTCCGCCACCCGGACAAGGTGTCTGTCGTGCGGGGTGTTTCCCGCGGCGACGACGTAAACATTACCAGGCTTGCCGGGGTGCCCGATCACCCCGCTCCCACGTGAACGGCGTGTGACGGGCCGGGACCGGTCTTGGGCGTCACCCGCCGGGGGGAGGAGGATGAGGGGGACCCACCAGCAGTGACAGCGGGAGGAAGCACGTGAGCGACTCGGGCACGACCGGAAGCGTCACCGGCGAGGACGAGGTCGTCGACCTCTGCCGCGACCTGATCCGGATCGACACCAGCAACTACGGCGACCACTCGGGGCCGGGCGAGCGCAAGGCGGCCGAGTACGTCGCGGAGAAGCTCGCCGAAGTGGGACTCGAACCGAAGATCTTCGAATCCCACCCGGGACGCGCCTCCACTGTGGCCCGGATCGAGGGCGAGGACCCGTCCAGGCCCGCGCTGCTCATCCACGGCCACACCGACGTCGTCCCGGCCAACGCCGACGACTGGACCCACGGCCCCTTCTCCGGCGAGATCGCGGACGGTTGCGTGTGGGGCCGCGGCGCCGTCGACATGAAGGACATGGACGCGATGACCCTGGCGGTCGTCCGCGACCGGCTGCGCAGCGGACGCAAGCCGCCGCGCGACATCGTCCTGGCCTTCCTCGCCGACGAGGAGGCGGGCGGCACGTACGGCGCCCGCTACCTCGTCGACCACCACCCGGACCTCTTCGAGGGCGTCACCGAGGCCATCAGCGAGGTCGGCGGCTTCTCCTTCACGGTGAGCGAGCAGCGCCGGCTCTACCTGATCCAGACGGCCGAGAAGGGCATGCACTGGATGAAGCTGACGGTGGCCGGCACCGCCGGGCACGGCTCGATGATCCACCGGGACAACGCCATCACCGAGCTGTCCGAGGCCGTCGCGCGCCTGGGGCGGCACCAGTTCCCCATCCGGGTCACCAAGACGACCCGGGCCTTCCTCGACGAACTCGGCGACGCGATGGGCGTCGAACTCGACGCGGAGGACATGGAGGGCACCCTCGCCAAGCTCGGCGGCATCGCCAAGCTCATCGGCGCCACCCTGCGCAACACCGCCAACCCCACGCAGCTGGGGGCCGGTTACAAGGTCAACGTCATCCCCGGCGAGGCCACCGCGCACGTGGACGGACGGTTCCTGCCCGGGCACGAGGAGGAGTTCCTCGCCGACCTCGACCGCATCCTCGGCCCGAAGGTGCGGCGCGAGGACGTCCACTCCGACAAGGCCGTCGAGACCACCTTCGACGGGGCGTTGGTGGCCGCGATGCAGTCCGCGCTGGTCGCGGAGGACCCGGCCGCGAAGGCGATCCCCTACATGCTCTCCGGCGGCACGGACGCCAAGTCCTTCGACGACCTCGGCATCCGGGGCTTCGGCTTCGCCCCGCTGAAGCTGCCGCCGGAGCTGGACTTCGCCGGGATGTTCCACGGTGTCGACGAGCGGGTGCCGGTGGACGGCCTGAAGTTCGGGGTGCGGGTGCTGGACCGCTTCATCGACGCGTCCTGAAGATGATGCCTCCCGAGGGCGTGTGTCCTGAGGGCATGCGTCCTGAGGGGGATGCGTCCTGAATTGGGCTGCTGAAACGACACTCTGTTAATCGGGCGGGTGTGCGGAGCCCGACCGGGATGAGTGAATGCGACCATAGGCTCGTAGCCCGATTACTCCCTCCTCGTTACTGGTCATGTGATCCGCAATTTGGATCGCGCTTGCCAACTAGGAGGAATAATGATCAAGAAGGTCGTCGCCGCTGCCGCTGCCACCGGTGGACTGGTTATGGCGGGTGCGGGTCTGGCCGTCGCCGACTCCGGTGCGCAGGGTGCCGCCGTTCAGTCCCCGGGTGTGCTCTCCGGCAACGTCGTCCAGGCGCCGATTCACATCCCCGCGAACGTCTGCGGCAACACGATCAACGTGATCGGCCTGCTGAACCCCGCCTTCGGCAACACCTGCGTCAACAAGTGACGTTGTGCCTCGCCCGGTGAGGGCTTGAGCCCGTCGGCCCCGGAGCGCATGCCGTGTGCTCCGGGGCCGACCGGCCTTTCGGAACGCGGAACGCGAACCGCAGGACGCGGAATGTGGACCGCGGAACGTGTAAACAACGTGGAACGTCGGCACAAAGTCGAAGGCAGGGAATTCAGCACATGCGACAGGTCACCCGCAAGGGCCTGATGACGATGGCGGCGGCCACCGGCGTGCTCGCCGCCGCGGGCGGCACCGCCCACGCGACGGGCTCCGGCGCCCAGGGCGCCGCCTCGGGATCGCCGGGCGTACTCAGCGGCAACTTGGTGCAGGCACCGGTGCACGCGCCGGTGAACATCTGCGGCAACACGGTCACCGTCATCGGCGGCCTCAACGCGGCGGTGGGCAACGCGTGCGCCAACGGAGACTCCGGCGGGCACTCCGGTGACCACTCCGGAGGGTCGTCCGGCGGCCACGGGGCGCACGGCGGCGGCGCGGACGCCGGCGGCCACGCCACCGACTCGCCCGGCGTCGGCTCCGGCAACCATGTCCAGGCGCCGGTCCACGTGCCGGTGAACGTCTGCGGCAACAGCGTGAGCGTCATCGGCGTCGCCAACCCGGCCACCGGGAACGACTGCGGCCAGGAGGGCGGCGGTCACCCCACCGACCCGCCGGGCGGCGGCACGGAGACGCCTCCCGGGGAGCCGGGTGACCCGGGCGACCCCGGCAGCCCCGAAGAGCCGGGCAACCCCGGAGAACCCGGTGACCCGGGCCGGCCCGGCGATCCGGGCGAGCCGAGCACCCCGCCCGTCCGGAGCGGAGGGACGCCCGACGGCCCGTCGGTCACCCAGCCCGCCCCCGAGGCGCAGCTCGCGGCCACCGGCAGCGACCTGCCGCTGGGCCTCGCCCTGCCGATGGGCGCGGGTGTACTGCTCACGGGCGCGGTGCTGTACCGCAAGGCGCGCACCTCGGTGTGACGCTCCTCACGGTGGAGACGGAGCGGGCCCCGCCGCGCCGGCGGGGCCCGCTCCGTCTCCACCGCCGCCCTGCCGCGTCTCACCAAGTGGCGCGCATCTGTCGGATGATCCGACGGCGCAACCGCACCCTGCGGCTGCCGTCGCGCAGCAGGCTCAGGCGGTACAACTCCCAGTGTCCGTACTCGGCGTGGTCCGTCAGCAGACGTGCCGTCTCCTTGCGGGAGACCCCGCGCGGTACGTACACGTCGACAAATTCGTATTCCGGCATCGCATCTATTGTGCGGGCTGGGGCCCGGTACGGATAGCGTCTGCTGTATGTCTGATGCTGTGCAGCCCACCGCTGCCGAGGTACGCGCCGCCGCCGAGGCGGTCAAGACCGCGCTCGACCGTCACCTGGCCGCGGTCGAACGACGGTCGGGTGACGACGACCCGGCCGTCTACGAGGCGTTCAACCAGGTGGCAGCCGCCGCCGAGGCGTATGACGAGCTGCTCTACGAGCGGTACGACGAGGTCACCCCCTTCGAGATCCCCGCGGCGGAGGACGCGCTGCCGCCGTACACGGGCCCCGAGGAACCGAACGCGGTGAGCGTGCTGATCCGCCGTGACTACGCCGTGGCGGAGCCGCAGCGGCTGCTGGCGCAGGCCCGGCGGGTCGAGGAGGCGGACGGCGAACGCGGCCCGGGCAACGGCGCCTCCGGCACGGTGCACGGGGCGCTGGGGCTGCTCTTCGGCGAGTTCGAACCCGACGAGGTCGCCTCCCGGCACAAGGAGTTCGGTCTGGAGGAGGGCGACTCCACGCTCTGGGTCACGGCCGCGGACGAACCCGCCGAGGCCGGGGAGTGGCTGGAGGCACCGTTCGAACACGTCGATCCACAGCGGGTGGTGTGCCGCTTCGACGTCAGCGCGGTCTTCGACGACGAGCCCGATGACGATCTCGACGACGACTTCGACCCCGAGGAACTGGGCGAGGACGCCGACGACAGCGTCGACGAGGACATCGACGTCGACGAGGACATCGACGCCGACGACGCCGATGACGAGGAGCTGGACGAGGACGACCAGGACTTGGAGCCGCTGGACGCGGACCGCCGCTGAGCAGGCCGTACGGCGGTGGCCCCGGGAGCGGTCGTCCCGGGGCCACCGCCGTCGCAGTCCCCGCCGTGCGGTTGCCGTCCCCGCCGTAAAGTCAGTCCGCCGCCGGCTCCCGCGGAGCGAGCAGCACCGGCAGCCGGGTCGTCCGGGGCGCCGCCGGGACCTCGGCCACGGCCCGGGGGAGTGCCTGGTCCACCCCGTGGACGACGGACAGATGACGCCCGGCCCGGCCGAACGCCGTGTACACCCAGGGGCGGCTGAGCGCCTGCGCGGCGTCACCGGGCAGGACCACCACCACCGCGGGCCATCGCCCGCCCGCCGCCTGGTGCGCGGTCAGCGCCCACCCGTGCCGTACCCGGCTCTCCACCCACTCCCTCGGTACGACCACGGTCTCGCCCGCGCAGGACAGGCGCAGTCCGTCGGCGTCGGCGTCGACCACACGGCCCGGCAGCGTACGGCCGGGCACGGGCGTGTAGGCGACCCGGTCGCCCGGGTCGAAGCCGCCGAAGCGGCCCGGGCCCGGGTTGAGCCGCTCCTTCAGCGCCGCGTTGAGGGCGCGCGTGCCGGCCGGTCCGCCGTGCCCGGGGGTGATCACCTGGGTCTCCTCGGCGGGTACGCCGATCGCCCGCGGCACCGAGTCCGAGACCAGCTGCACGGTGCGGTGCACGGCCTCGCCCGGGTCCCGCGCCGGCACGATCACGACCTCCTTGCCCGGCGCCCGGACCTGCTGCAGCTCACCGATGCCGATGCCGGAGACCAGTTCGCCCAGCGGGCCGGGGTCCGGCCGCCGGGAGGCGATCTGCGGGCAGATCCGTGCCGCCAGCAGATCGGCGAAGACCCGCCCCGGGCCCACGGACCACAGCACCGCGGGGTCACCGGCCAGCACCAGGCGCGCCCCGTCCGGCAGGGACTCGGTGAGCAGGGCGGCCGACTCCACGTCCACCTGCGGGGCGTCGAAGACGACGAGCAGGTCCAGGTCGAGGGCGCCTTCCGCGTCCCGGCCGGGCCCCTCGGTCCCGGCCAGCAGACCGGCGACGGTCGTGACCGGTGGGGCGCCGTCCGCCGCGAGCAGGGCGACGAAGCGGTCGCGGCCGGTCAGGCTGGGCGTGGCGGCCCAGGCGCGCAGGCCGAGTCCGTGCGCCGCGCGCAGCAGGGCCACCGGTTCGGCCAGGGCGGCCTCGCCGCCGGTGTGCAGGACCAGCCCGTGCCTCCCGGTCGCGCGGATCAGCTCGGCTGCCGCGCCCTGCGCCGAGGCGGCGGCCCGCTCCCAGCCCTCCGGGGAACCGCCCTCCTTCGGGACCGAGCCGGCCAGCCGGGCCAGACCGTCGGCGAGGCTCTCCTCGGCCAGCGCGTACCGCTCCAGGCCGATCAGCACCCGGACGGGACGCTCCTCGGCCTCGGCCCCGTCCTCCTCGCCCTCGGCCCGCGGGGGAACCGGGACACCGGTCTCCTCCAGGGCGTCCTGGAAGGCCAGGGCCTCGCCCTCGGCGAGCGTGCTCTGTACGGCGGCGTCCGGGTCCGGCACGCCGCGCTGGGCGAGCGCCGCGGTCAGCCTGGGCAGCTCCAGCGCCGTGTGCCCGGCGAGCGCCGCCTGCTCCAGGAGCCAGACGGTGACCGCCCGCCCGCGCCGCTCGTCGTCCGGGCGGCACTCGGCCCCGAGCAGCCCCCGCGCGAAGCCGTCGGCCTGCTCCGGCCGCACCCCAACAATCCGCAGCAACTGCCAGGGGTCCGCGCGCAGGGCGTCGTCCGCCCCCTCGCCGAGGAGCGTGGCGGCCGCCACGGCGAGCGTCTCGGGGGCGCCGCCCCGGGCCAGTACCTGGCGCACGGCCTGGACCGCCTCCGGCGCGGGCGGCGGGGCCGCGCCGGGTGCCCGGTCCGGCACCGGCTGGGGGCGGGGCGCCGGCTGGGCCTCGGGCGACGGGCGGCGCGGGGCGGGCTCCGGGTCGGCGAAGACCGTCGCCACCGGCTTCGCGCCGCTCTCCACGGCCCGGACGGCGGCGAGCAGGTCGGCCGCCGTGCCGCTGAGCTTGGCCCCGGCGGCCACCGGTCCCTTGCGCTCCGCCTTCCGCCGCTCGATCCGCTCGCGCTCGATCCGCTGGGCGGCCAGCTCGGCCTCGGCCTCGGACAACTCCTTGGCCGCGCCCTCGACGCCGCCGCTCCCGGTTCCGCCGTCCTCGACGCCTCCGTCCTCGGTTCCGCCGCTCCCGGTTCCGCCGTCCTCGACGCCTCGGTTCTCGGTTCCGCCGTCCTCGACGCCTCCGTCCTCGGTACCGCCGCTCCCGGTTCCGCCGTCCTCGGCCCCGGTCGGTGCCTCGGCCCCGGCCTCCGCCGGCGGAGCATCTTCCTCGCCCCCGCCCGCCCGCTCCGGAGCGCCCCCGCCCCCGTCGGAGCCGCCCCCCGCCGCCGAGGCGGCGTCGTCCTCCACGGCGCCCGGCGCCGTCGGCGCGGCGTCGTCCACGGCGTCCCCGGTGTTCTCGGCCGGCTCGGGCTCCGTGCTCACAGCGTGCTCCAGTCGTGATCGGGATAGCGGTGCACAGGCTCCGACACGTCGTCGAGCGCCCGGCAGATCTCGTCAGGAAGACTAAGCGCCTCCACTGACAACGCCGCCGTGAGCTGCTTCGCGTTGCGCGCGCCCACGATCGGCGCGGCCACCCCCGGCCGGTCCCGGACCCAGGCGAGGGCCACCTGGAGCGGCGTCACCGCGAGCCCGTCGGCCGCCGTGGTGACCGCGTCCACGATGCGCCCGGCGGTGTCGTCGAGGTAGGGCGCGACGAACGGCGCCATGTGCTCCGAGGCGCCGCGCGAGTCGCCCGGCGTCGTCCCGCCCCGGTACTTCCCGGTGAGCACCCCGCGCCCCAGCGGCGAGGAGGGCAGCAGCCCGATCCCCAGGTCGAGTGCGGCCGGCAGCACCTCCCGCTCGATGCCGCGCTGGACCAGCGAGTACTCCAGCTGTGTGCTCGCCAGCCGGTTGCGCACGCCCGGCGCCGCGAGCTGCCAGGTCGCCGCCTTGGCCAGCTGCCAGCCGCAGAAGTTGGCGACTCCGGCGTAGCGGGCGCGTCCGCTGCTCACCGCCAGGTCGAGGGCGTGCAGCGTCTCCTCCAGCGGGGTGTACGGGTCGTAGGCGTGCACGTGCCACACGTCCACGTGGTCGGTGCCCAGCCGGGAGAGCGAGGCGTCCAGCGCGGAGAGCAGGTGCCCGCGCGAGCCGTCGAAGCGGCGGTCGGGATCGGGAACGCCGCCCGCCTTGGTCGAGATCACCAGGTCCCGGCGCGGCACGAGGCCCTCCATCAGCCGGCCCAGCAGGTACTCGGCGTCACCGTCCCCGTAGACGTCGGCGGTGTCGACCAGTGTCCCGCCCGCTTCCCAGAACGTTTTCAGGCACTCCGCCGCGTCGTGCTCGTCCGTGTCCCGGCCCCAGGTCAGGGTCCCCAGTCCGATGCGGGACACGCGCAGGCCGGTGCGGCCGAGATGCCTCTGCTCCATGAACGCCGAGATTACTGGCCACGGCTTCGCCTGTGGGGGCCTGTGGACAACCGGATCCGCCCGCTAAGGTCGGTGCACCAGGGACGTTACTGATCGGTAAGGGGAATCGGCATGCAGCTCGGGATCAACCTCGGTTACTGGGGCGCCGGAATGGACGGGGACAATCTGGCCGTCGCCCAGGAGGCCGACCGCCTCGGGTACGCCGTCTGCTGGGCCGCCGAGGCCTACGGCTCCGACGCCGCCACGGTGCTCACCTGGGTCGCCGCGCAGACCGAGCGCATCGACGTGGGCTCGGCCATCTTCCAGATCCCGGCCCGCCAGCCGGCGATGACCGCGATGACCGCCGCCACCCTCGACTCCCTCTCCGGCGGCCGTTTCCGCCTGGGCCTCGGGGTCTCCGGCCCGCAGGTCTCCGAGGGCTGGTACGGCGTGAAGTTCGACAAGCCGCTGGCCCGGACCCGCGAGTACGTCGAGATCGTCCGCAAGGCCATGTCCCGCGAACGCCTGACCCACGACGGCGAGCACTGGACCCTCCCGCTGCCCGGCGGCCCCGGCAAGCCCATCAAGCTCACGGTCCACCCCCAGCGCGAGCACATCCCGCTCTACATCGCCGCGATCGGCCCGAAGAACCTGGAGCAGACCGGCGAGATCGCCGACGGCGCCCTGCTGATCTTCCCGTCCGCCGAGCACCTGGAGGAGACCGCGATCCGGCACCTGCGCGCCGGACGCGAGAAGGCGGGCAAGTCCCTCGACGGCTTCGACGTCTGCCCGACCGTCCCGCTCGCCGTCGGCGACGACAAGGACGTCACCGCGCTCGCCGACACCTTCCGCCCGTACACCGCGCTGTACGTCGGCGGCATGGGCAGCCGCAAGCAGAACTTCTACAACCAGCTCGCCCGGCGCATGGGGTACGAGAAGGAGGCCGCCGAGATCCAGGACAGGTACCTCGACGGCGACAAGCAGGGCGCGGCGTCCGCCGTACCGCACGACCTGATCGACCGGACCACCCTGCTGGGCTCCGTCGACCGGATCGCCGACCGGATGCGGGCCTACGCGGCGGCTGGCGTCACCACCCTGACCCTGGCCCCGGCGGGCTTCACCCTGGAGGAGCGGCTCGCCTCACTGCGGGCCGGCACGGAGGCACTCGAACGCGCCGGGCTCGCCTGAGGGGGAAGTCTCACGGCCGTGGTGGGGGCTCGGGGGTCTTCCCCGCCACGGCCGTCACGGGGAACAACGCCGCCACGCGCGCGTGGTTACGCCCGCTCATGGGCCCGCCTGTCCTTCGTTCGGCTGAATTGTCCGACACATCTGTTGCCGTCCCTCACGTCCCGGACTTGACTCGTTCTTCGGGGAACTTTTGCGGGACCTTGCGGAACCTTCGGAACCTTGCAGAGGCGGAGAGGTGACCGGTGATGCTGTCGGCCAGGAGTCTGTTCCAGGAGATCCTCGACAACGACGAGTCGTTCCGGCTGTTCTGCTCCATCGCGGCCAGCGGTGAGTCGCAGGGCGGCTGGGAGAACGCGCGGATCGCCGCGCTGGTACCGGAGAGCGAGCGCGCCCTCGCCCCCAAGATCACCCGGCACGGGGCGGACGAGGACAAGCACGGCCGCATCTTCAACGCGCTGCTGAAGAAGCGCGGCCTGGAGCCCGCACCCGTCCCTCCGGAGACCGACTACACCGCGCTCCTGGAGCGGCGCGGCATCGGTCTCGCCCACGAGAAGCTCAAGGCCGACCAGCCGCTCACCGTGGACGACATCATCACGTACCTGGCGCACAGCAGGGTCACCGAGCAGCGGGCCGCCGACCAGATGCTCATGCTCCGCAAGTACTTCGCCTCCCACCCGGACATCGGCAACGCGGTCCGCATGATCTCGGGCGACGAGGACAACCACCTCGCCTACTCCCACGAGGAACTGCTCCGCTTCGCCGCCGCCGGACACGGCCGGCTGATCCAGCGCACCCTGCGCGAGTGCGCGCTCGCCGAGATCGAGGTCTACCGGGACGTCAGCCTCGCGGTGATGGCGCACATGGGCCGCGTCCTCGGCTGGCCCCGCGCCAAGTCGGCGGCGCTCGCGGCGGGCATCCGCGCGGTGTACGTCTACGAGCGGCTCGGCGGCTGGCGCCGCATGGTGACCCTCAAGATGCCCGAACGCCGCGACGCCCTCGGCGGCCCGGCGACGTCGGCGGCCCCCGAACCCGCCTGAAGGGGACGGAAGGCTACAGCCAGCCCCTGCGTTTGAAGGTCCGGTACAGCAGCACCTCCAGGGCGGCCATCAGGACGATCACGGCCGGGTACGCCCACACCCAGTGCAGCTCGGGCATGTGCTCGAAATTCATGCCGTAGACCCCGGCGATCATGGTGGGGACCGCGGCCATGGCCGCCCACGCGGAGATCTTCCGCATGTCGTCGTTCTGCCGGACGCTCATCTGCGCCAGGTGCGCCGACAAGATGTCCGAGACCAGCCGGTCCAGGCCCTCCACGGAGTCGTTCACGCGCGTGATGTGGTCGTGCACGTCCCGGAAGAACGGGCGCGCGTGGTCGTTCACGAACGGCACGGCCCCGCCGAACGCGCCGTTGCCGGCCAGCCGGGCCAGCGGCGGCACCAGCGGTCCGGTCGCCCGGCGGAACTCCAGGACCTGCCGCTTGAAGGTGTAGATCCGCGAGGCCGTGTTCCGCGAGCCGCCGTCCGGGGAGAACACCTCCGCCTCCAGTTCCTCCAGGTCGGTCTGGAGCTCGGTGGCCACCTCCAGATAGTGGTCGACAGCGGCGTCGGCGATCGCGTACAGCACCGAGGTCGGGCCCTTGCCGAGCAGGTCCGGCTCGTGCTCCAGCCGCTGCCGCACCGCCTTGAGCGCGGCGCCCTCACCGTGCCGGACGACCACCACGAAGGCGTCGCCGAGGAAGATCATGACCTCGCCGGAGGAGACGGTGTCGCTCTCCGGCTCGTAGACCACCGGTTTGACGACCACGAACAGCGAGTCGTCGTACACCTCCAGCTTGGGCCGCTGGTGCGCCTTCAGAGCGTCCTCCACGGCCAGCGGATGCAGCCCGAACTCCTGGGTGACGTGGTCGAACTCCTCCTCGGTCGGCTCGTGCAGCCCGACCCACACGAAGCCGCCCGCGGACCGCGCCTGAGCCAGCGCGTCGGAGAAGTCCTCCGGGCCCTCGGTGCGGTGTCCGCCCCGGTAGATGGCACAGTCGACGATCACCGAACCCATTCTCCTCTCGCCCGGACGCCGGTGCCCGGTGCTGTACGCCTACCCTTGGCGCATGCCCACGCTGATCCTGGTCAGGCACGGACGTTCCACCGCCAACACCGAGGGGCTGCTCGCCGGCTGGACGCCCGGCGTCGCCCTCGACGAACGCGGTGCCGCCCAGGCCGCCGCCCTGCCCGCGCGACTCGCCGCACTGCCGATCGCCGAAGTCGTCGCCAGTCCGCTCCAACGCTGCCAGGAGACGATCCGGCCGCTGCTGGACGCCCGGCCCGAGCTGCGCGCCCACACCGACGAGCGGATCGGGGAGTGCCACTACGGCGACTGGTCCGGCCGCAAGCTCGCCGAGCTGAAGGACGAGCCGCTGATGGAGGTCGTGCAGGCGCACCCCTCCGCGGCGGCCTTCCCCGGCGGCGAGTCCATGCGCGCCATGCAGACCCGCGCCGCCGAGGCGGTACGCGAGTGGAACGCGCGCGTGGAGCGCGACCACGGCGCCGAGGCGGTCTACTTCATGTGCTCCCACGGCGACATCATCAAGTCGCTCGTCGCGGACGCGCTCGGCCTCCACCTCGACCTCTTCCAGCGCATCCACGTCGACCCGTGCTCCGTCACGGCGATCCGCTACACCCGGCTGCGGCCCTTCCTGGTCCGCCTCGGCGACACCGGCGACCTCACCTCACTGGCTCCCCCCGAGGAGCCGCCGGGCGACGACGCGACCGTCGGGGGCGGTGCGGGCGCACCGTGATCGTCGGCCGCAGTAGGGTGAAGCGGTCCCAGCAGTAGCCACCCCGACTTCCATGGAGACAGGACGTGTCCCGTCAGGTGTTCCTCTACGACCAGCCGGACCGCTTCGTGGCCGGCACGGTCGGACTGCCCGGGCGCCGTACGTTCTTCCTCCAGGCCACCGCCGGCCCCCGGGTGACCAGCGTGGCCCTGGAGAAGACACAGGTCGCCGCGCTCGCCGAACGCATGGACGAGCTGCTCGACGAGGTCGTCCGCCGCAGCGGCGGCAGCGCCGCCGTCCCCGCGATGGCCCCCGCCGAGCCCGCCGACACCGCCCCGCTGGAGGCCCCCGTGGAGGAGGAGTTCCGGGTCGGCACCATGGCGCTGGCCTGGGACGGTGACGAACAGCGCATGATCGTCGAGGCGCAGGCCCTGGTGGAGCTGGACGCCGACTCCGAGGAGGACCTCGCCGAGGCCGAGGAGCGGCTCCTCCAGGACGAGGAGAACGGCCCCCCGATGCTGCGGGTCCGGCTCACCGGCGCGCAGGCCAGGGCCTTCGCCAAACGCGCCCTCGACGTCGTCAACGCGGGCCGGCCGCCGTGCCCGCTGTGCAGCCTCCCGCTCGACCCGGAAGGACACGTATGTCCGCGCCAGAACGGATACCGCCGCGGGGCGTGACGCCGCACGCACCCCTCGCCGACGGGTCCCTCGCCGCCCTGCTCACCCAGGGCGAGCTGACCGTCCGCGGCCGGATCCGCGACGCCTCCAACGCGGCGCTGTACTGCACGGTCTCCCACCAGGGCCGCGAGGCCGCCTGCGTGTACAAGCCGGTGGCCGGTGAACGGCCGCTGTGGGACTTCCCCGACGGGACCCTCGCCCAGCGGGAGGTCGCCGCGTACGAGGTCTCCGAGGCGACCGGCTGGGGCCTGGTGCCGGTGACGGTGCTGCGCGACGGGCCGTACGGCGAGGGAATGGTCCAGCAGTGGATCGAGGTCACCCCGGAGGCCGAACTCCTCGCCCTGGTCGACGGCGAGGAGCCGGAGCCCGGCTGGAAGGCGATCGGCTTCGCCGAGGTCGGGGAGGGCAGGACCGCGCTCCTGGTGCACGCCGACGACGCGCGGCTGCGGCGCCTCGCCGTCCTCGACGCGGTCATCAACAACGCCGACCGCAAGGGCGGCCATCTGCTGCCCGCCGGCGGCCGGCTCTACGGCATCGACCACGGCGTCACCTTCCACGCCGAGGACAAGCTGCGCACGCTGCTGTGGGGCTGGGCGGGGGAACCGCTCACCGCGGAGGCCCTGGAGGTGCTCGCCGCCCTCCGGGAGGCGCTGAAGGACGGCGGGAGCCTGACCACCCGACTGGGCGAGCTGATCACACCGGCCGAGACCGAGGCCACGCGCGCGCGTGTCGACGCGTTGCTGGCCTCCGGGACCCATCCGGAGCCGGGCGGCGAGTGGCCGGCCATCCCCTGGCCGCCGGTCTGATCAGCACACCTCGGGGAGATCGGCAAGAACGCCTAACCGGTCATCCTGCCGCCGTCCGGTTCGTGTACGGAACATCCGTCCGGTTACGCTCGTGTCATGCATGCCTGGCCCGCTTCCGAGGTCCCCGCCCTGCCTGGTCAGGGCCGCGACCTGAGGATTCACGACACCGCGACCGGCGGTCCGGTCTCCCTCGACCCCGGTCCCGTCGCCCGTATCTACGTCTGCGGCATCACGCCGTACGACGCGACCCACATGGGGCACGCGGCGACGTACAACGCGTTCGACCTCGTACAGCGCGTGTGGCTCGACACCAAGCGCCAGGTCCACTACGTCCAGAACGTCACCGACGTGGACGACCCCCTCCTGGAGCGGGCCGTACGGGACGGCGTCGACTGGGCCGCCCTCGCCGAGCAGGAGACCGCCCTCTTCCGCGAGGACATGACGGCGCTGCGGATGCTCCCGCCGCGGCACTACATAGGCGCCGTGGAGGCCATACCGGGCATCGTCCCGCTCGTCGAGCGGCTCCGCGACGCGGGCGCCGCCTACGAGCTCGAAGGGGACGTCTACTTCTCCGTCGAGTCCGACCCGCATTTCGGCCAGGTCTCCCACCTGGACGCCGAGGCCATGCGGCTGCTCTCCGCCGAGCGCGGCGGCGACCCGGACCGGCCGGGCAAGAAGAACCCGCTCGACCCGATGCTGTGGATGGCGGCCCGCGAGGGCGAGCCCAGCTGGGACGGCGGCACGCTCGGCCGCGGCCGGCCCGGCTGGCACATCGAGTGCGTCGCCATCGCCCTGGACCACCTCGGCATGGGCTTCGACGTCCAGGGCGGCGGCTCCGACCTCGCCTTCCCGCACCACGAGATGGGCGCCTCGCACGCCCAGGTGCTCACCGGGGAGTTCCCGATGGCCAAGGCGTACGTCCACGCCGGCATGGTCGGCCTGGACGGCGAGAAGATGTCCAAGTCCAAGGGCAACCTGGTCTTCGTCTCCCAGCTGCGCCGCGACGGCGTCGACCCGGCCGCCATCCGCCTCACGCTGCTCGCCCACCACTACCGCTCCGACTGGGAGTGGACCGACCAGGTGCTGCGGGACGCCCAGGACCGCCTGGAGCGCTGGCGGGCGGCCGTCTCCCGGCCCGACGGCCCGCCCGCCGAGGCGCTGGTCGAGGAGATCCGCGAGGCCCTCGCGAACGACCTGGACGCCCCGGCCGCGCTCGCCGCGGTCGACCGCTGGGCCGCGCTCCAGCAGCAGTCGGGCGGCACGGACACCGGCGCCCCCGGCGTCGTCTCCCGCGCGGTGGACGCGTTGCTGGGCGTCGCCCTGTAGCGCTGGTGGTGAAGTGACAGGAGGGCTTCCGCGGTCACCCGCTGCGGAAGCCCTCCGTCATGTGCTGGGCTGTGCTCCTCTGCCCATGGCCGGCCGCACGACGGCCGGCCCTCTCGCGGAAGGACGCACCGTGGCACCCACCGAACGCTCCTTCGCACGTCGCACCCTGCTCACCGGCACCGCAGCCCTCACCGGCACGGCCCTGCTGGGCGGCACCGCCCACGCGGCCGGCGCGGCCCCCTGGCCCCGGCGGTTCCCGCTGCCCGACGGCTTCCGCCCCGAAGGCATCACCATCGGCCGCGCCCCGTACGCCTACTTCGGCTCCCTCGCGAACGGCGACGTCTACCGGGCGAGCCTGGCCACCGGACGCGGCGCGGTCGTCGCCCGGGGGCTGGGCGCCGGCCACCCCAGCGTCGGGCTGCGCGTCGACCGGCGCGGCAGACTCTTCGTCGCCGGCGGGGAGAGCGGCGAGATACGCGTCGTCGACGCCCGTACCGGCGAGACGGAGCAGGTGTACGCGACCGGCACCACCTTCGTGAACGACGTGGTCCTGACCCCGGACGCCGCCTGGTTCACCGACTCCTTCGCGCCGGTGCTCCACCGGGTCGCCCTCGACCGGCACGGCCGGCCCGGCGCGCTGCGGACCGTTCCCCTCGGCGGTGACTGGGAGCAGGGGCCGGACTTCACCGCCAACGGCATCGAGCGCACCCCCGACGGCAGCGCGCTGCTGCTGGTCAACGCCTTCGCGAACGGCGGCGGCCTGATGCGGGTCGACCCGCGCACCGGCCTCGCCCGCGCTGTCGGCCTCGGCTCCGCCCGGCTCCCGAACGGGGACGGACTGCTGCTGCTCGGCCGGACCCTCTACGCCGTCCAGCAGTGGCAGAACGCCGTCGACGTGTTCCGGCTGGACGCGGCCGGGACCCGGGGTACCGCGGTCACCCGCGTCACCGACCCGCGGTTCCGCATCCCGACGACCGTCGCCGCCTGGGGCGACCGCCTCTATCTGCCCAACGCGCGCTTCGACGTCGACCCGCCGCGGCCCGACACCGAATTCGACGCGGTGGCGGTGGACCAGGTCTGAGTTCCAGGGGGGCGGAGCGACGCCTCCCTGTCACTCCTGTGTCACTCCTCCGAGGAATCCTCGTCGTCGCCGGCCTTCGGCGGCTTCGGCGGCCGGGGACGCCCGCTGGGGCCGTCCCGGCCGTCCCGGCCGTCCCGCAGGAACGGCGGGCCGGGCGGTGCCTCGCCGCCGTCCGCCGTCGCGTGGCCGCCCGGTCCGCCGCCGTCCCGGCGCCGCAGGTACCGCTCGAACTCGCGGGCGATCGCCTCGCCCGACGCCTCCGGCAGCTCCGCGGTGTCCCGGGCCTCCTCCAGCGTCTGGACGTACTCCGCGACCTCGCTGTCCTCGGCTGCCAGCTGGTCCACGCCCACCTGCCAGGCCCGCGCGTCCTCGGCCAGCTCGCCCAGCGGGATGCGTACGCCGATCAGGTCCTCCAGCCGGTTCAGGAGGGCTAGCGTGGCCTTCGGGTTGGGCGGCTGCGACACGTAGTGCGGCACCGCCGCCCACAGCGACACGGCCGGCACGCCCGCGTGCGTGCACGCCTCCTGGAGGATGCCGACGATGCCCGTGGGCCCCTCGTACTTGGTCTCCTCCAGGTCCATGCGGCGGGCCAGGTCGGCGTCGGACGTGGTGCCGCTGATCGGGACCGGGCGGGTGTGCGGGGTGTCACCCAGCAGGGCGCCCAGGATGACCACCAGCTCGACGCCCAGCTCATGGGCGAAGCCCAGCAGCTCGTTGCAGAACGAGCGCCAGCGCATGGACGGTTCGATGCCGCGGACCAGAACCAGGTCGCGCGGCTTGTCCCCGCCGACCCGGACCACGGACAGCCTCGTCGTCGGCCAGGTGATCTTGCGGACCCCGGCCTCCATGAACACCGTCGGCCGGTTCACCTGGAAGTCGTAGTAGTCCTCGGCGTCCAGCGCCGCGAAGACCTCGCCCTTCCATTCCCGGTCCAGATGCGCGACCGCGGTGGAGGCGGCGTCGCCGGCGTCGTTCCAGCCCTCGAACGCGGCCACCATGACCGGGTCGATCAGCTCGGGAACCCCCTCGAGCTCGATCACCCAGCGCCTCCTTCCGACGTGCCCTCGCTTAACGACCCAACCTTACGGCGTGCGGCGGGGGCGTCCGCAGCCCCCTTGCACGGGGGAGTGAACGGATCACTGCCCCGTTCCCCACGGTCGAACACCCGGCACGGATCACAGGGTGGAGCGCAGCCACTGCTCCACCGACGCGATGTGCACGGTCGCCCAGGAACGGGCCGCCTCCGCGTCCCGGTCGCGCAGCGCGGCGAGGATCGCGCGGTGTTCGCGCAGGGTGCGGCCGACCGCGTCCTCCTGGGTCAGACCGCGCCAGATCCGGGCCCGGGTGGTGGGCCCGGACAGTCCGTCGAGCAGCGAACACAGCACCGAGTTCCCGGAACCCCGCACGATGCCCCGGTGGAACTCCAGGTCGCTCGCGACCAGCCTCTCCACCGAGGGGTCGTCGCCGAGTGCGTCCAACTGGGCGTCCAGCGCGTCCAGTTCCGCGTCGCTGATCGCCGCCGCCGCCATCGCGGTCGCGGCCGGCTCCAGGATGCGGCGTACGGCGAGGAACTCCAGCACCGTGTCGTCGCGGTGGAAGTCGACCACGAAGCTCAGCGCCTCCAGCAGGAGTTGCGGGTCCAGGCTGGTGACATAGGTGCCGTCGCCCTGCCGCACGTCCAGGATGCGGATCAGGGACAGGGCGCGCACGGCCTCGCGCAGCGAGTTGCGGGACAGGCCGAGTTCGTCGGCGAGCCGGCTCTCCTTGGGCAGCCGGTCGCCGGGGCGCAGCGCGCCGGAGACGATCATGTCCTTGATCTTCTCGATCGCCTCGTCGGTGACAGCCACCCTCGGCCTCCCAGCCTCGTACGGGATGCCGTTCAGACATCCGATGTATCAGGCCATTATGGGGTGGCCGAGGGGGTCGTCGCGTACGTCCTACTTCTTGTCGAGCAGGTCCTGCACCTTGCCGCGCACCTCGTCCGTGGCCAGGCCGCGGATGGTCAGCGTGGTCCGGCGGCGCAGCACGTCGTCCGGGGTCTCGGCCCACTCGTGGTCGCGGGCCCAGACGACCTGCGCCCAGATCTCCGGCGCGTCGGGGTGGACCCGCTCGGCCAGCTCCGGGCTCTCGTTGGCGAGCCGGGCGATGTCCAGGGCCAGCGAACCGTAGTGCGTCGCCAGGTGCTTGGCGGTGTCGGCCGCCATCCGCGGGCCGGGTGCCGGACGGTCCACCAGCAGCCGGTGCGCGATGGCCCGGGGGTTGGCGACGCCGGGCAGCGGCAGCTTCTTCGGCAGGGAGGAGACGGGCTCGAAGTCGTCGCCGAGCGGGTGGCCCGGCAGCGCCTGGAGCTTCTGCATCACGGTGCGGCCGATGTGCCGGAAGGTGGTCCACTTGCCGCCCGCGACGGAGAGCATGCCGCCCCGGCCCTCGGTGACGACCGTCTCGCGCTTGGCCTTCGCCGTGTTCCCGGGCCCGCCCGGCAGGACGCGCAGACCCGCGAAGGCGTACGTGATGAGGTCGCGGTCGAGCTGCTGGTCCCGGACGGAGAACGCGGCCTCGTCCAGGATCTGGGCTATGTCCTTGTCGTTGACGGCGACGTCCGCCGGGTCGCCCTCGTACTCCTCGTCGGTGGTGCCGAGCAGCAGCATGTCCTCCCAGGGGAGGGCGAAGGTGATGCGGTACTTGTCGATCGGGGTGGCCAGCGCGGCCTTCCAGTGCGAGGTGCGCTTCAGCACCAGGTGCGCGCCCTTGGACAGCCGGATGGACGGCGCCGCGTTCGGGTCCTCCATCTTGCGCAGGTGATCGACCCAGGGGCCGGTCGCGTTGAGCACCAGGCGGGCGTCGACGCCGAACTCCTCGCCGGTCAGCCGGTCCTTCAGCTCGGCCCCGGTGACCCGGCCCTTGGTGAAGCGCAGCCCGGAGACCTCGGCGTGGTTGAGGACCACGGCGCCGGCGTCGACGGCCGCGCGGACCGTCATCAGCGCCATGCGCGCGTCGTTCATCTGGTCGTCGCCGTAGACGGCCACGGCCTTGAGGTTCTCGGTGCGCAGCTCGGGCACGTCCTGCTGGGCCTTGGCGGGGGAGAGCAGGTGGCCGACGCCGTCGCCGAACGCGGAGAGCGCCGAGTACGCGAAGACACCGGCCCCGAGCTTCGCCGCACCGTGCGGCCCGCCCTTGTACACGGGGAGGTAGAAGGTGAGCGGGTTGGCCAGGTGCGGGGCGACCTGGCGGGAGACCGCACGGCGCTCGAAGTGGTTCTCCGCCACCAGCTTCACCGCGCCGGTCTGCAGGTAGCGCAGACCGCCGTGGAGCAGCTTGGAGGAGGCGGAGGAGGTGGCGCCGGCGAAGTCACCGGCGTCGACCAGAGCCACCCTGAGGCCGGACTGCGCGGCGTGCCAGGCGGTGGAGATGCCGAGGATGCCGCCGCCGATGACGAGAAGGTCGTACGACGCCTGGGAGAGCTGCTCCCGGGTCACGGCTCGGCTCGGGTTCGAGCCGGACGCCGGGTGCGTGCCCAGGGCAGGTACGGACTGCAGGGTGGACTGGGTGGTCATGGTGGTTCTTACTCCTCGTCCTCAAGCCAGCCCATGGTCCGCTCGACGGCCTTGAGCCAGCTCTTGTACTCGCGGTCGCGGGTGTCCGCGTCCATGCGGGGGGTCCACTCGGCGGCCCGGCGCCAGTTGGCGCGCAGGTCGTCGGTGCTGTTCCAGAAGCCGACGGCCAGGCCGGCGGCGTAGGCGGCGCCGAGGCAGGTGGTCTCGGCGACCATCGGACGCACCACCGGCGCGTCCAGGAAGTCGGCGAGGGTCTGCATCAGCAGGTTGTTGGAGGTCATGCCACCGTCGACCTTGAGGGTGGTCAGCTCCACACCGGAGTCCTTCGTCATGGCGTCCGCGATCTCCCGCGTCTGCCAGGCGGTGGCCTCCAGCACGGCGCGCGCGAGGTGCGCCTTGGTGACGTACCGGGTCAGGCCGGCGATCACCCCGCGGGCGTCGGAGCGCCAGTACGGGGCGAACAGGCCGGAGAAGGCCGGTACGAAGTAGGCGCCGCCGTTGTCCTCGACCTGCATCGCCAGGGTCTCGATCTCGGCGGCGGTGGAGATCAGGCCCATCTGGTCGCGCATCCACTGCACCAGCGAACCGGTGACGGCGATCGAGCCCTCCAGGGCGTAGACCGGCTTCTGGTCGCCGATCTGGTAGCCGACGGTGGTCACCAGGCCGCTGTAGGAGTTGATGACCTTGTCACCGGTGTTCATCAGCATGAAGGTGCCGGTGCCGTACGTCGACTTGGTCTCGCCCTCGTCGAAGCAGGTCTGGCCGAACAGGGCGGCCTGCTGGTCGCCGAGCGCGGAGGCGACCGGGATGCCGCCGAGCAGCTCGCCCAGGGCGCCGCCCTTGATCTCGCCGTACACCTCGGCGGAGGAGCGGATCTCGGGGAGCATCCGCGTCGGCACGCCGATGGACTCGCAGATCTTCTCGTCCCACTTCAGGGTGCGCAGGCTCATCAGCAGGGTGCGGGAGGCGTTGGTGACGTCGGTGACGTGCCGGCCGCCGTCCACGCCGCCGGTCAGGTTCCAGATGACCCAGCTGTCCATGGTGCCGAAGAGCAGGTCGCCGGCCTCGGCGCGCTCGCGCAGGCCCTCGACGTTGTCCAGCAGCCAGCGGGCCTTGGGGCCGGCGAAGTAGGAGGCCAGCGGCAGGCCGGTCTCGCGGCGGAAGCGGTCCTGGCCGACGTTGCGGCCCAGCTCCCGGCAGAGGGCGTCGGTGCGGGTGTCCTGCCAGACGATGGCGTTGTGGACGGGCTCACCGGTGTTCTTGTCCCAGATCAGCGTGGTCTCGCGCTGGTTGGTGATGCCGATGGCCTTGATGTCGTCGCGGGTGATGCCGGCCTTCTCGACGGCCGAGGCGACGACCTGCTGGACGTTGGTCCAGATCTCGGTGGCGTCGTGCTCGACCCAGCCCGGCTTGGGGAAGATCTGCTCGTGTTCCTTCTGGTCGACGGAGACGATGCGTCCGTCGCGGTCGAAGACGATGCAGCGCGAGGAGGTGGTGCCCTGGTCGATCGCGGCGATGAAGGGGCCGGCGGTGTGGGTGTCGGTCACTGTGTGCTCCTGGGGTCCGTGGTGGTGGCGGTGGGGTCCGGCGTGGTTCACGCGAAGGCGACGTTGTAGACGCCCGCGGCGATCGCGGCGCCGATCAGCGGTCCGGCCACCGGGACCCAGGCGTAGCTCCAGTCGGAGCCGCCCTTGTTGGGCAGCGGCAGGAGGGCGTGCACGATGCGCGGGCCGAGGTCGCGTGCCGGGTTGATCGCGTAACCGGTCGGGCCGCCCAGCGACAGACCGATGCCGACCACCACGAAGGCGGTGATCAGGACGCCGAGCGCGCCGAGGCCGTCACCGTCCTGGTTCAGCCCCTGGGTCATGATGGCGAGGATCAGCACGAAGGTGCCGATGATCTCGGTGGCCAGGTTCTGCGCGGCGTTGCGGATCTCCGGGCCGGTGGAGAAGACGCCGAGGACCGGGCCGGCGCCCTTCTCCTGGGCTTCCACCGACTTGGCGGTGGTGTCCTGGGCGCCCGGGCCGCCGACGATCTCCTTGTCGGTGAGGTGGGCGTGGAACTGGCCCAGGTAGGCGATCCAGACCAGGGTCGCGCCGATCATGGCGCCGAGCATCTGACCGCCCCAGTAGACCGGGACGTCGCCCCAGTTGCCGTCCTTGATCGCCAGGGCCAGCGTGACCGCCGGGTTCAGGTGGGCTCCGGAGAGCGGCGTGGAGATGTAGGCGCCGACCATGACGGCGAAGCCCCACCCGAGGGAGATGGCCACCCATCCGGCGTTGCGCGCCTTGGAGGCCTTGAGCGTGACGGCGGCGCAGACACCGCCGCCGAGCAGGATGAGTATGGCGGTACCGATGGTCTCGCCGATGAAGATGTCGGAGCTGGACACCCGCGACTCCTTTGTCCTTCGTCCAGGGAAGCCGAACCCCCGGATTCGTCCGGGTGTTCTGGCGCCCTCATGGGAAATGAGAGCGTTGCCGGCCCTTGGCGTCGTCCACTCTAGCGCTTATTGCCGGTAGGTGTTCGACAATGCCGACCGATGGACGGAGTCTCATCCCGACATCGCACACCCGTCAAGAGCCCTGTTGTCGAAAACACGATCGTTATTGATCGATTCGTGCCGCCGGTCTTCCGGTCGGGTGTGTCGTCGTATGGGCAGTTTGGCAGATTTGGCCAGATCTCCCGGGTAGGCGAACGACCGGAGCGCCGCCCCGGCGCCCCGGTGCCGCCTGCTCCGGCAGGCGTCAGAAGCGTCCGGCGCCCAGGTCCCGGGAGACCGCGCGGGCGCAGTCCCGCACCGCCGCGATCAGCTCCGGACGCAGCTCGCCCTCCTGGCAGACCCGCTCCACTGCCCCGGTGATGCCGACCGAGCCGACCGGCATGCGCCGCCGGTCGTGGATGGGGGCGGCGATCGAGGCGACGCCCTCCCAGGTCTCCTCGATGTCCGCCGCGTAGCCACGCGCGCGCGTGAGGTCCAGTACGTGCTCGAAGGCGTCCGGCTCGCAGATCGTCCGGTCGGTGAACGCCCGGCGCTCGGTCTCCAGCGCCTCGCTGTGCGCGACCGGGTCGTAGGCGGAGAGCACCTTGCCCAGGGCGGTGGAGTGCAGCGGCTGCATGGCGCCGATCTCCAGCACCTGCCGGCTGTCGTCGGGGCGGAAGACGTGGTGCACGATCAGCACGCCTTGCTGGTGCAGTACCCCCAGGTGGACGCTCTCGCCGCTGGAGCGGGCCAGGTCGTCCGCCCACACCAGGGCGCGGGCCCGCAGTTCGTGCACGTCCAGGTAGGTGGTGCCCAGGCGCAGCAGCTCCGCCCCGAGCTGATAGCGCCCGGAAGCGGTGTCCTGTTCGACGAAGCCCTCCTGCTGGAGGGTGCGCAGGATGCCGTGGGCGGTGCCCTTGGCCAGGCCCAGCGACGAGGCGATGTCCGACAGGCCGAGCCGTCGCTCGCCGCCCGCGAGCAGCCGCAGCATCGCGGCCGCCCGTTCGAGCGACTGGATGTTCCGTGCCATCGCCGTCCCGCCTCCGTCCCGTCCTACCGTCGACGTGCGACGTCACTTCTACTGTTCGGCAATGCCGAACACTACCGGTCCATGCCGACCTCTCGCCAATGGTCGGAGCGCAACTGTGGCACTCCTCGGCCACGGCGCCGCCGGGTCACCGCGCCCGCGCGGTGACCCGGCGGCGCCCTCACACCCCCTGGCCACCGTGCTCCGTGACACCCCGGAACACCCGGAACACCCCCGGCACCGGCGTCCCATCCTCGTCCGTCCCGTGGACGCCCTGACCGCGGGCCCCGCCTCCCGGCTACCCTGGCGGCGTGCGCCCTCCCGGTGTGTTGTGTACCGATGTCCCCGGGAAGCCGCAAAGCCGACAGCCGTCGCATCCTAGGGAGCCCGTCCATGGCCTCGTCGCCGTCCACCCCGTCCGCCGACACCCGGACCCGTGTCACCGCCCTGCGTGAGGCGCTCGCCACCCGTGTGGTGGTCGCCGACGGTGCGATGGGCACCATGCTGCAGGCGCAGAATCCCACGCTGGAGGATTTCCAGCAGCTGGAGGGCTGCAACGAGGTCCTGAACCTGACCCGGCCGGACATCGTCCGTTCGGTCCATGAGGAGTATTTCGCGGTCGGTGTGGACTGTGTGGAGACCAACACCTTCGGCGCCAACCACTCCGCCCTGGGTGAGTACGACATCGCGCACCGGGTGCACGAGCTGTCCGAGGCCGGTGCCCGGGTGGCCCGTGAGGTGGCCGACGAGTTCGCCGCGAGGGACGGCCGGCAGCGCTGGGTGCTGGGCTCCATGGGCCCGGGCACCAAGCTCCCCACCCTCGGGCACGCCCCGTACGGAGTGCTGCGCGACGCCTATCAGCGCAATGCCGAGGGCCTGGTCGCCGGCGGCGCCGACGCGCTGCTGGTGGAGACCACGCAGGACCTGCTCCAGACCAAGTCCGCCGTGCTCGGCGCCCGCCGTGCCCTGGACGCGCTCGGCGTGGACATGCCGGTGATCGTGTCGGTGACCGTCGAGACGACCGGCACGATGCTGCTGGGCTCCGAGATCGGCGCGGCGCTGACCGCGCTGGAGCCGCTGGGCATCGACATGATCGGCCTGAACTGCGCGACCGGCCCGGCCGAGATGAGCGAGCACCTGCGTTTCCTGGCCCGGCACTCGCGCATCCCGCTGTCCTGCATGCCCAACGCCGGTCTGCCGGTCCTCGGCAAGGACGGCGCCCACTACCCGCTGGGCGCCCCCGAGCTGGCGGACGCGCAGGAGACGTTCGTCCGTGAGTACGGTCTGTCGTTGGTGGGCGGTTGCTGCGGGACCACTCCGGAGCATCTGCGGCAGGTGGTGGAGCGGGTGCGTGGCACCGCACCGACCCGGCGTGACCCGCGTCCCGAACCGGGTGCCGCCTCGTTGTACCAGTCGGTGCCGTTCCGGCAGGACACCTCGTATCTGGCGATCGGGGAGCGG
>NZ_JBVHEO010000019.1:0-157576 GCF_055562815.1 Streptomyces sp. NPDC016677 | reverse complement strand
GCACGCGCGCGTGCCGGGACGACGCCATGGGCGTCGTCCCGGCGGTACGGCAGGGGCTTGTGGTGCGGGCAGGTCGTGCGGGCTGCCGTGCCTGTCTCCCGACTTGCGCGTAAGGGTCGCGTACCGCCCAGCCGGGGGTGACCCTGGACGGTATGGCCATGCCGCCCGCACGACCGCCACAGCCGCCGGGACCACCGGGTGGCCCACCCCCACCGGGAGGTGGCTTCGGTCCGCCCGCCGAGGGCTTCGGCCCCGGTCCGGGGCAAGAGGGCGGAGGCGGACACGACCCGAGACGGCGGCGGAACAGGCTGGTTCTGCCGCTCGCCCTCATCGTGGCGGCCGACGCCGTGGTCGCGATCGTGCTCATGGCGTCGGGAAGCGACGACTCGCCCCACGAGGAGCCGCCCGCCGAAAGCAGCGCCGCCGCCACCCCGTCGCGGTCCTTCGGCATCCCGACCGGACTGCCGACCGGACTGCCGACCGAGTTGCCGAGCCGACTGCCCAGCGAGCTGCCTTCCTTGCCGTCCGGATTCCCCAGCGAACTGCCCGGCGATCCGGAGTCCATGATCCCGTCCCTGGTCGCGCAGACGGCACCGTGACCGGTGAGCGCGTCGGGAAACGGAAGCTCGCCAGTGCCGGGGCCACCGATCCTGTGCCTGGAAGCGATCAGAGGTGGGCCTCGTCCTCGTCCTCCCCGGGCAGGCGTGGGGGCGGGAGGGCGAGGGAAGCCCCGGGTCAGGGCTCCTTGCCGGCCGCGAGCGTCGCCGAGGCCAGCGCTGTCGCAGGGTCCCTGGCCGCTTCGCCCGCGGGTACCCAACGGCCGTCCTCCTCGCGGTACGGCCACCACCGGCCGTCGGTGCCCAAGCGCAGCTGCAAGGGTTCCCCGGCGACCGTCCAGCGGTTGGACCGCGCCCGCAGCAACGGCCGTTCATCCTCGTCCCAGGCGGACTCCAGGGCGGCACGCGCGCGTGACAGCGTTTCGCCTTCCACCGTCCACTCCTCGTCCAGTACGGCAAGCGCGTCGACTCCGCCGAGCCGCCACGCGCGTACGGCCGCCGCGAAGCCCTTCGGATCGTGCCCCGACCCGTCAACGAGACGGGTCGCGATCGTTGGTGCTGGTGCTGGTGCTGGTGCTGGTGCTGGTGCTGGTGCTGGTGCTGGTGCTGGTGCTGGTGCTGGTGCCGATGTCGATGCCGGTCCGTCCGCCGCCAGGCGTACCGCGTCCCGCGCGGTGGACAACTCGCGTTCCAAGGGCCGCTTCCCGTGCCCGGTGGCCAGGGCTTCGACGAGCAGACGATGTGCCTCCACCGTGGTCCTCGACGCGAGGAAGGTCAGCGCTGCCGGGTCGACACCGGGCCCGGGGGCGGTGTCCGTGTCGAGAGACGGAGGCACACCCGGCTCGTCGGGGATGCCGGGAAGACCGGGCAGCGGCGGCAGCGTGCCGGCCGTCGCGTACGCCTCGGCGGCATCCACCCCCTCAGACCGGCAGGCGTCCTCGGCGGGCGGACTTCCCTGCGCCTGGAGGGCGTCCCGTACGGCCCGCTCACCGCGTCCTCGCACCAGCAGCAGGACGAACGGGTCCTGATCCAGCAGCCGTGCCACCTGGTAGCACAGCGCCGCGCTGTGCCCGCAGTGGTCCCAGGCGCCGCAGTCACACTCCGGCTCCAGATCGCCCGTGCCCGGCAGCAGTTCGACGCCGGAGGCCGCCGCGTCCTCCACGAGATGCGGAGGCATCTCGTGGTCCAGCAGGGCCGCGACATGACCGGCCCGCTCGACCGCCATGCCGACGAACCGGTCCCACTGCTCACCGGACCACTCCGGCAGGAGGACATCGGTCCGGTGCCCCGTGCCGTCCCGGTCCCGGACGACCGCCGTGATCCGCCCGGGCCGCACGGACACCGCGCCGACCGCCCCCGAGCGGGCGAGTCGACGGCCGGTCCGCACCTGCTCCCCGTCGAGCGCCGACTCCTCCAGCACCCGCACCCAGGCCCGGCCCCACCACGTGCGCGCGAAGCCCCGCCCGGGCGTGGGCGGCGGCGTGGCGAACGTCCGCTCCGCGTCATCGTCGTCGTACCCGGTCATCACACCCCACCCCGCAGTTCCACCAGATCGGCCAGCTCCGCGTCCGTCAGCTCCGTCAGAGCCCGCTCGCCGGAACCGAGCACGGCGTCGGCCAGTTCCCGCTTCCGGTTCAGCAAGGACGCGATGCGGTCCTCGACCGTCCCCTCGGCCACCAGCCGGTGCACCTGCACCGGTCGTGTCTGGCCGATGCGGTAGGCGCGGTCGGTGGCCTGCGCCTCGACGGCCGGGTTCCACCAGCGGTCGTAATGCACGACGTGCTCCGCGCGGGTGAGGTTCAGGCCGGTGCCCGCCGCCTTCAGCGACAGCAGGAACACGGGCGCCTCGCCGTCCTGGAAACGCCGTACCGACTCCTCGCGCGCGGTGACGGATGTTCCGCCGTGCAGGAAGAGCGAGGCCACGCCTCGCGCCGCCAGGTGCCGTTCGAGCAGGCGGCCCATCTGCACGTACTGAGTGAAGACCAGCACGCTCGCCCCCTCGGCGAGGATCGTGTCCAGCAACTCGTCGAGCAGCTCCAGCTTCCCCGAGCGCCCCGCGATGCGCGGGCTGTCCTCTTTGAGGAACTGCGCCGGATGGTTGCAGATCTGCTTGAGTCCGGTCAGCAGCTTCACGATCATTCCGCGCCGCTCCATGCCGTCGGCGTCGGCGATGTCGGCGAGTGTCTCCCGCACCACCGCTTCGTACAGGCCCGTCTGCTCCGCCGTCAGCGACACGGCATGGTCCGTCTCGGTCTTCGGCGGCAGTTCGGGCGCGATACCGGGGTCCGACTTGCGGCGGCGCAGCAGGAAGGGCCCGACCAGCCGGGACAGCCGCTGTGCCGCGGCCGGGTCCTGGCCGCCCTCGACGGCCCGCGCGTAACGGGCACGGAAGGCACCGAGCGGGCCCAGCAGCCCCGGAGTCGTCCAGTCCAGGATCGCCCACAGCTCCGACAGGTTGTTCTCCACCGGCGTGCCGGTGAGCGCCACGCGCGCGCGTGCCCCGATGGCGCGCAGGTGCCGCGCGGTCGCCGAGTAGGGGTTCTTCACGTGCTGGGCCTCGTCCGCCACCACCATGCTCCACGGCACTCCGGTCAGCCGGTCCGCGTCCAGGCGCATCGTGCCGTAGGTGGTGAGGACGAACTCGCCGCCGTCCAGGTTCTCCAGTTCGCGTCGGGCGCCGTGGAACCGGCGTACCGGGGTGCCGGGCGCGAACCGCTGGATCTCCCGCTGCCAGTTGGCCATCAGCGAGGTCGGGCAGACCACCAGGGTCGGGCCGGCGGACGCCGCGTCGGTCTGCCGGTGCAGATGCAGGGCGATCAGCGTGATGGTCTTGCCGAGCCCCATGTCGTCGGCCAGACAGCAGCCCAGCCCCAGCGACGTCATCCGCACCAGCCAGTCGAGGCCCCGCCGCTGGTAGTCCCGCAACGTCGCGGCCAGGGCGGCCGGCTGGTCCACGGGCTCCTGCCCCTCGGGGTCGGTGAGCCGCTCCCGCAGCTCCGCCAGCCACCCCGTGGGCCGCACCGGGATCCGGTGCCCGTCGACCTCGGCGGAGCCCGTCAGAGCCGCGGCGAGCGCGTCGACAGGTGTGACCTTGCGATCCTGCCGGTCGCGGGCCCGACGCGCCTCCTCGGGGTCGACGAGCACCCACTGATCACGCAGCCGTACCAACGGCCGGCCGGCCTCGGCGAGCCGGTCCAGGTCCTCGCGGGTGAGCTGCTCGCCCCCCAGGGTGAACGTCCAGCTGAAAGCGAGCAGCGCGTCGGCGGACAGGAACGACGGCCCGCCGGCGGTGACCAAGGCACCCGTTCCGTCGCCACCGTCCGCGGGACCGACCTGCGCGCGGCAGGCCAGGCCGTGGGGTGTCTCGCGGGGCCAGTGCACGTCGACTCCGGCGCCGGCCAGCGGCCGGACGCCACTGCCGAGGAGCTCGGCGACCTCGTCGTCGGCGAGTTCGACGGCATCCGGCACGGCGGCCGACAGCAGCGGCGTGAGCGCCGGCCAGGCACGGGCGGCCCGGCGCAGCGCAAGCAGGGCGGCCGTCCGCGCGGGTGGGCCAAAGGCGTCACCCGCGGCGCCGGCCCAGACATCGGCGGCGTCCGCGACCAGCGCGGGATCGCTCACGCTGTGCACCTGTGGCACGGCACGGAACCCCGGTGCCCCTTCCGCCCCCGTGTCCACAGCCGATCCGGACGGCCCCGTGCCGGCGGCCACTCCAGAAGGCTTCACGCCTGTGGCGGGCCCGGACCGCTCCGCGCCTGTGGTGGGCCCGGAGGGCTCCGTGGCCGCCGGCAGTCCGGAGACCTCGATCCGCAACGACAACCGCACCCCCGCGTCGTGCACGGCGGCGACACCGTCCGCCCACGCGCGCAGCTCGGGCCGGAGCTGCTGCCGCCGGGCGGCGTAGGCGTCCCCGCCCGTCACGAGCGGGGCGGCGGGGGAGCGGGGCAGCGTGTCGGCGACGGCGTCCAGGAAGGCCCGTACCAGCGGCTCCGGATCGGGCAGCCGTACGGGGCCGGTTCCCTCCACCGGCACCGCGTGCGCCTCGGGCGGCATCGCGGCGGCAAGACGGCGGACGAGTTCCGTATCCTCGCCACGCAGCGGCCCCACGCGCCAGGCGTCGTGGCCGGCCGGGGACAGCCCGGGCAGCAGCAGACCGCGCGCCACGAGGTACAGGGCGTGCACGGCCGCCGCACCCCAGAACCCCGCCGCCCGATGCCTGTCCGGAAGGGCACGCGCGCGCGTGAGCACCGGTACGGCCTCGCGCAACGGCAGCAGAACGGCCGGTACGCCCACCTTCTCGACACGGCCGCCGTCGGGAACGGCGACCGTCAGGCTCGTGGCGGTCCCCGCGGCGATGTGCGGTGGCGGGTCGCCGTCCGGCCGCCAGAAGGCGACACCACCGGTACGGGCAGGCTCACCCGGCAGGAAGACGGCGCAGCAGCGGGCCAGTTGAGGGATCTCTGGCGGAGGGGCCGAGGGAGTCGACTGATCGGAGATGACTCACTCCTCAATTTTGACTAGTGGTGGCGGGCCGCCGATAGTACAGGAATACGCTGCTGATCGGGTGTGCTCGAATGTGACGTGGGACACCATGTGCAGAGGTGGGCGAGGCGGGCAGAGGCCGGACGGGACCGACGGGCTCTCTTGGCTCACCCGTGTGGTGACGGACCTCAGGGAGGACTCAGGGTCCTGTCTCAGGGACGGCTCAGGGTCGCGATCGGAACCGCGGCGAGCGCGGGACCGTTTTCAGAGCAGAGAGCGGCACTGGCCGCGGAGGAGGCGACATCATGTCGAAGAACGCCAAGATCGCCGCAGGGGGTGTGGCGGTCGGGCTCATTCTGTGGATCTGGCTGCCCTGGTGGGCCGCCCTCCTGATAGTCCTGGGAGTCCCGGCCGCCGCGTACCTCACGCTGGACCCGTCCCAGCGGCGCCGACTGCGCCGTGTCAGCCGCAAGGAACTCGGCCGCTGACGCGCTGAGCACAGGGCCACAGGAGCCGAGCCGTCGGCTGCCCCGGGGGCCGGATGCCGGGAGACCCGGCCGGCTCGACGGCCCGGTCGCGGCTCAGCCGGGACGTACGGCCAGCTCGTCGAGGGCTTTCAGCAGGCCCGGCAATTCCGGACCCCGGCCCACCGGAAGGACCTCGCCGGGCTCGTCGTCCAGGAGTACGAAGGCGATGTCGTCGGTCCGTGCCACGAGCGACCAGCCCGGACCGTCGACACGCAAGGTACGGGCGTCGCCCGCCGCGAACGACGACCGGATCCGGCCGAGCGGCGGCGGTGTGTCGACGTAGGCACGGGCTTCCGCGAGCACCCGCCGGACACTGCTGAGCCCTTGCCCCGCTCCCGCGCCCGGCGTACTTCCCCGGGCGGGCTCCCCGGCGCTGCCCTCACCCCGGACCTCGCCCCCGGCCCCGTCCCCGACCACTGCTTCCGGCTCTCTCGCCTGACCCGCCTGACCCGCCTGACCCGCCAGGTCCGCCAGGTCCGCCAAGCCCGCCAGGTCCTGCGAACCCTCCAGCTCTTCCGAGTCATCGGCCGTGCCGGTGCCGTCCGCCGCGGTCGCGAACCCAGAGTCGTCCACCTGCTCCCGCCACCGCGCCCAGTGCAGAGCGATCTCGTCGGCTCCCAGGCGTCGCTGGGCAGGCCCCCAGGCGTTCGTGTCGGGAGGTGACAGCGGGGGCCGGTCGTCCGCCTCGGGAGCGGGGTCGTGCGGCGCGGGTACGCCCGGAGCCGCCACGGCGACCGCGAGGGGCCAGCCGGGCAGCGCCGTCACGACGGTGCGCTCGTCCGGCGACAGTTCGTGTTCCATACCGCAGTCCCAGGAGGCTATGGCCACCGCGACCAACGAGACATCGTCGATCACCACCGTCCACCGAGCCCCGGAACCGTCCTGCCCGAGCACCAGTCCGTAGCCGTCCGCCAGTGGAGGGAGACCGAGCGCCGCGCACGCCTCCGGATAGTCGTCGCCCAGCACGCTCGGAAACTTCGCCGGAGTCAGCAGCACCGCCGTGAGCACGTAGAGCGCGTCGTCCTCGGCGGCGACGGCGTCCTCGTCCGTCCGGACCATTCCAGCCTCCCCATCGGTTCGACCAACGGCGCGCACCCTAGTGCGGCCGGAAGCCGCTTGTCACGACTCCCCGACGTACCCGAGCTGCGGTTTTCCGGCTGGCCGGGCCAAAACGACCATCGGATGCGGGTGCCACGTCAGGACACCGGCAGCCCGAGCAGTGCCCGGGCCACTGCCCGCGGCGGCTCGTCGCGTTCACGCGCGAGCGCGACGACGGCCCGGCACGCCAGCTCGTTCACCCCGAAGGACAACGCCTCCGGCGACACCCGGCCCGCCGCCTCGTCCATCCGCTCCTGGTCGTCCTCCACCTGTGCCGACACATAAGCGGCGGCCGCCTCGAAGAGGTTGTGCCCGCCGCTGTCGCGTCCCGTCTTCCCGGCCGTACTCAGCACACTGAGCAATCTGTCCCAGGTCTTGCGCGCCCTGCCGAACAAGCTGACCACCGTCCCCCTGTGCCGCCGCCATGACCGACCGTGCGTATGTCCCGGTACTCAACGTAGAGATGCCGCTTCCCCGGCAGAAGGGGGAGGACGCGGGCGTTCTGCACGCCACCCGCTGGCGGTTCCGGAGCAAGCGGCGCAAGAGCCGGGCTGTGGTCAGCTCCGGCGGACGGCCAGGGCGAGGAAGCGGGCGTCCTCGTCGACGTACGACGTCATGTGCCAGCCCGAAGCTGCCAGCAGGGGCCGCAGGTTGGGCTCGGCGCGCAGGTCGTCCGGGGTGAGTCGACGGCCCTGCCGGGCGGCCAGCGCCGCCCGCCCGACCGGGTGGAACAGGGCCAGTACGCCGTCCGGTCGCACCACGCGTGCCAGCTCGCGGAGGTCCTCACCCGGATCGGGCAGATGGGCGATGAGCCCCGCGGCGAACACGGCGTCGAGCGACCGCGATCTCAGCGGCAGCCTGGCGACGTCGGCCAGCAGCAGCCGCCCCTCCCGGTTCCGGCCGGCCCGCCGGGCGGCGTCCAGCATGGCCGGGGTGAGATCGGCCCCGATCACCACCCCGGAGGCACCCACGGCCGCGCGCAGCGGGGCCAGGGCACGACCGGTGCCGCACCCCGCGTCGAGCACACGGTTTCCGCGGCGCAGACCCAGCTCGGCGACCGCCGCGGCATAGGCGGGACCGTCGTCGGGGAAGCGGCTGTCCCAGTCGGCGGCGCGGGCGGTGAAGAACTCCTGGACGTGTGTGTGGTCGTCGCTCATGCTCCGCATGATCCCGTATGGCCGAGGAGGGCGCCGCAGCGCACACATGCGGGCACGGCGTGGTCGTTCCGGTGCTCCTCCGGCACACATCCCGGCACCTTCCGGAACAGAGCCCGCGCGTATCCCCGCACCGGGCTAGCGTTCCGAGGCCGTGGGACACCCCGAACCGCCCGGAAACCCCTGGGCGAGTGGCACCGGTGCCCTCCGCGCCGGGGCGTCACCGGCACTCCCGAGAGAAGTGATCGATGGCCTCCGAGGACAGGGACGCCGCGGACGGCGTCGAGACGGCCGTTCTGGCGCTGAAGATACTGATCGCCGGGGGGTTCGGCGTGGGCAAGACGTCCCTGGTCGGCGCCGTCAGCGAGATCGGACCGCTGCGCACGGAGGAACCGCTCAGCGGGGCGGGCCGTCCGGTGGACGGCACCGAGAGCGTCGGCCGGAAGGCCACCACGACCGTCGCCATGGACTTCGGACGCGTCACCCTCCGGTCCGACCTCTCCCTCTACCTGTTCGGCACACCGGGCCAGGACCGCTACTGGTTCCTGTGGGACGACCTGGCAGAGGGAGCCCTCGGCGCCGTGGTCCTCGCGGACACCCGGCGACTGGCGGACTGCTTCCCGGCGGTCGACTTCTTCGAGCACCGCCGCATCCCGTTCGTGGTGGCCGTCAACTGCTTCCCGGGCGCCCGCCGGCACGGCACCCAGGACATCACGCACGCTCTCGACCTCGACCCGGGCACGCCCGTCGTGCTGTGCGACGCGCGTGAGCGCGCCTCGGGGAAAGAGGTGCTGATCCAACTCGTCGCGTACGCCGGACGGATGCACACCGCCCGGCTGCTCGACTCGGTCAGATGACCCGGCCACCACCCGGCCTCGGGCCCGGACGCAGCGTCAGTCCGCCACGGCCTTCTGCGCCGAGACCTTGTCCACGGTCACCCGCACGAGCAGCTCACCGGGCACACCGTTACGGGCACCGAACTCCTCGGCACGTTCCTCGCCCATGTAGCGGGCACCGATGCGGGCCGCCCAGTCCCGCAGTTCGTCCGGCTCCTCCGAGATCCGGGCGCGGCCCTGCAGCACGACGTAGTCGAACGGGGGCCGGTCGTCGTCCACGCACAGGGCGACCCGGCCGTCCCGGAGCAGATTGCGTCCCTTGACGGTCTCCTTTCCGGTGTTGAAGACGATCTCGTCCCCGTCGAGCAGGAACCAGACCGGCGCCACATGCGGACTGCCGTCCGCGCGGACGGTGCAGAGTTTCATGGTGCGGGTGCCGTCCGAGACGAACGCCCGCCACTCCTCGTCGGTCATCTTCTGTGCCATGGCCCCATCCTGCTTGCCCGGAGCCCCACCGTGGGGAAGGCTGGCGGAGCAGACCCCCACGGCCAGGGGGAGACGACACACGGGGAGCACAGGGGGCGACGGGATCATGGCGCAGAACCAGGGACTCGGCTGGATGCTGGACGATCTGACCGAGCGCGTCGAACACGTGCGGCACGCGATGCTGCTGTCCAACGACGGCCTGGTGACAGGCGCCAGTACCGGCCTGCGGCGCGAGGACGCGGAGCACCTCGCCGCCGTCTCCTCCGGACTGCACAGCCTCGCGAAGGGATCGGGCCGGCACTTCGGGGCCGGACGGGTGCGGCAGACGATGGTCGAGTTCGACGACGCGGTCCTGTTCGTCACCGCGGCCGGCTCCGGCAGCTGCCTGTGCGTACTGAGCGGCGCGGAGGCCGACATCGGCCAGATCGCCTACGAGATGACGTTACTGGTGAACCGGGTCGGCGAGCACCTCCATGTCGACGCCCGGCACCCCGAGCGTACCTCTGCCAGGGAGCCGTGACCTGCAGGTTCCGCATTCCTGTGGAGCCTTCGGCGGAGTTGTCCACAGCCCCCGACGGACAGCCGGACAAGCGGCTACGGTTTTTCTCGGACGGGCGCACAGGGCGCCGTCCGCACACACTCCACGGGGGAGACGAGCATGTCCGAAGAGATCCTCACGCCCCAGGCGACGCCTGCCGCCGGCCGTCCCGCCACGCGGGGCAACAGGCTCGCACCCAGGCGGGCGGCGCGTGAACTCGGTTTGAAACGCAGCGAGTTCGACATCGCGGTGGGCCTCGGACGGATCCGTGTCGTGCCCGATGAAGGGGGAGGGGGACCGTGCGTCACCTGGGCCGAGATCGAACGGGTCCGTGAGCGGGAGGGCTTCCCCGAATCCCTGCGGGAGAGGGTGCGGACCGTGGGGACGACGGAGGGCGCCGCGCTCATGAAGGTGCCCACGTCCCGGTTCGCCCGCCTCGCGCGGCTGGGACTGCTGGTGCCCGTGAAGGTCTACGTCAACCGCTACGGTGCCGTCGTCTGGCTGTACCTCGCCGACGAACTACGGCAGTTCGCCTCCGACGAGAGCAACGCCGGTCTGCTGACCGGCCGTGCTCCCGAGTGGCTGCGGGAGCAGCTGAAGGACGGCCAGGACCGGCGCCCGCGCAACTGGCGCCGCCGGCATCTGGGTTTCCTGCTCCGCCGGACCGACGATCCGTGGGGCCGGGCCGCGGCCGTGGCGTCCCTGCTCGGCCCGGTCGAGGTCGCGGTCGTCGTAGGTGACCCGCACGAGCGCTCGCACCTCCAGCGGCTCCGTCCGGCTCCGGTGATCGACGGCTTGCCCGGCTCGCCCACCGCCCGGCTCGCCGAGGAAATCATGACGGCGACCGACCCGGACGAGATCCACTGGCTCCGCGCGGAACTGGCCCATCTGGTCGGCACCGCGCGAGAACACCGCACGGCAGCACCCCGGCCCGCGGCCCACCCGGCTGCTCACGGGGTCCCGCGGACGGCCGGACGCCACTGCCGGCACTCCGTCACCACCGCGCCGTCCTCGGCGGCACAATCCTCTGACGCGGTGGGCATCGCTCCTCAGCACACCTCCACGCCGAGCACCACCGCCTTGGGCACCACCTGCCCGTCACGGGCGCGGCAGCACCCCGCGCCCGCGCCGGCACGTCCCCGCGGCCTGCTGGGCCGCCTGCGACGCAGAGGCTCCCGGCCCACCCGGCCGACCCGCTGAGTTCCGCCGCCGGGCCGGACTACAGCGCCCGGAACAGGCCTTCCTGGACGACCGACACCAGCAGACGGCCCTCGGTGTCGTAGATCCGGCCGCGGGCCAGCCCGCGTCCTCCCGTGGCGATCGGGGACTCCTGGTCGTACAGGAACCACTCGTCCGCGCGGAAGGGGCGGTGGAACCACATGGCGTGGTCCAAGGAGGCCATGTCGAAGCCCCGCGGGCCCCACAAGGGCTCCACCGGGATGCGTACGGCGTCCAGCAAGGTCATGTCGCTGGCGTAGGTCAGCGCGCAGGTGTGCACGAGCGGGTCGTCACCGAGCGGTCCGACCGCCCGCATCCACACGGCACTGCGCGGCTCGGCGTCCTGGATGTCCTCGGTCTTCCAGCGGAGCCGGTCGACGTAGCGGATGTCGAAGGGCTGCCGTCGCGCCATCCGCTCCAACTGCTCCGGCAGCGCGCCCAGATGCTCCCGGACCTCGTCGGCGACCGTCGGCAGCGACTCCGGGTCCGGCACCGAACGCGCCGGCGGTAGCTGATGTTCAAAACTTCCCTGCTCAGGCTTGTGAAAGGAGGCGGTGAGATTGAAGATCGTCCGCCCCTGCTGCACGGCTGTGACCCGGCGGGTCGTGAACGACCGCCCGTCCCGGACCCGTTCGACCTGGTACACGATCGGCACGCCCGGCCGGCCGGGCCGCAGGAAGTACGCGTGCAGCGAGTGCACCGGGCGGTCGCCCTCGGTGGTGCGGCCCGCGGCGACCAGGGCCTGGCCGGCCACCTGGCCGCCGAAGACCCGCTGCAGGGACTCCTGCGGGCTGCGACCGCGGAAGATGTTGACCTCGATCTGCTCCAGGTCGAGCAGGTCGACCAGGCTGTCGGCCGGGTTGGGCGTGGATGTCATGGGTGATGCTCTCCTGTGTTCACAACTGGCCGACGTCGGTGACGCGGACGACCGCCCGGCCCTCCGCGTCGGAGGCCACGAGGTCGACCTCCGCGCTGATCCCCCAGTCGTGGTCGCCGTTCGGATCGTCGAAGATCTGCCGGACACGCCACAGCCGGTCCTGCGGCTCCTCCTGGATCACCAGCAGCTTCGGGCCGCGGGCGTCGGGACCGGTGCCGAGGTCGTCGTACTCGTCCCAGTACTTGTCCATGGCCTCGCCCCAGGCGTCCGCGTCCCACCCGGCGTCGCCGTCCATCTCGCCCAGCTCGTCGACCTGGTCGAGCGCGGCCAGCTCCACCCGCCGGAACAGGGCGTTGCGGACGAGGACGCGGAAGGCGCGCGCGTTGGTGGTGACCGGCCGGACCTGGTCGGCCTTCTCCTGCGCCTCCTCGGCGGTCATCTCCGCCGGATTGGCGAGCTGCTCCCACTCGTCGAGCAGGCTGGAGTCGACCTGGCGCACCATCTCGCCGAGCCACTCGATCAGATCCTGGAGGTCGTCGGACTTGAGATCGTCGGGGACGGTGTGGTCCAGGGCCTTGTAGGCGCCGGCGAGGTAGCGCAGCACGATGCCCTCGGTCCGCGCCAGCTCGTAGTGGGAGGTCAGCTCGGTGAAGGACATCGCCCGCTCGTACATGTCCCGGATCACCGACTTCGGCGACAGCGGATGGTCCCCGACCCAGGGGTGGCTCCTGCGGTAGGTGTTGTACGCGTGGAAGAGCAGCTCCTCCAGCGGCTTCGGGTACGTGATCTCCTGGAGGCGCTCCATGCGCTCCTCGTACTCGACGCCGTCCGCCTTCATCGCGGCCACGGCCTCGCCGCGCGCCTTGTTCTGCTGGGCGGCGAGGATCTGCCGCGGGTCGTCCAGCGTGGACTCCACCACCGACACCATGTCCAGCGCGTACGACGGCGACTCGGGGTCGAGCAGTTCGAACGCGGCCAGGGCGAACGTGGACAGCGGCTGGTTGAGGGCGAAGTCCTGCTGGAGATCGACCGTGAGGCGGACGATGCGGCCCTCGGGGTCCGGGGTGTCCAGCTTCTCGACGATGCCGCCGTCCAGCAGCGAGCGGTAGATGGCGATGGCCCGCCGGATGTGCCGCAACTGCTGCTTGCGCGGCTCGTGGTTGCCCTCCAGCAGACGGCGCATCGCCTCGAAGGCGTTGCCGGGCCGGGCGATCACCGACAGCAGCATCGTGTGCGTCACCCGGAAACGGGACGTCAGCGGCTCCGGCTCGGAGGCGATGAGCTTGTCGAAGGTCTGCTCGCTCCAGCCGACGAAGCCCTCGGGAGCCTTCTTGCGGACCACCTTGCGGCGCTTCTTCGGGTCGTCGCCCGCCTTGGCCAGGGCCTTCTCGTTCTCGACGACGTGCTCGGGCGCCTGCGCGACCACGAACCCCGCCGTGTCGAAGCCCGCGCGCCCGGCCCGTCCCGCGATCTGGTGGAACTCCCGGGCGCGCAGCGTCCGCACCCGGCTGCCGTCGTACTTGGTCAAAGCGGTGAAGAGCACGGTGCGGATCGGCACGTTGACGCCGACGCCGAGCGTGTCCGTCCCGCAGATCACCTTCAGCAGCCCGGCCTGGGCGAGTTTCTCCACCAGGCGCCGGTACTTCGGCAGCATGCCGGCGTGGTGCACACCGATGCCGTGCCGCACGTACCGGGAGAGGTTGCGGCCGAACTTGGTGGTGAAGCGGAAGTTGCCGATCAGCTCGGCGATCTTGTCCTTCTCCTCGCGGGTGCACATGTTGATGCTCATCAGCGCCTGTGCCCGCTCCACCGCCTGCGCCTGCGTGAAGTGCACGATGTAGACGGGGGCCTGCTTGGCCGTCAGCAGGTCGGTGAGGGTCTCGGTGAGCGGGGTGTAGCGGAATTCGTAGGACAGGGGCACCGGGCGGGTCGCCGACCGGACGACCGACGTCGGACGGCCGGTGCGCCGGGTGAGGTCCTTCTCGAAGAAGGAGACGTCGCCGAGCGTGGCGGACATCAGGACGAACTGGGCCTGCGGCAGTTCCAGCAGCGGGATCTGCCAGGCCCAGCCGCGGTCCCCTTCCGCGTAGAAGTGGAACTCGTCCATCACGACCTGGCCGATGTCCGCGTGCTTGCCGTCGCGCAGCGCGATCGACGCCAGCACCTCGGCGGTGCAGCAGATCACAGGGGCGTCGGCGTTCACGGAGGCGTCGCCGGTGAGCATGCCGACGTTCTCGGTGCCGAAGAGCTTGCACAGCTCGAAGAACTTCTCCGAGACCAGCGCCTTGATCGGAGCGGTGTAGAAAGTGACCTCGTCGCGGGCGAGGGCGGCGAAGTGCGCGCCCGCCGCGATCATGCTCTTGCCGGACCCGGTGGGAGTCGAGACGATCACGTTCGCCCCGGAGACCGCCTCGATCAGCGCCTCCTCCTGGTGGGGGTAGAGCGTGAGACCGCGCTCCTGGGCCCACGACTCGAAGGCTTCGTAGAGGGCGTCGGGGTCGGCGGTCGGCGGCAGGCGATCGATGAGGGTCACGCAACCATCTTGCCTGGCCCCGGCCCCGATGCGGGAATCGGATGCGGGACCGAAGATCATGAAGGTTACCCTGGGTCGCCGACGGAATGTCGGCGGTCCTGGTCAACTGGACAGCGGTACACGAGGAATGGGGCGGGCAACGGCGATGATGGGACCAGCACACTCACTGTCGGGTGCCGCGGCCTGGCTCGGTGTAGGGGCGGCGACCGCCGCGGCCGGGCACCCGATGCCCTGGCCGGTCCTGCTGACAGGAGCCCTGATCTGCGCCGGCGCCGCGCTCGCTCCGGATCTCGACCACAAGGCCGCGACCATCTCGCGGGCCTTCGGACCGGTGTCCCGGGGCCTGTGCGAGATCGTCGACAAACTCTCGTACGCCGTCTACAAGGCCACCAAGAAGCAGGGCGACCCGCGCCGCTCCGGCGGCCACCGCACGCTCACCCACACCTGGCTGTGGGCGGTCCTGATCGGGGCGGGCTCCTCGGTCGTGGCGATCACCGGGGACCGCTGGGGTGTGCTCGCGATCCTCTTCGTCCACATGGTGCTGGCCATCGAGGGCCTGCTGTGGCGGGCGGCCCGCGGTTCCAGCAGCGACGTGCTGGTCTGGCTGCTGGCCGCGACCAGCGCCTGGATCATCGCGGGCGTCCTGGACGAACCGGGCAACGGGTCGGACTGGCTGTTCACAGCGCCGGGACAGGAGTACCTCTGGCTGGGGCTGCCCATCGTGCTGGGCGCGCTGGTGCACGACATCGGGGACGCGCTGACCGTGTCCGGCTGCCCGATACTGTGGCCCATACCGGTGGGCCGCAAGCGCTGGTACCCGATCGGCCCGCCCAAGGCACTGCGGTTCCGCGCGGGCAGCTGGGTCGAGCTCAAGGTGCTGATGCCGGCGTTCATGCTGCTCGGCGGGGTGGGCTGCGCGGCCGCGCTCAACGTCATCTGACCTGCCGTTTCGGCCCGCCGCATCCGTCGATGTCGGCACCGGCACCGGCATCCAAGGACAGCGACACGTCCTCGCCCGGCCGGCGGTCCGGGGAAGGACGTCGGACGAGACCGAGCACGGCCGACACGTACCCGGCGGCCGACAGCCCCGCCCCCGACGAGAAGTTCACGGCACGCTCAACGCGATCGAGCCGGGCCCGATGCCGTCGGGTGCCCGACGCCGCTGCCCCGGTGGCTCCCGGCCTCGACGCACCGGCCGCCGGAGCCCGAGACGGCCGTTCAGGCGGGCCGGCCGTCGGCCCCCGTCTCGCCGCCGCCGTAGCGCCGCTCGAACCTGGCGATGCGTCCCTCCGTGTCGACCGTCCGCGCCTGGCCCGTGTAGAACGGATGGCTCTCCGAGGAGATCTCCACGTCGACGACGGGGTAGCTCCGGCCGTCATCCCACTCGATCGTCCGGTCGCTGGTCGCGGTGGACCGGGTGAGGAAGGCGTAACCGGCGGCGCGGTCCCGGAAGACGACGGGATGGTAGTCGGGGTGCTTGTCCTGCTGCATGAGCGCTCCTTGTGCGGCGGCGGGGGCGGCGCGCAGTGCGTCGACGCCGGGGGGACAGCGGGTTCAGCGGGGCAGGGCGTCCTCGTCGACGACGTGCATCGCGGCCTCCTCGGCGGACGCCGCCGCGCCGTCGATGCCCACGTCCGTGGCGACCAGAGCGGCCTCCTCGTCCTCGCGCGCCCCCTCGTCGGGAGCCACGAGCCGGCCGGAGCGGGTGGCGCCGACCTCGTCGTCCAGCAGTTCGCCGTCGGTGTCCTCGGAGTCGCCGAGACCGTCCCCGTCCGGTACTGCGGTGTCCGGGATCTCCTCGGAAAGCCGCTGGTCCAGGCTCTCGCCGTGATGGCGTTCGGCCGCGGTCACACCGTCGTGTTCCACGGCCCAGGGCCGCTCCGGCGGGGACCAGCCCGCGTCGAGGGGGTCATCGACACCGCCGTACTCCAGGGTGTCCTCCGCGTCGAGCAGCCCGGTGTCCTCCCTCTGCTCGGAACCGTCGGGCTGGTAGACGTCGTCTCCCCATCCGTCGGCGCTGTTCACGGATACCTCCAGAGGGTGGGGCCCGGCCCGCTCTCACCGCGGGGTTCGGCGGGTTGCCGCCGCACGGGGACAGGGCGTCGCCGGTCGACGCGTCGCGGGGTCTTCGGGCCTTCCCCGCGCCGGTGCCTTCTCCCAGATTTCCACCTCCTCTCGGAACCACGCAACGGCACGGAGCCGGGCCGGGGACCCGCCGCTCTCCGCCGGCCCCCGGCCGCGCCCCCTGAGACGCCTGTCACCCGCCCCGCCGGTGGGGGCCCGACCGGGTCAGCCGTGCCACGAGCGCCACAGGGCCGCGTACGCCCCGTCCGCCGCGACCAGGTCGTCGTGATTGCCCAGCTCGCTGATCCGGCCGTTCTCGACCACGGCGATGACATCCGCGTCGTGGGCGGTGTGCAGCCGGTGGGCGATCGCGACGACGGTGCGACCGTCCAGTACCCGGGCCAGGGACCGCTCCAGATGCCGGGCCGCCCGGGGGTCGAGCAGCGACGTCGCCTCGTCCAGGACCAGGGTGTGCGGGTCGGCCAGCACCAGGCGGGCCAGCGCGATCTGCTGCGCCTGCGCCGGGGTGAGCGCGAAGCCGCCCGAACCCACCTCGGTGTCCAGTCCCTCGTCGAGCGCGCGGGCCCAGCCGTCCGCGTCGACCGCGCCCAGGGCGGCCCACAGCTCGGCGTCGGTGGCACCACCACGGGCCAGCCGGAGGTTGTCACGCAGGGAGCCCACGAAGACGTGGTGCTCCTGGTTGACGAGGGCGACGTGCGAGCGGACCCGTTCGGCGGACATGCGGGAAAGTTCGGCGCCGCCCAGGGTGATCCGGCCCTCCCGGGGAGCGTAGATACCGGCGAGCAGCCTGCCGAGGGTGGATTTGCCCGCGCCGGAGGGACCCACCAGCGCCAGCCGGGTACCGGGGGCGACCTCCAGGGAGACCTCGCGCAGCACGTCGACCCCCTCCAGGTAGCCGAAGTGCACGCGGTCGGCGTGCACGTCGCGTCCGTCCGGGGCCGCCGCGGTGTCATCGCTCTCGGGCTCGATCTCCCGCACACCGACCAGCCGCGCCAGCGACACCTGGGCCACCTGCAGCTCGTCGTACCAGCGCAGGATCAGGCCGACCGGATCGACGAGCATCTGCGCGATCAGAGCCGCCGTCGTCAGCTGGCCCACGCCGATCCAGCCCTGGAGCACGAACACGCCGCCGATCATGAGCACCGAGGCGAGGACCGTGACATGGGTGATGTTGATGACCGGGAAGAGCACGGACCGCAGCCAGAGGGTGTACCGCTCCCAGGCCGTCCACTCCCTGATCCGGCGGTCCGACAGCCCGACGCGCCGGGCGCCCAGACGGTGGGCCTCCACGGTGCGCCCGGCGTCCACGGTCTCGGCGAGCGCGGCGGCCACGGCGGCGTACCCGGCCGCCTCCGAACGGTACGCGGAGGGCGCCCGCCGGAAGTACCAGCGGCAGCCGACGACCAGCAGCGGGACCGCCAGCAGCACGGCCGGGGCGAGCGGCGGTGCCGTGACCACCAGACCGCCCAGCAGCAGCACCACCCACACCGCACCGATCGCCAGCTGGGGCACGGCCTCGCGCATGGCGTTGCCGAGCCGGTCGATGTCGGTCGTGATCCGGGACAGCAGGTCACCCGTGCCGGCCCGTTCGAGCACCCCCGGCGGCAGCCCGACCGAGCGCACGAGGAAGTCCTCGCGCAGGTCGGCCAGCATGCGCTCGCCGAGCACCGCGCCACGCAGCCGCACCTCGCGCACGAACGCGGCCTGGAGGACCAGTGCGACCACGAACAACGTGGCGGTGATGCCCAGGTGCAGCTCGCGCGCACCGTCGGACACCCGCTCCACGAGCCCGCCGAGCAGGTAGGGGCCGGCCATGGAGGAGACCACGGCGACGGTGTTGACGGTGACGAGCAGCACGAACGCGCGGCGGTGCCGGCGCAGCAGCTCCATCACGTAGCCGCGCACGGTCGCGGCGTTGCCGACGGGCAGGGTGCTCGCCGTGGTCGGGGCCGCGGGGTCGTACGACGGTGGCGCCACGCCGATCATGCCGTCTCCTCGATCTCTTCCAGGCGGTGCAGTACGTCGTCGTCCAGGCGGTCGTTGCCGAGGGCGTCGCCGCTCGGAGCACGCCGGGGGCCGTCGTCGGCGAGGCGGCTCAGGGCGGCCTGTTCCTCCCGGTGGCCGACGGCCTCTTCATCGGTCTCGCGGGTCACCACGGCCCGGTACCGGGGGTCGCCGCGCACGAGATCGCGGTGGGTGCCGACGGCCGCGGCCTCGCCCTCGTGCAGGAACACGACTCGCTCGGCGCGGTCCAGCAGCAGCGGTGAGGAGGTGAACACGACGGTGGTGCGGCCCTGCCGCAGGCCCCGTACGCCGTCCGCGATGCGCGCCTCGGTGTGCGAGTCCACTGCGGAGGTGGGCTCGTCCAGGACGAGGACCTCGGGGTCGGTCACGAGCGACCAGGCCAGGGCGAGCCGCTGGCGCTGGCCGCCGGAGAGCGAACGGCCCCGTTCGGTGATGCGGGCGTCCATCGGGTCCTCGGCGCCGACCGACCCCTGCACGAGAGCCGCCAGCACGTCCTCGCACTGGGCGGCGGCCAGCGCCTGGGCGGCGCCGACGGCACCGGAGGCGGGCACGTCGAGCAGGTCGCGCAGCGTCCCGGACAGCAGTACCGGGTCCTTGTCCTGGACCAGCACGGCCGTGCGCGCGGACTCCAGGGGGAGCTCGTCCAGCGGCACCCCGCCCAGTGAGACCGGCGTGCCCCGCTCCGAGGGGTGGCCGCCGAGCCGTTCCGCCAGCCGGCCGGCGGCGTCGGGGTCGCCGCACACCACGGCGGTCAGCAGGCCCGCCGGGGCCAGCAGACCGGTCTCCGGGTCGTACAGATCGCCGGACGGAAGAGCACCGGCCGTGCCGGGTTTGCTTGTCCTGGGCTCGCTCGTGCCGGGTTTGCTTGTCCTGGGCTCGCTCGTGCCGGGTTCGCTTGTCCTCGGCTCGCTCCTGCCGGATCCACCCGCGTCGGTGGCCCGTTCCAGCGACAGCACCCGGGCGGCCCGTCGGGCCGAGGGCCGGGAGAAGGAGTACGCCATGGCGATCTCCTCGAAGTGCCGCAGAGGGTAGGTGAGGATCATGACCGAGCTGTAGACGGTGACCAGCTCGCCCACGCCTATCCGGCCGTCCCGGGCCAGGTGCACCCCGTGCCAGACCACCGCGATCAGCAGCAGCCCCGGCAACAGCACCTGGATCGCGGAGATCAGGGACCACATGCGGGCGCTGCGCACGGCCGCGTGGCGCACCTCCTGGGACGCGCGGCGGTAGCGGTCGAGGAAGAGCTGCTCACCGCCGATGCCGCGCAGCACGCGCAGCCCGGCGACGGTGTCCGAGGCCAGTTCGGTGGCCCGGCCCGCCTTCTCCCGCTGGACGTCGGCGCGCCGTGTGGCACGGGGCAGCAGCGGCAGCACGGCCAGCGCCAGGACCGGCAGGCCGATGATGACGACGATGCCGAGGGACGGCTGGTAGAGGAGCAGGCCGACACAGACCAGCACGATGGTCAGCGCCGCCGCGGTGAACCGGGACACTGCCTCGACGAACCAGCCGATCTTCTCGACATCGCCGGTGGAGACGGCCACGACCTCGCCGGCCGCGACCCGCCGGGTCAGCGCCGAGCCCAGCAGGGCGGCCTTGCGGGCCAGCAGTTGCTGCACACGGGCGGCCGCGGTGATCCAGTTGGTGATGGCGGCGCGGTGCAGGAAGGTGTCGCCGAGCGCGTTGCCGGCGCAGCACACGGCCAGCAGAGCGCCGGCCAGGGCGAGCCGGCCGCCGGACCGGTCGACGACCGCCTGGACGGCGAGGCCGACGCAGAAGGGCAGTGCGGAGACGGAGGCGAAGTGCAGCAGTCCCCAGGCCAGCGATTTGAGCTGTCCGCCCAGCTGGTTACGGAAGAGCCACCACAGGAATCGGGGGCCCGAACGCGCGTCCGGCGCACCCGGGTCGGGGAACGGAAGGTCTTGGATCTGCATGAGGTTCCAGTGGCTGGTGTCAGGCGGGCCGCTCGGTGCGGCCCCGGAGGGCAGCAAACCGTGACAGGTTCGCTTCGCCGCGTAGTGGAAATCAAGCGGTTTTCCGCACCTGCGCAGGGATCCGGCTGTGGCCGTCCCGAGTCACCCGGGGAAACCTCGGCGGAGTACGGACCAGCGCCTCGGAGCTTGCGAAGTCGCTGGCCACGGCGGTGCCGTGGCGCCGGGGACCGGGCGGTGGGACGAGGCGGTCCGCCGCGGACGACGCGGTCAGCCGGCGTCGGTGCCGGGGCGCACCACGGCGGTTCCGTCGATCAGTGTGTCCAGCAGCCCGCCGAGCACGGCTCGCTGCTCGGAGGTCAACGGGGCCAGGATCTCCTCCGCCGCCGAGCGGCGCGCGCGGCGCAGTTCGCTCAGCGCCGTGCGCCCGTCGTCCGTCAGCTCGATGCGGATCACCCGCCGATTGGCCTGATCCGGCGCCCGGCGTACCATCCCGGCGGACTCCAGTCCGTCGACGAGCGTCGTCACGGCGCGGGGCACGACCTCCAGGCGTTCGGCCAGATCGGTCATCCGGGGCGGCGAACCGTAGTGCGCGAGGGTGCGCAGCAGGCGGGACTGGGCGGGGGTGATGCCGAGGTCGCCTCGCTCCAGATGCCGCTTCTGGATGCGGTGCACCCGGCGGGTGAGCCGCAGCAACTGCTCGGCAAGGACGCCGTCGGGGTCGGGGGCGGTCATGCGGGAACAATATCAGGACGCCGTTCATTGTGAGTGTAGGTAACAATGAGCTACGATCCGTGAGGCTCCGGCCGCGCACCGACTGCCTACCGAGTGCTGACCGGCCGCGCACCGGTCAGTACGCCGGACCGCGAACCGGCCCGTACACCGGCGGCCGCGCACCGGTCGCGGTACATGGTCGACGGAGGCCGGCGCGGACCGGGGCTGGTGACGGCCGCCGCCGGTCGTCGGCAGCCCTGTGCCGCCGTAGGTCCGAACAACTGCTGAAGATCGTCCACACCGTCGGCCGCGGCCCGCACGGCGGGCGCCGTGCCCGGGGTGCCGCCCGCACCCCCCCTCTGCCCGTGAGCACCGACCACCCGCCTCCACCCGGACAACCCCCATCCGGACAACCTCCACCCGGACAACCTCCACCCGGACGTCCTTCGAAAGGAGCCCATGAAACCCGACCACGACCTCCCCTGGACCCCGCCCGCCGGTGCGCAGGAACAGCCCCGGCAGGTGCGGCGCATCCTGAGGCTCTTCCGTCCCTATCGAGGCCGTCTCGCGGTCGTCGGCGCACTCGTCGGCGCCGCGTCGCTGGTCTCGGTCGCCACCCCGTTCCTGCTCAGGGAGATCCTGGACGTCGCCATCCCGCAGGGGCGCACCGGCCTGCTGAGCCTGCTCGCCCTGGGCATGGTCCTCGGCGCCGTCCTCACCAGCGTCTTCGGCGTGCTCCAGACGCTGATCTCCACGACCGTCGGCCAGCGCGTCATGCACGACCTGCGCACCGCGGTCTACGGTCGTCTCCAGCGCATGTCGCTCGCCTTCTTCACCCGCACCCGCACCGGCGAGGTCCAGTCCCGTATCGCGAACGACATCGGCGGCATGCAGGCCACCGTGACGTCCACCGCCACCTCCCTGGTGTCCAACGCCACCAGCGTCGTCGCCACCATCGTCGCGATGATCGCCCTCGACTGGCGCCTGACGGTCGTCTCCCTGCTGCTCCTCCCCGTCTTCGTGTGGATCAGCCGCCGGGTCGGCAACGAGCGCAAGAAGATCACCACCCAGCGCCAGAAGCAGATGGCCGCGATGGCCGCCACGGTCACCGAGTCGCTCTCGGTCAGCGGCATCCTGCTGGGCCGCACCATGGGCCGCTCCGACTCGCTGACCCGCTCCTTCGCCGACGAGTCCGAGCAGCTGGTCGACCTGGAGGTGCGGTCGAACATGGCGGGCCGCTGGCGCATGGCCGTCATCACCGTCGTCATGGCCGCGCTGCCCGCCGTCATCTACTGGGCCGCGGGCATGGCCCTGAAGCTCGGTGGTCCGGACGTCTCCATCGGCACGATCGTCGCCTTCGTCACGCTCCAGCAGGGCCTGTTCCGCCCGGCGGTCAGCCTGCTGTCGACCGGCGTGCAGATCCAGACCTCGCTCGCCCTGTTCCAGCGCATCTTCGAGTACCTCGACCTGCCCGTCGAGATCACCGAACGCGAGACCCCCGTCCACCTCGACCAGATCAAGGGCGAGGTCCGCTTCGAGAACGTCGAATTCCATTACGACGACAAGGGCGGACCGGTCCTCGACGGCATCGACATCACCGTCCCGGCGGGCGGCAGTCTCGCCGTGGTCGGCCCGACCGGCGCCGGCAAGTCCACCCTCGGCTACCTGGTGCCGCGGCTCTACGACGTCACGGGCGGCCGGGTCACCCTCGACGGGGTCGATGTGCGTGACCTCGACTTCGACACCCTCGCCCGGGCGGTCGGCGTCGTCTCGCAGGAGACGTACCTCTTCCACGCCTCGGTCGCCGACAACCTGCGCTTCGCCAAGCCGGACGCCACCGACGAGGAACTGGCCGAGGCGGCGAAGGCCGCGCAGATCCACGACCACATCGCCGCGCTGCCCGACGGCTACGACACCGTCGTGGGGGAGCGCGGCCACCGCTTCTCCGGCGGCGAGAAGCAGCGTCTGGCCATCGCCCGCACGATCCTGCGCGACCCGCCCGTGCTCATCCTCGACGAGGCGACCAGCGCCCTGGACACGCGCACCGAGGCCGCCGTGCAGCAGGCGGTGGACGCCCTGTCCGCCGACCGCACCACCATCACCATCGCGCACCGCCTGTCGACCGTCCGGGACGCCGACCAGATCGCCGTCCTCGACTCCGGGCGCCTGGCCGAGCGAGGCACCCACGAGGAGCTGCTGGAGCGGGACGGCCGGTACGCGGCTCTCGTCCGCCGGGACGCACGACAGGTACCGACAAGATGAAAATATGCCCGGACTGTCCGGTTTGTGATGTATGGGGGGTTACCGTGCCCGCATGCAGACGAACACTCCGTCACGGAGCACGAGGAGAACGATTCGACTGACGCGCCGGGGCCGGATCGCCCTGATCGCGACCGGAGCCGTCGTCGCCGGCACCGCTGTGGCGGCGCCGCTGCTGACGCTGGGCGAAGAGGAAGACGTCCGCCCCAAAGCGCTGGTGATCCCCGAGGGCCGACGCGCCGCGCAGGTCTACGAGGCCGTTGACAAGGCCCTCGCCCTGCCGGCCGGGACCACCGGGAAGTCCCTGGGCAAGGCCCGCCTGAAGCTGCCCGCCGACGCGGAGGGCAACCCTGAGGGGTACCTCTTCCCGGCGACGTATCCGCTCGACGACAAGACCACCCCCGAGAGACTGCTGAGGGCGATGGTGGACGCGGCGAACCGCGAGTTCAGCGGCGCACCGGTCGCGGCGGGCGCCGAGCGCAACGCCATGAACGTCTACCAGGCGGTGACCATCGCGAGCATCGTGCAGGCCGAGGCCGCCACCGAGGCCGACATGGGCAAGGTCGCCCGGGTGGTCTTCAACCGCCTGGAGCGTGGTATGCCGCTGCAGATGGACTCCACCCTGAACTACGCGCTGAACCGCTCCACCCTGAACACGACCGAGGACGACACGAAGATCGACAGCCCTTACAACTCGTACCAGCGCATGGGGCTGCCGCCGACGCCCATCGCCAACCCAGGGAGTGCCGCGATGCGTGCCGCGATCAATCCGACGCCGGGGGACTGGCTCTACTTCGTCACCGTCAAGCCCGGCGACACGCGCTTCACCGCCGATCACGAGGAGCACCAGCGCAACGTCGCCGAGTTCAACAAGAACCGGCGCGAAGCCTCCCCCAAGGGCGCTTCCCCCAAGGACTCCTCATCCGAGACGGGCCCCGCCAGGACGTGAGCCCGAGGCGACCCGGCGGGGCGTCAGGCGGCCAGGCGTTCCTCCTTGGCCAGCAGCCGCCTGATGTCCCGCACGGCCGCGCGCCCGGCCCGGTTGGCGCCGACGGTGCTGGCCGAGGGGCCGTAGCCGACGAGGTGGATCCGGGGGTCGGCGACCGCGCGGGTGCCCTCGACGCGGATGCCGCCGCCCGGCTCCCGCAGCCGCAGCGGCGCCAGATGGTCCACGGCCGCCCGGAAGCCGGTCGCCCACAGGATGACGTCGGCGGACACCTGTCGCCCGTCCGGCCACGCCACCCCGTCGGGCGTGATCCGGTCGAACATGGGCTGCCGGTCCAGCACGCCCGAGTCGAGACCGGCCCGGATCGCGTCGGTCAGCGGCAGCCCGGTCACGGAGACGACGCTCTTCGGCGGCAGCCCCTGCCGCACCCGCTCCTCCACGAGCGCCACGGCCGCCCGCCCCGCGTCCTCGTCGAAGGGCCCCTCCCGGAACACGGGCGGGCGCCTGGTCACCCAGGTGGTGGTGGCCGCGTACGGGGCGATCTCCAGCAGATGCTGGGTGCCCGAGGCGCCCCCGCCCACCACGACCACCCGCTGCCCGGCGAACTCCTGCGGACCGGCGTACCCCGCCGTGTGCACCTGCCGCCCCCGGAACGTCTCCTGCCCCGGGTAGCGCGGCCAGAAAGGCCGGTCCCAGGTGCCGGTCGCGTTGATCAGCGCGCGCGCCGACCAGTCCCCGTCCGACGTCCCGACGAGCAGCCGCCCACCCGACCCCTCACGCACCGCACGGACATCGACGGGCCGCCGCACCCGCAGGTCGAACTCACGCTCGTACGCCGCGAAGTACTCCGCGACGACCGCGGCGGACGGCCGCCCGGGATCGGCGCCGGTCAGCTCCATGCCCGGCAGCGAGTGCATCCCGTGCACCTTGCCGTACGTCAGCGTCGGCCAGCGGAACTGCCAGGCCCCGCCCGGGCCGGGGGAGTGGTCCAGCACCACGAAGTCGCGCTCCGGTTCGAACCCGGTGCGCCGCAGATGGTAGGCGGCGGACAGCCCGGCCTGCCCGGCGCCGATGACGACGACCTCGGTCTCGCGTACGCGGTTCACAGCACTGCCAACAGCGCGGCCGGACCGGATCTTCCCACCGACGGGCGCACCCTGCCGCCGGAACCGGCCGCGTACGTCAGGATGGGACCCATGCCAGAAGCGTTCACCACCCGGATCCTGCACCTCACCACCGGCTCCTCGGAGCGGGTCCTCGACATCACCGGCGACTGCGAGAGCTTCCTGCGCGAGGCCGCGGCCGGCCGCGACGGTCTGCTCAACGTCTTCGTCCCGCACGCCACGGCGGGCATCGCCGTCATCGAGACGGGCGCGGGCAGCGACGACGACCTCCTCGCCGCCCTGCACACCCTCCTCCCCGCCGACGACCGCTGGCAACACCGCCACGGCACCCCCGGCCACGGCCGCGACCACGTCCTCCCGGCCTTCGTGCCCCCACACGCGACTCTGCCGGTGATCGACGGGCGGCTGGAACTGGGGACTTGGCAGTCTGTGTGTCTGGTCGACACAAATGTCGATAATGCCAACCGTCAGGTGCGTCTGACCTTCCTCGGCTGACCGAGATCGTTCGGCTGGGCGGTGTCGCCGTTTCTCCGGAGTGGACCGGATCGTAGGAGATGACCGCCGATCGTGAAGCCGGAGAGCCGGCGCTGCGGAGGGGATTCCGACGAGGACAAGAGCGGACGAGACCCGCACACGCTTTGTTCGGGAGAGGTAGTCGCTCGTCCGTTTACCTCTCCCTGCTAGGACGCGCAGGGCTTCCCATGGAAATGACCCGATGGTGTGAACCCAGTCGATTCGTACAACCATGCCGATCGTATGGAAGTCGTATACCTCACATGTGTAGCAATGACCTGGGGACCCCGCCATAAGAGGGCTTCAACCCAGGGCCGCGGCACCCGGGGAGCAGATCTGCATGACATACCGCTTCAACCCTCCGCCAGGCTGGCCGACTCCCGCCCCGGGGTGGGTTCCGCCGCCCGGTTGGCAGCCTGACCCGTCCTGGCCTGTGCCGCCGGGGTGGCAGTTGTGGGTGCCGGAGCAGGTGACGGCGCCGCCCGCCGCCGTACCGGCACCCCACGGCGGAGCAACGGGCACCGTCACCCCAGGCCTGTTCGGGCGGCGGCGCAAGCAGGCCGAGGCGGAGGCCGGGCGGTTGGCGGAGGAACTGGCGCACAGCGAGGAGCTGGTGCGCGGGTTGCGGGCGCAGGTGGACCAGCTGACGGCACAGTTGAGCAGGGTGATCGGTGCCGACAGCGCGGCGATCGCCGTGGAGCAGGAGCGGTTGCGGCAGGCCCACCTCGAGAAGCTGGCGGAACTGCGGCGGATCGACGGGCTGCTGGACGTGAAGGTGGAGCACGCGGCGGAGCGGGCCGCGCAGTCGTTGGCCGACGTGCGCACTCAGGCCCAGGCGCTGGCCCAGCAGGCGGAGCAGGCCCAGCGGCAGGTGGCCGCGGCACAGGCGGACCTGGTGGTCATCGACGAGGTCCGGATGCTGCAGGAGGCCGGTGTCTATGAGTACCGTCACCCGTTGGCCGATGCGGTGGCGTACGCCGGTCAGCTGCGGCGGCTGCAAGCCCGGTACAAGCAGTTGGTCCGGGACAACGGTGCTGTGCTGGCCGCGCAGGACTGGACCGTGAACGGCTCCCTCGCACAGGGCCGCAAGATGGTGCGGGACTTCTCCAAGCTGATGCTGCGCGCCTACAACGCCGAGGCCGACAACGCGGTGCGCGGGATGAAGCCGCACCGGCTGTCCTCACTGATCGACCGGCTGGGCAAGACCCGCGAGACGATCGCGAGACTCGGCGCCACGATGCACATCCGCATCAGCGACGAGTACCACCGGCTGCGCGTCCAGGAGCTGGAACTCACCGCGGACCATCTGGCTCGCAAGGAGGCCGAGAAGGAGGAACAACGGGAGCTGCGGGCCCGGCAGCGTGAGGAGGAGCGGCTGCAACGGGAGATCGAACGTGAGCGGCAACGCCTGGAGAAGGAGCGCGGACACTACGAGAGCGCGTTGCGGCGACTGCGAGCAGGAACTGGCGACCCGGCCGGTATCGCCGAGTTGGAGGGCAGGCTGCAGCAACTCGACGACGACCTGCGGGCGGTGGACGCCCGGGAAGCCAACATCCGCGCCGGCTATGTGTACGTCATCTCCAACATCGGAGCCTTCGGTGAGCGCATGGTCAAGATCGGGCTGACCCGGAGGCTGGATCCCATGGACCGGGTCAACGAACTCGGCGACGCATCCGTGCCCTTCCGCTTCGACGTCCACGCGTTGGTCTTCAGCGAGGACGCCGTGGGCCTGGAGAAGCGCTTGCATCAAGTGTTCGAGGACCGCCGCGTCAATCGCGTCAACACACGACGCGAATTCTTCTACACCACACCTGTTGAGGTGCGCGCGGCGCTTCAACGCCTCGCCGGCCAGCACCTCCTGGAGTTCACCGACACCGCGGAGGCACCTGAATGGCGTGCCAGCAGGAGCATTTCACCCAACTGACGCGCAAGGCTTGGTTGGGAATCTCAGAAGTACCGCGTTGTGAATGTGGGGGAATCCATGCATGAAATGGTCAAGGGTGCCAACGTCGCGTTGGCTTCCCTGAGCGACAACATCGGTTCCGTGCTCGTGAGTCTCGAGTGGGCGAGCCAGTCCGGTGAGGGCGACGCGGACGTGTCCGTGCTGTTGCTGGGCGAGAGCGGACGTGTCCGCACAGATGCCGACTTCTACTTCTACAACAATCCGGTGGCCGCCGACGGGAGCGTCGAACTGCTCGGGAAGAAGCCGACGGGGGAGGGCAGCGAGGACCGTATCGTCTTCGACCTGACCGCCGTCCAGCCTGGCGTCGAACGCATCGTGGTCGCCGCGAGCCGGTACGGGGAAGCCCGCTTCGACGAACTCGACGGACTTCAGGTCAAACTGGCCGACGCGGCGGGAGAAGACCTGCTCCGCTTCCCCATCGACGACCCCGGTTCGGTGAGCGCCTTCATCTTCGGCGAGCTCTACAGGCGTCAGGAGGACTGGAAGTTCCGGGCGGTCGGCCAGGGATACGACACGGGACTGGCCGGTCTGGCCACGGACTTCGGGGTAGACATCGACGACGACGCTCCCGTACATGGAAGCGGCGAGAGCCTTGGTGACGGCGACGACGCTCTGCTCGCAGCCACCTTCGAACCACCGGCCGTCGACGTTTTCGCTGGGCGTGAGCCGGACCGGCCGGCCGAAGCGCCGGCTCCGGCTGACGAGACGCCCGGGCAAGCCGTGCTGGAAGCGATCCCCGCGCAGCGGGACTCCGGCCGACCGCCGGCACCGACGGCCCGGACGCGTCGCCCCCGTACCGCCAAGAAGAAAGTCACGCTGCCCAGGAAGGGTAAGAAGACCCTGGCGGAGAACGACTCCTGGAACGAGGCACGGCTCTTTCCCGTGTCCGCGGTCAAGAGTGACCGTGACCGGGAGACACGTGCCACGTCCGTTCTGCTGTCGGTGATGTCCCAGGTCCCCGAGTTCGGTCGCCGTCTCACCGCCGCCTTCGGTGCGCCGGCCGGTCGCATGGATACCTTCACCGAAGTCGCGCTCCCGCACGGCGACTCCCCTCGACGGCCCGACGGTGTCATCCGTATCGAGCGGGCCGGCAAGCTCTGGACAGCACTGGTCGAGACCAAAACCAACGGCAACCCTTTGAAAGCCGAGCAGGTTCAGGCGTACATGGACATCGCCGCCCGGCGTGGTTACGAGGCCGTCATCACTTTGTCCAACGACGTGATTCTCGAAGGAAGCCCCCTCGTCGACGTAAGAATCGACAAGCGACGCAAGCACAAAGTCGCCCTGTGGCATCTGTCCTGGGCCGAGGTCGCTCACCAGGCCCAGATGCTCATCCGGCACGAAGGCGTCGGCAACAGTGCCCACGCCTGGTTGCTGCAGGAGCTGTTGCACTACCTCCAACATGACAACTCCGGCTGTCATGGCTTCCAGAACATGGGCGCCGCCTGGGTCCCCGTCCGTAACGGCATCGACGACGAGACCCTGTGCCAGGGTGACGCCCGTGCTCTGGAAGTGGTCGAGAGCTGGGAACGGCTCGTCCGGCAGGTCTGTCTCGGCCTCGGCGGTGAACTGGGCCAGAAGGTCCTTCCCGTGCGACGTGCCGCGCGAGGATCCGATCCCGGCCGGCGCCGCGTGCTCATGGCCGATCAGCTCTGCCTGCAGGGTCGCCTCCAGGCAGAGCTGCGTATCGACGGCACCCCCGGTGTCCTGGCCCTCGGCGCTGATCTACGTACCGGCAAGCTGCGCACCTCCATCGAGTTCCCGGCACCGGCCGAGGGCTACCCCCTGACCTGGGCCAAGCGACTCATCCGGAAGCTTGCCGATGCCCCGGCCGACCTGCACATCGAGACGTTGACCGATACGGAGACAGGGGGCCCACGAGGGACGCTGGAGCGTTTGCGCCCCGAGCCCGGCGATCTGATCCCCAAGGGCGGCGCGCAGATCACCGGCTTCCGGCTCTCCCTGCTCAAAAGCATGGGCAGCAGCCGAGGCAACGCCGAGTCCGGCTTCATTCGCAGCGTCGACGACGCCGTCCACCGCTTTTATTCGACCGTGGTCATCCACCTTGACCGCCCCTTGGCTCGCAAGGGTGAGCCGGCCGCGGCCTGACCGGTCGACTCGGCACACGGCCGGCCCACGGCAAGGAGTGGGCCGGCTCGGGTGCAGCAGCACAAAGGCGAGCGGCAGTCGGATCGCGTGAGTCCGGGGGCATCGAGCCTGGTATGGAGCTTGGGACAGTACCTGGGCCACCCCGGTCATCCTGAGGTGTGCAGCGTTGGACAGCGCCCTCGCCGCCACCTCCGTTCATGCCCCTGTGTACCTGTCGTGTACCTGTCGTGTCTGAATGTCGTCTGCCGGACAGGCGAAAGGCGCTCCGCTGAGAAAGGGGGTGCTGCCATCCGATCCTTGTTCTCAGTCGGTGCTGGGCTGTACGAGCTTGGAGACGAGCCGTGCGGCCGCGCGCGGGGCCGCCAGCCGTAGGCGGGCCGGGCCGGGCCGGTGCGGGCGGAGCGGAGGCCGGAGCCGGGGGAGAGGCGGTGAGACGGGGGAAGAGTGCCTCGGCGTTCTTGTGGGTGACGGCGTCGCGCACGGCGGCGTCGAGGCCGGTGGCGAAGTACTGGCCGGCGGGAGTGGGAGTGGGAGTGGAGGGCCAGTCGCTGCCGAACAGGACGTGCCCGGGACGGGCGAAGGCGAGCAGGGTGACCCCGTCGGCCCGCAGGTCGTCCAGGGCCCGCACGGCCTCGGTGGCAGCGGCGGCCGGGTCCGGCATGGGCAGCGTGGCGAAGAAGGCCGAAGCGGCCGGGACGGCTCTCGGCCAGGGCGGCGGAGTGGTCGTTGAGGCGCCGTGTCAGGTCGGTGGCGCCGCCGGAGTCGGAGAGGAAGGCCGTACCCGGCGTGGGGACGGACAGGACGGCCGTACGGACGTCGAGAAGGTCCATCAGCTTCAGACACGCCGTGACGTCGGCACACAGGGCATCGCGGCACGCTGGAGGTGATTCGGCAGGTGCGAGACGGTTCCTGCGGCCGCGCCTAGGCGTCCGCCGGGGCGGCGGCAGCCCTTCGCGACGTCAGACCCTCGCTCTCGATGTCGACGTGCGGCAGCACCTGGTCGAGCCGGCGGGGCAGTCACCAGGCCGTGTCCCCGAGCAGGGAGAGGACGGCGGGCACGATCGCCATCCGGACCACGAAGGGGTCGAAGAGGACGGCGACGGCGAGGCCGAAACCGATCGTCTTGATCAGCGACTCGCCGGACGCCACGAGCGGCGAAGACGGCGATCATGATCACTGCCGCGGCCACGACCACGCGGGCACTGTGCCGGAAACCGGTGACGACCGCCTGCGCGGGGCGCTCGCCGTGCACGTACGCCTCACGCATACGGGTGACGACGAAGACCTCGTGGCCCACGGGCGCTGCCCCGGCCGTCTGCCACCGGCGACCGGACGATCGCGCGCTCGTCGAGAGTGGTGTCGGGCTGGTGCTTGTCAGGGCCGGCCTGCCGTTCCGGTCGCGACCGCGAGGCCGCGGACGCGTGGAAGAGGAGCACGGGAGTGCCGGTGGGTGGCACCGGGACGGCAGGCGGCGACAGGTCGGCGCGGTGGCTCTGTGGTGGCGGCCAGTCGCTGGCGTGGAAGAAGCCGTGCCCGCCACGTCTTGTGGCGCCTTGGCCTCACCCGGCCGTGGATCACCCGGGTCCGAGCCGTCCGCGGCTACGCCGGGGACCTCGTCGACCGGGCGCGCGGTCCCCTTCGGCTCGCCCTGCGCACCGGCTCCGCCCCATGGGCGCCGAGCAACGCGTCGTCCTGCCCCGCCGCTGGGAACCCGAGCGCGCGACGGGCCGCCTCGTCATCGTCGGTGCTCTGGGTGAGGGAAGCGCCTTTCTGGCCGCACTCCTCCTGGGCCTGCCACCCGCGCCACCGTGCCCCTGCTCCAGCAGCGCGGCACCGGCCCGGTGGAGGAGATGGCCGCCCGCGACGCCGCGGTCCTGCGCGCTGCCGCACGGAGAAACAGCCGACTTACCCGGCCGTCGCTGTCCGGGGGCCGGGCGTCCGCTACGGCCGGACCCCGGAGGTGTGCTACGACGATCCGTGGCACGCCGGAGGACGGGCGGAGGACGAGGCGGGAGGGGTCCGGTCACGTCAGCTCTCGGTCTCCAGTCGGGCCACGATGTCCTGGCGCAGCCGTGCCTTGTCCGTCTTGCCGACCGCGGTCAGGGGGAGTGCCGGAACCTCGACGACCCGTTCGGGCAGCTTGAACCGGGCCAGTCCGCTGTTCTCCAGATGTGTGCGCAGCTCCCGCAGGGACGGTGCTCCCCCGTCACCGCCCACGACGTACAGGCAGACGGCCTCGCCCAGTACACGGTGGGGCATCGCGACGGCCGCGGCGGCCCGCACAGCGGGGTGGCCCAGTACCAGTGCCTCCAGTTCGTCCGCCGGGATCTTCTCCCCTCCGCGGTTGATCACGTCTTTGACGCGCCCGGCGACCACGACGTTCCCGGACGCGTGGCGGCGGACGAGGTCGCCGGTGCGGTAGAAGCCGTCGGAGGTGAACGACGAGGCCGCCACGGCTCCGTGGTACTCCGTGACGACACCCGGCCCCCTGACCAGGAGTTCGCCGACCTCACCGTCGGCGACGGGCCGCCCCTCGCCGTCCACTACGAGGGTCTCGTCACCCGGCGAGGAGGGGCGTCCCTGCGTGGTGAACGCCACCTCGGGCGGATCATCGAGCCGAGTGAAGTGGAGCCGGCCCTCGCTCATGCCGTACACCTGCTGGATGCGGCAGTCGAAGGCACCGGCCAGCCGGGCAGCCAGGGATGCGTCCAGGCGGGCCCCGCCGACCTGCAGGACGCGCAGGCTCGACAGGTCATGACCGCTGGAGGCGGCGCGAGCGACGAGCCACTGCCGGGCGAGCGCGGGGGTGAGCGCGCAGTGGGTGACGCGTTCTCGCTCGACCAGCGCCAGAGCGGCGGTCGGGTCGTCCGGGGCGGCGAGTACCGCCTTTCCGCCGGCGGCGAGCGTGCCGAGTACGCCTGGAGCGGAGAAGGCGAAGGCGTGGGTCACCGGCAGGACGGCGAGGAACACGGACGCGGGTGTCAGCTCCGAGGCCGCCGCCGCGCAGCGGATCACGTGGCCCAGCGCCTCATGGGTCCGGGCGATGGGTTTGGGTGCGCCGGTGGTGCCGCTCGACAGCAGGAAAAGAGCGGTGTCCGAGGGGTGCCGGTCCGGGTGGGCGGGGACCGGGGCACCGGCCTCGATGAGACCGTCGAGGTCCACGTGGCCGTCGGCCCGGTCGCCGGCACCCGAGACGAGCAGTGTGCGCAACGACGGGTGCCGGGCGCGGAGCTTCTCGGCGAGCCGCAGGTGGTCGAAGCGCTGGTGCCGGGCCGGTACGGCCAGCGCGGTCGGCGCCAACGCGGTGATCACCGGCTCTAGTTCATGCTCGCGCAGGGCCGGCAGGGCGAGGGCCGGGCGCGCGCCCAGCCTGATCAGCGCGAGCACGAGAACGAGGGTGCGGGCCTGGTTCGGCAACTGCACGAGGACGGTGTCGCCGGGCCGGATGCCGGTGTGCGCCAGCCGGGCGGCACAGCCGGACACCGTCGCGTCGAGCTCGGCCCTGGTGAGGGCGCGCTCGGCGTCGACCAGTGCCGCGCGGTGTCCCGCGCGCACGCGCGTGCTCAGCACGGTGTCGTCAAGGAATTCCGGGCGCCACCAGCCGCGGTCCCGGTACTCGCCGCAAGCCCCCGCGCCGGGCCGACGGTCGCCGACGAGGCCGGCGAGCTGCCGTACGGTGATGTCGTGCTCCGCCCAGAGATCGACGCGGGTGCCGAAGCGCTCGGCCAGGTCCAGCTGGATCTGCGTGAGGTCGACGGAATCGAGTCCGAGATGCGCGCGCAACTGCGCGTCCTCCCGCAGCAGTGGTTCCTCGATCCCCAAGTCGCGGAGGATCTTTCGCACTTCGTCGATGCCCGTCAACCGGGCCTCCTTGCCTATGATCTGGGGCGAGAACCAGAGCCGATGCGGACGGTATGCCCGGTGCGTCTCGCCATGAGACCGGCGCACGAGGGCAGTGGGCAGCGCGTGCGACGACGAGGGGCTCACGAAGCCGGCCGTCCCACTCCCGTACGCCCTGCACGGCCTGTTCCAACCGTGCGACGCTGTGTCGTCACACCGGTTTCGCCCCTGGAGTGTGATGAACCCAGTGAACAGCGGGACGCTCGCGGTGCCGGGCGCGACGATCTATTTCGAAGTGCGGGGGGAGGGACCTTTCCTGCTGCTCATCGGGGGTGGGAACTCCGATGCGGCGGTGTACAAACGCTTGGCCGCCGTCCTGGCCGGGACCCACCGCGTCGTCACCTACGATCCACGGGGAAACTCACGCAGCGTGCTCGACGGCCCACCGGTGGACCAGAAGGTCGAGGAGCACGCCGACGACGCCTACCGTCTGATCGAACACCTCGCCGCCCCGGACGAGCCCGTGTACGTCTTCGGGAGTTGCTCGGGCGGGCTCATCGCCCTGGAGCTCACCATCCGTCATCCGGGCCGGGTCCGGCTGGTCGTCGCCCACGAGCCACCCGTTCTGAGCATCCTTCCGGACGCCGAGCGGCACTTGGCGCTGCTCGACGACGTCTGCGAGACGTACCTCCGGGAAGGAATGGCGCCGGCCCTCACCAAACTGCAGGCCCTCCATGGCGGCAGGCCCGCGCCGGCCCTCCCCGAAGTGCACAACAACACCGACTTCTTTCTGACCCACTTCGTCCGGCCGTTCACACGCTTCGTCCCCGACCTCGCCGCCCTGGAGGGCGTGGCCGGCACGGTGGTGTGGGCCGGTGGCCACGCCTCACGCGAGGACCTCGTGCACCGCCCGGCGCTCGTCCTCGCCGGCCGGTTCGGCCGCGACGTGGAACTGTTCCCCGGCGGACACGTCGGCTACGCGAGGTACCCCGCCGATTTCGCCGAGCGGCTCGTCGAGGTGCTCACCTCCGCGGCCGACGCGGTGCAGGCTCCGCGGGAGACCATCGGCGGAGGGCAGTGACGTGCGGATCGTGATGGGGGCGCAGAACTGCGGCTTCGGTCCGGTCTCCGAACTCGTCGCGGTCTCCCGGCCGCTCCACCGACACGAGCGGGTGTTCGTCGGAGACGGCGTCGCCGCCGTCTTCGCCAGGCGCAACCCCGACGCCTTCGACACCATCCACGACATCAGCGGGCTGCCGGAGAACGCCCGGTCGGGGATGATCGACAACCTGCTGCGGGGCAGTGATCACGTGGTCTCCGTCATGGACGCCGAGTTGGTGTTGCGGTCCGTCGTGGCGCGGCGGCCCGTGACCATGGTGGACAGCCTCTTCAGCTTCTGGCAGCTGACACAACCGCCCGCCGTGATCCGCGACTTGTGCTCGACCCTGCCACGGTCCCGCTTCGCCGCTGCCGACCGGCACCTGTCAGGTCTTTCACCGCACGAGCGGGTGGTCGCGGCTCACCTGCTCGCCACACACAGCGTCGTCCAGAACTTTCCCGGCGTCACCGAGCGCGCGGCCGGGCTCGCCGCCCTGGGTGAGGGGCCGGAGATACATCTCACCGGCTCGATCATCGACGTCGAGGGGCTGCGGAACGTCACGGGGACCACCGGGCCCGAGTACGACCTGTTGATCAACATCGGTGGATTCAAGAACTTCCTCCTGGACTTCGACGTCAACAACGACTACGTACGTCTGCTGCACCAGTGGCTTCCGGATCTGCTGCGCGACTGGCCCCGGTTCCGGCGCGTCCTCGTCTGCGGCGGACCGTTCGGGGAGAACCGGGAGCGGACCGTCCGGGCGGCGGGCGGCCGGGCCGACTGCCGCCTCCTGCGCCAGCGGGAACTGCTCCAGGCGGCGGCGAGCACCGCGGATTACCTGATGGCGCCCGGGCTCACGGCACTCCACGAATCGATCGCCCTGGGACGGCTGCCCCTGGCCATCCACGAGCAGCACTACGCCCACGTCTTCACCATGCGCGCACTGGACGGCACGCTGTTCGGCGACACCGGGGGACGGTTCACGGACGTGGTTCCGTGCCACCCGCTGCCGGAGGACGACTTCGCCGGGACCGCCGCCCTGGTCGAGCTGGCCGGCCGCGTCCGGGAGGACCGCGGACTCTATGCGAAGTACCGGCGGACGTTCAACGAACGCATCGAGCAGTACCTCTCCCTCACCCCGTCACAACGCCGACACGGCGTCGAGGAACTCGGGAAACTGCTGGACGGCGCCCCGATCCACTCGGTGATGACCGAGGTTCTGGGCACGCCGCGCCCCGCGTGAGGCGAGTGGCGCCGGGCGTCGGCCCCCCGGAGCCGGCCCGGCCGCTTCACCAGGTGACCGGCAGTTCGTGCAGGCCGTTCACCATCGACCCGGTCTTCCAGCGCAGTTCCTCTTCGGGGACGGCCAGCCGGAGGCCGGGCGTGTCCGCCAGGAGGACCTCCAGAGCCACCTGCAGTTCCACGCGCGCCAGGTGGGCGCCGATGCAGTAGTGCGGGCCGTGTCCGAAACTGAGGTGCGGGTTCACGGCCCGGTCGAGGACGAGCTCGTCGGGGTTGTCGAACACCTCCGGGTCCCGGTTGGCGGCGGCCGTGTCGACCAGGACGGGGTCGCCGGCGCGGATGAGGGACCCACCCAGCTCCACGTCCTCCGTGGCGTAACGGGGGAAGGCGAAGCCGTTGGGGAGGGGGACGAAGCGCAGCAGTTCCTCCACCGCGCGGGGGAGCGCCTCCGGCCGGCCCAGCAGGGAGGAGAAGCGGTCGGGGCGGACCAGCAGGACGTAGCAGGAGTTGGAGATCTGGTTGAAGGTCGTGACGAATCCCGCACTGATGAGCACCGGGGCGAGGGCCATCAGTTCCCCCATGCTGATACGCCCCTCCTGGTCATGAGCCCGCACCAGGGCGCTGAAGAGATCGTCACCGGGCTCCCTGCGACGCAGCTCCACCAGGTCGGCCGTATACGCGGCGAAGGTGGAGTTCCACTTGTGGAACTCCTCGGCCGTCACCGAGTGGGACATCATGACGTCCAGCCAGTCCCGGACGCGGACGTGGTTCTCCTGACTGATGCCGAGAAGCTCGCCGATGACGGTGATCGCCAGCGGAAAGGCGAACCGGTCGCCCAGATCCGCCGCGGGGCCCGACTTCCGCATGTCGCGCGAGAGTTCCCCGGCGATCTCGCGCACGCGGTCGCGCAGTCGCTCGACACGGCGTGCGGTGAACGCCTTCGCCACCGTGCCGCGCAACCGGTGGTGGTCCGGCCCGTCGGTGGACAGCAGCCCCCCGCCGCTCACCGCGACCGGCCTGACGCGCGGCCGGTCCCGGCCGGCCGCCACGGCCATGCTGAACCGGGGGTCGCCCAGCAGCGACTTGGCGTCGGCGTACCGGGTGACCAGCCAGGACTCCTCGCCGTACGGCATCCGCACCCGGGCCGGCGGCCGTTGCCGCAGTTCGGCGTAGACGGGGTGGAGCCCGAGTCCGTCGGGCTGTTCGAAGGGGTAGGCGAGCGGTTCGCGCAGTGCCGTCGTCGTCATCGTCGGCCTTTCCTGTTCACAGTGGAGCGGGTGGAGCGGGTGGAGCGGGTGGAGCGGGCGGTCACAGGCGTACCAGGAGCTTGCCGCGGTTGGCGCCCGGGTCCGTGTACAGGCTGCGGTACGCCTCGGGAATGGCGTCGAACCCGTGCCGGACGGTCTCGTGGTGGACGATCTCGCCGCGCCGGACCATGCCGCCGAGATCGTCGTGGAGCGCGTCGAGGGTCTGGTCGTCGTACCACTCCTCCGCGAAGATCCCGCGGACGGTCGTGCGCGGGAACATGATGTACGGGAGGAGGCGGGGGCCCGTGTGGTCGCCCGCGATCTGGGTCGCCCACTGCCAGCAGACGGCGACCTGGCTGTGGACGTTCAGCATGGAGAACACGGCGTCGGTGATGGCTCCGCCCAGGTTGTCGAAGTACTTGTCGACGCCTCGCGGTGCCGCCGCGCGCAGTGCCTCGCGTGCCTTGCCGGGGTCGTCGCCCTGGCGGTAGTGGATGACGTCGTCGAAGCCGAGGGACGTCAGATGCCGGGCCTTCTCCGGTGAGCTGGTGGTGCCGATCACGTGTGCGCCGGCTCGTTTGGCGAGCTGGCCGGCGAGCGACCCCACGGAGCCGGACGCGCCGCTGACCACGAACGTGTCACCCGGCTCGACGGTGAAGAACTTGGTCAGCGTGCCCCAGGCGGTCAGTCCCGGCGGACCCATGACGCCGAGCGCCGTCGACAGCGGCAGCGCCTCGTCGTAGCGCCGTGGGTCCAGCCGCCGGAAGGCGGGGAAGGGGACGGGGAAGGCGCCGTGCTCCCACCGCCACCCCGCACCGGTGCCGATCACATGGCTGCGCCAGCCGCCGTAGCCCTGCACCAGGTCGCCGACCGAGAAGGCGGCCCGCGGGCCGGCCGAGACGACGCGCAGGATGCTGTGCGCGACCATGTGCTCGCCGAGCGGCGTCTCCAGGGCCAGGCCCTGCAGATACGGGTCGAGCGACACGTACAGGGTCTCGAAGAGCATCTCGTCGTCCGCGAGGGAGACGTCCACCTCCTCGACCGTCTTCTCGTAGATCCGGTCGACGTCGGGAACGCCCGGAACGTGCTCGCGCACGATCCACTTCTCGATCCTCATTCGTGCTCCTTGGCCTGGGGAACGGTGCTGTCGGGCGCCGGGGGCCGGCCGACCGGGATGACGATCTGGGTGGGCGGCGGCTGGGTCCGGTCGATGCCGGCGGTGAACTCCACTCCGTCGTCGCGGCAGATGAACTGCGTGACGTGACGGCCCGCCGCCGCGGCGCGGATGAGGCCGCCGATCGTGGACCAGGTGCCGGAGAGGTAGAAGTTCCTCAGCCCGGGCGCGACCGGCCCGTTCCTGTTCACTTCCTTCTCCAGCGTCTCCGCGCCGTCCACGAACGGCAGCCAGCCGGCGATGGTTCCGTTGTGGTTGCCGGTGTAGCGGATCTGGGTGAGCGGGGTCCCGGTGTCGCGTGCCACGACCGACTCCGCCAGCCCGGGGAACCGGCGGTCCAGGAACTCCGTGACGGCGCGCTGCACCTGACGCTTGGCGGCGTAGTACGCGGGGCCGCGCCGCACCGCCAGCGTGTGCACTTCCTCCCCCTTGTGCACGCGGCTGTGCTGCTCCGGGCCCTCGGTCAGCTCCCGCCAGACGCCGGTGTCGGAGAAGTAGGTGACGAAGACGACGGTGGTGTCACGCGGCGAGAGTTCCGGGTAGTGGGCACTGCGGAACTGCACGTTCATGCTCGGGTGCCCCATGCCGACGAACGAGGCCGCCTCCTCCTCGTCGAGCAGGTACGTCGTACAGGGCTCACCCTGGGGAAAGGGACGGTCCAGGCCCAGGAAGACGCTCACGTAACCGGGGTAGAGCATCCCCGGCTCGTCGATGGTCCTCGTGTAGAGCCGCTCGTACGTCTTGTTGAGGTAGCGGCCCTTGAGCAGCTCCAGCATCGTGGTGCGGCCGTCGCAGGCGGAGACCACGATGTCGGCCCGGAACTCCCGCCCGTCGCTCAGCCGGACGCCCACGGCCCGGTCGTCCTCGACGAGCACCTCGTCGACCTTGGCGTTGTAGGTGATCTCGCCGCCGAGCCGCCGGTAGCGTTCCTCGACCGACCTCGCCAGCCCGAGCGAACCCCCTTCGGGCACGCCCGCCGTCCCGTTGGCGTGCGACGCCAGCTGGAAGTAGAAGGGGAGGACCGGGAACGCGGGGTGGTACTCGTAGAGGATGTGGTTGAAGGCGTCGCGCAGCAGCGGGTCGGTGAACCTCGCGGCGTAGTCCGTCATCAGGGTCGTGATCGACTTCCGGATGACGTTGAAGTACGGGACGAACGCCGCCAGCATGCGCCAGCGTTCCAGCCGGCCCATCAGGCCCGGCGGTTTGAGGAACGGGTAGGCCGCCATGCACGCCTTGAACTTCCGCAGGCCCGCGCAGAACTCCCTGATCGGCCTGGCGTCGGCGGGGGAGAGGCCGAGCAGGTGCGCTTCGAGACGGTCGGGATCGGAGTAGAAGTACACCGCCCGGCCGTCGGGGGCGCGTACGACGTTGAAGACGTCGAAGTTGCGCATCTGCTTGCCCTGCAACGCGCCCAGCTCCAGCCAGATCTGGTGCATCTCGTCGCCGGGGCCCGAGCCGAGCAGCCAGCTGACGCACCAGTCGAAGGTGAAGTCGCCCTTGTCCCAGGCGGTGCAGCAGCCGCCCGGCAGCTCGTGCATCTCGAAGACCCGGGTCCGGTAGCCGTTCATCTGCGCGTAGCAGCCCGTGGACAGGCCGCCGAGTCCGCCACCGATGATGATCATCGTGTGACGCCGGTCGGACGCCTTCTCACGCCCCACGTGTCTCACCTCCCGTCGCCGCGCCGGACGTGCCGACCCGGTCCTGGACCGGGGCGCGGGTCAGGGCGGCGCGGACCAGGCCGGCGTTGTGCTCCAGGTGCCCCGGGTCGAGCATGTCGGCGTGTTCGCCGGAGCCGGTCAGCACCTCGGTGGGACCGGTGGAGCCGCCGTGCCAGGAGCCGGGCTCCCCCGGCGCGTAGAGGGCGGTCTTGTGCGCGTCGGAGATCACGGTGACGGCGGCGCGTACCGTGCCGAGGTTGGGCGTGCGGGCGCAGAAGCCGATGTAGTCCCTGGCCTGGGCGAGGGTCTCCTCGGCCAGCTCCTCGGACCCGGTGTGCTTGCGCAGGTGCTCGCGCAGCTCGCGCTCGAAGGCCGCGAGGTGCTCGTCGCCGACGGTGTGGACAGCGGTGGCACGGTACGAGTCGAGGACGACGACGTCGCGTACCTCGCGCCCGCGGTGCTCCAGCTCCTTGGCGACCTCGAAGGCGAGGTTGCCGCCGAGCGAGTAACCGAGCAGCCGGCAGGGGCCCTGTGGTTGGAGGGAGTCGATCAGGTCCGCGTAACGAGCCGTCTTGTCGTCACCGGTGAGGTAGTTGAAGGCCACCAGCTCGTACTCCGGCAGCTGAGCGGCGAGGAGCCGGTAGACCAGCCCGTGGCCGCCCGCGGGCGGGAAGCAGAAGACGACGGGTCCGGCGGCGGGGGTGAACCGCAGCCAGGGCTGCGCCCCGGGCAGCCGGCCGGTGATGATGTGCTCCACCGTCCTGGCCATGCCGTGCAGCGTGGTCACCCGGAAGAGGTGACTGACCGGGATGGTCAGGTTGAACTCGTTCTGCAGGTGGTGGATCAGTTCGATCAGCTTGACGGAGCTGCCGCCGGACGCGAAGAAGTCGTGCTGGAGACCGACCTGTTCGACACCGAGGACGGCTTTCCAGTGGTCGGCCATCCGGGATTCGTAGAGCGTCACGGGCGGCTCGTACGGGGTGTCGTCGGGGGCGGGCCCGGGCGCGGGCAGGGCGGCCAGGTCGACCTTGCCGCTGGAGGTGAGCGACAGCTCGGGCAGTTCGGTGAAGGAGGCCGGGATCAGGTGGGTCGGCAGGTGTTCGGCGAGGTGCCGGCGGAGCCGGCGCCAGTCCAGTTCCGCACCGGGCGCTGCCACGCCGTACGCGCACAGGGTATTTTCGCCGTTTTCGTCCGGACGCAGGGTGACGACCGCCTGGGCGAGCGCCGGCCACTGGGCGAGACGGGACTCGACCTCGCCCAGCTCCACCCGGTGGCCCCGCACCTTCACCTGGGCGTCGGCGCGGCCGAGCAGGTGGACGCACCCGGTGCTGTCCCAGCGGGCGAGGTCGCCGGTGCGGTAGAGGCGCACGGGCCGGGCACCGGGGCCGCGGCCGAGGACGCGGGTGACGAAGCGGTGCGCGGTCTGCTCGGGGTCGCCGAGGTAACCGGTGGCGACGCCCGTACCGCCGATCCACAGTTCGCCCGTGACGCCGGGCGGCACCGGTTCGCCGTGTTCGTCGACGATGTACAGCTCGGTGCCGGGGAACGGCCGCCCGATGGGGACCGTCATGCTCGGTTCCCGGCCGTCGGTGGGTCCTTCGAAGTACGTGCTGTCGATGGTGGCCTCGGTGAGGCCGTAGGAGTTGACCAACCGGGTCTCCGGGGCGCACAGGGCGCGCAGCCGGTCGTACTCCTCGACCTTCCAGGTGTCGGAGCCCACGATCACCAGCCGCATGAAGTCCAGCCGGCTGCCGTCGTGCTCGCAGTGGGCCAGCAGTCCCCGGACCACCGAGGGCACGAACTCGCCGCAGTCGACGCCTTCCTGACGCATGACGCCGTACAGCCGCGCGGTGTTGAACAGCAGCTCGCGTCCGACGAGCACCAGGGTGCCGCCGGAGCACAGGGCGCGCACCAGGTCACCGGTGAAGACGTCGAAGGACGGGTTCGCCGTCTGGAGGTGGACGGTGACGTCGCGGTCGAGACCGTACTCCGTGCGCCAGGACTCGTACGCCGAGGCGAGGTTGCGGTGACTGACCTGGACCGCCTTGGGGCGGCCGGTGGAGCCGGAGGTGTGGATGACGTAGGCCGGGGAGTCCAGGCCGACGTCGGGTTCGGGGAGGTCCGGGTCGGGCGCGGGCTCCGCGGTCAGGTCGCCCGGAGTGAGCACCCGGCACGCGAGGCCCGCGAACCGTTCGCCCCCGGCGGTGTCGGTCATGGTCCAGGCGGCGCCCGTGTGTGTGATCAGGGACGTCAGCCGGTCGTCCGGGTCGCGGGGGTCCAGCGGCAGATAGGCGGCACCGGCCCTCAGCACCGCCAGCAGGGTGACGATCAGCTCGGGCGACTTCTCCAGGCAGACGGCCACCACCGCGCCGTCGCCCACACCCAGCCCGCGCAGCCGCCGGGCGAGGGCGCGGCTGCGGACGTCCAGCTCCCCGTAGGTCATCCGCCGGGCGGAGCCGTCCTCGCCGGGGGCGGAGACGGCGACGGTCCCGGGCCGCTCTGCGGCGATCCGGCCGATGAGCCGGTGCACGGGCACGTCGGGTACGGCGGTCCGCCGCCCCGCGCCGCTCCAGTCGTCGACGAGCCGCTCGCGCTCCGCCGCCCCGAGCAGCTCCAGCCCGCGGGCCGGCTCCCCGGGAGCCGCGCGGGTCAGCGCGTCGAGCAGATTGACGTAGTGGGAGGCCATCCGCCGCATCGTCTCGGCGAGGAACAGGTCGGTGTTGTACTTGAAGACGCAGTGGAAGCGATGGTCGGACTCGTCCTCGTACACCGACAGGGTGAGGTCGAACTGCCCTTCCTCCTCGGGCAGTTCGATGTACTCCAGGCGGTAGCCGTACTTCTCGGTGGCCACCTTGTGGGTGAGGAGGATGAACATCGCCTGGAAGACCGCGGACCGGCTCGGGTCGTGGGTCAGGCCCAGTTCCTCGACCAGCAGCACGAACGGGTACTCCTGGTGGTCCAGGCCCCCGAGTACGACGTCACGGACCCGGCCGAGAAGCTCGGCGACGGTCGGCCGGCCGGCCAGGTCGAGGTGGAGCGGCAGCGGGTTGACGAAGTAGCCGTAGACCTTGGCGAACTGCTCCTGGGTACGGCCCGTCACCGGACTGCCGACGATGATGTCGTCCTGCCCGGAGTACTGGTGGAGCAGCAGGTAGTAGGCGCTGATGAGCACCATGAACACGGTGACGTCGTGTTCCCGGGCCAGGGCGTGGACGCGGGCGCTCAGGTCGGCGTCGAGGACGAAGAACTCCGACGCGCCGTTGTGGGTCTGGACGGGCGGACGGGCCCGGTCCGTCGGCAGGGCGAGGGCCGGGATGTCGGCCGGCAGGTGCGTCTTCCAGTAGTCGAGCATCCGCCGGGCGTCGCGGCCGGCGAGGAACTGGTTCTGCCAGTTGAGGAAGTCGAGGTAACGGGCGGGGACGGGAGGCAGCTCCGGTGTACGGCCGAGGCGCAGCGCCTCATGGACGGCGAGGAGCTCCTCGATGAAGGTGAAGGTGGAGATCGCGTCGGAGATGATGTGGTGGACGGCCTTCATCAGCACCCACCGGTCCGGGCCGCGCCGGAACAGGCGCAGCCGGACCAGCGGGTCGTGGGCGAGGTCGTACGGCTTGCGGTACTCGCTGACGATCAGCGCGTGGATGTCGTCCCACGACCAGTCCTGGACGTCGAAGAGCGCGACGTCCGCCCGGGACGCGGCGTCCTCGGCGGGAGCGGTCCGCTGCACCGGCCGGCCTCGGTCGTGGGTGAAGTTGGCCCGGAGGGAGGGGTGGCGTTCGATCAGGACGCGGAACGCCGCGAACACCAGCTCGGGGTCGAGGTCGGTACGGATCTCGACGGCGCCGCCGATGTTGTAGGCGAAGGCGTCGGGGTTGAGCTGCCTGAGGAACCACAGGGCCTTCTGGTTCTGGGTCAGGGGGTGCAGTCGCTCGTCGTGGAACAGCTCGACCGCGGCGGTGGCCTCGGTGTCGTCCGTGCCCGCCGTGACCTGGTCCGTGAGTTCCTCGTGGACGCGGCCGATCAGGTCACCGACGAGGGTGTTGCCGAGCAGCGCGACGACCGGGAGGGTGACACCCAGGTCGGCCTGGATCCGCGAGCGCAGCTCCATTGCCAGCAGGGAGTCCAGGCCGAGCGCGCCCAGCCCGGTGCCGGTGTCGACCTGCTCGGGCCGCATCCGCAGCACACCGGCGACGACCTGGGTGAAGCGGTCGGTGAGGAGGGCCTCGCGGGCGGCCGGGTCCGTGGCGGCGAAGGCGGCACGGAAGGTTTCGAGGGCGCCGCCGTCCCCGGTCGCCGGCGTGTCGGTCTCCTCGGCCGCTGCGGCCAGGTCGGCGACGAGGGGCGGCGGCTTCGGGTACCAGGCGAGGAAGACCGGCCAGTCCACGACGGTGGCGACGAGCAGTTGGGACCGGTCCTGGCCGATGACGCGTTCGAGTACGGCCATGCCCGCCTCGGGGGAGAGCGAGCTCATGCCCCGGCGGGTGCGGTAGTGCTCGACCAGCCCCAGCTCCTCGATCATGCCCGTGGCCCAGGGGCCCCAGTCGATGCTGAGGGCGGGCAGGCCGCGGGCCCGGCGGTGGTGGGCGAGCGCGTCGAGGAAGGCGTTGCCCGCGGCGTAGTTGGTCTGGCCCGCGGTGGTCAGCAGGGAGGCGATCGACGAGAAGAGGACGAAGTGGTCGAGGGGCTCGTCGGCGAGATGACGGTGGAGGAGGTACGCGCCGAGCACCTTCGGGGTGCACACGGCGTCGAAAGCCGTCCGGTCCATCTCCGGCAGGAGGGTGTCGCGGACCTGGCCCGCGAGGTGGAACACACCGCGGATCGGTGGTGACTGGCGCCGCCGGTAGCCGGCGAGCCACGTGGTGAGGGCGGTCTCGTCGCCGATGTCGAGCGGGGCGAGCACCGGCTGGGCGCCGAGGGCCTCCAGTTCCTTGAGGAAGCGGATACGGTCGCCGGTGGCGGAGTCCGGGTCGACGGTGTGCCAGTGGTCCCGGTCGGGCAGCGCGGTACGGCCGACGAGGATCAGACGGCGGGCGCCGCGGGCGACGAGCCGACGGCACAGGATCCTGCCGAGCGCGCCGAACGCACCGGTCACCAGGTACGCGCCGTCGGCACGGAGCCGCAGCGGCAGCGGGCGGGGCAGGCCGGTGACCGGGGCGAGACGGCTCGTGAGCCGGCGGCCGTCGCGCAGCGCCACCTCTGGCTCGCCGTCGGCCGCGGTCACTTCCCGCAGCAGGGCCTCGGCGTCCGCGGCACGGGAGGAGCCGTCCTCGCCGGTGGCGGGGTCGAGGTCGATGAGCGTGCCGCGGTGGTCGGGCAGCTCCTGCTGTCCCAGGACGCGGCCGACGCCCCAGGCCGGCGCGGACAGCGGCTCGGCCGGATCGCCGGGGACGACGGCCTGGCCGCCGCGGGTGACGATGTGCAGCCTGCTGCGGGGCTGGTGGGCCGGCAGCGCGCGGGCGAGCGCGACCAGTGAGTAGCCGGCGAGGTCGGCGTGTTCACGGACGTCGGCCGCCGCGCCGGCCGTGTCCATCGGCGGGAGGTCCAGGCTCCACAGGTGCACGACATGGTCGTACGGCGCCGAACCGTCCGCGTGCAGTTCGGTGAGGAGCCGCTCCAGGTCGGCGCTGGAACCGGGTCTGATCACCGACTCCCGCCGGTCCGGGGACATGCGGTAGGCCGGGCCGGGCCGCACCAGGTGGCAGCGCCCACCGCGGGCGGTGACCCGGGCCGCCAGTTCACCGGCGACGCCCTGCCCGTCGGCGAGGATCAGCCAGTCCTGTACGGGGCCGGCGTGCGGGTCGGTGGCGTGCGGGGCCTCGGTCCAGGTGATGTCGGCCAGCCAGGAGTCGATGGTGCCCAGGCCCACGGTGGTGGAGGCCGTCTCGACGTCGGCGGCGCGGAACCCGGTGACACGGCCGAGCGGACGGCCGTCGTCGGCGTGCACCGCGATGTCGCCGACCAGCTCACCGTCCGCCTCGCCGGTGAGGACGGCATGGGCCCACAGCGGCTGGTCCCCGACGGGGTCGAGGTCCACCTCGCCGATCGAGAGCGGCAGCCGGACTCCGGTACCCGACGCCGCTCCGGAGCCCTCGCCCCCGAGGAGCTGGGGTGTCAGCAGCGTCTGGAAGCAGGAGTCGAGCAGGACCGGGTGCACATGGTGGCGGGCGGCGTCGTCGCCGATCGGCGCGGGCGGCCGGATGCGGGCGAGCGCCTCGCCGGGGCCGATCCACACCTCCTCGATGCCCTGGAACGCCGGTCCGTAGTGGTAGCCGAGGGCGGCCAGCGCCTCGTAGCAGGCGGCGCCGGTCAGGTGGCGGGTGCTGCCGCCACGGACCGAGTCGACGTCCAGCCGGGAAGGACGCCGGTGGTGTCCGCGCTGGGCGGAGCGCACGGCACCACGGGCGTGCACGGTCCGCTCACCGGTGCCGCCCCGGGAGGCGGTGGCGACGGTGAACTCCGCGTCCTCGCCGCGGAAGGAGAGCTGCACCGGTGCCGCGGGGCCGGTGGTGCTTCCGGTTCCGGTCGGCAGGAACAGCGCCTTGCGCAGCTCGATGTCGACGAGGGCGGCGCCGCCGCCGGTCGTCGCCCGGACGGCCTGCGTCGCCATCTCCACATAGCCGGCCGCCGGGAACACCGCGCTGCCCTGGATCAGGTGGTCCCTCAGATACGGCAGGGACTCGACGTCCAGCCTCGCCTCCCAGGTCGGTTCGGCCGTGTCGAGACGGCGGCCCAGCAGCGGGTGGTCAACGCGGCCGAGCCGGACCCGCTCGACCGGCTCGGGCTCGGTCCAGTACCGGTCGCGCTTCCACGGGTAGCGGGGCAGGGGAACCGGCCGGCCGGTCGGGTGGACGGCGGCCCAGTCGATGTCGAAGCCGACGTTGTGCAGGGCGGCGAGGGAGAGGGTGAACCGCTCCCGCTCGTCCTCCTGGCGGCGGATCGACGGCACACTGCGCGCCTCAAGGCCCCGGGCGGTGAGACATTCGCCGATCGAGTGACCGAGGACCGGGTGGGGCCCGATCTCCAGGAAGACGCCGTGGCCGTCGTCGGCCAGCCGGTCGACGGCGTCGGTGAAGCGCACGGTGTCGCGGACGTTGCGCCACCAGTAGGCGGCGTCCAGCTCCGGGCCCTCGGCGTACCGGCCCGCCCACTCCTCGCCCGCGGTCAGGCAGAGGGGGACGCGTGCCGGCCGGGGCCGGAGACCGGCGAGCGCGGAGAGCAGGTCGTCCTTGATCGCGTCCATGCGCGCGCAGTGGTACGGCACCCGGACGGCGAGGAACTTGGCGAAGACCCCCTCGTTCCGCAGACCGTCGGCGATCTCGGTGAGGTCCTGCTCGTCCCCGGCCAGGGTGAGTGCCGTCGGACTGTTGACGGCGGCCACCGACACCCGGCCGCCGTGGGGCCGTACCCGGCGCAGGGCTTTCGCCTCCGACAGGCCAACCGCCAGCATGGTGCCGGTGCCCACCAGCTTCTGCTGGAGCCGGCTGCGGTGGACCGCGACCGCGGCGGCGTCCCGCAGACTGTAGACACCGGCCTCGTAGAAGGCCGCGATCTCACCGGTGCTGTGCCCGACGACGGCGTCCGGACGCACGCCATGAGCGCGCCACAGGGCCGCCAGGCCCATCTGCACGGCGAAGTTGGCCGGCTGGGCCAGCCAGGTCTCGCTCATCCGGGAGTCGGCCTCGCCGGCGGTCAGCTCCTCCACCAGCGACCAGTCGGCGAACTCGCGGAACGCGCGGTCGCACGCCTCGACCGCCTCCCGGAAGACCGGCTCGGCCTCGAAGAGTTGCCGGCCCATGCCCCACCACTGCGGCCCCATGCCGGTGAAGACCCAGACCAGCCGCCGGTCCTTCGCGGGCCGTCGCTGGTCCAGCAGCACGCGGGGGTGGGCCTCACCGCGCAGGTGCGCGTCGAGGGCCTCCTTCAGCGAGGCGGGGGAGTCGTAGACCACCGACAGCCGCGCGTCGAGGTGCTGGCGGCGGCGGGCCAGGGTGTAGGCGACGTCGGACAGGGAGGGGGCCGGGCCGTGTGCGCCGGAGAGTTCCCGCCGGATGTTCTCGGCGACCTCGGTGAGGAGGGCGGGGTCGCGTGCGGACAGGGGCAGCACGGCAGGGCCGGAACGCGCGCGGCGCTGCCCCGGCACACCGGCCGTCCCGTCCGCCGGGGCGGCTTCGAGCAGGACGTGCGCGTTGGTACCCCCGAAACCGAAGGAGTTGACTCCCGCACGCGCCGGTCCCTCGTGGTCGGGCCAGGGAACCGCACGGGTCGGGATCTCGTACGGCAGCGACGCCAGGTCGATCGCCGGGTTGATCTCGTCGAGGTTGATGTGGGGCGGGATGGTGCGGTGCTTGAGACACAGCACCGTCTTGATGAGCCCGGCGATGCCCGCGGCCGACTCGCAGTGCCCGATGTTGGCCTTGACCGAGCCCACATGGCACCGGGCGCCGGGTGCGCGCCCGATCGACAGCGCGCGGCCCAGCGCCCCCGCCTCGATGGGGTCGCCGACCGGGGTGGAGGTGCCGTGGGCCTCGACGTACTGGAGGGTGCCGGGGGTGATGCCCGCCTCGGCGCAGACCCGCTCGATGAGCGCGACCTGGGCGTCGGCGTTGGGGACGGTGATGCCGTCGGTACGTCCGTCCTGGTTGACGCCGCTGCCGATGATCACCGCGTGCACGGGGTCGCCGTCGCGCAGCGCGTCGTCCAGGCGTTTGAGGGCGATCACGCCGACGCCTTCCGCGCGGACGTAGCCGTTGGCCGAGGCGTCGAAGGTGCGGGACCGGCCGTCGGGCGAGAGGAAGCCGCCCTTGGTCTCGGCGATGGTGTACTGCGGGGCACTGTGCAGGAGCGCTCCGCCGGCCAGCGCCAGCCTGCTCTCACCGCGGCTCAGGCTCTGGCACGCCAGGTGTACGGCTACCAGGGACGAACTGCACGCGGTGTCGAGGGAGAGGCTGGGCCCGCGGAAGTCGAAGCAGTACGAGATGCGGTTCGACACCATCGTCATCATCGTGCCGGTCGCGGTGTGGGCGGTGAGCGTCTCGAAACCGAGGTCGGCGAACTGGAGGATCTTGTAGTCGAGGGTGAAGGCGCCCACGAAGACACCGACGTCCTGACCCGCGAGTTCCGCGGGTTTCTGCCCGCCGTCCTCCAGCGCCTCCCAGGCCACTTCCAGAAGCTTGCGCTGCTGCGGGTCCATGTGGGCGGCCTCACGCGGGCTGATGCCGAAGAAGGCCGGGTCGAACTCGTCGAAGCCGTCGATGTATCCGCCGCGCCCGCCGACCAGCCTTCCGGGCTTTGTCTGGTCCTGGCTGGCGAGCGTCCTGACGTCGTACCGGTCGGACGGCGTCGGAACGATGCAGTCTTTTCCCTGGGAGAGGTTCTCCCAGAAGGTCCGGTAGTCGGATGCCCCGCCGGGCAGCCGGCAGCCCATTCCGATGATCGCGATCTTCTCTCGCGTGGCAGCGCGCTGTAACTCCGACATGGACCTTCCTTGAAGCGGCGTCGAGCGATGATGCGGCCGGACTCAGGCCGCGGTGGATGGCTTGGTGAGTATCAGTGCGAACGAGAAGGCGACGGCAGTGAGTGACGCTCTTCTCGGTGGATTACTGCGCGTCCCGGCACATGGTCGGCGTCATCGGGGAACGGCCCGCAGGAGAAGCCCATGAACGAAGGTTCATATATAGCGGTCGCCGCTGTTCGGTACAGGCGGCAACGGTATCGCGGAGCCGGTGATGACCGTGGCCCGGGAATGGGGGATGACCGGATCGCAGCCGATTCGGGCAGGGCGGACCGTTGTCATCATGACGGCCGTCGTCGACAGGGGCGCCGGAAAAGCGCAATGGCGCACGGCACGACGGACAAGTGCCTTGAACACGGTGACCCCTCCCCCCTGTGGGCGTGCCCACTCGTCAGGTGATTCCCACTGCGGCGACGGGTAACCACCCGCAAAATAATTATGAAAATCAAATGATCCGGGAATCTCGTGGCGGATTCCCGGAGTGCGGAAGGAAACGAGGCGGGCGGTCGGTGTCCGTGCCGGCCGCTGCCGCGGAAGGCCGGGACCGAGGAGCGGCGTCCCGATCGCGGCCCTCACGCGCGGTCCGGTCTCACGACCGCCTGACGACCACCGTGACCAGGCCGCCCATGAGCACGCCCGCCAGCAGCGCGGGTGCCGGGGACCAGGAGGTCAGCAAGACGCCACTCGCAGCGGTGGCGAACATGATCGAGTCGGTGGCCCGTTGCCGGTGCGGTCGCAGATGTACCGCCCACACCGCCATCACGAAGACGGCGGCCGGGACGGTGACCATGAGCGCGGCCGCGGCCACCGGAGCGCCGTGCCGGTGGGTGAGGTGATCGGCGTAGGCGGCCAGCCCGGCTCCCTCCGCTGTGGCAGAGGCGAAGATCAGGTAGTGGCCGTAGGCCCAGGTGAAGCGTCTGCGGTTCACCTGGTGCGTGGTGGCCAGCAGTTGGTGCGCGGGCTTGGTGAAGTACAGCCACCACATGGCGAAGGCCATCAGCAGGCCACCCGCGGCCAAGGCGCACAGCGCACCGGTGGCGTAGTGCCGGTCGAAGCTCTCCCTGATGGCCACGGTGGCGGCCGCGACGGACTCGCCGAGCACGATCAGGGTGAACAGTTCGTAGCGCTCGGCGATGTGGTGTGGATGCCACGGAGTCATGCCCGCGGACTGCGCCCACACCGGCACCAGGACCTCCGCCAGGATCATCACGGCGATTCCGGGCAGCCGGGCCTGCGCCGGAAGGAACAGCAGGGTGCCCCAACCGACCTGGCACACCGTCACTCCGGCGGCGAATCGGAAGGCTGTCCTCCGACGGTCGGGGGCGGCCAGTCCGGCACGGAGCCACAGAGCGGCCAGTGCGGTGCGCAGCACCACGTATCCGAGCGTGATGACCAGCAGGTCGCCTTGGTCGAAGGCGCGGCTGACACCGGAGGCGAGGATGAGGGAACCCGTGATCTGTACCAGCACCGTCAGCCGGTAGGGGGCGTCGTCGGGGTCGTAGGCGGAGGCGAACCAGGTGAAGTTCATCCAAGCCCACCAAATGGTGAAGAAGACCAGGGCGAAACGCAGGGTTCCGGAGACGTACTCCCCGTGAGCCAGCGCCCCGTGCAGGCTGTGCGACGCCTGCGCCACGGCGACGACGAAGCACAGGTCGAAGAAGAGTTCGAGCGGGGTGGCGGTCCGATGCGGCTGCGCCGGGTCCCGGCCGGTCATGGCAGGCCGACGCCGGCCGGCCGAAGTCCTCCAGGGGGCGATGACGGAGCGGCTCACCCGAGCGCTCCCAGTGCCGCGCCTACTGTCGGCGCCAGGACCGGCCACCACCACATCCGCCTGCTCGTTCATCCTCATCGCCGTTTCTCGTACGGCCTGTCTCCCAGGCGCTGCCGACCGACGCTAGATCCGCCGAAGCGTGCGGACAGGTCCCTCAGCGCACGGGTACTTGTACGAGAGTGCCGGCATGGCGATGGACGGCTGACATGCGCTGTCGGGCAGCAGGGCGTGCGCTGCGGAGCAAATGAGGCGCCGACGGTCCGCCTAGCGTCGAGCAGGTACTCGAATGCACCGCATCACAGGAGGCGGATCATGACCACCAGCTCCCATCACGCGAGCGGCAGCCAGCCCTGGCTGCACCAGAAGGGAGAGGTCATCCAGGACTTCGGAACCGTCAAGCAGTTCCCCCTCGGCCTGTCCTACGAGGCCCGGATGTACTCCTGCCAGCGCCTGAACAAGGTCCTGGCGGACACGCAGATCCTCTACGGCCTCTACAAGAAGCACCACTGGCTGATGCGTGGCGCCACCTTCTACCAATTGCACCTCGTGCTGGACAAGCACGCGGGCGAGCAACTGGAGATCGTGGACACCATCGCCGAGCGTGTGCAGTCCCTCGGAGGTGTCGCGGTGGGCGATCCCCGACACGTCGCGGAGATCACGTCGATCCCCCGTCCCCCGGACGGCGTGGAGGAGGTGCCGGCGATGCTGTCCCGGCTGCTCGAAGCCCACGAGACCATCCTCATCGAGGCCCACGACGCCGCCGCACGCACCGCCGAACTGGGCGACGACGGCACCAACGACCTGCTCGTCTCCCAGGTCATCAGGACCGGCGAGTTGCAGTCCTGGTTCCTGGCAGAGCACCTGGTCGACACGCCCCTCGTCCGGGCCTGACCCTTGCGCCTGGACGACGCCGGACAGCGAGGTCGACTTCGCCGGCGTCGTCCAGTGCGTGGCCGAGACGCCTTCCGAGGAACGGGTGCGCCTGCCCGGGATCGCGGCCGGCCAGTGCGAAGCCCGCCGGCAGGACCTGTGGTCCGGTGACCGCGTCCGGAGCGACGCACGCCAGCTTGCCCGCGTCGCAGAAGGCCATCACCCCGTCGGCGAAGTCCTGGTGACCAAGTGCCCGTCGAAGTGCCCGGTCACCTTGCGTGCCTCAGTAAGAACGGGTCACGGGTTCTGTCCTGGTCCTCGTGGTACCTCGGGGCCAGGATCGGCGGCGGACCCACTGGCGTGAAGCGCTGTTCCCGGCATTCGGGGCGGTGGACATCTCCGTCATCTCCGTTGCCGCGGACGAGTGCTCCGGGAGCATCCGTACCGCTCCGCTGGTTCGCTGAAGGCCGTGACCGTGGAAGGCGGCGGTCCGGCCATCCGGCGCACCCGTCCACTCCCCGGCGAGGGCGGTGAGGAGTGCGTCGTACTGGAACTCCCGTACGCGGGGCCGCCCGAGTGCCGGGCGACCTGCTCGTCCACGACACGGCGCGACCCGTGGACTCGATCTGCCTCAGGCCTTCCGCCTGAAGTCCGCGGCGGATTCCCAGGGATACGCTCGCTCCCCATGCTGTTCGAGGCCGAGCGCGTCTCTGTCAGCCGGCGCGTTCCGCGGCGTCGTCTTGACGCGTGCCGAGGCGATCTGGCCCGCCGTCGCACGGAGGGATCATGATCGCCGCGGAGGCGCCTCGGTGAGGTTTCGCCAGTGTCGCCCACTTCAGCCGGTCGTCCCGGCTGCCTACGGCAGGTCTCCGGGCAATCGACGCGACGCCCGGCGTTCAACGCCCTGCGTTCGACACCCAGCAGGTCCTCTCCGGCTGGTGCCGGGGTGAACAGCGCCCTGTGGAAGCGGGTGCGGAACGGGACGCCGCGCGGGTCCGCCGTCGTCTTCGGGCCGTCGGGGTGTCCCGACGACGCACCTCGGCCGTGAAGTGCGCGTGCCAGGAGGGACTCGGTACCACGGTCGGTACCACTGACGGACGCCGCGCCCGAGTCGTCGGTGAGCGTCATGCGGCGGGCCTGGTCCAGGCGGGGGCGGAGGCCGACAGGCGGTGGGCGGCCACCGAGGTGGCGGTGAGCAGGACCAGGACGAGGACCAGGATGTGGAGGAGTTCGGCGTGTTCCAGGAGCAGGGCCCCCACCAGGGCGCCGAGGAACATGGCGAGGACGGAGAGAACGCGTCGGCCGGGCCGCGGCGTCGGGCCGCCGGCCGGGGAGGAGTCCGCGGCCAGTCCCGTCAGGGTGAGGGTCAGGACGGTGGTCGTCAGGTCCGGGACCCCGAGGCGCCGCGCGACCGCGTTCTGCATGCCCATGGCGATGCCGAGCAGCACGATCAGGGTGTAGCGCGCCGGGCCGGTCACCTCGCCGTGGGAGAGGACCAGCGCGCCCACCGAACCGGCGACCAGTACGGCCTGGAGGGCGGTCGTCGTGGTCAGCAGCCGGCCTCGGTGTGCGGCGAACCGGGTTCCGAACCGTCCTCCCGCCAGCGCTCCGACGAGGAACGACGCCATCGAGACGAGGGACGCGGACACGGACAGGCCGGGCGCCCCCGCCAGGGCGAAGCCCAGGAAGACCACGTTGCCGGTCATGTTGGCGACGAAGACCCGCCCGAGCGCCAGATAGCTCACGGCGTCGATGAGGCCGGTCACCACCGTCAGCACCAGCAGCAAGGGCGGCAGGGGACCGTGCCGGTCACCCTTCGGCGGGACGAATGTGTGGGCGGCGTCAGTCAACAGCCTTCGCATGCCCGGTCCTTTCCTCGGTCGTCCCGGCGCTCAGGGCGGGATCGTTCAGCAACACGCGGGTGAGCAGTCCGCTGACCGGGCCGATGACGATCGCCGCGACGCCGACCCACAGCGGCCAGGGGGCCGCCCCGAGGAGACGGTCGAGAGACCAGTGGCCGGGGCCGGTGAGAGCCAGGGCCGCGGAGGCGGCCACGAGGACCAGCGGGTACTCGTAGCCGTCGTTCTGCACCCACAACCCCTTGCGCCACTTGACGGTGCCGGCCACCGTCATCACTCCCATGGCGGCCATCGCCGCCAGCGGGGTGAGGAGTCCGGCCGCCAGGAACAGGCCGGCACCGATCTGGCTGCCGCCCGCGGCGAGGGCGGTGAGCCGCCCGCCGCGGAAGCCGTCCCGGCGGAACTCCTCGGTTCCGCCGGCCAGGCCGTCGCCTCCGAGCCGGTGGCTGACCTTCTGCACCCCGTGTCCGGCGATGAGGAGTCCCACCACCAGCCGGAGCACCAACAGTCCGCTGTCCATCACGTTCACTGCCTGTTCCTGACGTCCGTCGTCAACCGTGGAGAGCGCGTCAGCCGGCGGCGTGCTCGCCGATGACCGCCTGCGCGTACACGACGCCGAGGCCGTAGGTGCCGCCGTGCTCCTTCACGACCTCCATGACCTGCGGGTACGTCTCCGTGCGCGCCCAGTCACGCTGGAGTTCGAGCAGCACCTGCACCCAGGTCACCGGCACCACGCCGGCCTGGACCATCCGCTGGACGGCGTGCTCGTGGGCCTGCGGGCTGACGCCGCCGGAGGCGTCCGTGACGACGTAGACCTCGTAGCCCTGGGCGAGCGCCGACAGGGCGGGCAGGACGACGCAGACCTCGGTCCACAGACCGGCGATGACCAGCTTCTTGCGGCCGGTCACCTTGACGGCCTCGACGAAGGCGGCGTCCTCCCAGGCGTTCATCGTCGTACGGTCGACGATCTCCTGGCCGGGGAAGACGTCCGCGAGCTGCGGCATGAGCGGGCCGGAGAAGGACTCGGCGGCCACGGTGCTCAGGACCGTGGGAACGCCGAAGACCTTGGCCGACTTCGCCAGACCCACCGTCGCGTTGATGATCGCGGTGCGGTCGCCGCTGCCGGTGCCGAAGAACATCTGCGGCTGGTGGTCCACGAACAGCACCGCGCAGTTGTCGGGCGTCAGCAGGTCAGGGCTGGGAGCAGCGGTGACCTCGGTGATGTTGACCATGAGAATGCCTTTCCATCAAGGGTTGCCGGTCGCGGACGGTCGTCCGCGACCGGGGAGAGAAGGTCTTGGGACCAGGTGGTGGCGTATGCCTGGCTCAGAGGGAGAAACACGGGTCGAACGGCGGGACGTCGGTCTCGGGGACGAGGCCGCGGCGGGCGCGCCACTGGCGGTGCTGTTCCGATTCGGCGACGGCCTCGCCGAGCAGTTCGGCCTGCCGCGCCCCTGACCGGCCCGGTGCGGGCGCCGCCTGGTAGCCGCCGAAGTGGGCCACCGGGCTCCATTCGGGGGTCACCGAGGGCAGGGGCTCGTCGATGCCCTCGTACTCGCCGGCGGCATAGACGACGCGTCCGCCGACGACGGTGAGCAGGGCTTCGATGTGCGGCAGGGCGGCGTCGGGGACCGTGAAGTAGTCCTCGGTCAGCACCGTGAGGTCACCGAGGCAGCCGGGGCGCAGGACGCCCTTGCGGTCCTGTTCGCCGGTGAGCGCGGCACCGGCCGTGGTGAACATCTCCAGCGCCGTCTCCCGGTCGACCCGGTTGTGCGGCGGGTGGAGCGTCAGGTCGCCGACGGTACGGCCGGTGACCAGCCAGTGCAGGGCGATCCACGGGTTGTACGAGGAGACGCGGGTGGCGTCGGTGCCGGCCGCCACGGTCAGGCCCCGGCCCAGCATGGCCCGGATCGGCGGTGCGTCCGCGGCGGCCCCGATGCCGTACCGGCGGACGAACGCCTCGCCCTGGAACGACAGCCGGTTCTGCACCGACATGGCGCCGCCGAGGGCGACGACGCGGTCGAGGCTGTCGGCCGAGACGGTCTCGGCGTGGTCGAACAGCCACCGGTTCCCGCCCGGGAAGAGCCCCTCGGCGGCGAGTTTCTCGAACACGGCCAGGTCGCGCCGGATGGTCTCGTCGTAGGTGGCGTGGAGGCGGAAGCCCCAGCCGTTCTCCATGAGCAGGCGTACCGCCTTCTCGAACTCCACCTCGTAGTCCGGGGCGTGTTCGGGGCGCGGCTGGGCGAAGTTCTCGAAGTCGGCCGCCGCCCAGGTGAGGTTCTCGCCGGCGCCGTTGAGGCGGAGCCATTCGTCTCCGTCCTCGGGCCGGACCATGCCGATCCAGCGGGTGAGGTCGTCGATCTCCTGGCCGGCGGTCTGCGGGAACAGGTGGTAGGCGATCCGCAGGGACAGCTCGCCCTCCCTCGCCAGTTCCGTGACGGTCGCGTAGTTGTCGGGGAAGTTCTGGAACCCGCCCGCCGCGTCGATCGCCGAGGTGAGGCCGAACCGGTTCAGCTCCCGCAGGAAGTGACGGGTGGATGTCTTGCGGTGCTCCTCGTCCAGCACCGGCGCCTTGGCCAGGGTCGAGTAGAGGATCAGGGCGCTCGGGGCGGCCAGGAGCATGCCCGTGGGTTCGCCGCCCCGTCCCCGCATGATCTGGCCGCCGCGGGGGTCGTGGGTGTTCCGGTCGTAGCCCACGGCCCGCAGGGCCGCCCGGTTGAGGATCGCGGACTGGTACAGGTGCAGCACGAAGACCGGGGTGTCCGGTGCGGCGGCGTTCAGTTCGGCGACAGTGGGCAGCCGGCGTTCGGCGAACTGCTCGGCCGACCAGCCGCCGACCACCCGCACCCACTGCCCCTTGGGTGTGCGGGCAGCCTGCTCGCGCAGCATGGCCAGGCCCTGCTTGAGGGTGCGCACGCCGTCCCAGCGCAGTTCGAGTACGTAGTTGAGGCCGCCGCGGATGACGTGCAGGTGGGCGTCGTTGAGGCCGGGGATCATCCGGCGGCCGAGCGCGTCGACCACTCGGGTGGCGGGGCCGATCCGGCCGGCCACGTCCTTGTCACCGCCGACGACGGTGATGACGCCGTCGCGTATGGCGATCGCCTCGGCCTGCGGGAGGCGGGGATCACCGGTGTGGATCTTGGCGTTACGGACGACGAGGTCCGCCGCATCGTCGGTGGCGCGGGGAATCAGCCCGCCTACCGGCATCGTGGACACCTTTCGACAACCTCCTGCGTGGCGTGCAGAGTGGGATCTGCGTCGGGGCCGCGCGCTCTCGCCGGACGGAACGCCGGATGAGGTGCACGAACGTCCGTGCTGCGGCTGCTTCGTCCGTCACGCTATGCCGGTCGGTCCTGGCCCGGTTTCTGGTGAGTGCACCGCGATGTGACTGACAGCGCACTGGCCACCACCGAGTGACCGCCCTGACGGCACCGGCGTCCGGCCCGGACGTGGGTGCCCTTCTCCACCCCGGGACAGATACCGGCTTCCTCCCGCAGGCCGACGAACGGGCCGTCGTCGGGCGGAATGCTGAGGTCATGTCCGCAATGGGGGCACGGGCCGGCTCCGCTCTCCCGTGACCTGCCGGTCCGCGCTGGACGAGGCTGCCCTGGCTGCCCACGGTCCCGGCCCGCGCTCGCCCCGGTCCCTCCGCGTCCCGTTCCCCGAACAGCCCGACAGGGCAGGAAGTGGTCCCGATGTCTGCCCACCTCACCGTCGTGATGGCCGTGGTCGTCGTGCTCGCCCTCGGCGCCGCCGCGTTCGCCCGGGGCCGCTGGTCCGGACCCTGGTGGCTGCTGCTGGTCGGCGCCGCGGTGGTCCACCCCCTCCGCATCCCGTCGGACCGCGCGGAGGGCGTCCCTGACGGCTGGCTCCGCTGGGCCTTCCAGACGGGGTGCGGCCTGCTCGTGGCCATCGTGCCGGCCCCGGTCCACCACCGGCTGCGCACGCCGGGCGCCGGGGGCGGACAGGGGAGCGGCGACCGGGCCGGCACCCGTCCGGCCGACGCGCCGAACTCCCCGACCTGACCGGCCCGGAGTGGCGAACAGCAGGGAGAACCGACACCGTCCGTACGCCACGCACCGGGAACAGCCGCCGGTGCCGGACCCGCCGGGCACGTCCCTCACGCTCGCACCCGACATGGAACCCCCGCGCACCTGGCTCCTCCCTGCCGTCCTCTCGCTTCCCAACGCGGCGATCCTGGCCATGCTGTTGCTGCCGGGCGGCGCGCCGCCCGGCGTACCGCTCCCCGTAGGCATGGCGGTCGCCCTCGTACCGCAACTCGTCGCCCTGGGACGGCGCCGCCGCGCCCCGCTGCAGGCGCTGGCCGGGGCGCTGGCCGGCATGGTGCTCGGCGCGACGGCCGCCCCCGAACACTTCGGCGACCTCTGCGCGTTCGCCGCGCTGTACTCCGTGGCGGTGCGCCGCGGCGGCCGGGTCACCGCGCTCGCCACCGTCGCCGCCGTCGTGTGCGGGTGGCTGCCGGGCACCCTGCGCGGCGGTTCCGTGCCGGCGTTGCTGACCGATCTGGCGGTCACCGCCTCCCTGTTCGTGGCGTGCGCCGGTCTGGGCGAGGCGCGGCGGCAGTGGCTGGGCGGCCGGTGGGCGGCGGCCGGGCGGCTGGCCCGGGCCGAGGAGGAACGGCGGCAGGCCGCCGACACCGAACGCCACCGGCTCGCCAGGGAACTGCACGACGTCAGCGCCCACCACCTCACCTCGGTGGTGGTCACGGCCGACGCGGCCCGCCGGCTCGGCGCCGAGCGGCCCGGACTCGTCGCCGAGGCGCTGGCGTTCGCCGCGCGCACCGGCCGGGAGACGCTCACCGCCCTGCACCGCCTGGCCACCGTCATGCGCGACACCCAGCCGCCCGGCCCACGGCCGGTGAGCGGACGGCTGAGGGAACTGGTCGCCGCGTTCGGCCGTCTCGGCCGGCCCGTCGACGCCGACCTGCCCGACGACCTCGCCGGCCCGGCGGCCGAAGCCGCCCTCGCCATCGTCCGCGAAGCCCTCACCAACGCGCTGCGGCACGCCCCCGGCGCACCCGTGCGGGTCCGGCTCCGGCGTACCGGCGACACCCTCGCCCTGACGGTGGACAACGGCCCGCCGCGCGCCGCGCGGGACCGCCTGCGGGCCACCACCGGGCTCGGCTCGGGCAACGGCGTCACCGGCATGCGGGAGCGGGCGGCGGCCGTCGGCGGCGACCTCACGGCGGCGCCGGTGGCGGACGGCGGCTGGCGGGTGACCGCCATCCTGCCGGACGGCACCGGACCGGTGCGGCCCGACCGGTCCGACCGGTCCGACCGGTCCGACCGGTCCGACCGGTCCGGCCGGTGGCGCGCGCTGCGGCGCGAACAACGCCTGACGGACGCCTGCCTGATGTTCACCGCCGTGGTGGTCCCGCTGTTCGTGCTGCTCTCCGCCATCGCGGACGGGGCGCCGCCCGGCGACCCGGCCGGCCTGCTCGTGCTGGCCGCGGTGCTGGTGGTGCACGCGCTGCCCCTGCTGTGGCGGCGCCACGCGCCCTGGTCCGCGCTGTGCGGGGTGGCCGCGACCGTCTGGCTGGTGCCCGCCGCCCGCGCCGCCGGCCTGGTCCCGGCGGGCTGGGCGGGTCTGCTGCCGGGCGCCGTGGTGGCCGAGGGGGTGGCGGTGTACACGGTCGCCGCCCACGGCCGCCGGGCCGTGCGCGCCCTCGGCGCGGTCCTGGCCGCCACCGCGAACCTGGCGGCCGCGATGACGGTGACGGCCGCGTCCGACGGGGCGCTGATGCGGTCGCGTGCGGAGCCGGAGGCGATCGGCTGGACGGCGTCCCTGCTGCTGTGCGCCGCGGGCCCCCTGCTGCTCGCCCTGTGGGGGACCGGGCTGGGCGTGCGCGGGCGCCGGCTGCGGATGGTGACGCGCGAGAGCGGCGCGCTCGCCGACGCTGTCCGGCAGGCCGCCCTCGAAGCCGTCGCCGAACGCCGCGGGATCGCCGCCGAGTTGCACGCGACCGTACTGGAGCACACCACGCGGATGGTGGCGCGGGCGGACGAAGGAGAGCTCGACGAGGTCGCCACCGAGACCAGGGCGGCGCTCGCCGCGATGCGGGAACTGCTGCGCGGCCTGCGCGGCGGCACCGAGGGGGAGGCGCGGCACGCCCCGCAGCCGGTCGCCGCCGACCTCGTGGACCTGTGCCGCACGTGGCGCACCGCCGGGCGGAAGGTGACGCAGCACGGACTGCCCCGGGCCGCCGAGGGCCTGCCGGTGCCGGTGTCCCTGACGGTGTACCGGGTGGTGGAGGCGGCGCTCGGCGCGGGCGACCGGGGTCCGGCACGGGTGACACCGCGCCGGCGCCGGGGGCAGGCGCACGTCACGGTCACCGGGGTGCCGCTGGCCGCCGCGGGACCGGTGGCCGAGCGGCTGCGCGTCCAGGTGGCGGCGGGGGAGGGGAGGATGACCGTCGACCGGGCGGGTACGCCGCGCGTGTCCCTGCCCGCCGGAGACGTACCGGACCGGGCCGTCGCCCAGGAGGTTGCGTCATCGCCGTACGCGTGATGGTCGTCGACGACCAGGCAGTGGTGCGCGCCGGGTTCGCCGCCGTCGTCGACGCCGAACCCGACCTGACCGTGGTCGGCGAGGCCGGTGACGGAGCGGCGGCGGTGTCACTCGCCCGACGGACCGCCCCCGACGTGGTCCTGATGGACATCCGGATGCCCGGCAGGGACGGCCTCACCGCGACCCGCCTGATCACCGCGCTGGAGACCCGCCCGAAGGTCCTCGTCCTCACCACCTTCGACCTCGACGTGTACGTCTACGAAGCACTGCGCGCCGGTTCGTCGGGGTTCATGCCGAAGGACGCCCTGCCCGAGGACGTTCTCGCCGCGATCCGGGTGGTCGCCGCCGGCGAGGGCATCCTCGCCCCGGCCGTCACCCGCCGTCTCATCGGGCAGTTCGCGCGCGGGGCGCCCGTGCCGCCCGAGATCTCGGGGCGGCTGGCCGGCCTGACGCCCCGGGAGCGCGAGGTGCTGCCGCTGATCGCCTCCGGACTGACCGACGCGGAGATCGGCGACCGGCTCGGTGTGACCACCGGAACGGTCAAGTCCCACGTCAACGCCCTGCTCACCGAACTCCGGTTGCGCGACCGGGTGCAGGCGACGATCCTCGCCTACGAAACGGGCCTGATCCGTCCGCGCGGTACGACCGACGCCCCGGCCACCGTGGCGTGACGGCCGTCGGGCGGCCGGACGCGCCCGGCGACCAGTGGCACCCGTGACCGCGGACACCTCGGCCCGGACCGGAGGCCGCCCCGGCCCGGGACGGCTCCAACCAGAGATGGAGACGTCTTTCCTGCCAGTGGCGGACGTGCCCTGCGGACGGTGACGGCAAGCTGCTGTACATGACAGAACCCGCTTCCCCGCCCTCCCTTCCGTACCACCGGCTGGCCCGCCTCACCGGACGTCACCGATGGTGGCGACCGCTGCTGGGACTGCTGCTGATGGCCGGCGGCTGGCTGCTGCTGATCGTTGCCGTCGACACCGTGGCCTACGGCGTCGGCGAGACGTCCGGCCGGCCCGAACGGCCGGACGGCTCGATGGACTTCGGCCCGCTGCCCAACACCGCGCTGGACCTCTCGTTCATCGCCCTCATGCTGCCCCTGGCCCTGCTGGCCGCGCGCTGGACGGACCGCAGACCGGCCGGCAGCCTCTCGTCGGTGGCCGGACGGCTGCGCTGGGGCTGGCTGGCGCGCTGCCTGGCGCTCGCGCTCCCCGCCACCACGGTGCTGCTCGCGGCCTCGTTCCTCCTCCCCGCCGGTGAAGAGGAGTCCTCCGCGGCGAACGAGTGGGTGGGGCTGCCGACGTTCCTGGTTTCGCTGGCGGTGCTGGCGGTGTTCGTGCCGTTGCAGGCGGCGGCCGAGGAGTACGTGTTCCGGGGCTGGCTGATGCAGGCGGTCGGCGGCTTCCTGCGCTCGCCGTGGTGCGCGGTGCTGCCGCAGGCGGCGCTGTTCGCCGCCGCACACGGCTGGGGCACCCCGTGGGGCTTCGCCGACCTGCTGGTGTTCGGCCTGGTCGCGGGCTGGCTGACCGTGCGCACCGGGGGCCTGGAGGCCGCTGTCGCCCTGCACGTCCTCAACAACCTGATGGGCTTCGGCCTCGCCGCCGCCGTCGTCGACGGCCTGACCTCCGAAGAGACCGCCGCCGACCTGCCCTGGCAGATGGCCGCCGTCGACACCGCGACGATCCTGCTGTACGCCGCCGCGGTGGTGTGGCTCGCACGCCGCAACCCGCCGCAGCGCCTCGCGACCCCCCTGCCCGTGGCCCCCGCGCACCCGGTGCCGGCCTACGGCGTGCCGCAGTACCCGGCGCCCGTCGGGTATGGCGCCGGGTCGTACCCGGCGCCGACGGCCGGAGCACCGTACGGCGGTGCCGCGCACCTCCCGCCACCGCCCTACGGGCCCGACGCACCGGCCGCGCACCCGCCCGCCCACCGTTCCGCCGACGGGCGTCCACCACAGTGACCGCTCGTCAGGACTGTCGTTGACGTGGCATGAGCGCGGGCCGCGCTGACGCCGGTTCGCGGGTGAGAGCGCCGAACGCTGTGCATGAGCGACAAGGCGACCCGTCTGCGCCGCGAGGCTTGTCCTGGAGGATGCGTGTCCGAGGCGAGTGAGAACCTACCGCTGTTCCTGGAGCGATCGGAGTTCGGCCCCGGACCCGGCCTGCTGAGGGCGAGGGACGAGGAAGGGGTCCGCACGGTCGCGATGCCGATGGGGTTCGAGGCATGGCTGGTGACGCGGCTGCGCGACGTGCGACAGGTGCTCGACGACCCGGCGCGGTTCAGCAACGCCCACGACGGCCTGCTGCGCCCGGCCGGGGCATCGCCCCGGAACGAGGAGGCGGCCGCGGCGCGCGCGGGCAACCTGCTGGCCTGCGACCCTCCTGAACACACGCGCTTGCGGCGGATGCTCGCCCCGGCCTTCTCGGCGGGCCGGATGCGGGCGATGCTGCCGGCCGTCCGGCAGATCGTGGGGGAGCGGCTGGACGCGCTGGAGCGGTCGGGGCCGCCCGCCGACCTGATGGCGGAGCTGGCCCTGCCGCTGCCGTCGCTGGTGCTCCACGAGCTGCTGGGCGTGCCCCACGCGGACCGCGAGGAGCTGGCACAGCGCGCCGACCTGATGCTGGGGGAGCCGGCCGCCGGCGACCAGTGGGTCCAGACGCAGGCACGGTGGCGGCAGTACCTGGCGGCTCTGGTGGCCCGGACGCGGACCGACCCGGGGACGGGCCTGCTGAGCACGCTGGTACGGCAGCACGGTCAGGAGGCGACCACCGAGGAACTGGTGGGCATGATCGACCTGGTGGTCCTGGCCGGCCACGAAACCACCGCCCACATGCTGGGGATGGCCGCCTGCGCCCTGCTGCACCACCCCGACCAGCTGGAGCTGCTGCGCGCGCGGCCCCACCTGATCGACACCGCCGTCGAGGAGCTGCTCCGCTGGCTGAGCATCGTGAACTCCGGCAGTGCCAAGGTCACCACGGCGGAGGTGGAGATCGGCGGCCGTCGCATCGGCCCGGGCCGGCTGGTGATCTGCTCGCTGCCCGCCGCCAACCGGGATCCGCAGCTGGTGGCGGACCCGGACCGGCTCGACATCACCCGCGGCGCCCCCGGCCACCTGGCCTTCGGGCACGGCGTCCACTACTGCCTGGGCGCCCCGCTGGCCAGGATGGAGCTGCGCGTGGTGATCCCCGCTCTGCTGGAGCGCTTCCCCCGCTTGCGCGCCACAGCGAAGCCGGACTTCGGCACTCGGCACGCCGTGTACGGCTTGCGCTCCCTGCCGGTGACGTGGTGATCCGTCACCGCCCGGCGCTCGGCTGTCGGGGCGGATCTCACCAGCCGCGGACGCGTCCCCGCACCGGTCCCTGACACCGCGCCCCAGCGGTGCGGCGTCGCCTCTCACCCGCAGGCCAGACTCCGCAGGGAGGCGCGCCAACGAAGGTGGAGCCGATCGAGCCCGGGTACCGCCGCGTCCGTCACGAAGCACGCCCCCGCGGAGTCACGGCAGACCATCAGGGCGACGGACAGCGGGGTGCCGTCCAGCGCGCACGCCACCGGCAGGACCCGGGTGACGGGCGCGCCGTGGAAGGCCAGACCGCCACGCAGGGCCACGTGGCTGGCGCTCACGCCGGACCGGGTCGGGTCCTGGGCGACCCGGTGCAGCGCCGTGACCAGCCAGGCGGGCAGCATCGCGTCGTTGCGGCGCAGTGCCTCGCGAAGAACCGGTGACTTCAGCGGCGCGGTGACCCGGGCGGTGTGCCGCAGGCACTGGACGGGGCTCAGGCCGGCGGTGGCGATCCTGAGGGGCAGGACCGTGGTGCGGTTGCCGGGCATGCCCACTTCGCCGGGACGCCGGATGCTGACGGGGACGTCCATGCGGATGCCGGAGGCCGTCTCGGTGCCCTGATCGGCGGCCCACCGCGCCACGGCGTGGGCCAGGGCGGCCAGATAGACGTCGTTGCGTGTGACGCCGTTCGATCGGGCCGTCTCCGTCAGCCAGGCGGACGGCACCTCGGCCCAGCGGAAGACCCGCTCGCCCGAGAAACGGTCCTGGTCACGGCCCCAGAACCGCTCCTTGCGCATCATCGCGGCCGTAGCGACCGCCATACGACCGCGGTCGCCCAGCGTGGCGCGCACGGGTTCCTCGAAGCCCGCGAAGCAGGTGCGGGACCTGACCTCCGGGTCCTCGGCGAACAGGGTGTCCAGCGTGTGCAGCATGCCGCTCCCGTCCTGCAGAGCGTGATGCACCCGGTACAGGACGGTGTACCGCCCGGCGGCGTGACCGTGGAGCAGCCACAGTCGCCACGGCGGGGCGGACGCCGGCAGCGGGGCCCGGACCAGGCGTTGCAGGGCCCCATCCAGAGCGGCGGTTCCCGGGGGCAGCTCGATCTCGGTCAGGTGCTCCGACACGTCGACGCGGGCGGTCCTCCACACCGCGCCGCCCGGCGGCAGGTGACAGGCCAGAGCGGGCAGCAGCGGCAGCCGCGCGGTGAGGTGCGCGGCCAGGTCCCCGGCGGCGGGCGGCTCGCCTTCGAAGTGGAGCACGGTGCCGATACGGGGCCGTGTATCGGGACCGGATGACAGACGGTGGAACAGCCGATCGAGCGGTACCGCCCGCTGGCGGTGGCAGTTGCCCTGACCCATGTCTCCTCCAGTGCGCGATGGTCGTGCGGACGGCTGCTCGCCGGTGGTGGCTGGGCATCCAGGCGAGGTACGCCCCCTGAGGCCGCGGTTCCATGTCATCCGTTCGGCCACCGGTTCCGCGGGCCGTGCCTCTTCGCGGTGCGGCGGGCCCTCCCCTCACAGGTGCCCCTGCGTGGCGGGACCGTCACCATGAGCGTTCAATCACAGGTGTGTGGTCTGCCTCCGCGAAGACCCACGCCCCTGCGAGTTCTCCGCCGGCGGACGGCGCGCCGCCCGTCCATGACGAGCTTCGAGGAAGTGCCATGTCACCGCAGCATCACCAAGCTGAATCGGCTCTCTCCCCCACGGGGACGAGGCCGGCTCCGGGCGAGCCCTCGGCCGCCGGCCTCGTCGGCGCGGAGCCGGGCGAGCGGGACACCGCCCGGTCGGCGGCGCGCGCGGTGACACTCGCCGCCGACCGCCTGCTGTCCTCGCAGAGCCCCGAAGGATGGTGGAAGGGCGACTTCGAGACCAACGTCACGATGGACGCCGAGGACCTGCTGCTCCGTGAGTTCCTCGGCATCCGCACCCCGGAGCAGACCCGGGCGACCGCCGCGTGGATCCGTGCCAAGCAGCGACCGGACGGCACCTGGGCCACCCACCCCGACGGGCCTGCCGATCTGTCCACCACGATCGAGGGCTACATCGCCCTGCGGCTGGCCGGCGACGACCCGGGGGCACCGCACATGGCCGCCGCCTCCGCCTGGGTGCGCGAGCACGGAGGCGTGGCCCGCTCCCGGGTGTTCACCCGCATCTGGCTGGCACTGTTCGGATGGTGGCGCTGGGAAGACCTGCCCGACCTCCCCCCGGAAGTGATCTTCCTGCCCGCCTGGGCACCGCTGAGCCTGTACTCCTTCAGCTGCTGGGCCCGCCAGGCCATCGTCCCGCTGACGATCGTCTGCGCCCACCGGCCCACCGCCCAGGCCCCGTTCGCCATCGACGAACTGCACACCGACCCCGCGCACCCCAACCCTTCCCGCCCCCGGGCACCCCTGACCACCTGGGAAGGTGCCTTCCAGCGCCTGGACGGCGCACTGCACCGCTGGCACGCCGTGGCCCCGCCCGCACTGCGCCGCGCGGCGATCCGCGCCGCCATCACCTGGATCGTCCGGCGTCAGGAGGCCGACGGCTGCTTCAACGGCATCCAGCCGCCGCTGGTCTACTCGATCATCGCGCTGCGGCTGTGCGGCTTCAGCCTGAACCACCCCGTTCTGCGGTCGGCCCTGGAAGCGTCGGAGGCGTTCACCGTGCGCACCCCCGACGGGAAACGGTGGGTGGAGTCCTGCCAGTCGCCGGTGTGGGACACCTGCCTGGCCGTCACCGCCCTGGCCGACGCCGGCCTGGCACCCGACAACCCGGCCCTGGTCAAAGCCGCCGACTGGCTGCTGGCCAAGGAGGTCACGGCGCGGGGCGACTGGTCGGTACGCCGCCCGCGTCTGGCCCCCGGCGGATGGGCGTTCGGCTTCCACAACCGCAACTACCCCGACACCGACGACACCGCCGAAGTGGTCCTCGCCCTGCGCCGCGTCCGGCACCCCCGGCCGGACCGGGTGGCGGCGGCAGTCGGCCGGGCGGTGTCATGGAACCTCGGTATGCAGTCGAAGTGCGGCGGCTGGGGCGCCTACGACGCCGACAACACCAGCCGCTGGCCCGCACGGCTGCCGTTCTGCGACTTCGGCGAGGTCACCGACCCGCCGTCGGCGGATGTGACCGCGCACGTGGTGGAGATGCTCGCCGACGTCGGACGGGCCGGGGAGGCGGCCACCCGCCGGGGCGTCGACTGGCTGCTGCGCCACCAGGAGCGCGACGGCTCCTGGTACGGGCGCTGGGGAGTCAACCATGTGTACGGCACCGGTGCTGTCCTGCCCGCCCTCGTCGCCGCCGGTGTGCCGCCCCGTCACCCGGCGGTCCGCCGGGGTGTGCGGTGGCTCGTGGACCACCAGAACCCCGACGGCGGGTGGGGGGAGAAGTGGGAGTCCTACACCGACCCCGCCTGGCGCGGGCGCGGTCCCTCCACGGCCTCCCAGACCGCCTGGGCGCTGCTGGGCCTGCTCGCCGCCGGACAGCACGACCGCGCGGAGGTGGCCGCGGGCGTGCGCTGGCTGGCCCGCACCCAGCGCGAGGACGGCTGCTGGGACGAACCCGAGTACACGGGGACCGGCTTTCCCGGAGACCTGCCGCTCAACTACCACCTGTACCGGCTGGTGTTCCCGCTCAGCGCGCTGGGCCGCTACCTGACGGCCGTAGGACACGGAGCCGGCGCCCAGGCGCACGTGCGGACCATCACCGTGCCGACGGGTACGTGAAGCAGCACCCTCTCCCTCCCTCCCTCCCTCCGCCGTCGACGTGGAGTACTGTCGTGGACCCGACCGAGCAGCGCGCAGCAACCCCGCCCGACGAGCGCTCCGCAGAGGGCCGCGCCGTCGCCCCACTGGTCTCAGGATCCCTTCCCGTGCTGGGGCACATGCCCGCGTTCATGCGGGACGCCACCGCCCTTCTGGAGCGCGGGTACGTCGAACACGGAAGGTCGTTCCGGCTGAACCTCGCCGGTGTACCCGGGATCGTCCTGCTGGACCCCGAACACCGCGGCGACATCATGACCCTGCCGGAGGAGACACTGTCCATCGCCGCCTCCTACCCGTTCCTGCGGACCATGTTCGGGTCCGACTTCTACTTCATGGCCCCCACCCCGGAGTACCGGCGCCAGCGCGAGTTGTACGTACCCGTCTTCCGGGCCGGCGCCCTCCACGGCTACCTGCCCATGATGGAAGGACACACCCAGGACCTGATCCGGCAACTGGGTGACAGAGGCGAAGTGGAACTAGTCCGCCTGTGCGCCGAACTGAACCTGCGCATCATCGCCGACACCTTCTTCGGGGAGGACCTCGGCCACCGCCTCGTCGGCGCGCTGGACGACTTCGAGGACTTCTCCGCCAACGTCAGCTTCCTGCTGCCCCCTTGGCTGCGCCCCCTGCGGTCACGGCGCAGCCGCAAGGCCCGCCGGCGCCTGCACGTCATCGTCCGGGACTGTCTCGCCCAGCGGCGCGCCCGTCCGACGGCGGAACCGGACTTCCTCCAGTCCCTGTGCCGCAGCCGCTACGCCGACGGTACGGCCGTACCGGACAGCTCCACCGTTCACCAGGCCCTCGGTCTGGTGTGGGCCGCCCGGGAGACCACCGCCGGGCAGCTGGCGTGGAGCCTCGCCGATCTGCTGACCCACCCCCAGTACCAGGCCGCCCTCCTGGCTGAACAACGCGAGCACGTGCCGGCCGGGCAGCCGCTCACCATGGAGGCGATGCACGCCCTCACCCGCCTCGACCACCTGATGTACGAATCCGAGCGGCTGCACCCGCTGGCCATCCTGATCGCCCGTAAGGCGATGCGTCACCTGCGCATCGGCCCGTGCCGCATCGCCCGCGGGACCATGGTCCTCACCTCGCCGTACCTCACTCACCGACTGCCCGAGGAATGGCCCGACCCGCAAGCGTTCCGCCCCGAGCGCTTCGAACGAGACCCCAGAGCCGCCCGGAACCTGCTGGGATTCGGCTCAGGCATCCACCGCTGCCTGGGCCAGGGCTATGCCCGCCTGGAGACCAAGGTCTTCCTCACTCTCCTGCTGCGCCGCTACCACATGGAACTGCTCGACACCCCGACACCCGTGCGCGGCCTGTCCCCCCGGGGCCTGGCCGCGCCGTGCCGCATCCGCTACAGACTCCGCGACCCCGGGTGAGGCGGGCGGGACGGGTACGTGCTGTTGCGGGCTCCCCAGTCGCCGACGGGTCCGGGTCACCCGAACGGATTGCCGGGAAAACCGCTTTTCACAGGGCAGTGTCCTCCGACCGGCCTACCCCGTTGTCACCGCGTACCAGCTGTGACGTACCGGTGAAAGCGATGAAGATGGCGCACATGACGAACGGGTGCAGGCGCGTTGTGCTGACGCTCTGCTGCGGCCTGATGGCGTCGGGAGCCGGCGGGACGGCTCACGCGGACAGCAACGACAACCTGGCCGACCCGCCGATGACCTGCGGTGCGGGGCCGCTCTCGGTGAGCACCGAGGGGCAGTCGTGCGTCACGGACCAGCAGGTCGACCAGCAGATGGTCAAGCACCACAGCAAGAGCGCCGACCTCGTCGACTTCGCCGACGTGATCACGCCGGTCGACGGCCTGGTGCCTTGAGGCTCAGTACGTCCTCCGCCCCGGCCGAAGAAGCCGGGGCGGGCGTTCCCGTTCAGTTCAGGAGTTCATCGATGCGTACCCGTCAGTTCGTCGGAGCCACGGTCCTGGCCGCGGGGGTGCTGGTGCTGTCCGCCGCGGGAGGGGCCGCGGCGGACACCAACATCAACACCCACAGCCCGTCGATGCTGTGTGACACCGGACCGGCGGCCGCCACCACCGCTCCCAGCTCGTGCGAGGCACGGCAGCGGGTGAAGCAGGGCGTGCTGAAGACCCACACCGAGGACGTCGACCTGGTCAACCGGCTCGACGTCGCCGTCCCGGCCGCCCTGGGAGCCTGAGATGGCGGCAGGACGCCCCAGGGGAGTGATGCGCACGGCCGGCCTGTCGCTGACGGCGCTGGCCGCCGTGCTGGCGAACGGGACGGAGGCCGCGGCCGACTCCAACCAGACCGAGCAGAGACCGGTGATGCTCTGCAACATCGTGCTGCTCTCGCCCGGGGCCCAGGTCGGCGACGGGTGCAAGGCCCTGCAGGCCGGCGGGCAGAGCATCGTGAAGGAGGACAGCGTCAGCCACACGCTGGTCGACTTCGTCGGTGTCCGGCCGACCGCGTTGTGACGGAGCCGTCCGGACCGTCAGGAGACGGACGCGGCGCAGGCCCGGACGGTGTCCCAGGCCCGGCGGACGGTCGTCTCGTCGGCGTAGGGGGAACCCAGGGCGGCGCGCAGGACCGGCCGGCCGTCCACGGTGGCGGGTGTGCACAGGACCTCCGGTTTCCCGGTGAGGCGCCGGGTGATGTCCCGGGTCACCTCGTCGCTCTCCGCGCGCAGCACGACGAGCCCCAGCCGATGGGCCACGAGACGGAAGCCGGGCTCCCGCTCGACCAGGGAGGCGAGCAGGGCGGCGAGCCGGACGTCGCGCCGGATCACCTCCCGCAGTCCCTCCAGCCCGTGGGCGCGCAGCACGTACCAGAGCTTCAGGGCCCGCATCGGGCGGCCGAGCGGGACCTGCCAGTCCTTGAAGTCGACGACCTGCCCCGAGTCGGTGGCGTCGTTGCGCAGGTAGGAGGAGGTCGCGCCGAGGGCGTCGGTCAGGTCCTTGCGGTCGGCGACCCACAGGACGTCGCACGGAATACCGGTGCGCATCCACTTGTGGGCGTTGACGGCGTAGGAGTCCGCGAGGTCCGACTCCGCGTCCTCGGACCGCAGTTCGGGACAGAGCGCCGCGCTGCCGGCGTAGGCGGCGTCGACGTGCAGCCAGACGCCGCGTTCCCGGCAGACGGCGCCGATCCGGGGCACCGGGTCGATGGCGCAGGTGGCGGTGGTGCCCACGGTCGCGACGACGGCGGCGGGCACCAGACCAGCGGCCCGGTCGGCGTCGAGGCGGTCGGCCAGGGCGGCCGGGTCCATGCTGTGCGTGCCGGGGAGGGCCGGAACGAGGACGGGTTCGCCGGCGCCCGCGACGCGGACCACCTTGGGCACACTGTGGTTGGCCTGGTCCGTGCAGTAGACGCGCAGCCGGCCCTCCGTCCCGTGCTCGCGCCACCGGCCCCCCGAGGCGCGGTGCAGGGCGGCGGCCACGGCGACCAGCGCGGCCGACGACGCCGAGTCCTGGATCACGCCGCCGCCCTGCCCGGACGCGTGCGTGAACCGGGACGGCAGGCCCAGGGCACGGGCGAGCCAGTCGCACACCCGCTGTTCCAGCTCCGTGGCGGCGGGCGACGTCGACCACATCATGCCCTGTACGCCCAGCCCCGCCGTGACCAGCTCGGCCAGTACGGAGGCGGGCGAGTTGTTGGCCGGGAAGTAGCCCAGGAAGTTCGGGTGCTGCCAGTGCACCAGCTGCGGCACGATCGTGCGCCAGGTGTCCTCGAGGATGCCGGCCAGGTCCTCGCCCTGCTCGGGCGCCGTCTCCGGGAGCGCCTTGAGCGTGGTGCCCGGTGGGCCGGGCGGCACCACGGGGAGTTCGCAGGAGGCCAGGGCCCGCCAGTGGTCGGCCAGGCGACCGGCCGCGTCGGCAGCGGCGGTCTGAAAAGCGCGCTCGTTCATGTGCGGAAGTTAGACGCGCGTCCTCCCAGGTCCACCCTCATGGAGTCATGATCACCCGTACGAGCCCCGTGTGGCTGCCCCCGCCCGAACTGCTGCCCGACGCTCGTTCGGCGCTCCGCGCCGCGGCGGAGGGGATTCCCGCTCCGTGGGTCGGCCCCGGCCCCGGCGCCGCCCCCCGTCCCGGGGACGCCGAGCCCCTCGCCGACCCCGGGGAGGCCGTGTACGACGCGCACTTCGGTGTGGCCCGTACCCCCCGCGACCCGGCGCGCACCCTGCTGCGGGCACTGCTGCGGACCACCGCCGAGGCGAGTGCCTGGGTCCGCGCTGACGACCGGGCCGCCCTGCACACCGCGCTGTCGGTCTGCGGGGCGGGCGCGCCCGCCCCCGTCGGCGCACCGGCCGGGAGGCCGACGGCCCGCTGGAGGGCGGGGCACCGGCTGTTCTTCGCACTCACCGCGGTCACTGTCGTCGCCCTGCGGGACGCCACCGCCCGGCCCGCGGGACGTCACCCCGGGCCGGCCGCGACCCGGGACGCCGCCGCCCTGCTCCGGGCGAGTGCGGCCGCCATGGAAGCGACCGCGTCCTTCGCCCCGCACGCCTACGAGACAGAGGTACGGCCGTCGATGGCACCGCCCGAGGAACGGGACGGCTTCTCGGGGCTGTGGTCCGCCGACCACCGGGCCCTCGTACGGCAGTTGGGGATCTGGGGCGGGGCCCACGCCGACGCCTGCCCCGCGGGGTGTGCCGCGGGACGTGCGCTCCACGCCGCCCTGGCGGACGTGCACGCCGCTCACCACGGCATCTGCGCCCGCTTCGTCGGCCACGGCCCCTCCCTGCTGGGGACCGGCGCCGACGCCCTGCGCACCCTGGACCGCCTGGCCGCCTCCCGCGGCAGGCTGCTGCGGCCGGACGCGGCCCCGCCGCCCTTGCCCCACCACCGCGAAGCCGCCGCCCCCCGGAGGAGCTGATCGTGCGCCCGAACGCCCCGTCACCCGCCCGGCCCGGACCCGCGTCCGCCGCCCTTCCTCCCGTACGGGAACCGGACGGACCCCGCCCGGTCACGCTGGAGGGCGTCGCGGCCGACGAGGGGACGGCTCACCTGGAACGGCTGGCCGACGAGATCGTCTTCCTCGACCGCTCCGCGTTCCTGCCGGCCTCCTGCCGCCTTGCCACCGGACTGGTACGGCACGAGCCCGTCTCCCCACTGCTGACGGCTCCGCCCCCGCCACGGCCCGCACACCGCACCGGCGGGCGGACGGTCGCCGTCGCCTTCGCCCCCGAACACGGCGACCACGCGCGAGCCTGGGCCCGGCAGCACGGTTGCCCGCTGCTCGCCCCGCCCGCCGGTATCACCGCCCGCGCCTCCGACAAGATCGACTCATTGGACCTGCTGGCCGAGGCGGGCGTCGCCGTCCCCGAGCACCTGGTCGTCCCGGCGCGGCGGTCACCGTCGGCCGCCGTCCACTGGCCGCACGGCTGGGACGCCGCGGTGCTCCAGCGCCGGGAGAACAACCTGGCGGGCCGCGGCACCGTCCCCGTCGACACACCGGACGCGCTGCCCGCGGCCCTGGACGCGTGGACCGGCCACACCCTGCGGCTCAGCAGGCGCGTGCCCGGACTGCCGCTGACCGTCAGCGCCTGCGCCGGAGCGGACCGGACGGTCGTCTCCGCCGTCTCCCACCAGCTCGTCGGCCTGCCGGAACTGACCTTGGGGTGGGGCACCCACTGCGGCAACCAGCTCCTGGACGGCTCCGACCTGCCCGCCCCGCTCCTCACCCGCGTCCGGGACACCGCCCGTGCCGTCGGTGACGTGCTGCGACGGCACGGCTTCCGGGGTGTCTTCGGCCTCGACCTCGTCGTCGACGGCGGGACGCCCGTGGTCATCGAGATCAACCCGCGCTTCCAGACGGTGGCGTCCCTGGCCCAGGCGGCCGAGGCCGCCGCCGGGCTGCTGCCGCTGCTGGGGCTGCACGTACTGGCCTGTCTGCTGCCCGAGCTGCCGCCCGTGCGCGCCCTGACGTGCCCGGTGCCGAGGCTCGCCCAGCTCGTCGTGCACGCCCGGCGGTCCGGCGACGTCACGGGGCTGCCTCGCCCCGGCCACTACCGGCTGACGGCAGAGGGCCCCCTCGAACTGCTCGGACCGGCCGAGGGGACCGGCACGCTCGACGGGACGGCTCTCCCGGTTCCCCTCCCACGGCAGGGGGCCGGGACGGCCCTGCTCTGGCCGCACGCCTCACCGGGTCCTGTGCTGCCCGGCGACGAACTCGTGCTGGTGCAGACCGGCCACCACCTCTGCGACGTGTCCCCGCGCCCCGCCCTCGGACCCTGGGGCCGGACCTGGACCGAACGGCTCCTCGCTCAGGAGATCCGGACCACGACAGGTGATCCCGTATGACCCACGACGCCCCGTCCAGCGACCCGGGCTCCGCGGCCGGTGTCTGCCCGGCGGGGGGCACCCCGGGCGGTGGCTCCGGGGGCGGCGAAGCTCCGGCGGAGGTTTCCCCGGCCGGTGCCTCCCGGGCCGGTGTCTCCTCGGCCGGTGTTCCACCGGCGGAGGTTCCCCTGGCCGGTGTCTCCCGGGCCGGTGTCTCTCCGGTCGGTGTGCCACCGGCCGGCCTTCCCCCGGTCGGTGTGCCACCGGCCGGCCTTCCCCCGGTCGGTGTCTCCCCGCCCACCGGCCCGGTGCCGCCGGCTCGCTCCGCGCGCGCCGGCGAGACCCCGCGCCCCTACCGCCCCGGTGAACTCGCCCTGCCCGTAGAGGAGATGCGGGCCGCCGGTCACCACGCGGTGGACCTCGTCGTGCAGCGGCTGTGCACGGTGGCGGACGGCCCGCCGCACGCCGTCGCCGGACCCGCCGCACTCGCGGCACTGCTCGACGAGCCGCTGCCCGAGGAGGGCGGCGACCTGACGGGACTGCTTGATCACCTCGCCCAGGACGTCCTGCCGCTCGGCATCCGGTTCGACCACCCCCGCTGCTTCGCCTTCGTGCCCACCACCGGGAACTATCCCGCGGTCCTCGCCGACCTGCTCTCCACCGCCCACCTGAGCGTCCCCGGCGCGTGGCTGGTCGGTTCCGGCCCCACCCGTGTCGAACTGACCGCCCTGAACTGGCTGAAAGAGCTGCTGGGGCTGCCCGGACACTGGGGCGGCCTGTTCGTCAGCGGCGGCTCCGCCGCCAACCTCACGGCGCTCGCCGCCGCCCGCGACCATCACCTCGCCGGTGATCCGACCGGCGCCCGCCTCTACTGCTCCACCCAGGCCCACCCCTCCGTAGCCCGCGCCGTCCACCTGCTGGGTCTCGGCCGCGACCAGCTCACCGCCCTCGAACCCGACGCCGGCCAACGCCTCGACCCGCGGGCCCTGGCCGCCCGGATCGACGCCGACCTCACCGCCGGCCTGCGTCCCTTCGCCGTCGTCGCCACCGTCGGCACCACCGGCACCGGCGCCGTCGACCCCGTCCCGGACCTCGCGCGGCTCTGCCGCCGGCACGGGCTGTGGCTGCACGTCGACGGCGCCCACGGGGCGGCGTACGCCCTCTCCGAGCGCGGCCACCAGCTGCGCGACGCGCTGGGGCACGCCGACTCCCTCACCTTCGACCCGCACAAATGGCTGTTCCAGCCCTACGAGACGGGCTGCGTCCTCGTCCGCGATCCGGAGCTTCTCAGGGCCACCTTCCGGATGGCCCGCCACCACCTCGACACCGGCTACCTCCACCCCGCCGAGGCCCGGCACGACGAGGTCAACCTCGACGACCTCGGCCCCCAGCAGTCCCGCGGCCTGCGCGCCCTGAAGGTGTGGCTCTCCCTCAAGACCTTCGGCGCCGCGGCCTTCCGCCGCGCCGTCGACCACGGCCTCCACCTGGCCGACCACGCCGCCGCCCGTATCACCGCCCACCCCGACCTCGACCTCACCAGCGCCCCCGGCCTCGGCATCCTCACCTTCCGCTGCCGGCCCCCGGGCTGCCCCGCCGACCCGTCCGCCGTCGACCGCCTCCAGCAGTCCGTCAGCGACGCCGTCCGCGCCACGGGCCAGGCACTGCTGCTGACCACCCGCGTCCACGGACGGACGGTCCTGAGGATGTGCACCATCAACCCGGCCACCACCACGGCCGACATCGACGCCGCTCTCGAACTGGTGGTCCGGGCGGGGCGGGCGACGCACAACGGTGCCGGGTGAGGCGTGGCGCGGAAGCCGGCCACCCGGCCGGTCCCGCGGGCCCTGCCGGGGAGGAGGTGACGAGGGCCCCTCACCCCGGCGCAGCTCAGCGGGGCCGGGTGCGACAATGGGGGCGGGGGTCGGAACCGGCAGCAGTGGACCGCAGGTGAGACATGGAGACCAGGCTCGTGCCCGTCGATGGCCCGGTGGCGCCGAGGGCGAGGCGTCGTGGATGAGGTCGCGCTCACAGCCGCTGGCCTCTACGTCATCGTGCTGCTGCGGGCCGGAGGGACGTACGCCGTCGGACGGCTCGCCGGCGCCGGAGCGCGGCGCAGCAGGCTCGCCGCCCGGTACTCCTCGGACAGGTTCCGGCGCGTCGAGCGGGCCATTCAGCGCTGGGGCGCGCCCGTGGTCGCCCTCTCCTTCCTGACCGTCGGTTTCCAGACCGCGGCCAACTTCCTCGCCGGGAGCATGCGCATGCCCCTGCCGCGCTATCTGCCCGCGCTCTTCGTGGGCGGAGCGGGCTGGGCGCTGATCTACGCGACCGCCGGGCTCGGAGCGCTCGAACTGCTGGGGCGGCTGTTCGCCGAGCGGACGGAATTCGGGGTGGCCGCGATCGTGGCGGTGCTCCTCGCGGTGTGCGGCGGGGTGCTGTACCGCCGCCGCCGGAAGTCCGCCGCCCCGGCGCTGCGCGAGCCCGCGGTCGAAGAACAGCACTGACAGCGGCTCGCCTCACGCCCGAGGCGGGGGCGGGTCACGCCGCCCCCCGCCTCCGCCTCCGTACCCGCTCCGCCGCCCGCCGCAGCAGTGGCCAGGCCAGCAGCAGCACGATCACCGCGTACACCGTCACCGAGAACGGGGTGTCGACCAGGCCGGTGACGCTGCCGTCGCTGATCTGCAGCGCGCGCCGCAGCTGCTGCTCGGCGGCGGGGCCGAGGATGACGCCGATGACGGCGGGGAGCACCGGCAGCCCGTAGCGCCGCATGCCGAAGCCGACCAGGCCGATGACCAGTAGCGTCACCAGGTCGACGACCTCGCCGCCGACGGCGTAGGCGCCGACCGCCGCGAAGAACATGATCCCCGCGTAGAGGTAGGGGCGCGGGATGCGCAGCAGCCTGGCCCAGACCGGGGCCAGCGGCAGGTTCAGCGCGAGCAGCAGCACCATGCCGACGAAGAGCGAGGCGATCAGGCCCCACACCAGCTCGGGTTCGCGTTCGAAGAGCAGCGGGCCGGGCTGGATGCCGTACTGCTGGAACGCGGCCAGCATCACCGCCGCCACCGCCGTCGTCGGCAGCCCCAGCGTCAGCATCGACACCAGCGTCCCCGCCGCCGACGCGGACGCCGCCGACTCCGGTCCCGCGACGCCCTCGATGGCGCCCTTGCCCCACTCGTCCTGGTGCTTCGAGAGCCGTTTCTCGGTGACGTACGACAGGAAGGTCGGGATCTCCGCGCCGCCCGCCGGGATCGCGCCGAACGGGAAGCCGATGAACGGACCCCGCAGCCAGGACTTCCAGGTCCGGCCCAGATCCGCCCGGCCCAGCCAGGGCCGGCCCACCGGGATCGGAGCGGCCGCCCCGCGCCGCAGATGGGCCGCCACCCACAGCGCCTCCCCGATCGCGAACAGACCGACCGCGACGATCACCACGTCGATGCCGTCGGCCAGTTGCAGCGAACCGAACGTCAGCCGCTGCTGTCCGGTCATCTGGTCCAGGCCCACCAGCCCGATCGTCAGACCGATGAGCAGCGAGGCCATCCCGCGCACGCGCGAGGAGCCCAGCACCGACGTCACCGCGATGAACGCCAGCACCATGAGGGCGAAGTAGTCCGGGGCGCCGATGTCCACCGCCAGATCCGCGACCGTCGGCGCCAGCGCCACCAGCAGGATCGTGCCGATCATGCCGCCCGCGAAGTGGCCCACGGCGGCCGCCGCCAGCGCCTGCGCGCCGCGCCCCGCCTTGGCCATCGGGTTGCCCTCCATGGCCGCGACCACGGCCGCGCTCTCCCCGGGCGTGTTGAGCAGGATCGAGGTCGTCGAGCCGCCGAACATGGCGCCGTAGTAGATGCCCGCGAACATGATGAACGCGGCGACCGGGTCCAGACCGTACGTCACCGGCAGCAGCAGGGCGACCGCCATCGCCGGGCCGATGCCGGGCAGCACGCCGATCGCCGTGCCGAGCAGCACACCGAGCGCGGCCCACAGGAGGTTGAGCGGGGTCAGGGCCGTACCGAAGCCGTCCCACAGGGAGTTGAGGGCGTTCATGTCACAGCACTCCCATCAGCGGTCCGCCGGGGAGCGGGACACCGAGCAACTGGTCGAAGACGGCGTACGTGACGACGGACAGCACCGCGGCGATCAGCGGATCGCGGTCGAGGCGGCGGCTGCCCAGCGCGAACGCGGCGCCCCAGAACAGCAGCGCCCCCGCGATCGGGAAGCCGACGGGCTCGATGAGGACGGCCGCGCCCAGGAAGACCCCGGTGAGCATCAGCACCGTGCGCCAGTCGGCGGGTTCGGACAGGTCGACGTCCTCGCCGCCCTCCGCCTCGCCCCGGCCGCCGCGCAGCACGTCCACCGCGAGCAGCGCGGCGATCAGCAGCAGCCCGGCGCCCACCGCGACCGGCACGGTCCGCGGACCGACCGGGCCGCGCTGGGTGATGTCGACGTCCATGGTCAGCGCGTCGGTCAGCACCAGCGCACCGAGCGCCAGCAGCAGGACGCAGACGCCGAGTTCGGAGTGGTCGCGCAGCCATGAACGCCGATCGGTGGCGGCGGGGGCGGTATCCGTACGGGTACTCACAGGCCCAGCTCCTTCAGTACCGACACCACGCGCTGGTCCTGCGCGTCCAGGAAGTCACCGAACTCCTCGCCGGTGAGGAAGGCGTCGTCCCAGCCGTTGGTCTCCATCGACTTCCGCCACTCGGGGGAGTCGTGCAACTCCTGGACCAGCCGCACCAGTTTGTCCCGTTCGGCGTCCGACAGACCGGGCGGGGCGACGATGCCGCGCCAGTTGGTGAAGTCCACGTCGTAGCCCGCCTCCCTCAGCGTGGGCGCGTCCAGACCCTCAACCCGCTCCGGGCCGGTCACCGCGAGCAGCCGCAGCTCGCCCGCCCTGATCTGGTCGAGGTACTCGCCGACGCCCGAGACACCGAAGGCCACCTTGCCGCCGAGGATCGAGGCGAGCAGCTCGCCGCCGCCGTCGAACGGGACGTAGTTCACCGCCTTCGGGGCGATCCCCGCCGCCCGCGCCATCAGCATCGGCGCGAGGTGGTCCGGCCCGCCCGGTGACGAACCGCCGCCCACCGGCAGCTTGCCCGGGTCCTTCCGCCACGCCCCGATCAGCTCGTCGATCGTCCGGTACGGGGAGTCCTTGGCGACCACCACGACATCCTGCTCCTCGGTGAGGCGGGCGATCGGCGTGGTGTCGGCGAGGGTGCGGGGCGCGTCGTTGGAGCGGACGGCACCCACCACGCCCAGGCCCATGGACATCGCGAGCCTGCCGTTGCCGTGCTCGCCCACCAGGCGGCTCAGCCCCACCGTGCCGCCGGCGCCGGGCAGGTTGAACACCTCGATGCCATGGGTCAGCCCGGCGTCCTCGGCGTCCTTCGCTGCCGTACGGGCCGTGATGTCGTAGCCGCCGCCGGGGCTGTTGGGGACCATGAGGCGCAGGCCCGGGATCTGCGTACCGGTCCCGTCGCCGCCGCCGGTGTCCAGCAGCGGCGGCCCCACGAGCACCAGCACGGCGGCCCCGAACAGGGCGAGGGGGGTGCGCAGGCGCACGATGCCACCACCTGTCGTCGCGTCGATGTGGGCCACATGGTGCCCGCTCCCCGGCACCCCGTCGTCTTTGCGTCACCAACGGAGGTTGTGGTCTTTGCGGTCATTGTCACCGCTCACCCCTGGCGCCCGCCCGGCCGTTCTGCGAACGTCACGGCGGTGAGATCTCGGTGACCAGCGCCTCGACGGGCGCCGCGCACCGCCCGCACGACCGTCAGCCACCCCGTCGACGCGGTGGCGGAAGGAGCGACATGACGACCGGAACCAGCCGGACGGAGCCGATCGACACCCTCGTGGTCGACGACGACTTCATGGTGGCCCGGATCCACCGCGCCTTCGTCGATCGCGTCACCCCGTTCCGTGTCGTCGGCGCCGCCGCCACCGGCGAGCAGGCCCTCGCCGCCGTCGACCGGCTCCGCCCCGGCCTGGTCCTGCTCGACCTGTACCTGCCGGACGGGTTCGGCCTCGACCTCCTGCCGCGGCTGCGCGCCGCCGGCCACGACTGCGACGTCATGGTCGTCAGCGCGGCCCGTGAGACCGACACGGTGCGCGCCGCCGTACGGCAGGGCGTCGTCGACTACCTCCTCAAGCCCTTCGAGTTCGAGGACCTGCGGCTGCGCCTGGAACGGTACGCCGTTCAGCGCGGCCGTCTGCTGGAGACGGTGGTCCGTGGCCAGGCCGACGTGGACCGGGTCCTGGCGGGCGTGCCCGGCCCCGCGCCGGGCCCGGCGCTGCCCAAGGGCATGAGCGTGGAGACCGCCGAGCTGATCGAACGCGCCCTCCGTGACGCCGACGGCACCCTGTCCGCCAGCGAGTGCGCCGCCCGCACCGGCGTCTCCCGGGTCAGCGCCCGGCGCTACCTGGAGTACTTCCACACCGTCGGCAGCGCCGAGGTCTCCCTGCGTTACGGCGTCGCCGGCCGCCCCGAACGCCGCTACCGCCACCGCGACCGCACGGCCGGCCACGGGGGGCTGCCGTCGGCCGGCCTGCCGTCGAGCGGTCTGCCGACGACCGGTCTGCCGTCCAGCGGTCTGCCGTCCACAGGCGGGGTCCGGGCGTGAGCCGCTCCCGGGCCCTGGGGGTGTCCCCGGGGCCGAGGCGTCCCCGGGGGCGAGGCGGTACGGGCGAGGTGGCCGGCTCCGAGCCGGTCAGTAACGCGCCCGGGGCGGGATCTCCAGGGCCCTGCCCAGTCCCTCGGCGTCGGTGCCCAGTTTGCGGTAGACCGAGGAGAGCACCTGCCGCACCCCCTGCTCGGTCAGCCGCAGTTCCTTGGCGACCACGTCCGGCGGATCGTCGCGGGCGGTCATCTCGGCCGCCCGGCGTTCCCGCGCGGTGAGCGTGTCGGTCTGCGCGTACCGCAGCGGCAGTGACCGCAGCCCGGCCGCGGAGAGCTCGGCCCTGGCCCGGCAGGCCAGCCCTTCCGCGCCGCAGTGCACCGCGCGTTCCAGCCCCTGGTAGAGCCGGTCGGCGGCCTCCTGCACCCGGCCGTTGCGGGACAGCAGCGCGCCGTGGCCGACGAGCGCGCGGGCCAGCTCGTAGGCCGCCGGTGACGCCTCCAGCCGCCGCACGGCCTCGTCGTACAGCTCCAGCGCCGCAGCACCGCCGGTCACCTCCGCCTCCGTGCGCAGGGCCTGGCCGATCGCCGACGCGGCCCCGAAGTCCCGGGCCCGCTCGACCGCCTCCCGGGCCAGCCGCACCGCCCGGCCGGGGTCGGCGCGGGCCACGGCCCGGGCCAGGTGCAGCTGCCAGGGACACCAGGAGGGGTTGCGCCAGGCGCGTTCGTCCAGCCGCTCGCCGACCGCGGCCAGGACGCGCGCCGCCGCCCGGTCCCGGCCCTCGGCCAGCAGCAGCTCGGCGTGGACCGTGCGGGGATCGGGATAGATGACGGCGTTCGGCACGGCCTCGCCGTAGCGGTACCGGTCGGCGAGCCGGCGTGCCTGGGCGGTCCGGCCCCGGGCCAGCAGCGTCTGGACGAGGATGCCGACGGCGAACGACTGCGCGGGCACCGCCCCGTCCACCCGGTCGGCGATCGCGAGGCCCGCCCGTGCCAGGTCCTCCGCCTCGGCCAGTGAGCCGCGCCGGTAGCGGATGTACCCCAGGAGGGCCTGACCCAGCGCCAGATGGGAACCGCGCCAGCCCTTGCCCTGGCACTCGGCGATGCCCTGGGTGAACAGTTCCTCCGCCCGGCCCGGCTGGTCGCCGTACATGAACACCATGGCGACGGAGACGGGCACCTCGAAGCCCTGGTGCTCGCTGGTCCAGCTCAGACCGCCGCGCAGCGCCTCCTCGGCGAAGGCCAGGGGGATGTGCCGGGGCTCACCGCGCAGTACGGCGTCCCAGGCGCGCATCCCGAGGATGTAGCGCTCCTCCAGACCGCGGCCGGGCATCCGCTCGGCCAGCCGGGCCAGCACGCGGGAGCGCGCGGGGGAGTCCGGCTCGTCGGTGCGGGAGGCGCTCCACACGAAGTGGTCGGCCAGCATACGCAGCCGGATACGGGCGTTGGCGGCCCGCCGGGCCTCCTCCCCGGCGACCGCGGCCGCCTCCGCGACCCGGTCGGTGTGGGCCAGCGCCTGGGCCAGCCGGAAGACGATCGAGGCACGCAGACCGGGGTCGACGTCCGGTTCCGCCAGCGCCGCGCGGAGGTGACTGACCGTGGCCGCGGGGTCGATCAGGAAGGTGGCGCGGGCCAGTTCGTGCAGCAGGGCGGCCCGCTCCTCGGACGGCGGCGGCTCGTGGAGTGCCCGGGTCAGGACCCGCTGGGCGGCCTCCGGCGCGCCGGCCCGCAGATACTCGCGGGCCGCCGCCCGCAGACAGGCGACGGCCGCCGGCTTGCCCTCGCAGGGCACCTCCAGGAGGTGCCGGGCGGCGGCGGTGGGGCCGAGCCCGGCGGCGAGGACGGCCTCGGCGGCGGTGTTGTGCATCCCGACGCGCAGACCGGCCGGGACGTTCCGGTACACCGCCCTGGCGATCAGGGGGTGGACGAACTCCAGGCCGCCGCCGGCCCCGGTGCCCGGGGCGAGGATACGGGCGGCGCGCAGCCGCTCGGTCGCCGCGGCGCCCTCCTCGGTGCCGACCACCGCGAGGGTCGCGGCCAGCTCCGGCGGGGCCGGTGAACCCAGTACGGCCACGGCCCAGGCGAAACGGACGGTGGCACCGCCGAGCCGGTGCAGCCGGTCGGCCAGTCCCGGCCCCTTGACGGCCGAGGCGAGGTTCCGCATCGCCGCGAGATCGGACGCGGTGCCGGTCAGTCCGGCCTCGTCGAGCCGTACGGCCAGTTCGACGGTCTCGAAGGGGCTGCCGCCGGTGACCGCCCAGCACTCGGCGCAGAACGCGTCCTCGGCGCCCTCGCCCACCCTGTCCCGCACGATCCGGGCCACGGCGGTCTCGGTGAGCGGGGACAGGCTGTGCGGGCGCTGCCCGTGGCGTTCCGTCAGCGCGCGGAACGCGTCCGCCTCGGGCGGCAGTTCGTCGGGCCGGTAGGCGGTGACGATCAGCAGCGGGAGGTCCTCCGCGCGGGGCGCGAAGGAGGCGAGCCAGCCGAGGGACTCGGCGTCCGCCCAGTGCGCGTCGTCCAGCAGTACGACGACCGGCGCCTTGCGCACGGTGAGCTGGGTCATGACCCAGTCCAGGCCGTCGCGGACGCTCAGGGGGTCGGGGGCCCGGGCGGCACCGGCCGCCTCCAGACCGAGGGCGGCGGCGACGATGTCGTACCAACTGCCCAGGAAGGCACGGCGCTCGTGGCCGTCCAGTGCCGCCAGCGAAGGCTGGAGCAACTGGCGCAGCACCCGGAACGCCAGCTCCTGCTCGTTCTCCCCGCCGCGGCCGGACAGCACCGTGCAGCCACGGGCCACCGCCCGGGTCCGGGCCTGGGACAGGAGCGTCGTCTTGCCCATCCCGGCCGGTCCCGTGAACGCGACCACGCCGCCCCGCCGCCCGCGTGGCGTGTCGCCGTCGGTGTCGCACAGCCGGGCCAGGGCATCGTCCAGTGCGCGCAGTTCGTGCGCGCGTTCCAATAATGAACGGTTACCGGTGCCTGGTTGACGCAGTCCAGTCGCCATCTGCCGTACTGCTTCCTGTCGACGGCCGTCGGAGGACAGGGCCGAGCGTACGCCCTGGCGGAGCCGGACTGCCCGGATTCTGAGACAGGTTCGACGAGGATGGGTGAATCCGGCTTCGCTGGTGTATAGGGCGGGCTCCGGGTGGGTAGCGGGGCTCGAATCGCCCCCCCCGCTCGGCGGCCGTCGGTGTCGGGCGGCGTCAGGCGGCACCGGCCGGTGTCACTACCCCACGGGCGCCACCGGCCCCACCGACCCCACCGGTACCCCCGCTGTCTCCGCGTACCGCGGCACCACGCGCGACCAGTGGTAACAGCCCCGGATCCACCCGGCCATGCCCTCGACGTACCCGGCGCCGGCGGGGCTCAGTTCCGGGGCGATCACGCGGCGCAGCCGTTGGAACTCCTCGATCGTGGCGTTGATCCGCCGTACCGCGAGCACGACCGCCTGGGGCAGGGAGCAGTCCTGCGTCCGACGGTAGGCGAGCGCGAGGTTGATCAGGCCGCCCGTCCGGTGTTCCTTCACCGCGGAGAACAGGTCGGGTATCCACACCGCCGCGTCGGCCGAGAGCCTGGCGAGGCGCCGCATCACCGGGTGGTGCAGTTCCCGCGCGGTCAGTTCCTCGGGCTGCGCGGCCTCGCACAGCGGATAGAACGGCTCCACCCCGGCGATCAGCGCCCGGATGGAGGTGACCAGCGAGATCCTCGGCGGGAGCGAGTGGTTCTGCGCCACCGCCTCGTACAGCAGTCCGTGCACGTACTCGCGGCTGTTCCAGGCCCAGCGGGCCGCCTGCGCGGGCGTGCACCGCTCCCGTACGCGCCGGTGGAGGTCGGTCAGGGCCGCCCCGAGCGGGGTGACCGGCGGCTCGCCGTCCCGCAGGATCGCCACGCTCTCGCAGACCATCGGCAGCAGCGCGCCCGGCCCCGAGCGGCCCAGTTCCTCCGCCCGGTCGTCGAAGACGAACTGGTACGCGATCTGATCGGCCACCAGCTGGAGCAGACCGGTGTCCATCGTCGGGCTGTTGTACGAGGCGAGCTGGGCCGGACGGGTCCGGACGATCATGTCCGCGACCGCCGGGTCGTCGGTCAGCCCCCAGCGGCGCAGCCAGGTGTCGACGCCGGCCGCCGCGCGCCGCTCATGGGGGTTGGCCAGAAGCGGGAAGGGCATGTGGAGCGTGGCCTCGATCAGTTCCTTGAGGCTGCTTCCCGGCGTCCCTGCCGGGACCTCCTCGCGCGCCTGCTCCGTCGCCTTCGTCATCTGCACCATGCCCGTCATATCGGTCACCCGCGTCGTCATACGTCGTCACCTGCCTGTCGGAAGTCCGGTCTGCGGGGCGTCGTCCAGGGGTGCGGGCGCTCTGCCCGGCAGGTGTGCCCGCGGTGCGCAGACCAGGACCAGCGACCGGGGGCCCAGCGTGGCCGCCGGGCGCGGCCGGCCGACCGGACCCGACGGTGAGCGCAGCCGCCAGCGGCGGGCGATGACGGCCACGGCGGTGACGGCCTCGGTCATGGCGAACGTGTCGCCGATGCACTTGCGGCTGCCCGCCGCGAAGGGCAGCAGCGCTCCGCCGGCCCCGCCCGCCCCGTCGGCCGCCCGTCCCGGCAGCCACCGCTGCGGACGGAACCGCTCGGGCTCGGGGAACGCATCGTCCCGGTGGTGCAGGAGATAGGGGCTGTAGAGGACGGTGGCGCCGCGCGGCAGGCGGTGCCCGCCCAGTTCGGTCTCCCGGGTGGTGAGCCGGGTGAACAGCCAGCCCGGCGGGCGCAGCCGGAGGGTCTCGGTGACCACGGCGCGGGTGTGGACGAGCCGGGTCAGCTCCTCGGGGCCGGGCAGGGACCGGCCGTCGAGGACCGTGTCCAGTTCCTCGTGCAGCGGGCGCTCCGCCTCCGGATGGTCCGCCAGCAGGCCGAACACGGAGGCCAGACACATGGCGGTGCTCTCGACGCCGGTGAGCAGGAGCGTGACCAACTGGTCGCGGACCTCCCGCTCGGTGAGCGGTTCGGCGGGTCCGGGTGGCGCCGCCGGTCCGGCACCTCGCTCGCCGTCCGCGCGCGTGGCCGCCAGCAGGGTGCCCAGGAGGTCGTCACGGGGCGCGCCGCTGCGGCGCTCGGCGATGATGGCGTCGACCAGCGTGTGCAGCCGTGACACCGCGCTCCGGTAGCGCCGGTTGGCGGGAGTGGGCAGCCGGAACAGGGCGTCCACGGGCAGGACCGTCCGGACGAACAGCCCCCGGACGATCACCGCGAGACAGTCGCGCACCGTCGCGGCCCTTCCGGCGTCCAGGGAGTCGGAGAAGAGCAGCCGGCTGGTGACCCCTGTGGTCAGGGCGACCATCGCCGCCGTCACGTCGACCCGCTGTCCCGGCCGCCACGAGCCGGCCACCGACGCGGCCTCCGCGCCCATGACCCCGGTGCACCGGGCCACCCGCGCGGGACTGAACGCGGGCTGCAGCAGCCTGCGCTGCCGTCGGTACTCGTGATGAGGACAGGTCACCAGGCCGTCGCCCATGAGCCCGCGCAGCCGGTCGTACAGCGGGCCGCCCTTGTCGAAGGTGCGCGGGTCCTTGAGCATCCGGTGGACCAGGTCCGGGTCGCAGACCATCCAGGCCCGGCGCGGTCCCAGACGCAGCTCGACCAAGTCGCCCCGCGCGGGGAGAGTTTCGAGGAAGTCCAGCGGGCGCCGGAACAGTGCGATAGCGTTTCCTAAGAACGGTAATATGCCCGGCGCAACACCGGTCGTCCAGACGCGCTCCGTCGCGGACACGGCCTCGCTCATGGGACACCACCTGCCTCAGCCGACGTACGGACGAGCCCGGTGACCGCTCACCGGGCCGCTGCTCGAATCATTGTTCTGCCCGGCTCAACGGCGCGTGGCCGCCCCATGTCCCCCCACACGGGGGCGCACAGATGCACGAAGGGGCGTCTGTGCGCTCGCAAGGGGCAGGGGGCCACTGAAGGGGACAGGGAGGGCATTCACCTCCCGGGCGCGCCCGTCCGCAGCCCGTCCATGACGAAGTCCAGCAGCCGGGTGGCACGCGTCTGCCAGTCGTTGTGCGGCTCGATCTGCCACAGGCCCGCGATGGCGAGAAAGAAGTCGTCCGCGGTGACGCCGGGGCGGATGGTGCCGATCTCCTCGTTGGCGCGCAGCAGGAGTTCGGCCGCGGCCAGCACCGGGGAGGGCTCCGGCTTGGCCGGGCCGTCCGGGGCGCAGGTGGCCTGCCGGATGGCCTCGGCCAGACCCGCCTTGGTCAGGGCGAAGCGGGCGAGATGATCCAGCCACGCGCGCAGGGCCTGTTCGGGGTCCCGCTCCGCGAGCAGTGCGGCCGCGCTGTCGGCGACCTGCCCCATCTCGTGGCGGTAGATCTCCAGGACCAGCGCCTCCCGGTTGGGGAAGTTGCGGTAGAACGTGCCCTGGCCGACCCCCGCCTTCTTGGCGATGGCGCTCAACGGAGCGTTCGCGCACCGCGTCAGCTCGGTCACCGCCACTGCGAGGATCCGCTCACGGTTGCGCTGCGCGTCCGAACGCAACGGCGCCTTGTGCCCCGGCTGTTCCACCAGTCCTCCTCGCGGGTTCCTGTCCGAATCCCGTCCTTGCTAACCGGACAGCTGTCCGTTACGTTTTTCCCAGCGGACAGCTGTCCGGTTGACGTCAGCATATCCATGTGCGCGACACGCGCCACAGGCCCCGGCCCACCGGCCGCGGGCGGCCCTCGCCGTGTCGTGCCTCCCCCCCCAGATGTTTCCCGAGCCCAACTCTCTCGTACAGCGCCACCCCCTCGTTCCCTGACGTATGAAGAAGGCTGCCCCATGGCTTCAGCGCCCTCGCCGACGTACAGCGCCATCACCTTGAACATCAACGGCGAGAAGCACCCCCTGACCGTCGACCACCGCACCACCCTGCTCGACGCGCTGCGCGAGCGGCTCGACCTGACCGGTACCAAGAAGGGCTGCGACCAGGGACAGTGCGGGGCCTGCACGGTTCTGATCGACGGGCGCCGGTCGGTGGCCTGTCTGCAGCTCGCGGTCGCGGCCGACGGACGCGAGATCACCACCGTCGAGGGCCTGGCCGACGGCGACCGGCTGCACCCGGTGCAGCAGGCGTTCCTCGACCTCGACGGCTACCAGTGCGGCTACTGCACGCCCGGCCAGATCTGTTCGGCCGTCGGCGTCATAGAGGAGCACGCGGCGGGCTGGCCGAGCGCCGCCACCGACGACGTACGGCCCGAGGCCGGGCCGCCCGAGCTGACACCCGAGGAGATCCGGGAGCGGATGAGCGGAAACCTGTGCCGCTGCGCCGCCTACGTCTCCATCGTCGACGCGGTGGCCCGCGCCGCCGAGGAGCGCACGCACGGCACCGAGGAGGCGGCGGCATGAGGGAGTTCGGCTATCAGCGCGCCGACGACGTCCCCGGCGCGGTGGCCCTGCTCGCCGCCGACCCGGACGCCCGTTACCTCGGCGGCGGCACCAACCTCGTCGACCTGATGAAGACCGGCGTCGAACGCCCCGGCCTCCTCGTCGACGTCCGCGAACTGCCCCTGGACGGCATCGAGGCCACCCCCGACGGCGGCCTGCGGATCGGCGCGACCGTCACCAACAGCGACCTCGCCGCCCACCCCGAGGTCCGCCGCCGCTACCCCGCGCTGTCCCAGGCGGTCCTCGCCGGCGCCTCCGGGCAGCTGCGCAACATGGCCACCGTCGGCGGCAACCTGCTCCAGCGCACCCGCTGCGGCTACTTCACCGACACCGCCCGGCCGTGCAACAAGCGCGTCCCCGGCAGCGGTTGCTCCGCCCTCGGCGGCGAGCACCACAACCACGCCGTCCTGGGCGCCTCCGACCACTGCGTGGCCACCCACCCCTCGGACATGGGCGTGGCGCTCACCGCGTTCGACGCCGTCGTCTCCTACGAGACGGCGGAAGGACCGGGAGAGCTGCCCCTCGCCGACTTCTATCTGCCCGTCGGCGACACCCCGCATCGGGAGACCGCCCTGCCGCCGGGCGCGCTGATCACCGGGGTGACCCTGCCGCCCGCCCCGGTCGCCGCCCGCTCCCGCTACCGCAAGGTGCGCGAACGCGCTTCCTACGCCTTCGCGATCGGCTCGGTCGCCGCCGCGCTCGACGTCCACGACGGCGTCGTGCGGGAGGCGCGGCTGGCCTTCGGCGCGGTCGCCTCCCGGCCCTGGCGGGCCCACGCGGCCGAGCACGCGCTGACCGGCGCCCCCGCCGACGCGGAGACCTTCGCCGCCGCCGCGGACGCCGAACTGGCGGCGGCCCGGCCCCTGCCCCACAACGGATACAAGGTGACCCTCATGCGCAACCTCGTGGTGGCCGTCCTGACGCAGCTCACCGAGGAGGCCGCCCGATGACCACCGCCACCACCGGCCGTACGGCGGCGAAGGGCGCCGTCGGCACCGCCCACACCCGCGTCGAGGGCCGCGACAAGGTCACCGGGGCCGCCCGGTACGCCGGCGAGATCCCCTTCGCCGGCCTCGCCCACGGCTGGCTGGTCCTCTCCACCGTCGCCCGCGGCCGCGTCCGCGCGGTCGAGAGCGGCCCCGTCCTGGAGATGCCGGGCGTGCTCGCCGTGCTGCACCACGGCAACGCGCCGCGCGTGGAGTCCGACTACGTCGGCACGATGGGCGTCCCCGACCCGACCGCCGCCGTCTTCCAGCACGACCGGGTGCCGCACATGGGCTGGCCGGTCGCCCTGGTCGTCGCCGAGACGCCCGAACAGGCCCGCGAGGCCGCCGAGTCCCTCGTCGTCCACTACGACGAGGAGCCGCACGACACCGCGCTCTCGGCGGACCGCGCGGACGCCTATCCCGCCGGCGGGTTCATGCCCGCCGTGACGGAGAAGGGCGACCTGGAGGCCGAACTGGCCGCGTCCGCCCACGTCGTGGACGCCGAGTACACCACCCCCGAAGAGCACCACAGCATGATGGAGCCGCACGCGGCCACGGCCCACTGGGACGGCGGCCGGCTGGAGGTGGTCGACTCCAACCAGGGCGTCACCTGGGTCCAGGGCGAACTGGCCAAGATCTTCTCGCTGGACGAGTCCGCGGTCCACGTCCGCTCCGAGCACATCGGCGGAGGCTTCGGCAGCAAGGGCGTCCGCGCCCACCAGGTGTCCGCCGTGATGGCCGCCACCGTCCTCCACCGGCCGGTCCGTGTCGTCATGACCCGCCGCCAGATGTTCTCCCTCGCCGGCTACCGCAGCCCCACCGCCCAGCGGGTCCGGCTCGGCGCCGGCGCCGACGGCCGGCTGCGCGCCCTGGAACACCGCTCGCTGAACCAGACGTCCACCGTCTACGAGTTCATCGAGCCCAGCACCGCCGTGGCCCGGGTGATGTACGACGCCGACGCGCACCGCACGGTCAACGACGTCGTCCGGCTCGACGTGCCGTCCCCGACCTACATGCGCGCGCCGGGCGAGGCACCCGGGTCGTTCGCCCTGGAGGCGGCCCTCGACGAACTGGCCGAGCGGTGCGGCCTCGACCCCATCGAACTGCGCCTGCGCAACGAGCCGGAGACGGGACCGGTCTCCGGCATGCCGTTCAGCAGCCGCAACCTGGCGGCCTGCTTCCGCGAGGGCGCCCGCCGCTTCGGCTGGGCGGACCGCGACCCGCGTCCCCGCGTGCGCCGCGAGGGACGCTGGCTGCTCGGCACCGGCACGGCCGCCGGCTCCTTCCACTCGGGCGCCCTGCCCTCCACCGCCCTGGTGACCGCCGAGCCCGACGGCACCTTCACCGTGCGGATCGCCGCCGCCGACATCGGCACCGGCGCCCGTACCGCCATCACCCTGGTCGCCGCCGACGCGCTGGAGACGACGCCGGACCGGGTCCGGGTGCACATCGGCGACAGCGACTTCGGGCCGGCCGGGATCGCCGGCGGCTCCATGGGCACCCGCTCCTGGGCCTGGGCGGTCGACGCGGCCGCCACCGAACTGCGGGAGCGGCTCGCCCTGGGCACCGGCATCCCGCCCGAGGGCATCACCGTGCGGTCCGACACCACCAAGGCGCTCGAGGCCCTCGCGCACAAGGAACGGCACTCGTTCGGGGCCCAGTTCGCCGAGGTCGCCGTCGACACCGCCACCGGCGAGGTACGGGTGCGCCGGATGCTCGGCATCTTCGCGGCCGGCCGGATCGTCAACCCGCTCACCGCGCGCAACCAGCTCCTCGGCGGCATGGCCTGGGGCATCTCCATGGCCCTGCACGAGGAAGCGGTCCGCGACCACGCTTTCGGCGGTCTCTACGGACCCGACCTCGCCGGCTACCACGTCGCCACCCACGCCGACGTACCCCGCCTGGAGGCCGACTGGGTGGACGACCCCGACCCGGAGGACCCGGTGGGCATCAAGGGCGTCGGCGAGGTCGGCATCGTCGGAGTCGCGGCGGCCATCGCCAACGCCGTCTGGCACGCCACGGGCGTCCGCCACCGGCACCTGCCGATCCGCCCTGACCGCGTCATCGAGGCGGGCGGCCATGTTTGACATCGCCGGCGAGTTGCACCGCTGGGCCGCCGAGGGCCGCGACTTCGCCGTCGCCACCGTCGTGTCCGTCGGCGGCAGCGCCCCGCGCGGTCCGGGCGCCGCCCTCGCCGTCGACGGGGAGGGCACGGCGATCGGCTCCGTCTCCGGCGGCTGTGTGGAGGGCGCGGTGTACGACCTGTGCGTCCAGGCCCTCCAGGACGGCCGGACGGTGCGCGAGCGGTTCGGCTTCAGCGACGAGGACGCCTTCGCGGTGGGGCTGACCTGCGGCGGCATCATCGACGTCCTGGTCACACCGGTCCGCGCGGACGCGCCGTCCCGCACGGTCTTCGAGGCGGCCCTGACGGCCGCCGCCGGCCAGGGCCCCGCGGCCTTCGCCCGGATCGTCGAAGGCCCGGCGGAGCTGCTGGGGAACGCCCTGCTGGTGCGGCCCGACGGGTCGTACGAGGGCGGCCTCGGCGGCCACCCCGACCTGGACCCCACGGCGGCGGCCGAGGCCCGCGCCCTGCTGGACGCCGGCCGCACCGGCCTCGTCGGTCTGTCGGAGGACGGTTCGCACTGCCCCGGCGGGCTCTCGCTGCTCGTCGAGTCGAGTGTGGAACCGCCCCGGATGATCGTGTTCGGCGCGGTCGACTTCGCGGCGGCCCTGGTCCGGGCGGGCAAGTTCCTCGGCTACCGCGTGACGGTGTGCGACGCACGGCCCGTCTTCGCCACGGCGGCCCGCTTCCCCGAGGCCGACGAGATCGTCGTCGACTGGCCGCACCGCTATCTGCGGGGCACCGCCACGGACGCGAGGACAGTGCTGTGCGTGCTCACGCACGACGCCAAGTTCGACGTGCCGCTGCTGACCGAGGCGCTGCGGATGCCGGTCGCGTTCGTCGGCGCGATGGGCTCGCGCCGCACCCACGCCGACCGCACCCGGCGGCTGCGCGAGGCCGGCCTGACCGACCGCGAGCTGTCCCGGCTGCGCTCCCCGATCGGCCTCGACCTGGGCGCCCGTACTCCCGAGGAGACGGCGCTGTCCATCGCGGCGGAGATCGTCGCCGCCCGGCGGGGCGGCACGGGCGTACCGCTCACCGGTTCGGCCGCGCCGATCCACCGGGACCTGACGGGGGCGGCGGCCTGAGACGCGGGGCGGGGGTACGAGCGGCTCACACCGTGCCGTGCCCCGCCAGCGGCCCCACGGCCAGGCCCGCCGCGCGGCAGTCGGCGACGACGGCGGGCAGGGCGGCCAGCGTGGCGCGCCAACTGCCCGGGGCGCAGGCGTGGTCGCTGTCGTGCAGCAGCAGCGTCCCGCCGCCCCGCAGGTCCGCCGCGGCCGTGCGGCGCACCGAGGCGGGCGTGGCGTCCCGCCGCCAGTCCTTGCCCCACGCCGTCCACAGCACCGGCCGCAGCCCCGCGCGCCGGGCGGCAGCCCAGCGTCCGGAGGTGAGGATGCCGTAGGGCGGGCGGTACCAGTACGGCCACCGGCCGGTGACGTCGCGCACCGACCGCGCCGCGCGGACCAGCTCACGGGCGTCCCGGACGGGCGACGGCAGCCAGGGGCGGTCGTGGGCCCAGCCGTGGACGGCGAGTTCGTGTCCCCGGCGGACCGTCTCCTCGGCCACTCCCGGATGGCGGGCGACGCTCTCGCCGAGGACGAAGAACGTCGCCCGCACGCCGAGATCGTCCAGCGCGTCGAGGAAGCGCGGAGTGGAGACCGGGTCGGGGCCGTCGTCGAAGGTGAGGGCGACATGGCCGGGGCGGCCCGCGCCGGCCAGACCGGGCAGCCAGCGGCGGCGCGGCCCCGGCAGCCAGGTGGCGGCCGGACCGACATGGGCCAGCGCCACGGCCAACGGCGCCACGGCGCAGGCCGCGCGCAGGGCACGGGACCGGTCGCTCATCCGGCGGGCTCCTTCGCTGAGGCTGAGGCAGGGAGACAGGGAGGGACAGGGACGAGAGGGACAGGGACGAGGGGGACAGGGACAGAGGGCTGGGGCTGTGCCGGGGCCGGCGTGATGCCCCCGCGGCCTGCCGGCCTCGGCGGACGGCGGCCCATGCCTCGCATCATCTCCGTACCGAGCCGTTTCCGCCGCCCGGACCGTCGCGCGCCGCCGCCGCGGTGTCCCACGCGCCGTGCACCGACGGCGCGCGGGCCAGCCCCAGGCTGCCGAGGCCGATGAGCGCCACCCCGATCAGCTCCGGCAGGAGCCGCACACCGAGGGCGATCTCCTCCCCGAACAGAGCCCAGCCCAGCGCCACGCTGGTCAGCGCGTCCCCGAGGGTCAGCGCGGGCTGCGAGGCGGCGAGCGTCCCGGCGCGCAACGCGCTCTGGAGCAGCAGGAAGCTGATCACGCCCACGAACCCGGTGGCGTACAGCGGCCACTGCGTCAGTACGGCGCCCGCGCCCTGGGGGAACCGGCCGGTGACCTCCTTCAGCAGCGCGGCCGTCCCCCCGAAGGCCACCGCGGAGGCCGAACCGAACAGCGCGGCACGCGGGGCGCCACGGGTCAGCCGCCCCGTCGCGGCCAGCGCGGTCACCGCACAGAGCACCGCCGGCCCGGCCGCCGCCCACCGGCCCGGCGTGGCGGTGTCCTGACCCTCGGCGGGCGAGGCGGCCCCCAGGAACAGGGCCAGCCCGACGGCCAGCGCCCCGAACGCCAGCCAGGTCGTCGAGTCGGGACGGTGGTGGAACACCACGCTGCCGACCACCAGGGTGAACAGCAGCTCACTGGCCATGAGCGGCTGCACGACGGCCAGACTGCCGACCGCGAGCGCCGCCGCCTGGAGCACGGTCGTCACCGCGAGCAGCGCCGCACCGCCGACCCAGTACGGGTCCCGGACCAGCCGCAGCAGCCAGCGGACCGGATGGCCCGGCGCCGCGTCCTGCGCGTCCTGCGCGGCGGCCCGCCGCTGGAGTACCGACGCGGCGGCGTTGGACAGCGCGGCGAACAGCGCGAGGACGACGGTGAGCGCACTCACCGTCGCGCACCCCCGGCCACCCGGGCCGGCCGCCCGCTCATCCGAACCGGGCGGCCAGCCGCCGGTAGAGGCCCGGTGCCGCGCCGTGGATCCGGCCCGGCAGGCGCAGCCAGCCCGGCACGTACACCTCGTCCCGGCCCCGGAGCGCCGCGTCACGGATCGCGTCGGCCACGCGCTCCGGTGGGACAGGGCGGGGCCGGGACCGCCGGTAGGGCGCGCCGCGGCGTTCGAAGAAGGGCGTGTCGACGACGCCCGGGATCACATGGGTGACGCCCACCCCGCTCCCGCGCAACTCCTGTCGCAGGGCGTCCGCGAAGGCGCCGAGCGCCGCCTTGGCGGCGGAGTACACGGCCTCGCCCCGCACCCCCACGCAGCCCGCCAGCGACCCGACGAGCACCACCCGCCCCGTCCCCGCCGCCACCATGTCCGGCAGCAGCAGCCGCACCAGCCGTACCGTGGCCACCAGGTCGGTGTCGATCACCTCGTCGATGGTGTCCGTCGGCATCTCGCGGAACTCCCCGGCCCAGCCGATCCCGGCACCGGCCACCAGCAGGTCCACCGGACCCAGTGTCGCCAGGGTGAAGTCGGCGAGCCGGCGGTCGGCCCCGGGAGCCGTGAGGTCGACGGCGAGGGCGGTCGCCGACGACGCGTCGGCGACGGCGCGCAGCCGCTGCGGATCGCGGCCGGTCAGCACCAGGTCCCAGGTGCCCTCGGCCCCCAGCCGCCGGGCCAGGGCCGCGCCGATGCCGGAGGAGGCCCCCGTCACCAGCGCCGTACGCGTCCGCGGGTCCGCCCGGCCCGTGCGCCGCGGGATCCGTGCCACGGCCGCTTCGGACGCGGCGGGCGAGGCGGCCGACGGCGCGGCCGCGGACCGGGGGCGGGAGAACGCGGAGACCATGGTCGACCACCTCGGCAGCGGGCCGGATCACCGTGCGGGCGTTCGGCGCCGTGGCGTCCGGCGGGACGGGGCGGTGTCGGAGTATCCAACCAGGGTCGTCCGAAACGCCCGGCCGATGGCGGTTTGGCCCGCGACGGGCGGGCTACTCCCTCAGCCGTGCGCCCCAGCAGCCCGTCCACGCCCCGCCGGCCGGCCCCGGCGTCCTCCCGGCCCGCCGGGCGGCTGCTGGTGGTCAGCGCCGCGATGGGCGCCGGACACGACACGGTCGCCGCCGAGCTGGTACGCCGGGCCCGTGAGCGGGGCGGCGACGCGGTGGTCGTCGACGTGCTCACCCTGCTGCCGTACGGCCTCGGCGGCGGGCTGCGGCACTTCTACCGCGGATCGGTACGGCACTTTCCCTGGGCCTACGCCGCCCTGTACCGGCTGTTCCTGCGCCCCGGCCCCGGACGCCGTCCCAGCGGCACCCCCCTGGCCCGCCTGGCCGGCGACCGGCTGAGCCGGCTGGCCGAGCGGACGCGGGCCGACGTCGTGGTCCCCGTCTTCCACCTCGGTGCCCAGCTGACCGGCCACCTCCGCGCCCGGGGCCGGCTGTCCGTGCCCAGCGTCGTGTTCGTGATCGACTTCGTGGCGCACCGGCAGTGGCTGCACCCCGGCAACGACCACTACCTGTGCCTCAGCGACGAGTCCGCCCGCGCGGCCCGCCGGAGCACCGGGGCGCCGGCCCTGGCGTGCGGTCCCGTCGTGGACCCGGCGTTCCGTGCCGAGGCCCCCGGGGCCGCCGAGTGGCGGCGCCGGTTCGCCCGGCACGGCCCCGGACGGCCCCCCGTGGTGCTGACCTCCGGCGCCTGGGGCGTCGCCTCGCACCTCGACGCCACCGTCCGGCTGCTGGCCGGCCACGGCTGGCTGCCGGTGGTGCTGTGCGGTGCCGACGAGCGGCTGCGCCGCGCCCTGTCCCGCGTCCCGGGCGTGCTCGCCCTGGGCTGGGTGACCGACATGCCCGGACTGCTGCACGCGGCCCGCGCCCTGGTCGACAACGCGGCCGGCCAGACCGCCGTACAGGCGCTGGCCGCCGGACTGCCGGTGGTCGGCCACCGTCCGATCCCCGGCCACGGGGCCGACGGCGTCCGCGCCATGGCCGCGCTGGGCGTCTCGGAGACCGCCGCGGACGCCACGGAACTGCTGGCGGCGCTGGGCCGGCTCGCCCCCGACGGTCCCGCCCGCCGGGAGCGGGTCGCAGCCGGACGGGCCCTCTTCCGGGACGATCCCGTTGACCTGGCGCTCGGCCTCGCGCAGCGCGCTCGCCGACGGCCGTCGCGCGGGCCCGGATGAGAGCGGTGCCGCCGGTTACTCCGTCCGGGGAGCGGGCACCCGGGCGGAAGATCGAGCGAGGAGGCAGGCCGTGAGGGTGGACGAGTTCCTGGCCCAAGTCCGTGACCGCGGGGAGTACCACAGCCAGGAGGAGGCCGAGCAGGTCACCGAAGCGGTCCTGTGGGTCCTCGCCTCCCGGATCGTGCCGGAAGAGGCCGGTGACCTGGCAGCGCAGCTGCCCGCACCGCTGGACGACGCGCTGCGCCTGGAACGGGGGCGCCCCGAGTCGTTCGACCGCGAGGAGTTCCTCCGGCGGGTGGCGCGGCAGACCGGCGCGCGCCCCCGTACCGCCGAATGGGATTCGAGCGCCGTCCTGTCCACGGTGGCCGACACGGTCTCCGAGGGACAGGTCGGCCACCTGCTGGAGCAGCTCCCGCCGGACTGGGCCGACCTGTTCGGCAGGACCGGCGAGACGGCCACGGGGAGGCACGCATGACGGACAACGAACGGGTCTACGGCGACGAGGAGGGCACGCCCCTCGGCGGCTACGCGACGCTCGCGAGCACCTTCGCGACCGGCCTGGGGCTGTTCGCGTGGACGGCGCGCCGGCGCGGGGTGCGCCTGCCCGACGGGGTCCCGCCCTGGGACCTGGCCCTGCTGGGGACGGCCACCTTCAAGGCGTCCCGTCTGCTGACCAAGGACAAGGTCACCAGCTTCCTGCGGGCGCCCTTCACCCAGCGAGAGTCCGACAGCCACGGCACCGAGGTCAACGACGCGCCGCGCGGCAACGGCCTGCGCCGGGCCGTCGGTGACCTGGTCTCCTGCCCGTTCTGCACCTCCGCCTGGGTGGCGGGCGGGCTCGTCGCCACCTACGCCTGCGCTCCCCGGGCCGCCCGGCTGGTCTGCGCGGGGCTCAGCGCCGTCGCCGTGTCCGACTGGCTGCAGTACGCGTGGAGCCGTACGGAGCAGAAGGCGGAGGGCTGAACCCGGCGGCCGGGCCGGTTGTTCAGTCCCGCTCGGCGCGCAGCTTCTTCACCCGGGCCGTCTCCTTGCGGACCTCGGCCTGCGTGGCACGCTCCCGCCGGAGCCACTCGGGGTCCTCCTGCTTCAGCGCCTCGATCTGCTCGGTGGTGAGGGCGTCGTCGACGCCGCCGCGGCGCAGTCCGGCGATGGAGACGCCCAGCTTGGCGGCGACCACCGGCCGGGGGTGCGGGCCGTCGCGCCGCAGGTCGCGCAGCCACTGGGGCGGGTCGGTCTGGAGTGCGTTCAGCTCGGCGCGGGAGACGGTGCCCTCCTGGAACTCGGTGGGCGTGGCGTCGAGGTACACACCCAGCTTCTTCGCCGCGGTGGCGGGCTTCATCGTCTGGGTGCTCTGGTGCTCGGTCATGGCGACCAGGGTATCGAGCGGGTGACCGAGCGCCGACCACGTCCGGCGACCGGGCCGATCACTAGGGCCGATCACCAGGGCCGATCAGCCGGGCCGGGCGGCCGGGCCGATCAGCCGGGCCGGGGATCGGGCCGGGCGGCCCGGTAACCTGGCCGGGTGACAGCCTCGGAAGACTCCCTCTCGTTCCGCCTCGCCTACGTCCCCGGGGTGATGCCCGGCAAGTGGGTGCGCGTCTGGGGCGAGCGGCAGCCGGACGTGCCGCTGTCCCTGGACCAGGTGAGCGCCGCCGAGGCGCCCGGCGCGCTGCTGGACGGCGCCGCCGACGCGGGCCTGGTGCGGCTGCCCGTCGACCGCGACGTGCTCAGTGCCATCCCCCTCTACACCGAGACGACCGTCGTGGTGGTCCCCAAGGACCACGTCGTCACGGCGGCCGACGAGGTGACCCTGGCGGACCTGTCCGACGAGATCGTGTTCCACCCCCTGGACGATGTCCTGGGCTGGGAGACGCCGCCGGGGCGGCCCGCCCTGGAGCGCCCCGCCACCACGGCCGACGCCGTTGAACTGGTGGCGGCCGGGGTCGGCGTGCTCGTCGTGCCGCTGTCACTGGCCCGTCTGCACCACCGCAAGGACCTCACCCACCGCCCGGTCACCGACGCCCCCCAGTCCGGCGTGGCGCTGTCCTGGCCCCAGGACGCGCACACGGACCTGGTCGAGGACTTCATCGGCATCGTCCGCGGCCGGACCGTGAACAGCACCCGCGGCCGCCAGCAGACCGAGCCGCAGCCGCCCAAGTCCGCGCCGAAGAAGAGCGGGCGCGCCGACGGGCGCCGCAAGCCCGGCGCCGGCGCAGGCAAGCAGGCCACCCCGGCCAAGCGGGGCGGCGGCGCCCGGCGCGGCAAGCCCCGCCGCCGTTCGTGACCTTCCTGCGGCTCACCGCACCGCGGGACTCGGCGTCGGCGACACCGTGTTCACCTCCAGCCCCGGCGGCTCGGTGAGGGACACCACCGGTTCCCCCGGCTGCGGCGCCGGCGGCGTCACCTGGGCCGCGGGCAGCCGCGGCGGGGCGGTCTGCTGGAGGTTGGCCTGGTCGAAGTTGACCAGGCCGGTCTTCTCCAGGACCGTGATGTGGTCCAGGACGGTGTCGTTGGCCTGGTCGGCCAGCTGACGGACCAGGCTGTTCTCGGTGTTGGCGCGGATCTTGGCGATCGCCGGGAAGATCTGCCCGTGGGTCACCCGCATGATGTTGACCGCGGTGGTGTCGAACTGCTTGCCCGCCGTCCCCTCCACGGTCGCCACGAACTGCTGCTGCTGGGGCGAGGCCCGGTTGGGCAGCGCGACGCCCAGCTCCGGCGCGATCTTGCGGCAGGTGGCGTCGAGCCGGGCGTGCCCCACGACCAGGTGCTCACCGGCCTCCCTGATCTCCGGTGTCGTCCCCCGCTCCATGGCCAGCAGCCCCAGCGGGTGTTCCCACAGCCCCGCGGCCCGGACCTTGACCACGAAGTCCCGGTCGGCCTCGGTCAGCGGACCGTACCGGGTGTCGGCGATGACACGGACCGGGCCACCGGTGGTGTTCCGCACCCCGAGCATGGTCGGGTAGGCGAGCGCGGTGAGGGTGAGCAGCAGGGCACCGCACACGAAGGCGGTGCCCGCGGTGGCGCGCGTGAGGCGCATCGTGCCTCCTGGGTCGAGGCGGGCTGGGACACCAGGAGATACGGACGCGCCCCGCGAACCGATCAGCGTTCCGGGCAAAACCTCATACGGTCGCCAGTCCCGCCAGTCCCGCCAGCCTCCTCAGTCCCGTCAGCCACGTGAGTTCCCTCAGGCCGCGTACGACGCCCCCCCCGCGCCGTCGCCACCACCCGCTCACCGTCGGCCCGCCCGAGCAGTCCGTCGGCGACCCACCCGGCCACGACGGACCGCACCCGCCGCACCAGGGCGTCCTTGCTCCGGAACGGCGCCCCGGCCCACACTTCGTCCAGCAGCGTGGTGCCGTTCGCCCGCGCGGGGTTGGCGTCGCCCGCGTCGGTGCCGCCGAACACGATCCGCGGCTCGGCCCGCCGGACGTAGACGTGTGCCGGGTCCTCGGTCCCCTCGGCGAACGGCGCCCACTGGACGCCGTCGAGCCCGTCCAGCGTGAAGTGCAGCGGCTCGCCGGGCACGGGGGTGAGCGCGGGCAGCAGGTCGCCGGAGAGTCCCGCGCCGCCGTACAGGCCGACCTCCAGGAACCCGGTCGAGGACGAGCGCGCGACCAGGTTGACCGGGCCGAGGGTGAGGGCCTGCGTCGACGGGTCGTCCAGCGCCCGCTCCACCCGCGGCCGGAACGGCGTCGCGACGCGTCAGGAAGTGCCCGGTGTAGTGCCGGCGCAGATTGCCGTTGGCCTCGCCGTCCAGCCCCTCCCAGCCGCCGGGCGCGACCGCGCCGAGCGTGGACAGGCCGGCGTTGGCACGGAAGACCTGGCGACAGTCCGGGCGTTCCGGCGGTGATCGCCGCGGCCAGCGGGAGGGACCGCCGGGAGAGGGGCGCTGCCGTGTGCTCCTCGTTCCTTCGCACTCACGGTGCGTTCGGCGTGGTCGGCGCGTTCGGCATGTCGGACGATGTTCGGAGGGTCGCCCAGGAGGCAGGCAAGGGACGGGAGGGCGTCAACGGTACTGACGGGTACGGCCGATCGACTCCACCAGAGGCAGCAGCCGGTGCGGGACCCGCTCGCGCAGCGCCACCTCCGAGCGGGTGCGGACCACGCCGGGGAGGCTGATCAGCTTCTGGACCACATCCTCCAGATGGGCGTTGTCCCGCGCCACCACCCGGGTCAGCAGGTCCCCGCCGCCCGTGATCGAGAACGCCTCGACGATCTCGGGGACCTCGGCGAGCGCGTCCCCCACGTCGTCCAGGTGCCCCTGCGTCACCTCGATGTGCACGAAGGCGAGCACCGGGTGCCCGAGGGCGGCGGGGGAGAGGACCGGGCCCGTGCCGGTGATCACGCCGTCCCGCTCCAGCCGGTCCAGCCGCGCCTGCACGGTGCCGCGGGCGACGCCGAGGATGCGGGCGTACTCGCGGACGCTGGTGCGCGGCTGCTCCAGCAGCAGCCGCAGGATGCGGGTGTCCAGCTCGTCCACGGCCATGAGGTCCTCCGTCGCGCGTGCGGTACCTGGGCCGTTGGTCGGCCCCTGGACATCGTAAGACCTCATTCGCTGTGCCATTGGCCCAATGGAAACGGAAACTGTTGATCCAGCTGTGGGCGGGATGCTGTGATGGACGGGTCGATGGCGCTGCGGAGGAGTCCGTGGCGCTTTTTTGCTGCCGGTTCCAGCCGCCGGTGGACCGGACGTACGCGGAAGGGGGAGGCCAGTGGTGCTGAAGAGGATGTTCGTCGCGCCGGACCCGGGACGGACGCGGCTGCGGTTCGCGGCGCGGGCCGTGCTGGGCATCGGCGCCGCCGTCACCGTCTGCGGGCTGGCCGGACAGCCGCTCGCCGGGGCGATCGCCGGCGGGCTCGCCGCGCTGCTCGCCCTGTTCACCGTCACCGACGCCACCGTCCGCGGGCAGGCGGTCACCACGGCGCTGCTGCCGGCCGTCGGCCTGCCGGTGCTCGCCGTCGCGGCCGTCCTGCACGATCAGCCCGTCGCCCGCGACCTCGCCTTCCTCGCCGTCACCGGCGCGGGCGTGTACGCCCGGCGCTGGGGGCCGCGCGGCCACAGCCTCGGCGTCTTCGCCTTCATGACCTACTTCGTGGCCCAGTTCCTGCACACCACCCCGGGACACCTCCCCGGGCAGTACGCCGCCGTCCTGCTCTCCGTGGCCACCGCCGCGGCGGTCCGCTTCGGGCTGTGGTGCTACGAGCGCCGCCTCCCGGCACCCGACGTGCCCGTCCTGCCCGGCGGCACCGGGCTCGCCCGCGTCACCACCCGCCAGGCGGTCCAGGCGACGGCCGGCGCGGGCTTCGCGCTGGTCGTGGGGCAGCTGGTGTCCGCGGAGCGCTGGTACTGGGCGGTGGGCGCGACCTGGTGGGTCTTCGTCAACACCACCTCGCGCGGCGAGACCCTGGTCCGCGGCTTCCGCCGGGTCGCCGGCACGGTGATCGGCATCGGCCTCGGCCTGCTCGTCGCCGTCCCGGTGGACGGGGCGGCCCTGCCCAGCGCCGTCCTCGCCGCCGCCTGTGTCTTCGGCATCTTCTACACGGCCGCCGTCTCGTACACCTGGATGATGCTCTGCGTCACCCTGCTCGCCGAACTGCTCTACGGGCTGCTGGACGTGCTCACCCCGGCGCTGCTCGCCCTGCGCCTGGCGGAGACCGCCGTGGGCGCGCTCGGCGCGGTGCTCGCGGTGCTTCTCGTCCTGCCGGTCACCACCCACGCCGTCACCGACGGCTGGATCCAGCGGGCCCTGCGCTGTGTCCACCTCTGCGCCGTCGAGGCGGCCGCCCGGATCGCCGGGACCGAGGGCGCCGACCCGGCGCCGCGCGTGGCCGAACTGGAGCGGCTGCTCGGCCGGGTCCGGCTCTCGGTGGCCCCGCTGACGCACCCGCTCAACCCGTTGCGCACCCGCAAGCGGCGCGCCCGCCGGGTGCTCGCGCTGCTCGACGACTGCGCCCGGGAGATCCGCGGCCTGGTGACCGTCGCCGCCGACCCGGAGGCCTCGCACAACGCCCGGCTGTCCGCCGCGTGCCGCCGGGTGGAGGCCGCCGTCGAGGCGCTCACCGGCGGCGGCGCGGTGCCCGCGAGGGCGGAACGGGCGGGTGTGGGGGAGCCGGTCCTGGCCCACCTGCACGGCCTGGAACACGCACTGGCCGAACTCGCCGCGCCCCTGCGCGGTCCGGCTCCGCTCGGTGTGGACCGGGCGGCCTGACCCCTCGCTTGGTCTAGACCGGTAGTGATCGCTGCTACCGTCGCCCGGGACGACGCGGTGCGCCTGGGACGGCGGGCGCGTGGCCGAGGTGCTCGGGGCCTCGGGGGTGTTCGGAGCTCGGGAACGCTTGAGCCTCGGGCCTCGGGCCTCGGGCTCCGAGCTGTCGGACTGTCGGGCCCCGGGCTTCCGAGCCCCGGGACCTCCCCGGCACCCGGCCCCGGGACGTTCGGGATACCGGGTACCTCAGGGACAGCGGCGCGGCAGTGGCAGTGGCAGTGGCAGTGTGACGAGAGGGGACAGCAGTGGCACAGGGCGGCGGCACGGGCCGGCAGCGGCGGGCGTTCATCGGTTCGTTCACGGCGGCCGGCGGCCCCGGCATCGTCACCGCGGCCGTCGACCCGGACAACGGCGCGCTGACCGCCCTGGGCGCCGTGAACGGTCTGCCCGACCCCTCCTACCTGGCGCTCTCGCCCGGCGGCGACACGCTGTACGCCGTCAGCGAGACCGCCGACGGCGCGGTGGCCGCGTACCGCGTGACCCCCGGCGGACCCGTACCGGCCGGGCCGCGGGTGTCCGTCGGCGGCAGCGGACCCACCCACCTCAGCCTGTTCCGCGGGCACGTCCTCACCGCCAACTACGACTCCGGCAGCGTCACCGCCGTCCCCGTCCGGCCCGACGGCACCCTCGCCCGCGCCGCGTCCGGCGTGCTCCGGCACACCGGCTCCGGCCCGCACGCGCCGCGCCAGCAGGCCCCGCACGCCCACCAGGTGCAGCCCGACCCGAGCGGACGCTGGGCCGTCAGCGTGGACCTCGGCACCGACTCGGTGCGCGTGTGCACCCTTGAGGACGGTGCCCCGGCCGTACACCGGGAGACCGCCCTGCGTCCCGGCTCCGGCCCCCGTCACCTGGCCTTCCACCCGGACGGCACCCGCGCCTACGTGGTCAACGAACTCGCGCCGACCGTCACCGTCTGCCGCTGGGACGCCGACCAGGGGGCGCTGCGGCCGCTCACCGAGGTCCCGGTCCTGCCCGGCGCCCCGGCCGGCGACGCCTACCCGTCCGGCGTGGTCGTCTCGTCCGACGGGCGGTTCGTGTGGACCGCGACCCGCGGCGCGGACGTCCTGACCGCGTTCGCCGTCGAGGGCGAGACGCTGCGGCCGGCCGGCACGGTGCCCTGCGGGGGCCACTGGCCACGGGCGCTCACCGAGGCCGGCGGTTTCCTCTACGCGGCCAACGAGCGCTCCGGGGACGTGACCTGGTTCGCGGTGGACGAACGCACCGGCCTGCCGCGCCGCGCCGGCGCGATCACCGTCCCGGCGGCCTCCTGCACGGTCTTCGGCTAGCGCCGGGCACCGGTCGGCACGGGTACCCGTCGGCCCCGAACCCGGCACCCGGCCGGCCCGGGCCCGGCCGGCACCGGCACCGGCCGGCACCGGCACCCGAGCACGGCGAAGGGCCCGCCCCCCGGTCCGAGTGAACCGGAAGGCGGGCCCTCACCCGTCATGGCGCCGTCAGCGAACGGGCGTCCCCTGCGGCTGCGGCGGGGTGATGCCCAGCGCCGTCGTGTACTTGGCCAGCGCCAGCTTGCCGATGGCCGGGTACGGGCCGAGCGGCTCGGCGACCGAGCAGTCGGCCTCCTTGGCCGCCTCCTCCAGCAGCGCCGCGTCGATCTCCGGACCGATCAGGTAGGGCGCCAGCGCCAGCTGCTGGGAGCCGGAGCCGCGCAGCTGCTCGGCCACGGACGCGATCGAGCCCTCCTGGTCCAGCGCCGCCGCCATCACCGGCACGGCCAGGCGCGCGGCCAGCAGCATGCCGGTGATCCCGGCCGCCTGCACGGCCTCGTCGCCACCCACCGACGCCAGCACGATGCCGTCCGCCGCGGTCGCCACGGTGAACAGCCGGGCCCGGTCGGCGCGGGCCAGACCGGCCTCGGACAGCCGCACGTGCAGCGCCTCGGCCAGCAGCGGGTGCGGACCCAGTACGTCCGTCAGCTCGGCCGCGACCCGGCTGTCCATCACCGCCTGGCGGACCTGGCGCAGCAGCGCGCTGTCCGGCCCGGCGAGCAGCGGTACGACGACGGCGACGGGACCGTCGGGCTCCTTCACCTCGGCCCCGGCGGCGACCGCCTGCTCGTAGCGGGCGGTGCGCTCCTCGGCCGCGTGGGCCAGCACGGCGGCCAGCGACGGGTACTCCTCCTCGTCCCCGTCCAGGTAGCCGATCCGGGCGTCCAGGCCGGGCAGTTCGGAGCGGGCGATGCTCACGACCTCCTCGGCCAGGCCCCGGGTGGTGGCGCTGGGCGTGCCGGGAACGGCCAGGACGAGCGCGGGCGCTCCCTCGGGAGCCACCAGCGGCTCGGGTCGGCGGTGGCGCCCCGGCTGGCGGGGGCGCGGCATTCGTACTGGCAGGCCGGACGCGGGCCCAGTGGGGGAGCTCATGGCGCCGCATGTTACTAACTTCCCGGGCTCCCCTGTTCGGGGAGGGCCCAGGTGAGCGGTATCCGTCCGGTTTTGTCTGAAGAGTGATGTACGGATCGGACGACATCGGCACGATTCCCCTCACCGGAAGACCGAAGTCAGCCACCCCCCGCAGCGGTCACCCACAGCATTCCCGGAGCGTCCGGAAGGGCGGGCCGGCCGGCCGCCAGCCCGGCCGCGATGCGGACCGCGCCGTCCAGCGGATCGCCCTCGGCCGGCACCCGCCGCGCCCGCGGCAGCCGGTCCGTCAGCTCCTCCTCCAGCGGCCCGGTCAGCGCCCGGCCCAGCTTCAGCAGCCCGCCGGTGACGGCGACCCGGGCACCGTCCCCGTCCGGGCAGACCGCGGCGGCGGAGTCGGCGATGTGCCGGGCGGCGTCCCGCAGGATGCCCGCGGCCACCGGGTCGCCCCCCGTACCGCCGTCCGCGCAGCGGGCCACGTCCGGCGCGAAGGAAGCGAGGACGGCGGCCCGGTCCGTACGCGGGTACAGGGCGCCGGGCAGGCCCGTCACCGGCCCGAAGCGTTCCGTCGCGCGGGCCAGCAGCGGCGCGGAGCCGCCGGACCGCCCGTCGTGCGCCCGCAGGGCGGCTTCCAGCCCCGCCCGTCCGATCCAGGCGCCGCCCCCGCAGTCGCCGAGCAGGTGCCCCCAGCCGTCCGCGCGGCGCCAGCCGGTCAGGTCCGTGCCGACGGCGATCAGTCCGGTACCCGCGGCGACCACGGCGCCGGGCCGGAAACCGAGCGCCCCGGCATAAGCGGTGACGGCGTCGGCGGCCAGCGCGACCGTCCGCGTCCCCAGCTCCCGGGCCAGGGCGCCGGGCAGTTCGGCGCGCAGGGCGTCCCCCAGGGTGGCGAGCCCCGCCGCCCCGACCACGGCGACGGCGATCCGGTCCACCCCGGCCTCGGCGGCCGACGCCCGCGCCAGCGGTGCCAGTCGCTCCATCAGATGCCCGGGGTCGATGCCCCGGGAGCCGGTACGGACCGGCTCGCGCGACCCGCGCCGCACCGGCGTACGGCGTCCGGAAGCCCCCGAGGTCCCGTACGCCCCGACGGCGACCCGGAGCCCGGAACCGCCGGAGTCCACGGCGAGATATCCGTCCGTCACGGCGACGAAGCGTACCGCTCGGGGCGCCCCGTTCCGACTCCGGCGGAGCACGCCCCCGTCCGCCAGTAGAGTGACTCCCCGTGGCACCACGACCTCTCCATGAACTTGTCGAGCCCGGCTGGGCGAAGGCCCTGGAACCGGTGGCCGAACGCGTCGCCGCGATGGGCGACTTCCTCCGCGCCGAACTCGCCGCCGGCCGCACCTACCTGCCGGCCGGGCCGAACGTCCTGCGCGCGTTCCAGCAGCCCTTCGACGACGTACGGGTCCTGATCGTCGGACAGGACCCCTATCCCACGCCGGGGATGGCGATCGGTCTGAGCTTCGCCGTGGCCCCCGAGGTGCGCCGTCTGCCCGGCAGCCTGATCAACATCTTCCAGGAACTGCAGAGCGACCTGGGCCTGCCCCGCCCGTCCAACGGCGACCTCACCCCGTGGACCCGGCAGGGCGTGCTCCTGCTCAACAGGGCGCTGACGACCCGGCCCAACAGCCCCGGCTCGCACCGCGATAAGGGCTGGGAAGAGGTCACCGAACAGGCGATCCGCGCGCTCGCCGAGCGCGGCCGGCCCCTGGTCTCCGTCCTGTGGGGGAGGGACGCCCGCAACCTGCGCCCGCACCTCGACCGCTACCCGGTGATCGAGTCCGCCCACCCCTCGCCCCGCTCCGCCGACCGGGGCTTCTTCGGCTCCCGCCCGTTCAGCCGGACCAACGACTTCCTCGCCCGCCAGGAAGCGGAACCGGTCGACTGGCGCCTGCCCTGACCGGCCCGGCCACGGCCGCGGTCACCCCTCGCCGGAGTCCAGCGCGGCCAGCCGCCCGGTGACGTCGGTGACCAGGCGCCGCAGCAGCCGCCCGAGGTCGGCCCGGTCCTGCTCCGGCCAGTGCGCGATGGCCTCGGTGAACCAGCCCACCAGCGTCGAGGTGTAGCGGTCGGTGGCCTCCGCGCCCTCCTCGGTGGGCTCGATGAGGCTGGCCCGCCGGTCGTGCGGATCGGCGATCCGGCGCACCAGCCCCCGCCGCTCCAACTCCTGCACCTGCCGGGTGACATGCGGCCCCACCACCTGCATGCGCTCGGCGATCTCCCCGATGCGCAGCGGCCGGTCCGCCAGGTGCACGGAGAGCAGGACCGTCATCGCCGGCCGGTCCAGGGAGAGTCCGGCGCTCTCCATGGCGCGCTCGGTCAGCCGCCCGCGGTTGACCGCGTTGCTCAACCGAGCCAGGTGCGGGAGGACCTCCCGTACGTCAGCCATGCCCTCCATGCTTCCACCCACTTGCATACCTAACTCAGGTATCTATATAGTCCCGAGAAGAAGGATAACTAAAGTACGCATCTTTCCGATGCGGTGCACGCGAAGGGTATGCCATGCCCCCCTCCGTCCTCGTCTCAGGAGCCAGCATCGCGGGCCCGACCCTGGCCTACTGGCTCCACCGGCACGGCTTCGACGTCACCGTCGTCGAGAAGGCGCCCCGCGTCCGCGGCGGCGGGTACGCCATCGACATACGGGGGACCGCCCTGGGTGTCGTCGAGCGCATGGGGCTCCTCCCCGAACTGAGCCGGGCGCACGTGGACACCCACCGGTTCACCTTCCTCGACACCGACGGCTCACCGATCGCCGCGCTGGACGCCCCCGCCGTCGCGGGCTCCGACGCGCGGCGGGACCTCGAAGTGCGCCGCGGCGACCTGGCGGCGGGTCTGTACCGCCTCACCCGCGACTCGGCGGAGTACCTGTTCGGCGACTCCATCGCCACCCTCGACGACCGCGGCGACCACGTCGACGTCACCTTCCGCGGCGGCTCCCGCCGCCGCTTCGACCTGGTGATCGGCGCGGACGGACTGCACTCCCGCACCCGGAGCCTCGTCCTCGGCCCGGAGGAGCCCTACCACCGCTACCTCGGCCGCGTCTTCGCCGGTTTCACCTTGCCCAACGACTTCGGACTGGAGCGCGAGGCGGTCGTCTGGAACGTCCCCGACCGGGGCGCCGCCCTGTACGCCTACGGACCGGGGGAGCCGATCCACGGCTTCCTCTTCTTCGGCCGGGCCGAGCCCCCGTTCGACGCCTTCCGCGACCCCGAGGCGCAGCGCGACCTCGTCGCCGCCACCTTCCCCGACCGGCAGTGGGAGATCCCCCGGCTGGTGGCCGCCATGCGTGAGGCCGACGACCTGTTCTTCGACATCGTCAGCCAGATCCACCTTCCCGTCTGGTCCAAGGGGCGCGTCGCGCTCGCCGGCGACGCGGCGCACGCGACCTCCTTCCTGTCGGGCCAGGGCTCCAGCCTCTCCCTGGTCGGCGCCTACGTCCTGGCCGGCGAACTGGCCACGCACACCGACCACACCGCGGCGTTCGCCGCCTACGAGAAGACCCTGCGCGAGTTCGCCGCGCTGAACCAGGCCCTCGTCGGCTCCGGCGGCACCGTGGTCACCCCGCGCACCCAGGAGGAACTGGACGCCCGCAACCGCGCGCTGCGCGACCGCACGGCCCTGCCCTCTCAGGAACGGGGCCGCGCCGTGTACAACGCGCTGCGCCTGCCGGACTACGGCACCGCCACCTCCTGAGGGGGCGGCGGTGCCGACGGGCGGGCGCGCGGGTCAGTCCCGCTCGTCCAGGTGGCCGAACCAGTCGTAGTACGGCGATCCGGGGCCCCAGTCGCCCGGACGGCCGTCGGCGTCCTTCGTCACGAAGACGCTCGGCTGGGAGGCGGTGACGCCGCCGCCGGCGGAGCGGGCCGTGACGAACCACGCGTGCGCGGTACCGGGCTTGAGCTTCCGCCAGGTCACCGAGGCGATCTCGCCCGACTCCACCTCGGCCTTGCCGATGACGCTGACGGGGTTGTACAGCGCGACCGAGTCGGTCCGGAAGGTCGTCTCGCGGGACTGGAGGTCGATGGGCAGCACCATGTTGTCCTCGGTGCCGTCGTACCGGTGGTCGGAGTCGTACTTGGTGGCACCGAACTCGTCGAGGAACGGCGAGTAGGTGTCGACGGTCAGCTCGGAGCGGTCCACGTCGAACTGGAGCATCCGGAAGAAGCTCGCGCCGAAGTTGAGCCGGTCGTCGGGCCGGTAGCCGCCGGCCTCGGTGAGGCCGAGGCGATCCGCGGAGACCGTGTAGAACTGGTAGTCCGCGAGGAGTTCGACCACGCCGCGGCCGACCTCGCCGACCGCGGGCTTCACGTTGGTGCCCACGCCGTGCTCGTGACCGGCGAGGATCAGGAACACGTTCGGGTTGTCCTGGACCACCGTCTTGTACAGCATCGAGCCGTCGGGCGCGGTGAACGGGGCGCCGCGTCCGTCGGGGCTGGTGCTCGGCGCGAGGTAGTCGTGCGAGAGCAGGATGCCGTTGCGGTCGGAGAACCGCTCGAAGACGGAGTCGGCCCACGCGGCCTCCTCGCGGGTGACGCCGTAGGACAGGCCGACCACGACGAAGTCCTGGCCGCCGGCCGAGAACAGGTCGTAGTGGTTCTGGTTGTCGCCCGCCTTCCAGGGACCGCCGTAACTGGCGTGCTCCCAGCCCTCGGAGAGCGCCTGGTAGCGCTCGGGACCGTAGTACTGGTTGTAGATCGCGTCCGGGCCGTTCTCGGTGCCCGACTGGTTGTCGTGGTTGCCGGCGATCACCCCGTTGGGGATGCCCGCGTCGTCCAGGATCTTCTGCTGCTTCGAGGACAGCTCCAGCTCACCGACGATCTGCTGCCGCAGGGCCTCGGTGGCGGGCTTGCGGATGTTGTTCTCGATGATGTCGCCGGTGTGCGCGACGTACGCGATCTTCCGCTCGTCCTTGTTGGCGACCACCCAGCGGCCGACGTCCCCGTACGCCTTCTCCCAGACCGCCCGCTCGGCGGCCGTCTCCTGCTCGACCGCGCCCTCGGAGAGGTACTGCGTGTCGGTGTGGTGGACGATCGAGAAGTCGTACGAGTCCGGGTCGGCGAAGGAGTCCGGGTCGCCGGCCTCGATGTCGTCGGCGAACGGGTCCTCGCCGGTGACCATGACGTGGACGGTGCGGTGGTCGACGTAGGTGTCGTCGTCCAGGACCGCGCTCAGCACCGTGTCGCCCTCGGCGGCGCCGCGGGCGCTGCTCACCACGTCCCACTGCCGGGTGCCGGTGTTCCACACCCGCAGCGAGGCGAGGCGCTCGGGGTCGATGACGCCCTCCCAGCGCAGCACCGGCCGGTCGACCCGGCCGTGCACGCCGACGTCGAACCGCTGGAAGGTGACGTCGGAGGAGGCGGGCGCGTCCAGTGTCCGTCCGTCGGCCGGGGCCAGGCCGGCCGCCTTGACCTTCTTCTCGCCCTTGACCTTCAGGGTGGTCGGCACGGCGGTGGCGGTGCCCTGGTACACCTGGCCCGGGGTGAGGATGTCGGCCTCCGCGAAGGTGGCGGTGACCTCGCCGCCGTCGGGTTCGGCCACCCGCGCGGACAGTGTGACGTTCCGGCCGGCGTCGGTGGTGCCGGAGGCGGGGGTCAGCCGGTCCGGGGTGTCCGGGACGCCGGCGGAGGTGAACGCGATCTCGCGGGTGCCGGTGTTGCCGAGGCCGTCGGTGGCGGTGACCGAGAGCGTGTGCGGGCCGGCCTTCAGACCGGGGCCGACCGCCTCGCCGGCCTCGATCGCCTTGCCGTCCAGTGTGACCTGCGGACCGCCGGTCACGCCCGAGGGGTCGTCGACCTGGACGTCGAGGACGACCGCGGCGGTGATCCGCTGACCGGCCTTCGGGGTGCTGCTCGCCACCACCGGCGCCGAGTTGTCGGTGGCCAGGACCCGGGTCGCGGTCCTGCCGGACTTCGAGGTCGCGGCCAGCGTGTGCGTACCGTCGGCGATCTTCGTGGTGTCCAGGTCGGTACGCAGGCCCTTGGCCGGCCCGTCCACGAAGAACTCCAGGTCGACCTCGTCCAGCGGATTGACACTGGAGCCGCAGGAGCCGTCGCCGAAGCTGTAGGAGCCCTTCACCATCCGCCCCTCGGCGGTGGCGCCGACCGGGGTGAGGGTGAGCTCGGAGAGCACGAAGTCGTCCCGGTTGACGCCACAGGAGCTGTCGATGCCGCCGGTGACCACGTCGATCGTGTTCCAGCCGGGGACCAGCCACTCGTTGGGGACGGCCAGCTCCACGCGCTCGCTGACGTAGTCGCTCTCCAGCGGCACCTTCCGGCCGTTGACCAGGACGTGATTCCGGTAACGCGCCTCGATCGAGTTGCTGCCCACGGTGAAGCCGAGGGTGGCGCTGCCGGAACCGAGGGTCTGCACCACCGGCACGGCCGGGGCGTCGATCGTCCAGTGCAGCTCGGCCTCGCGCAGCGCGGTCGACGACGAGCCGCACGTACCGTCGCCCATGACGTAGGAGGCCGCGATGTCCTCGCCGGTGACGGTGGCACCGTCCAGGGCGAGATCCAGGCCGCCGATCCGGAAGTCGTCGCGGTTGGCGCCGCAGCTCTCCTGGTAGGCGCCGGTGACGACCTTCACGGTGTTGCCGCCGGGCACCAGGTAGCGGGCCGGCACCGGCAGGGAGACGCGCTGGCTGACCCAGGTGCCGCCCAGGTCGATGCGCTTGCCGTTGACCAGCAGGTGGTTGTCGAACTTGTCGTCGATCGAGTTGGCGCCGACGTCGAAGGAGAGGACCGCGGCGCCGTTGCCCAACTGCGGCTTGGCCACGGGTGCCTCGCCGTCCACGGTCAGCGCGGCGACCCCGCCGTCGTCGCCGGCCGGCAGGGCGGCGGACACCGGCTGCTCGCCCCGGACCAGCGTGCCGTCCTCGGGCAGCAGGCGGGGCGCGCCGGCCGGGGCGTTGTTGACGGTCACCTTGTTGGTGACGGCCTTGCCCGAGGCGGTGGTCGCGGTGAGGGTGTGCTCGCCGCCCGCCAGCTCGGTGGTGTCCAGGTCGCTCCGCAGACCGGTGGTGCCCCGCGGGTCGCCCAGGACGAAGAAGCTCAGCGACGCCTCGGTCCGGTGCGAGGTGTTGGTGCCGCAACTGCCGTCACCGAACGAGTAGGTGTACTCGTTCTCCTCGCCGTCCGCGACTTCGCCCAGCAGCGTGAGCCGGATGTCGGAGAGCACGAAGTCGTCGTGGTTCATGCCGCACGAGCTCTCGATGGCCCCCGCGAAGAACTGGATCTCGTTCTCGCCCTTGACCAGGTGCTCGTTCGGGATCTCGATGGTGCCGCGCTCGTTGACGAGGTCGCCGAGGGCCGCCCGGTACTCGCCGTTGACGAGGAGGTGACTCCCGTAGCGGGCCTCGACCGAGTTGGACCCGACGTCGAAGCTCAGCCGGGAGACGCCGACCGTCTTCTCCGCCTCGACGGCCTTCCCGTCGACCGCGAGCCCGGTGACGGAGTCACCCGCCACGGCCGGCGTCGCCTCGATCGTCCGGGTGCCCTCCAGGTAACTCCCGTCGGCGGGGGTCAGGACGGGCAGGGACGTCGCGTCCGCGTCCGCCGGGTCCCGCTGGTCCGTGGCGCGCCGGTCGGTCCCGGGAACGGCGTACGCCGCCGCCGCGTTCCCGCCCACGAGGACGAGCGCGGCGAGCGCGGCACCGGCCAGCCGCCGTCCGCCGGACCCTCCGCCCCGCCCTCTTCGTCGCTGTGCTGGCCGCATCGGCAGCCGTCCTTCCTGTCGTCACAAGGTGAGGGGCACGCCGCGATCCGGACCGGGCGTGCCCACCGCGGATCATGCGCACGTCAGGTGAACGCCCGTGAGCCGCCTGTGAACGAACAGGGGAAGGGGTGTCAGGGCGCTTTGAACGCGCCACTTTGAACACACCCATGACAAAGTGTGGACATGTCAAGCAGAAGTCTCCTACCTTGACGGCGGAACTGCAGCCACACCGCTCACGACCGGAGCGACTTCCGGCACGGTCCGGTCCCCACCCCCGGAGGACCAATGCACCCACGCCCACGCCTGTTGCCACGCCTGCGCAGACGCGCCGCTCTCCTGCTGACGACGAGCGTCCTCACCGGCGGCCTGTACGCCACCGCCACCGCCACCGCCACCGCCACCGCCACCGCCGCGGCCGACATCCCGCCCCAGGAGCCCGGCGTCACCCTGCGGGTCTTCGACACGCAGACCCCGCTGAGCAAGCTCTGCGTCCTGAAACCGGGACAGACCCCCAACCACGACAAGCTGATGCCGACCGTCGACTGGTCCACGGAGGCCGACTTCGGCGGCTTCGCGGACAACTTCACGTCGGAGGCGTCCGGTTACCTGGACATCCCGGCCGACGGCAGCTACGTCTTCCGGCTCACCAGCGACGACGGCTCACGGCTGACCATCGACGACGCCACCGTCATCGACCACGACGGCCTGCACGGCGCCGAACCGAAGGACGGCACCGTCCACCTCACCGCCGGCCCGCACCCGTTCCGCGTCGACCACTTCGAACGCGACGGCGGGCAGCAACTGCAACTGTCCTGGCGCCCGCCCGGCGCCGACGGCTTCACCGTCGTCCCCACCGAGGCGCTGAGCACCGACGCCGGTGTCGTCCGCGTCACCGCACCGGGCCGCAAGGAGTGCGAGGCGGGCCGCGACACCCCCGGCGACGGCCTCCCGCTGACCTCCGTACGCCCCGACCTGACCCTCACCGACCTGCGCCCCGAGGGCTTCGAACCGCAGGTCAGCGGCATGGACTGGCTGCCCGACGGACGCCTGGCGATCAGCACCTGGGGCGGCACCGACAACGTGGCCGGCGAGGTGTACCTGCTGGACAACGTCACCGGGGCGACCAGCGCCGACAAGGTCACCGTCGAGAAGGTCGCGAGCGGACTGCGCGAGCCCATGGGCATCAAGTACGTCGACGGCGACCTGTACGTCTCCCAGAAGCACGAGCTGACCCGGCTCGTCGACGAGGACGGCGACGACGTCACCGACGAGTACCGCACCGTCGCCACCTGGCCGTACGGCGGCAACTTCCACGAGTTCGCGTTCGGCCTCCTCTACCGCGACGGCTACTTCTACGTGAACCTCTCCGTCGCCATCAACCTCGGCGGCGCCACCACCGTCCCGCAGCCCGCTCCCCACCGCGGCGCCACCTACAAGGTGAGCAAGAAGACCGGGAAGATCAGCCCGGTCGCGGGCGGACTGCGCACGCCCAACGGCATCGGCTGGGGCCCCGGCGGCGACCTGTTCGCCACCGACAACCAGGGCGGCTGGCTCCCGGCCTCGAAGCTCGTCCAGATCAAGCAGGGCCGCTTCTTCAACCACTACATCGAGCCCGCCGGACCCTTCAACGCCAACCCCGTCACCGAACCGGTGCTGTGGTTCCCGCAGAACGAGATCGGCAACTCGCCCTCCACCCCGCTGTACCTGAAGAAGGGCCGGTACGCGGGCCAGATGCTGATCGGCGACGTCACCTACGGCGGCCTCCAGCGCGCCTACCTGGAGAAGGTCAAGGGCCAGTACCAGGGTGCCGTCTTCCGCTACACCCAGGGCCTGGAGGCCGGCGTCAACCGCATCACGCTCGGCCCCGACGGCGCGATCTACGCCGGCGGGCTGGGCGCCGACGGCAACTGGGGCCAGGAGGGCAAGCTCAAGTTCGGCCTGCAGAAGCTGACCCCCAACGGCGGCAACACCTTCGACATCAAGACCATGCGCGCCGTACCCGGCGGTTTCGACCTCACCTACACCCAGCCCCTCTCCGCCGAGACCGCGGCTCAGCTCGCCGAGCGCTACGAGGCCGAGCAGTGGCGCTACACCCCGACCACCGACTACGGCGGCCCCAAGATCGCCGAGGAGCGGCTCGGCGTACGGTCGGCCACCCTCTCGGACGACGGCCGCACCGTCCGCCTGCGCCTGGACGGCCTGAAGCCGGACCGCGTGGTGCACCTGCGCTCCCCGCGCCCCTTCGCCTCCGCCTCCGGTGAGACCCTCTGGTCCACCGAGGCCTGGTACACGCTGAACGAGATGCCCGGCAAGCAGCCGCCCGCCGCGACCCTGTACGAGGCCGAGGAGGCCACCCTCACCGGCACCGCCGGCATCCACAGCGACCACACCGGCTACTCCGGCGACGGCTTCGTCGACCGCTACGCCACCGAGGGCAAGGCCGCCACCACCTTCGACGTGACGGTCCCGAAGAAGGGCGCCTACGACGTCAACCTGCGCTACTCCAACGGCCCGGACCCCTTCCAGGGCACCAAGTCCCTCTCCCTGTACGTGAACGGCGAGAAACCGCGCCAGACGTCCCTCCCCTCCACCGGCGACTGGGACACCTGGTCCACGAAGACCGAGCGGGTCTCCCTGCGCGCCGGACACAACTCGGTCTCCTACCGCTACGACCCCGGCGACACCGGACACGTCAACCTCGACCTGATCACCGTGCACCCGCGGGGCGACCGCGTCACCCTCTTCGACGGCACCGCCGCCTCCCAGTCCCAGTGGCAGCACACCGACGGCCGGCCCACGGCCTGGCCGCTGTCCGACGAGAAGTCCATGGAGGTGTGCTGCGGCGACCTGCGCACCAAGGACGCCTACCAGGACTTCGCGCTGCACGTGGAGTTCCGGGTGCCGCTGCTGCCCCCGGAGGTCACCGGCCAGGACCGCGGCAACAGCGGCATCTACCTCCAGGACCGCTACGAACTCCAGATCCTCGACTCCTACGGTGACACCACACCGGCCACGAACGAGGCCGGGGCGTTCTACCTCAAGAAGGCACCCGACGTGAACGCGGCCACCGCGCCCGGGACCTGGCAGACGTACGACATCGTCTTCCGGGCGGCCCGCTTCGACGACAGCGGCGACAAGACCGCCGACGCCCGGGTGACGGTCGTGTGGAACGGCAAGAAGGTCCACGACGACGTGGCCCTCGACGGTCCCACGGCCTCGGGACGGGCGGAGACCCCGGCCGCGGGGGCGATCCGCCTCCAGGACCACGGGAACACCGTCCGGTTCCGCGACATCCAGGTGCGGCCCTTGAGCTGACGCGATCGTCAGGACGCGAGTCCGGTTTTCCCGGCCCGTCGGCCCGCCCGCGGCGCCTTCCCGGCGCCGCGGGCGGGTCCGTCCTCGTGGCACCGGAGGACGTCACCAGGGGTGTCACCGCCTCATCCGACCACCGCCGCCCGCACGCACAGCACGTCCGGCAGGTGCGAGGCCAGCTGCCGCCAGCTGTCGCCGTCGTCGGCCGACGCGTACACCTCTCCGTTGCGGTTGCCGAAGTACACCCCGGCCCGCTCCCCGGCGTCGTCGGTGCACAGCGCGTCGCGCAGCACCGTGCCGTAGTGGTCCTCCCGCGGCAGCCCCGCCGCGAGCGGCTCCCAGCTCCCGCCCGCGTCGGAGGTACGGAAGACCCGGCAGCGCCGGCCGGCCGGGACCCGGTCCGCGTCGGCGTTGATGGGGAAGACGTACGCCGTGTCACCGCGCCGCGGATGCGCCGCCACCGCGAACCCGAACGTGGACGGCAGGCCCTCGCCGATGTCCGTCCAGTGCGCGCCGGCGTCGTCGCTGCGGTACACCCCCCAGTGGTTCTGCAGATAGAGACGGTCGGGGGTGGCCGCGTCCCGGGCGATCTTGTGCACGCACTGGCCGAACTCCGGGTCCGGATCGGGCAGGAACACCGCGGAGACGCCGGAGTTGGACGGCGCCCAGCTCGCGCCGCCGTCGGTGGTGCGGAACACGCCCGCGGCCGAGACGGCGACGGTCACGGCCCGCGGGTCGCGCGCGTCGGTGAGCACGGTGTGCAGCCCCTCGCCCCCGCCGCCCGGCATCCACCGCGAGCGGGTGGGGTGCTCCCACAGGGGCCGGACCAGCTCGAAGCTCTCCCCGCGGTCCTCCGAGCGGTACAGCGCGGCCGGTTCCGTACCGGCCCAGACCACGTCGGGCTCGGCGGCGGACGGGTGCAGCTGCCACACCCGCTCCAGGGAGGCGTCCGTCTCCTTGGGGAACCTCACGGCGGGCCGTGCCGGTTCGGTCCAGGACCGGCCCAGGTCGTCGGAGTGGAAGACGGAGGGTCCCCAGTGCGCGCTGTCCCCGCCGGCCAGCAGCCGCGGGGTGTCCCGCCGGGTGTCGATGGCGACCGAGTACACGGCCTGCGCGTTGAAACAGGGGTCCTCGTCGAACTCCCAGGTGCCTCTTCGCCGGCGCCCGATGAACAGGCCTTTCCTGGTGCCCACGGCGAGCAGTACCTCGGTCATGCCGATCACCTCCGCGGCGTCCTCTTCGACGCCTTTGTCCTGGACACCGGCCAGTTTGCACCCCACCACTGACACTCACCTCCGGTATCGGCGTCGGCGCAGGTCGGACCGGCAGTGCGCGTGCCCAGCCGCCGTCCGCCGGCTGCTCACCGACCCGGTCCTCCCGCCGGCCCGGACCCGGCCCGGCCATGCCCGCACGTGCTCCGGTGCGGCTCGGCCGAACGCCTAGACGGCCTCCCCGGGCGTGACCGGCGTGGTGCCGCTCAGCGCCGCTTCCCCGGCCGGCTGCCCGGCCGTCGAGCCGGTGCGTTCCGGAAGGTGGTTGAACAGCAGATTCAGCACGATCGCCGTCAGGCACCCCGCGCTGATGCCGCTGTGCATCACGGTCTGGAACCAGTCCGGGAACCGGTCGTACACAGTCGGCACCCCGACCGGCAGCAGGCCCACCGCCAGTGACACCGCCACCACCGTGAGGTTGTGGTTGCCCTTGAAGTCGACCTCGGCGAGCGTGCGCAGGCCGCTCGCGGCCACCGTCCCGAACATCACCAGGCCGGCCCCGCCGAGCACCGGCGCCGGTACCGCCGCCACCACCGCGCCCAGCTTGGGCAGCAGGCCGAGCAGCACCAGCATGCCGCCCGCCGCGGCCACCACCCAGCGGCTGCGCACCCGGGTCATGCCGACCAGACCCACGTTCTGCGCGAACGCCGTGTACGGGAAGGTGTTGAACACGCCGCCCAGGACCGTGGAGAGACCGTCGGCCCGCAGCCCGTCCGCCAGCGAGCGCGGCTCGGCCTTCCGGCCGGTCAGCTCACCGACCGCGATGAAGTCACCGGTCGTCTCGGTCATGCAGACCAGTGCCACCACCAGCATCGACACGATCGCTGAGGCCTCGAACACCGGCGCGCCGAAGTGGAACGGCGTGCTGACCCCGGCCCAGTCGGCGTCCGCCACCCCGCCGAAGTCGGTGAAGCCCAGCGGCACCGCGACCGCGAGCCCGGCCGCGATGCCGATCAGCACCGCGATCCGGCCGAGGAACACCGGCGCGAACCGCTGTACGGCGAGCACCACCACGAGCACGAAGGCCGCGAGCCCCATGTTTCCCGGATCGCCGAAGTCCGCCGCGCCGGAGCCGCCCGCGGCCCAGTTGCCCGCCACAGGCATCAGCGAGACACCGATGATCAGGATCACCGTGCCCGTCACCAGCGGCGGGAAGAACCGCAGCAGCCGCCCGAAGACCGGTGCCAGCAGCATGATCGCGAGCCCCGCGACGATCACCGCCCCGTAGATCGCGGGCAGACCGCCCCCCGTGGTCCCGATCATCACCATCGGGGAGACCGCGGCGAACGTACAGCCCTGCATGATCGGCAGCCGCACGCCGAACCGCCAGAAGCCGGCGCACTGGATCAGCGTCGCGATGCCGCACACCAGCAGATCGGCGGTGATCAGATACGCCAGATCCGCCGGCGGCAGCTCCATCGCCCCGCCCACGATCAGCGGGACGGCCACCGCGCCCGCGTACATGGCGAGGACGTGCTGGAGACCGAAGGCGGCCAACTGCCGCACGGGCGGAACCTCGTCGACCGGGTGCACAGGGGTGGGCGGGGCCATGGGCGCTCCTGGGCTGCGGGTGGGAAACATGTCAACAGCCAGAGACCGTAAGCGGCTTGAACAGTTTGTTGATTTCCGGTGTGTTGCCGCCGTGTGTCCGCCCCGCCGGGGCCGTCGCGGGGTCACGCTTGACCTCAAGCGCTTGAAGTGTGTTCTGCTCCTTCCATGGCAACAACCTTCACCATTCGGGACGTATCCCGACGCAGTGGGCTGAGTGAGCCGACGCTGCGCTACTACGAGGACGTGGGCCTGATCGGTCCGGTGGACCGGGACGAGGGCAGCGGACACCGGCGCTACCGCCCCGAGGACCTCGACGTGCTGGACATGCTGGCCTGCCTGCGGGCCGTCGGCGTGGGCATCGAGGACATGCGCGCGTACATGGCCAACCGGGCCCGCGGCCGGGCGGCGGCGGCCGAACAGCGTGATCTGCTGCTGCGGCACGCGGAACGGGTCGAGCGCGAGCTGGCCGCACAGCGGGCCCGCCTCACCTACCTGCGGGAGAAGGCGGCGATGTGGGACGCCCGGGAGCGCGGTGACGCCGTCGCCGAGGCCGAGGCGACCCGACGAGTGCGGGCGGCGGCAGGCCGCCTGGAGGTGGAGCGATGAGCAAGGTACTGGTCACCGGCGGGTCCGGTTATCTGGCGACGCAGCTGATCGCCGCGTTGCTGCGGGAGGGCAGGCAGGTGCGGGCCACGGTCCGCTCGACGGCCGCCCGCGAGGCCGGCCTGCGCGCGGCGGTGCGCCGCGGCGGCGCCGACGACGCCGGTCTGGAGGTCGTCGCCGCGGACCTGATGGCCGACGACGGCTGGCCCGCGGCCCTGGCCGGCTGCGACGAGGTCCACCACGTGGCCTCGCCCATCCCGGCCACCCAGCCCGAGGACCCCGACGAGCTGATCGTCCCCGCCCGCGAGGGCGTCCTGCGGGTCCTGCGCGCCGCGCGTGACGCCGGCGCCCGGCGCACCGTCCTGACCTCGTCCTTCGCGGCGATCGGCTACACGCCCAAGCCGGACGCCGACTACACCGAGGACGACTGGACCGACCCCGACACCCCCGGCCTCGCGCCCTATCCGCGCTCCAAGGCGATCGCCGAGCGGGCCGCCTGGGACCTGATGGAGCGCGAGGGAGGCGGCCTCGAACTCGTCGTCGTGAACCCGACGTTCATCCTCGGGCCCACCCTCACCACCGACCTGCGTTCCTCCACCCAGTTCGTCAAGTCGATGCTCGACGGGACGCTGAGCGTCCTGCCCCGCCAGTACTTCGGTGTCGCCGACGTCCGGGACGTCGCCGATCTGCACCTGCGCGCGATGGCCGCGCCCGGCGCGGCGGGGCGGCGGTTCCTCGCGCTGGCCGACGGCCCCGCCCTGAGCTTCCTGGACGTGGCCGAGACGCTCCGCCGGCGGCTCGGCGGATGGGCCGCGCGCGTTCCCACCCGGGAGGCCGAGGGGGAGGAGCCGCGGCGCCCGGTCATCCACAACGACCGGGCGCGCGAGGAACTGGGCTGGACCCCGCGCCCCGCCGGGACGACGATCGTGGAGACCGCCGAGAGCCTGCGCGACCTGGGACTGCTGGCGCCCATGGCGTGAGGACGCCCTGGCGCGGCACCCTGTCAGCGCACCGCTCGCGGTCCGCTGACAGGGTGCCGCGCCAGCCGCTCGACGCGTGTCCGTCACGGTACGGATGTGATACGTGGTTACGTTTCGCGGGTGCCCGAAGCATCGCGCGTTCATCGTTCCCTCCGGCTGTCCGACCGCTGCCCGGACGACGGCGAGATCTCCGTACGGCACGCGTGGAACGTGTGCGAGGACGGTGCCACCGCGTCCTGGTACGACGTCCTGCTGGTGTTCGCCGACGGCGCCCGGATCGAGGCCCTGGCGGTGGTCTCCCCGGACGGCGTCTGCCTGGAGGACGTGCAGGCCCGGCCGGCGCTCTGCCTCGACGACCTGACGGCGCTCGGCGAGTGGCTGGAGGAACCCCTCGCCGAGGCGTGCGGCGCCGGCCGCGCGGACGGCGCCCCGTCCGCCGTTCGGCACGCCCGGCCCGGCTGTCCGCGGGGGCCGGAGGGGCAGCGGCTGGCGGCGCGGGAGTACCGGGCCGCTCAGGAGCGGGGCGGCGACCCCGTCCTGGCGGTGATGGCCGCGACCGGGCTGAGCAGGCGCGGGTCGCTGCGGTTGATCGGCCAGGCCCGGGACGCGGGCCTGCTGGCACCGCGCCGGGCCCGCCGCTGACCGGCCCCCGCCCGCCCCGCGGCCGCGGCGGCGATCACCCCTGTACGCATCACAGCATGTCCCGCATCCGGGAGATCTCGCTGGTCTGCTGGGCGACCACGTCGTCGGCCATCTCCTCGATCCGGACGTTGTTGCCCTGCGCCTTCACGTCCGTCGCCATGGTGATCGCCCCCTGGTGATGGGTGATCATCAGCGTCAGGAAGAGCTGGTCGAACGCCTTTCCCCGCGCCGCGCGCAACTGCTTCAGCTGCGCGTCGGTCGCCATGCCCGGCATCGTGGCGTGGTCGTGCGCGCCGCCCGTCCCCGTCTCCTTCTCGCCGTGCTCCGTCAGCCAGCCCCGCATGGCGCCGATCTCCGGCTCCTGCGACGCGGCGATCCGCTCGGCGAGGCGCCGCACCTTCTCCGACGCGGCGCGCTCGGGCACCAGGTCGGTCATCACCAGCGCCTGGGCGTGGTGCTGGATCATCATCCGGGCGTAGTCGGCATCGGCCGAGTTGGGCGAGTCGTCGTCGGCGCGCTGCTCCTCGGCGTCCTGGGCGGACAGCGTGCGATTGGCCTCGCCCGGTCCGCCGGGCGCGATCACCGAGGGGCCGGAGGAGGCGGCCGAGCCGGTGTTCCCGCCGGAGTCGCCGGAGTCGCAGGCCCCGAGCCCCAGTACGGCCAGGGCGGTCAGCGACACCGCGACGAGCGAGGCACGGGACACGGGACGGAAGGGCACAACGACCTCCTGGGACAGCCGGGGCGGGGGACACCTCGTGAGTGTCCTGACCGTCCTAGCACGCTTCCGCACACCGCTGATCGGAAAACTTCATTACGAGTCTGTTGCCCCCTGTTGGTATGAGCATGCCGAAGACGATACTGCGGAATGGACGCACCGTTCGAACGCGAACGGAACCAGGGAGGAAGCAGTGATCCTGTTGAACGACCCGAGAACACGGCGCAGACGCCTGGGAGTCGGCACGGCTGCCGCCGGGCTGCTGGCCGCGCTGCTCACCGCCTCACCGGCGGCGGCGACCCCCGACCCCGGGGACGGTCCGGCCGCGTCGAAGGAGGTGTCCAAGAGCGCGCGGGCCGAGGCGGCCGAGGCGATCGCGAGCGGTGAGATACCCGCCCAGGACGAGATCGTCCACTCGGACAACATCGAGCACCTCGTCAACATCCCCAAGGACGTGCTGCCGGGCACCAACTCGGACCTGGCCTTCCAGGGCAAGTACGCCTTCGCCGGCAACTACGACGGCTTCCGCGTCTTCGACATCAGCAACCCGAAGAAGCCGAGGACCGTCTCGCAGGTGCTGTGCCCCGGCTCGCAGAACGACATCTCCGTCTCCGGTGACCTGCTGTTCCTGTCGACCGACTCCTCGCGCAGCGACGACAGTTGCAACAGCACCACCCAGCCGGTGACCGAGAAGTCCTCCTGGGAGGGCATGAAGGTCTTCGACATCAGCGACGTGCGCAACCCGAAGTACGTCGCCGCCGTGGAGACCGCCTGCGGCTCGCACACCCACACGATCGTGCCCGAGCGCCGCAACGTCTACATCTACGTCTCCTCGTACTCGCCGAGCGCGTCGTACCCCGACTGCCAGCCGCCGCACGACGGCATCTCGGTCATCAAGGTGCCGCGCAGCGCCCCCGAGAAGGCGGCGGTCGTCGGCTTCCCGGTGCTGTTCCCCGGTGAGGGCCCCGACGGCGGCGGCAACCCGGGCGCGCCCACCAACCCCGGTGTCTCCAAGACCACCGGCTGCCACGACATCACGGTGCTGCCCTCCAAGGACCTGGCGGCGGGCGCCTGCATGGGCGACGGCATCCTGTTCTCCATCAAGGACCCGGAGCGCCCGAAGGTCATCGACCGCGTCCAGGACAACGTCAACTTCGCGTTCTGGCACTCGGCGACCTTCAACCAGACCGCCAAGAAGGTCGTCTTCACCGACGAGCTGGGCGGCGGCGGCGCGGCCACCTGCAACGCGGAGATCGGCCCGAACCGCGGTGCCGACGGCATCTACGACATCGTCGGCAAGGGCGAGAAGAGCAAGCTCGTCTTCCGCGGCTACTTCAAGATCCCGCGCCACCAGGCCGACACGGAGAACTGCGTGGCCCACAACGGCTCGCTGATCCCGGTCAAGGGCAAGGACCTCATGGTCCAGGCGTGGTACCAGGGCGGCGTCTCCGTCTGGGACTTCACCGACTCCTCGAAGCCGAAGGAGATCGCGTACTTCGAGCGCGGCCCGCTGTCCACCGACACGATGGTCACCGGCGGCTCCTGGTCGGCGTACTACTACAACGGCCACATCTACTCGAACGACATCGCCAAGGGCTTCGACGTGCTCAAGCTCAGCGACCGGCGTACGGACGCGGCCAAGCGGGTCCGCCTGGACGAGCTGAACGTCCAGACGCAGCCGGACTACTTCGACTGATCCTCCGGCCGGTCCTCGGGGGCCGGCGCGGTGGCGAAGAAGCGCGACAGGTCCGTGGCCGTGCCGCGGCTCCCGCCGGACACCGGGGTGTCCGGCGGGACACCCATGTCCCACTCCAGCCGGTAGCGCGCGAAGATTTCGGCGCGCAGCACCGGCACCGGCATCGGTGCCCCCGGCATCAGCGCGGCGTACACGGCGCCCATGAGCAGGGCCCGCAGCATCGGGTAGTCCCGGTCCACGTCGCACGAGCCGTGCCGGGCGACGGTGTCCCGCAGCAGTTCGGCCAGCCGCCGCTGCTCCGGGCACGGCACGAACCCCTCGGCGTGCAGCAGTCCCGCCATGTGCTGGCGCATCAGCACCGGCTGGTCCCGGGCCAGACCCAGGACCGCGTCGATGGCCCGCGCCATCCGCTCCCGCCCGTCGCCGGAGCGCGGCTCCCGCTCCAGGGCCTCCTCCAGCGTGCGGTGCATCAGCCGGTGCACGGCGGACTGCACGAGCCGGCGCTTGCCGGGGAAGTAGTACGAGATCAGCCCCCGCGCCGCCCCCGCCCGGTCGGCGATGTCGCCCAAGGTGGTGGCGTCGTAACCGCGTTCGCCGACCAGTTCCACCGCCGCCTGGAGCAACCGCTCCTGCGAGCGCCGGCGTAACTCTTCGTTGACCGAGGCGCTCCGCGGGGACATGCTGTAACTCCTGCGTTGACTGGCTGCCAGCCAACTATACTCAGGGCTACCGGACTCGCACCGCCATGGGCGCGTCCGGCCACCGCCACCTTGGGCGATGCGGGGGATCGCCCAAGGTGGCGGCGCGTGCCGAGGGCCGTCCCCCGTCTCGGGGAATCCCGTCGGCGCCCACTCGATCGCCCGTCACGGCACCGGGTCCGACGGTGCCGCCGCTGCCGCCGGTCGCGCCCGCGGTGCGGGCGAGGCCCGAGCGGCCCGTTCACGAATCCGCCGGCCACCAGCCCACCGAGTGACGGATCACCACGGCCTGACGACCGGGGGCCGGTTATCGCGGCACGAGGTCGAGTACCGGCCGCAGTCCGTCGGGCCGTTCGCGGACCGGCAGGTGGTCGACGAAGTGCACCTCGCAGCCGAGGGCCGCAGCGCCGCCGTCCGCGCGGCGGTCGTCGCCGACCATCAGGGTGTGCGCCGGGTCGGCGCCCAGGGCCGCGCAGGCCGTGGCGAACAGGGCGGGGTCCGGTTTGCGGACGCCGTGTTCGTAGGACAGCGCGTAGGTGTCCACGTAAGGGGCCAGCCCGTGCGCCTCGAAGACGGGACGGGGGTCCCAGCCGATGTTGCTGACCACGCCGACCGGGATCCCGCGCTGCCGCAGCGTGCGCAGCACCTCGGCGGCGTCGGGGTAGGGGCGCCACGCGGCCGGCGTCATGTGCCGCTCGTAGAGCGCCTCGTGCAGCGCGGGGTCGGGCAGCGGCACCCGGCGGGACAGCCCCGTGTACGCCGCGCGGTGCAGTTCCGGCGCCTCGTCCCGGGTCTCCCACACGGCGGCCAGCTCGTCCGGCACCCGCGCGGGCGGGGCCCCGCCCGGCAGCGCGCCCGCCTCCTCCAGCGCCCGCGCGGTGCGCTCCACCTCCGCCTCGGGCAGCTGGACCCGGGCCTCGGCGAGCACCGCGCGCAGCCACGTCCCGCAGGACTCGACGCGGAAGAGGGTGCCGGAGAAGTCGAAGAGCACCGCCGTCATGCCGGGATCCTACGAGGCCGGACTCTCCCGTGGCGAGGGGGCGGTCCGGCGCGCTGCCGGCCCGGGCCGCCGGCGACGGTGGACCGACACCGCCAGACACACCGTCAGGGCGCCCATGAGCCAGCCGGCGACGACGTCCGTGGTCCAGTGGACGCCCAGCCAGACCCGGGTCAGGCCGACGCCGGCCACCGAGACCACGGCCACGGCCGTCGCGGCCAGGCGCGCGGCGCGGGCGGCGGCGTAGTGGTGCAGCAGCCACAGCAGCAGGCCGCACACCACGGTGGCGGTCATGGCGTGGCCCGAGGGGAAGGCCGCGTAGTGGGCGCTGTCCACGGGGTCGGGCCAGACCGGACGCGCCCGGCCCACCGCGGCCTTCAGCACCTGCTGCACCAGCGCGGTCAGCGCGCACGTCGCCGCCAGCCACAGCGCCGTCCACCAGGCGTCGCGCCGCAGCCCCAGCCACAGCACGGCCACCGCGCACAGCAGCCGCATCGTCCACGGGTCCCAGACCCAGTCGGTCAGGACGCGGAAGGTCTGCGTGACGCCGGTCTCCTCGACCGCCCAGCGGTGCGTGGTGCGGGAGATGCCGGTGTCCAGGTCGATCAGCGGGCGCCACTCGGCGGCGACCAGGACGAGCAGCAGCGCCGAGCACACCGCCAGGACCCAGGCGGCGCGGGAGGCGGTACGGAGCGCGGTGCGGGGCCGCGGTGGACGGGGCGGGGAGTTCAGGTGCGGCGTCTGCATGCTGAGATCCTCGCCGAACCGGAGGCCGGTGGGCCAATCCCGGTGCTCGTGGCTCCCCGAGGGCTGCCCGCCGTGCGCCCGGCGCGAGTTCAGAGCATCGCCAGCATCGCCAGCATCGCGATCCCCATCGACAGCCGGCACGCGCGCGCCAGCTCCGGCCGGTCGCCCCACCCGCCGCCCGCGGCACCGGCCACCGCGGGCACCGGCACCAGACGGACCCCGGCCAGCAGGACGTACCCGGCGAAGTAGAGCAGCAGGGCGCCGGTGAGCAGGGGCACGCCGGAACCGCCGTGGCCGTGGCCGTGCCCGGGGGAGGCGGTCATCACCAGCGACATGTAGACCATCGCCCCGGCGCCGACCAGGTGGTGGAGATGGTGGCGGCCGCTCCGGGCGGCCCACAGGGCGCGCAGCCCGGCCGCGCCGAACACCGCCGCGTAGACCGGCCAGACCCACGCCGGCTGGGTGATCACGGCAGCCGGCACGGCCATGACGGCCATGCCGAACCCCATCAACGCCTCGCCGCCCGCGGCGCGGCGCTGCTCCTCGACATCGCTGCGCATTCGCAGCAGGCAGTAGGCGCCGGTCGCCGCGCACAGCGCGACCAGCAGCCAGCCGGAGGACACCGGTCCGTGCACGCGCCCCTCCCTCGCTCGGCTGTCGGTCGAGGGATGCCCACGGCGCGCGGCGCGCACGCGAGCGCAAGGAGGCATCGGAGGGGCATTCACGGGAGCACGGCCTGGGACAGCGGTGAACCCGGAGGTAATCTTTTACAAGTAAAACACCTGCTAAGGTATTTGTATGAGCAGCGCGCCCCCCACCTCCGGCCCCACCCGCATCCGCCGCCTCCCCCTGGCCGGCGCGCTGCGTCCGCGCCGCCCCTCCGACATCTGGTTCAAGCCCGCGCTCAGCTCCGTCGCCTCGCTCGCCCCGCCCAACCTCACCCTGCTGGCGCTCGGCCGGCTCGACCTGGCCATGTACACGATGGCTGGGTCCATGTGCGCGCTGTACGCCCACAACCGCCCCTACGCCGCCCGCGCCCGTGCCCTGGTGTGGGTGATCCTCGGCATGGTCGGCGGCCTCGCCGTCGCCCTGGTCACCGCGTCGCTCACCGACGACGCCGTCGTGCTGGTGGCCGTCGGCGCCCTGCTGGCCGCCGCGCAGAAGACGCTGTGCGACGCCACCCGGGTCGGCCCGCCGGGCAACGTCGTCCTCACCTTCATCAGTTCCGCCGCCCTGTTCGTCCCGCAGACCCTCGGCCAGATTCCCGGTCACCTCGGCCTCGCCCTCGCCGCGGGCGCCTGGGCCTGGATCGTCGGCATGGCCCCCGGCCTGGTCCGCCCGCACGGCCCCGAGCGCCGCGCCACCGCCGCCGCCCTGCGCGCCGCCGCCGCGTACGCCGACACCCGCGGCACCGGTGACGGCCATGCCGGGGCCCGCGCCGCCGGGTACGCCGCCGTCCAGGCCGCCTGGCAGGCCCTGCTCGCCGTACCGGCGTCCGGTGCCCGCGCGGCCACCCGCCGCGCCCTGGAACGCCTTGTCGTCCGCGCCGAGGTCGCGCTCGCCGCGCCCGCCGACACCGACCCGGAACGGCTGCGCGGCTGGGCCCGCGACCTGCGCGGCACCGGGCGCGTCCCGCGCACCGGGGAGAGCGCCGCCGACACCGAGGAACTGCTCGGCGTCGAGGCCGAACTGACCGCCGGCCCCCGCCGCCTGTGGCACCGGGTCGGTCCGCTCGCCCCGATCGCGGTGCGCACCGCCCTCGGCTGTGCCCTGGCGGGCTGGGCCTCCCTCGCGATCGGTGTCGGCCGCCCCTACTGGGCCCTGGTTACCGCCGCGGCGCTCTACCAGGCGAACCTGACCCTCACCTGGAGCCGGACCGTCCAGCGCGTCGTCGGCAACTTCGCCGGGGTGCTGCTGTTCGCCGCCGTCGCCCCGGTCGCCCACCTCCACCAGGCGTTCCTCGTGGTGTTCTGCCTCGCCTGCGCCTTCGGCGCGGAGGCGTTCATCAGCCGCAACTACTGGCTCGGCACCGTCTGCGTCACCCCCATGGCGCTGCTCATCAGCGAGTTCGCCCGCTACCAGGACCCCGGGGAGCTGATCACCGAACGCGTACTGGACACCGTGGTCGGCGCCGTGGTCGGTCTCCTGGCCGCGATGGCCGTCACCAACCGGCGGGCGGCCTCCCGGGTCGAGGAAGCCGTGACCGCCGCCGACCGCGCCCGTGAGCACGCCGCCCGGCTGCTGTCCGGACCCGACCCGGACCCCGCCGCCCTGGAGACCGCCCGGCGCGCCCTGGCCGCCGCCCTGACCGACCTGCGGGCCACCGCCGACGCCGCCGCGGGCGAGTGGTGGCAGCGGGCTCTGCCCCAGGAGAGGGTCGTGCTCGCCGAGCAGGCCGGACACCGTACCCTCGCCGCTACGGTGCGCCGCCGGACGGCCGGCGCGGACCAGGACTCGGGCACGACAACGGAGGACGCGAAGCCATGACGGCAACCGACCGGCCCTCGGCGACCAAGGACGGCACGACCGGACCGGCGAAGACCGGCCCGACCGGGGCGGGGGCGGGCGATGTGACTGGTCCCGGGGCGCGTGACGTGACGGGGGCGGGCGATGTGACCGGGCCGGGGGCGCGTGACGTGACGGGGTCGGGGGCGGGCGACCTGACCGGGCCGGCGAAGGGCGACACCGTCGCCGGTGTCGTCCGGCAGTGGCAGGCCGTCCACCCCGGCCTGGACACCGGCCCGATGGAAATCATCGGCCGCATCAACCGCTGCGCCGCCCTCCTCCAGCAGGCGGAGGACGCGCCGCTGCGCCGGGCCGGTCTCACCCGGCCCGAGTTCGACCTCCTGGGCGCGCTGCGCCGCACGGGACACGAGCTGACCCCCGGGGAACTGGCCCGCGAGACCTTCTCCTCCGGCGCCGCCGTCACCAAGCGCCTCAAGCAGCTCTCCGAGCGCGGCCTGGTGGAACGCCGCGGCGACACCAGGGACCGCAGGGTCGCCCACGTCCGCCTCACCGACGCCGGGCGCGACACGGTGGACGGCATCCTCCCCGAGCAGCTCGCCTACGAGACGGTCGCCCTGTCCGGCCTGGGCACGCCCGAGCGCGGTGCGCTGGCCGGGCTGCTCGGCGAACTCCTCGTCCAGCTGGAAGGACGCCTCGGCGTGCCGCGGGCCTGACCCGGGACCACCGGGTCCGGCGGCGCGTCAGCCCCGGCCGCCACCCGCCCCGTACACCCCGAACATCGCCCCCTGCGGGTCCCGCAGCACCGCGATGCGCGGGCCGTCGGGCAGCGAGGCGGGCAGCATCAGGACGGTGCCGTGCCCGCCGGTGGCATCGGCGGCGGCACGCTCGACGTCCGCCACGGCGAAGTACGGCAGCCAGTGCGCGGGCACCTCGTGCGGGAACTTGTCGTCCATGGCCACCAGCGAGCCGAACTCCGCCCCGCCGACGCTCCACCGCGCCGAGCCGCCCGAGGCGCCGGAGGTGCCTGAGCCGCTCAGCCGCCAGCCGAGGACCGCCGCGTAGAAGTCCGCGGCCTGCTTTGGCGTACGGGTGAGCAGTTCCACCCAGCCCAGCGAACCGGGCACCCCCGGCGGGGCGACGCCCGCGAAGGCACCGGCCTGCCACAGCTGGAACACCGCGCCGCCCGGGTCCACCGCCACCACCAGACGGCCCGCGTCGGTCACGTCCACCGGGCCGGACAGGACCGCGCCGCCGGACACCGTCACCCGCCGCGCGGCGGCGTCCGCGTCGGCCACGGCGAAGGTCACGTCCCAGCCGACCGGCTGCTCCGGCCGGTACAGCGGGGCCAGCCCGGCGACCGGCGTGCCCGCGAGGCGCGCCAGTGTGTAGCCGCCGGTCGCCCGGCCCGGAACCGTCTCGGGCCGCCAGCCGAACAGCCCGGTGTAGAACCGCCGGGCGGCCCCGACGTCACTGGTCCCCAGCTCGGCCCAGCAGGGCCCGCCGGGCACGGGCGCGTCCGTCTCGATCGCATCGGGCATGGCGTGGGGCGTCCCTTCCGCGGCGGCCGGCGTCCCCCTCCAGCACGCTAAGCCCGACCGCCCGCCCGTACCATCCGGATCTTCCCGCCGCCCCGCCCGCGCGGACCGGCTCAGAGACCCGGCCGGTAGCGCAGCGGATGATCGCCGGGGATCTCCACCAGGACGATCCGGGTTCCGTCCGGGTCCTCGATCCACATCTCCACCAGGCCCCACGGCTCGCGCACCGGCTCCCGCACGATCGGCACGCCCTTGGCCCGCAGCTCGTCGCGGGCCGCCGCCGCGTCGGCCACCTGCATCCAGATCCGGAGCCCCGGCGCGGCCGGCGCCTCGGCCCGGCCGGAGACCTCCAGGAAGCCGCCGCCGAGGAAGTAGACGGTGCCGCGTTCCGGACCGGTGCCGAACTCCCGGTGGACGGCGAGGCCGAGCCGCTCGCCGTAGAAGGCGCGGGAGCGGTCCGGGTCGACGGGGCGGAGCAGGATACGGCTGCTGAGTACATGCACCATGCGTCCGGAGCCTAACGGCAGCGTTACGCTCGACGCTGCCCGCGCCGCGCCGCACCGCGCCACGCCGTATCGCACCGCACCGCACTCAAGGGAGACGTGCTCCATGGACACCGCCGACGCGCTCACCACCGACCTGACCTTCCGCGACGCCACCGCCGCCGACGTCGACGCGCTCGTCGCGCTGATCGAGTCGGCGTACCGGGGCGACAGCAGCCGGGCCGGGTGGACCACCGAGGCGGACCTCCTCGAAGGGCAGCGGACGGATCCCGAAGGGGTGCGGGAGGTCATCGAGACGCCTGGGGGCACGCTGCTGACGGTCGAGAGGGAGGGGCGGATCGTCGCCTGCTGCCAGCTGGAGCGCCGGGACGGGCACGCCTACTTCGGGATGTTCGCCGTCCGCCCCGGTCTCCAGGGCGCCGGCCTCGGCAAGGCGGTCCTCGCCGAGGCGGAGCGGCGGGCCCGTACGGACTGGGGCACGACCGAGATGCGCATGACGGTGATAACGGCGCGCGAGGAGCTCATCGCCTGGTATGAGCGGCGCGGCTACCGGCGTACGGGCCGGACCAGCCCGTTCCCGTACGGCGACGAGCGCTTCGGCATACCGCGGCGCGCGGACCTCGCCTTCGAGCTGCTGGTCAAGGAACTGTCCTGAGGAGTCAGGCGGTGAAGCGGCCGGTGCGCTTGATCTCCGGGTAGTCGGTCGTCACGCCGTCCAGGCCGAAGGCCCGCGCCAGGCGCAGGTGCTCCTGGGTGTTGACCACCCAGCCGATGATCCTCAGCTCCGCCGCGCGGGCCAGTTCCACGGTCTCCAGGGTGAGCCGGCGGATGTTGAGGCAGACGGTCGCGGCACCGGCCTCGACGGCGCGTTCCACGACGTCGGTGCCGATGGGGCGGCTGGCGATGAGGGCGGTCCGTACGCCCGGCACCAGCCGGCCCGTCTCGGCGACCGCCTCGTCGTGGAACGAGGACACCTCCACCCGCCCGGCCAGCCCCCGCTCCTCGATCACCTCGGCCAGGGCCCGGGCCGCCGCCACGTCCTTGATCTCCGCCTGCAACGGCAGCGACACGGCGTCCAGCACCTCCTCGAACAGCGGGACGCGCTCCCCGTGCCCCGCGTCGAGCGTGCGCAGCTCGGCGAGGGTCTTCCCGGCGATCGGACCGGTGCCGTCGGTCGTGCGGTCCACGTCCGTGTCGTGCATGACGACGAGGGCGCCGTCCTTGCTCAGGTGCAGATCGAGTTCGATCACGTCGAGCCCGGCCCGCTCGGCGGCGACGAAGGACCGCAGGGTGTTCTCGGGCTCGACGCCCATGACGCCCCGGTGACCGATGGTAAGGAAGTTCAAGACACGACCCGCTTCCGTCGGACGTCGGACGGTGACACGACCCGCAGCCTAACCGCCCGGCGGGGAGCGCCCCTCCCCGGTGACCCACAGGAAAAAGTGCGGTGAAGCCCGGGGTGCGGCAGGATAATTTCCCGAGGTTCCTCTTGATGAGGGAAACCTTGTATGCATACGGTGTCCTTACGCGAGGTTCTCCCGTGGAGGATGGAACATGACGGAAATTCTTGTGCAGGCGGGTACGGAGGAGCGGCTTCCTCCGGCGGACAGGGTGGTGGAGCACCCGGCGTGGCCCGTGCTCAAGGATGCCGTGGAGCGCATCCGCCCCTGGCAGTCCAAGGACGGGTCGATCGACTTCGCCGCCGAGGGCGCCCCCGAGCGGAGCGCCGCCGAGGACGCCGTACGCCGGGTCGCCGACGCCGTACGGGAGCTGTCGCCGCTGCTGCCGCACGACCGCGCCTACCACGAGGCCCTGGTGACGGACCTCGGACGCTGGGCCGAGGGCGGCTTCCAGGTGCCCGACTTCCTCGACTCGCTGCTGGCCTTCCAGCCCGCCGCGCACCGCGCCGACGGCCTCCAGCACCTGGTCGTCTTCCCGATGTACACGCAGAACGGCAACCCGGACCGCAACCTCGAAGCGGTCGTGCTGCGCATGGTCTGGCCCGACTGGCTGGCCGAACTGGAGCGCACCCGCTACGACAACCCGCTGTTCTGCGGCATCACCTTCGAGGACTTCACCTCGGGCTACGACACCAACTCCGCCGTTCTCTTCCCGGAGACCATCGCCGTGCGCGAGGCCCCCGAGCGCTTCACCTGGGGCGGCATCTTCTGCGACCGCGAGGCCGCCCGCTTCCGCCGCGTCACCGCCGCCGCCGTCGACGTGCTGGGCCTGGAACTGCCCGAGGACGTCGCCGCGATGGTCCACGACCAGCAGCGCTGCCAGGAGGCGTTCGTGCTGTGGGACATGGTCCACGACCGCACCCACAGCCACGGCGACCTGCCCTTCGACCCGTTCATGATCAAGCAGCGCCAGCCGTTCTGGATGTACGGCCTGGAGGAGCTGCGCTGCGACCTCACCGCCTTCAAGGAGGCCGTGAAGCTCGCCGGCGAAGGCGTACCGCAGGCCCGGGACGTACAGGTCGCGGTCCTCTTCGACCGCATGTTCCGCTTCCCGGTGACCGGTGAACGCGTCCGCAACTACGACGGGCTCGGCGGCCAGCTCCTCTTCGCCTACCTGCACAAGCACGACGTCGTCCGCTGGACCGACAACCGCCTCTCGATCGACTGGGAGCGCGCCCCCCAGGTCACCAACCAGCTGTGCGCGGAGATCGAGACCCTCTACCGCAACGGTATCGACCGCCCCAAACTCGTCCACTGGTTCGCCGGCTACGAGCTGGTCTCCACCTACCTCGCCCCCCACCCGGGCTCCAAGTGGGCCAAGGGCCCCGACGCCCTCGACCTGACCCTGCCGCCGCGCAAGCTCGTGGACGACGTGCTTCCGGACGAGTTTCCGCTGAGCATGTTCTACGAGGCCCTGTCCAAGAAGCTCAAGAACGTGATCGCGTCGACCCGGGGCATCACGGCGGACAGCGCCGAGCGGGCCGCCGCGTGAGCGACGGCACCGGCATCGCGAACAAGGCTCGGGAGGCGAGGACCATGGGGCCCAACGGCAACGGGACGCTCGACGGCGCGGTGATCGCCGTGGCCGGCGCGGGCGGTCCCGCGGGACGGGCCGCGCTGCTGCGGCTCGCCGAGGCGGGGGCGACGGTCGTCGGCTCGGACAACGACCCGCAGAAGCTGGCGGAGGCGGTGGACGCGGCGCGCTACGCGCACGGCGGCGCCACCGTCACCGGTGAGACCGTCGACCTGCTCGACCTGGACGCCGCGCGCGCCTGGGCCGACGGGATCGAGAAGGAGTACGGCCGCGTCGACGGCCTGGTCCACCTGGTGGGCGGCTGGCGCGGCAGCCAGACCTTCACCAAGACCGACCTCGGCGACTGGGACCTGCTCGAGAAGCTCCTCGTGCGCACCGTCCAGCACACCTCCCTCGCCTTCCACGAGGCCCTCCAGCGCAGCGACCGCGGCCGGTACGTCCTGATCAGCGCGGCCGGCGCGTCGAAACCGACCGCGGGCAACGCCGCGTACTCGGCCGCCAAGGCCGCCGCCGAGGCGTGGACGCTCGCCCTGGCCGACTACTTCCGCAAAGCGGGGGGCGAGCGGGGGCCGGCCTCGGCGGCTGCGATCCTGGTGGTGAAGGCGTTGGTGCACGACGCGATGCGCGCCGAGCGCCCGAACGCGAAGTTCGCGGGCTTCACGGACGTCAAGGACCTGGCCGAGGCGGTCGCCGGAGTCTGGGAGAAGCCCGCCGCGGAAGTGAACGGAAACCGTCTGTGGCTGACCGAGAAGCCGTGAACCCCCCGAAGACCGACGCGCGTCGCCATCACGACCCCGAGGAACGCGGTTTCGCCAGTGACAACTACGCCGGGGCCCACCCGGAGGTGCTCGCCGCCCTGGCCCTGGCCAACGGCGGCCACCAGGTCGCGTACGGCGAGGACGCGTACACGGAGAACCTTCAGCGGGTGATCCGCGGCCACTTCGGGCCCACGGCCGAGGCGTTCCCGGTCTTCAACGGCACCGGCGCCAACGTCGTCGCGCTCCAGGCGGTCACCGACCGCTGGGGCGCGGTGATCTGCGCCGAGAGCGCGCACATCAACGTCGACGAGGGCGGCGCCCCCGAGCGCATGGGCGGCCTCAAGCTGCTCACCGTCCCCACCCCCGACGGCAAGCTCACCCCCGAGCTGATCGACCGGCAGGCGTACGGCTGGGACGACGAGCACCGGGCCATGCCCCAGGTCGTCTCGATCACCCAGAGCACCGAACTCGGCACCCTCTACACACCCGGCGAGATCCGCGCGATCTGCGACCACGCCCACGCGCACGGCATGACCGTGCACCTGGACGGCTCACGGATAGCCAACGCCGCCGCCTCCCTCGACGTCCCCATGCGGACCTTCACCAACGCGGTCGGCGTCGACATCCTCTCGCTGGGCGGCACCAAGAACGGCGCCCTGTTCGGCGAGGCGGTGGTCGTCGTCAACCAGGACGCCGTGCGCCACATGCCGCACCTGCGCAAGCTGTCCATGCAGCTCGCCTCCAAGATGCGCTTCGTCTCCGTGCAGTTGGAGGCGCTGCTCGCCAAGGACCTGTGGCTGCGCAACGCCCGGCACTCCAACGAGATGGCCCAGCGCCTGGCCGAGGGCGTGCGCGCCGTGCACGGCGTGGAGATCCTCCACCCGGTGCAGGCCAACGCCGTCTTCGCCCGGCTGCCGCACGACGTGAGCGAACGCCTGCGGAAGCGGTTCCGCTTCTACTTCTGGGACGAGGCGGCCGGCGACGTCCGCTGGATGTGCGCCTTCGACACCACCGAGGACGACGTGGACGCGTTCGTGGCGGCGCTCAAGGAGGAGATGGCCCGGTAAGCGCGGCACCCGGACCGTGACCACAGGTGTGCGGTGATGCATAGGTATGCGGTCACCCGGAAATCTATTGACCCAGGGTGATCGCTTTCCTATGCTCTGCGGGCATGGAGCTGATCCAGGAAACCTCTGACCTGTCCGCTTATCTCGCCGCCGACGAGGTGATCGACCACGAGCACCCGCTGGTCAGGGAGACGGCCGCGCGCCTCGCCAAGGGCGCGGAGGACTCGTATGCCTATGCGCGGCTCGCGTTCGAGTTCGTCCGGGACGCCGTGCCGCACTCGCAGGACTCGGGCGACCCGCGCGTCACCTGGCGGGCCTCCGACGTCCTGGAGCAGCGCACCGGCATCTGCTACGCCAAGGCCCACGCCCTGGCCGCGCTGCTGCGGGCCGAGGACATCCCCACCGCGCTCTGCTACCAGCGGCTGCTGCACGACGACGGCGGCGGACACGTCGTGCACGGACTGGTCGCCGTACGGTTCAACGGCGCCTGGCACCGGCAGGACCCGCGCGGGAACAAGCCCGGCGTCGACGCCCGGTTCTCCCTGGACGGGGAACGGCTGGCCTTCACCGCGGACACCGCGGCCGGCGAGGCGGACCACCCGCTCCTGCGCACCGCACCGCACCCGGCCGTACTGCACGCCCTGCGCACCGCCACCGACCGGCCGCACCTGTGGCGGATCCTGCCGAGCGCCCTGTAGCGGCCCGGGGCCCGGGCCCCGCGGTCAGTGCGCCTCGGCCGCGCGGACCTGCTCCGGCGTCGGGGCGGTGCCGCCCAGGTGGGCCGGCATCCACCAGGTGTCCTCCGGGCCCTTCGGCCGCACCGGGTAGGCGCGCTGAGCGGCCTCCAGCAGCTCGTGCACGCGCCCGCGCAGACGGCGGGTGATCGCGCCCGCGTACTGCTCGCGCGGGGCCTCCATCGCCTCGCCGACCCGGATGGTGATCGGGGTGTGGCTCCGCTTGAAGTTGCGCGGGTGGCCCTTGGTCCACAGCCGCTGGGTGCCCCACAGCGCCATCGGCACCAGCGGGACGCCCGCCTCCTGCGCCAGCCGCGCCGCACCCGACTTGAAGCTCTTGAGCGTGAACGACTCGGAGATCGTCGCCTCCGGGAAGACCCCGACGATCTCGCCGGACCGCAGCGAGTCCAGCGCGTGCGCGTACGCCGCCTCGCCCTGCTTGCGGTCGACCGGGATGTGCTTCATCGACCGCATCAGGGGGCCGGAGACGCGGTGCCGGAAGACCGACTCCTTCGCCATGAAGCGCACGAGCCGCTTCTGCGGCAGCGCCGCCAGGCCGTCGAAGATGAAGTCCAGGTAGCTGATGTGGTTGCTCACCAGCACGGCGCCGCCCGAGCGCGGGATGTTCTCCGAACCCTGGCAGTCGATCTTGAGGTCCCACACCTTGAACAGGGTGCGGGCGAGACCGATGGCCGGACGGTAGACGAGTTCTGCCATGGGCGGCGCGGACCCTTCCTTCTTCGACTGGGGAGGGGACTCCCAGAAGAAACTTACGCAGCCGTAGGTTTACGGCTTGTCGCAGATCGTGCCCGAAGAACGACCGGTGTACCAGCCCTGGTGCCCGTAGCGGGCGAGATTCTCGTCACGTCCCCCTCGTGCGGCGGCCGGACGGGAATCTTTCACCGTTCCGTGGGCGCTGTACGGGCGGGGAACCGGACCGAGACGGGAGCGTGCGTGTGGGCGGGCGGGACGAGGACGAGCGGCTGGGCGCCGCCGAGCTGGGCGCGGAACTGGGGGAGCGGGCCACGCTCGTCCAGTTCTCCAGCGCCTTCTGCGCCCCGTGCCGGGCCACCCGCCGGGTGCTCCACGAGGTCGCCGGACTGGTCCCGGGGATCGCCCATGTCGAGATCGACGCCGAGGCCCGCCTGGAGCTGGTCCGCGCCCTGGACATCGTCAGCACGCCGACCGTGCTGGTCCTGGACGCCGAGGGCCGCGTGGTGCGGCGGGCCGCCGGGCAGCCGCGCAAGGCGGACGTGATCGCCGCGCTCGGGGAGGCCGTGTGACGGCACCTCCCCGGCGGCATGGGTTCCGCATTCCGGAACACCCGCTTGACGGTGCGCGGCACCTGTCGTCAGCCTGACACTTGAGCCTCCGGCCATCCCTTCCCCGGCCGGGGCGCGGCGCAGAAGGACTCACGCATGACGGTCACACCCGACCTGGCCCGTCTCCGATCCGACACCCCCGCCCTGCTGCGGTCCGTCTTCCGGCGGCACGCGGCGGGCGTCGCCGTGATCACCGCGTGCGGTGACGCGGGCCCCGTGGGCTTCACCGCCACGTCCCTCACCTCGGTCTCCGCCGAGCCGCCGCTGGTCTCCTTCGGCGTCGGTACCGGGTCCTCCAGCTGGCCGGTGATCGCCGAGGCCGGACACGTCGGCGTGCACATACTCGGCGAGCACCAGCAGGACCTGGCCGCCACCTTCGCCCGCAGCGGCGCCGACCGCTTCGGACCGGGCACGGCCTGGCGTACGGGTCCCGAGGGGGTGCCCGTCCTGGACGGCGTCCTGGCCTGGCTGGTCTGCCGCGTCGCCGGCCGCGTCCCCGCGGGCGACCACCGCATCGTGCTCGCCGAGGTGCTGCTCGGCGACCCCACCGGCGACGGCCGGCCCCTCGTGTACCACCAGGGGCGTTTCGACGGCCTGCGCGGCTGACCGGCGCGGGGGCGCCTGCGCGGAGCCGTCGGGCTCCGGTTACGCTGCGTTGCGAAGGTCACAGTTCAAAGCGCTTGCTCAGCGGGAACGAACTGAGTGTACTGACGAGTAATATTTCGGCCGGAGGGCAGGTCGCCCCGGCCGGGATCGGCCGCTTGGGGCGCCTATGCTGCCTGCAAGAGGCAGCAACGGAAATGTCGACGCAGTAGGAGAGCCGGCGTGAGCTTGAGGATCGTTGTCACTGTGAAGTACGTGCCCGACGCCACCGGCGACCGGCACTTCGCCGATGACCTGACCGTCGACCGGGACGACGTGGACGGTCTGCTCTCCGAGCTGGACGAGTACGCGGTCGAGCAGGCGCTCCAGATCTCGGAGAATTCCGACGACGACGTGGAGATCACCGTCCTGACGGTGGGCCCCGAGGACGCCAAGGACGCGCTGCGCAAGGCGCTGTCGATGGGCGCGGACAAGGCGATCCACGTCGAGGACGACGACCTGCACGGCACGGACGCCATCGGCACCTCCCTGGTGCTGGCCAAGGCCGTCGAGAAGGCCGGGTACGACCTGGTCGTCTCCGGCATGGCCTCCACCGACGGCACCATGGGCGTCGTCCCCGCGCTGCTCGCCGAGCGCCTGGGCGTGCCGCAGGTCACTCTGCTGTCCGAGGTCTCCGTCGAGGACGGCAAGGTGACCGGCCGCCGCGACGGCGACGCCGCCTCCGAGCGGCTGGAGGCCTCCCTCCCGGCGGTCGTGTCGGTGACCGACCAGTCGGGCGAGGCCCGTTACCCGTCCTTCAAGGGCATCATGGCGGCCAAGAAGAAGCCGGTTCAGTCCTGGGACCTGTCCGACCTCGACATCGACGAGGACGAGGTCGGCCTGGAGAACGCCTACACGGTCGTGGAGTCGGCGGCCGAGCGCCCGGCGCGCACCGCGGGCACGATCGTCAAGGACGAGGGCGAGGGCGGCAAGCAGCTCGCCGAGTTCCTCGCGGGCCAGAAGTTCATCTGAGCCCCCGCGATCCGCTGACCGTCCCTCATCTTTCGCAAGCAGGAGAGAAGAAGTCCCATGGCTGAAGTTCTCGTCTACGTCGACCACGTGGACGGTGCCGTCCGCAAGCCGACCCTGGAGCTGCTCACCCTGGCCCGCCGCGTCGGCGAGCCCGTCGCCGTCGCGCTGGGCAACGGCGCCGCCGACACCGCCGCCGCCCTCGCCGAGCACGGCGCGGTGAAGGTCCTCACCCACGACGCCGCCGAGTACGCCGACTACCTGGTCGTCCCGAAGGTCGACGCCCTCCAGGCCGCCGTCGAGGCCGTGTCCGCCGGGGGCTCCCTCGCCGCCGTGCTGGTGCCGTCCTCGGCCGAGGGCAAGGAGATCGCCGCCCGCCTCGCGCTGCGCATCGGCTCCGGCATCATCACCGACGCCGTCGACCTGGAGGCCGGCGACGAGGGCCCGGTGGCGACCCAGTCCGTCTTCGCCGCCGCGTACTCCACCAAGTCCCGCGTCTCCAAGGGCACCCCGGTCATCACGGTCAAGCCCAACAGCGCCGCCGTCGAGGCCGCCCCGGCCGCCGGCGCCGTCGAGGCCCTGTCGGTGACCTTCTCCGCCGCCGCCACCGGCACCAAGGTCACCTCGCGCACGCCGCGCGAGTCGACCGGCCGTCCGGAGCTGACCGAGGCCGCGATCGTGGTCTCCGGCGGCCGTGGCGTCAACGGCGCGGAGAACTTCGCGATCATCGAGGCGCTCGCCGACTCCCTCGGCGCGGCCGTCGGCGCCTCGCGCGCCGCGGTGGACGCGGGCTGGTACCCGCACACCAACCAGGTCGGCCAGACCGGCAAGTCCGTCTCGCCGCAGCTGTACATCGCCTCCGGCATCTCCGGCGCGATCCAGCACCGCGCGGGCATGCAGACCTCGAAGACCATCGTCGCGGTCAACAAGGACGCCGAGGCCCCGATCTTCGACCTGGTCGACTACGGCGTCGTCGGCGACCTGTTCGACGTCGTCCCGCAGCTCACCGAGGAGATCAAGGCACGCAAGGGCTGAGCCTCCCCAGGCCGTGCCGAGGCCCCCGCGACCGCCACCGGTCGCGGGGGCCTCGGCCGTCCCCGCCCTCAGCCGAGCGTCAGCGACGCCTGCACCGGCAGGTGGTCGCTCGGGAACTGCCCGTCCCGCGCGTACGTGTTGATCGCCGCGCGGTGCACCGTGACGCCCGGGGTGACCAGGATCCAGTCGATCCGGTCGCCGTCCGGGGTCAGCGGCCGGTAACCGTGGAACGTCGCGTAGAGCGCGCTGCGCTCCGCCGCCGCGTCCCAGGAGTCGACGAGACCGGCGCCCAGCATGGTGTCGTAGACGGGGTTGCCGTGCGCGGCCACGTTGAAGTCACCGGTCACCACCAGCGGCAGCGACACGTCGAGGCGGCCGATCCGCTGTGCGATGAGCGAGGCGGCACGCGCGCGTGCGTTCTGGCTCGCATTGTCCAGGTGGGTGTTGAGGAAGAAGAACTCCCGGCCGCCGTCGCGCAGATCCCGGAAGCGGACCCAGGTGACCATGCGGATGGAACCGCCGCCCCAGGTGTTGGAGCCGATCACGTCCGGCGTGTCCGAGAGCCAGAAGTGGTCGTACTCCAGCGGGGCGAGCCGGCGGGTGTCGTAGTACACGGCCATGAACTCGTCGCGGCTGCCGCCCGCGCGGCCGGTGCCGATCCAGTCGTAGGACGCGCCGAGGTCGGCCTCGATGTCCCGGACCTGCTGGTAGAGGCCCTCCTGGGTGCCGAGGACGTGCGGGCGTTCGTGGCGCAGCAGTGCGCGGGTCACGGGTCTGCGGGCGGCCCAGCTGTTGGGTTCGGTGGTGGAGGCGAAGCGCAGGTTGAACGACATGACCTCCAGGGGACCGGCGCCGCGCTCCGCCGGCGCGGCGGCGGCGGGCGCGGTACCGGCGAGGGGCAGGGCGGCGGCGGTGGCCAGGGCGGTCTTCAGGCTCAGACGGCGGGTGAACCGGCCGGGGTTCGGCACGGGAGCTCCTTCCGAAGGGCTGCGCTGGTGGGCACGTCGACCGTGCCAGATGGACGTGAACATGCCGAGAGGGGCGGATGGATCGGTGGGCAAGAGGGTGTTGACCGGCGGGAAGATCGCCGGATAGCTTCACTCTACGGATTGTTGATTCCGTAAAGCGGAATTTCCGCTGGTGGGGTTCCGTGGCGGACATGAGGAGGGTGTGGCATGGGGCAGCTGGAGAAGGTGGCGACGAGCCTCGCGGGCGCCGTCGGCGAGGAGATCAGCGCCTCCCTCGCGCCGGTCGACGCGGAGCTGGCGCGCCGCTACCCCGGGGACCCCGGGACGCGCCAGCCCGTCCACACCGTCTACGTCCCCGGTGACGCCTTCAACGCCGGCACCGTCCGCTCCTGGGGCGACCGGGCGCTGGCCGCGCTCGACGAACACGCCCCGGACGCCGCCTCCTTCGCGGCCGTCCTCGGCCTGCCGGACGACCTCGCCGAACCGGTGTACGCGCGCGTGCGCGCCAAACTGGAGCGCGAGCCGGTGGAAGACCTCCGGATCGACTTCGAGGACGGCTACCAGGGCCAGGACGAGGACCAGGACGCCGCCCGCGCCGCCCGGCTGGTCGCCGAGGCCCAGCGTGGGGGCACCTCCCGGCCGAAGGCCGGGGGAGGCACGGCCGCCCCGTACACGGGCATCCGCATGAAGTGCCTGGAGGCCGCCGTCCGCGACCGGGGCATCCGCACGCTGGACATCTTCCTCACCGGCCTGCTGGAGGCGGGCGGACTGCCCGGCGGGCTGGTCCTGACCCTGCCCAAGGTGACGTACGCCGAGCAGGTCACCGCCATGGTGCGGCTCCTGACGGCGTTCGAGGAGACGCACGGCCTCGCGCCGGGCCGGATCGGCTTCGAGATCCAGATCGAGACCAGCCAGGCGATCCTCGCCGCCGACGGCACCGCGACGGTCGCCCGCATGATCCGGGCCGCCGAGGGCCGCGCCACCGGCCTGCACTACGGCACCTTCGACTACAGCGCCTGCCTCGGCGTCTCCGCCGCCCACCAGGCCAGTGACCACCCGGCCGCCGACCACGCCAAGGCGGTCATGCAGGTCGCCGCCGCGGGCACCGGCGTACGGGTGTCCGACGGCTCCACCAACGTGCTGCCCGTCGGCCCCACCGCCCGGGTGCACGACGCCTGGCGCCTGCACTACGGGCTCACCCGTCGTGCCCTGGCCCGTGCCTACTACCAGGGCTGGGACATGCACCCCGGCCACCTCCCGACCCGCTACGCGGCCGTCTTCGCCTTCTACCGGGAGGGCTTCGCCCAGGCCGCCGACCGCCTCGCCCGCTACGTCGGCCGCGGCGGCGGCGACGTCATGGACGAGCCCGCCACCGCCAAGGCCCTCAGCGGCTATCTGCTGCGCGGCCTGGACTGCGGCGCCCTCGACACGGGCGAGGTCGCCCGCCTGACCGGGCTGACCCGCGCCGACCTGGAAGGCTTCTCGGCGCCGAGGCGCGGAGACCTGCGCGCTCCCGGCCTCCCGGCCGGCGAGGCCGCCGCTCCCGGTGGCGGGCGGTCCGGCGGCAGGTGAGACGTCAGGTGCGGGAGAGGGCGAAGGAGACCGAAGACGTACGCCTCGCCGCGGCCCTCCTTCGCCGTCCCCGCGGAACCGGGCACGCCCTCGGGACGTTGGCCGATGCACACCGCCGCCACAGGCGGCCGGGCGGGGCTCGGCGGCGCGTGGACGTCCGCCGTCGGTCCGCCGTCAGTCCGCCGGGGGCAGCTCGCCCGAGCCGCGCGCTATCAGCCGGGTCGGCAGTTCGATGCGTTCGGGGACGAGCAGGCCGCCGTCCAGCTGGCCGAAGAGGCGCTCCGCGGCGGTCCTGCCCAGGGCCGCCGCGTCCTGGGCGACCACGGTGAGCCCCGGCCGCAGCAGGTCGGCGAGTTCGATGTCGTCGAAGCCGACGAGGGCGACGCCACGGGTGTGCCCGGCCAGGACCCGGATCACGGTGACCGTCACCCGGTTGTTGCCCGTGAAAATGGCGGTGACCGGATGGGGGTCCGCGAGCATCGCCTCGGCTGCCCGGCGCACCCGCTCCGGGTCGGTGACGCCCAGGGACATCCAGGAGTCCTTCACGGGTATGCCCGCGTCCTCCATCGCCGCCCGGTAGCCGCGCAGCCGCTCCGCGGCGGTGTGGATGCGCGGCATGTCGCCGATGAAGCCGATCCGGCGGTGGCCGTGCGCGATGAGGTGGGCGACACCGTCCCGGGCGCCGCCGAAGTTGTCGCACAGCACCACGTCCGCGTCGACATGACCGGCCGGCCGGTCAACGAAGACCGTGGCGACCCCCGCCTTCAGTTCCGGCTCCAGATACCGGTGGTCGTCCCCGGCCGGGATCACCACCAGCCCGTCGACCCGCCGCGCGCACAGGGCCAGTACCAGCTCCTGCTCCCGCTCCGGGTCCTCGGCGCTGGACCCGTTGATGAGCAGGGCGCCGTGCGAGCGGGCCACCTCCTCCACGGCTCGGCTGAGCGGTCCGTAGAACGGGTCCGCGAGGTCCTCCAGCACCAGGCCGACGCTGGCCGTGCGGCCCTTGCGGAGCACCCGCGCGCTGTCGTTGCGGCGGAAGCCGAGCGCGTCGATGGCCTCCTGGACGCGGCGCTCGGTCTCCGGGGTCACCCCCGGCTCCCCGTTGACCACACGGGAGACGGTCTTCAGGCCGACACCGGCGCGGGCGGCGACGTCCTTCATGGTCGGACGGTTGCCGTAACGGTTCCCGGTGCTGCGGTGCACGGGGCGGGCCATGTCGGGCACGATGGGGGATCCTGTCCTGTCGTCCACGGGAAGCGACGGCTCCTGTCGTCCACGGGGGCGGTGCGCCCATGGGGTTGTATGAGGATGTGGCGTCGAGCATAGAGCCTGGACAACGTTGTCAGATCGGGCGGACACTGTCCATCGCGGAGAGCGCGACGCGCTCGTGTTGTCGAGGGCTGACGGGGAGAACCGACTCTGATGGACACCGACCTCGTGGCCGCGCTGGACATCGGCGGCACCAAGATCGCCGGTGCGCTGGTGGACGGTGACGGCCGGATTCTGGTGCGCGCCCAGCGCGCCACCCCCGCGCGGGAGCACGGCGACACCGTGATGGGGGCCGTCGAGGAGGTGCTCGGAGAGCTGACGGCGGCGCCGCTGTGGGCGCGCGCCACGGCGGTCGGCATCGGCAGCGCCGGGCCGGTGGACGCGTCGGCCGGCACCGTGAGCCCGGTCAACGTCCCCGGCTGGCGCGAGTACCCGCTGGTGGCCCGGGTCCGCGCCGCCGCGGGCGACCTGCCGGTCGAGCTGATCGGCGACGGGGTGGCGATCACCGCGGCCGAGCACTGGCAGGGCGCCGCCCGCGGCCATGACAACGCGCTGTGCATGGTGGTGTCGACGGGCGTCGGCGGCGGCCTGGTCCTGAACGGACGGCTGCATCCCGGACCCACCGGCAACGCGGGCCACATCGGCCACATCAGCGTGGATCTCGACGGCGACCCGTGCCCGTGCGGTGCGCGCGGCTGCGTGGAGCGCATCGCGAGCGGCCCCAACATCGCGCGGCGTGCCGTGGAGAGCGGCTGGCGTCCCGGGGCCGACGGCGACACCTCCGCCGCCGCGGTGGCCGCAGCCGCCCGTGACGGCGACCCGGTGGCCGTCGCCTCCTTCGAGCGGGCGGCGCGGGCGCTGGCCGCGGGCATCGCGGCCACCGCGACCCTCGTCGAGATCGACATCGCCGTGATCGGCGGCGGCGTGGGCAAGGCGGGCGAGGTCCTCTTCGCGCCGCTGCGCCGGGCCCTGGCCGAGTACGCGACCCTCTCCTTCGTACGGCGCCTGACGGTCACGCCCGCGCAGATGGGCACGGACGCGGGACTGGTGGGAGCGGCCGCGGCGGCCCTCACCAGGACAGCCGGCGTGTCGGCGGCGGGTGTCTGAGGCACGCGGCGGGGGGTGACGTGGAGGGCTGGGGAGTGGCGGGGGCCACGGCGGCCGGCGTTGCGCGGAGCGGCGGGTGTGACGGTGGCCGGCGTTCCGGGAAGCAGTGGGCGCGACACGGCGGGCGTTCGCCGTGGGACGCGCGACAGGCCCCGGGCGCCCGGCCGTGGCCGGGAGGGAACCGGCGGGTGACCTCCGGCCGCCGGAGCAGTTGAACCCGGCATGAAGAAGCGCAGCATGCTCGCCATCGCCTCCCTCGCCGCCGGCTTCGTGGTCGCGGCCGTCACTCCCTCGCACGGCCTGACTGACCTCCCCGTCGACCCGCACACCGCCACGGACGCCCTCGGCCACGTCGACATCGGCGAGGACGTCGGGGCCCCGCGCGAGGACGCCCCGAAGGACTGACCGGCGCGGAACCGGACCACGCGGCGCCGAGGCCCCGGCCGGGGGCCTCGGCGCCGCTTTCGCAGCTCCTCAACCCAGAGTGGTTTCCGTGGCAGGGTGGAGCGGGCAAGCCACAGGGGGCCAACAGAAGAGGGGGACCTGTGACCGTCGTCTGGATCAACGGCGCGTTCGGTGCGGGGAAGACGACCACCGCACGGGAACTGATCGACCTGATCCCGAACAGCACGCTCTTCGACCCGGAGGTCATCGGCGGAGCGCTGACACACCTGCTGCCGCCCAAACGCCTCGCCGAGGCCGGCGACTACCAGGACCTCCCGATCTGGCGGCGTCTCGTCATCGACACGGCGGCCGCCATGCTCGCCGAACTCGGCGGGACGCTGGTGGTCCCCATGACCCTGCTGCGCCAGGAGTACCGGGACGAGATCTTCGGCGGCCTCGCCGCCCGCCGGATCGCCGTACGGCACATACTGCTCACTCCGGCCGAAACGATACTGCGGGAACGAATAGCCCACCGCGAGGTCCCCCCGGACCTGCCCGACGGCGAGATGCGGGTACGGCAGTGGTCGTACGACCGGATAGAGCCGTACCGGGCCGCGCTCGGCGCCTGGCTGATGGCCGACGCCCACCCGGTCGACAACGGCGGTCTCACCCCGCTGGAGACCGCCGCCCGCATAGCCGACGCGGTCGGTACCGGCACCGCGTCGGTCTGCGACATCGTGCAGACCCCGGAACCCACCGCCGAGACGATCGCCGCCGGTGTCCTGCTCTTCGACGAACACGACCGGGTGCTGCTGGTCGACCCCACCTACAAGGCGGGCTGGGAGTTCCCGGGCGGTGTCGTCGAACGCGGCGAGGCCCCCGCCCGCGCGGGCGTCCGCGAGGTCGCCGAGGAGACCGGCGTCCGCCTCGACGACGTACCGTCCCTGCTGGTCGTCGACTGGGAGCCGCCGCAGCCGCCCGGGTACGGCGGTCTGCGGCTGCTCTTCGACGGCGGACGGCTCGCCTCCGCGGACGCCGGGCGGCTGCTGCTGCCCGGGCCCGAGCTGCGGGGCTGGCGGTTCGTCAGCGAGGAGGAGGCGGCGGGGCTGCTGCCTCCAGTGCGGTACGCGCGGCTGCGGTGGGCCCTTCGGGCGCGGGAGCGGGGTGCCGCGCTGTACCTGGAGGCGGGGGTGCCGGTCGGGTGACCTGTGCGGCTACGGAGGTGGTGGGGCTGTCGCTCGCCGGGTGCGGGCAGCTCCCGCGCCCCTTGAAGGGCGTTGCCCTTCCCGGCAGCTGTCAGTTGCCCGCGTAGTTCCGCAGGAACAGCGCCTCCGCCACCGACAGCCGCTCCAGTTCCTCCGGGGACACGCTCTCGTCGACGGCGTGGATGCGGGCCTCCGGCTCGCTCAGGCCGATGAGGAGGATCTCCGCGTCCGGGTAGAGGGCGGCGAGGGTGTTGCACAGCGGGATGGAGCCGCCCTGGCCGGCGTACTGCATCTCCTGGCCCGGGTAGGCCACCGCCATCGCCTCCGCCATGGCCTGGTACGCCGGGCTGGTGGCGTCGGCGCGGAACGGCTGGCCCTGGCCCACCTGTTCCACGGTGACCCGCGCGCCCCACGGCGTGTGCGCCTTCAGGTGGGCCCCGAGCAGCCCGACGGATTCGGCGGCGTCCGTGCCCGGCGGCACCCGCAGGCTCACCAGCGCCCGCGCGCCCGCCTGCACCGAGGGCGTGGCGCCCACCACCGGCGGGCAGTCGATGCCGAGCACCGTGACGGCCGGACGCGCCCAGATGCGGTCGGCGACCGTGCCGGAACCGATCAGTTCCACGCCGTCGAGTACCTTGGCGTCCGCGCGGAACTGCTCCTCCGCGTACTGGAGCCCGTCCCACGTGCCGTCACCGGCCAGCCCGTCGACCGTCGTCGAACCGTCCTCGGCACGCAGCGAGTCCAGCGTGCGGATCAGCGCCGCCAGCGCGTCGGGGGCCGCGCCGCCGAACTGCCCCGAGTGCAGGTTGCCTTCGAGGGTGTCGACCGCGACGCGTACGAGGGTCATGCCGCGCAGGGTCGTGGTGACCGTCGGCAGGCCGGCCCGGAAGTTGCCCGCGTCGCCGATGACGACGGTGTCCGCCGTCAGCAGGTCCGGGTGCTGTTCGGCGTACCGCTCCAGGCCGCCCGTGCCCTGCTCCTCCGAGCCCTCGGCGATCACCTTGACGTGCACCGGCACGCCGCCGTTCGCCTTCAGCGCGCGCAGCGCCAGCAGGTGCATGATGACGCCGCCCTTGCAGTCGGCGCTCCCGCGTCCGTACCAGCGGCCGTCGCGCTCGGTCAGCTCGAACGGCGGAGTGGTCCAGCCGGCCTCGTCCAGCGGGGGCTGCACGTCGTAGTGGGCATAGAGCAGGACCGTCTTCGCGCCCTCGGGGCCGGGCAGGAAGCCGTACACCGACTGGGTGCCGTCCGGGGTGTCGAGCAGGGCCACGTCCTCGAAGCCCTCGGCGCGCAGCGCGCCGGCTATCCACTCCGCCGCGGCCTCGCTCTCGCTCCTCGGGAACTGCTCGAAGTCGGCCACCGACCGGAAGGCCACCAGTTCGGCGAGTTCGGCCCTCGCCCTCGGCATCAGGGAGGCGACGGTCTCGGCGACCGGATTCGACGACATGGGCACGCTCCTTGTAGGTGCGACGTTGTACTGATGACCACTCCGCTGGCTGTTCCGCTTTATGCGGTGTTTGAGAGTGATCGTGCGGTGTGCGCGCGCCCTGGTGTGCGAGGGGCGCATACATTGCCGATCCTCCCACAGTGGCCTGCGGCGATGCCCACCGTAGGATGCGGAAGGACAGGTGCGGCATGCGGTTTGATCGGAGCAGTAGACCATCGTGAGCAGCGAGAACTCTTCGGCGGACGACGCGCGTCAGGTGTGGGACGTCGTCGTGGTGGGCGCGGGACCCGCGGGGGCCTCGGCCGCCTACGCGGCGGCGGTCGCGGGACGGCGCGTGCTGTTGCTGGAGAAGGCGGAACTGCCCCGCTACAAGACCTGTGGCGGCGGCATCATCGGACCCTCGCGCGACTCGCTCCCCCCGGGCTTCGAACTGCCCTTCAAGGACCGTGTGCACGCGGTGACCTTCTCCCACAACGGGCGCTTCACCCGTACCCGCCGCTCCAAGCAGATGCTGTTCGGGCTGATCAACCGGCCCGAGTTCGACCAGCAGCTCGTCGAGCACGCGCAGAAGGCGGGCGCCGAACTGCGTACGGGCGTGACGGTGTCGCGGGTCGAGCAGCACGGGTCGGCGGTCCCCGACCGGCGCACGGCCGCCGTCGTGCTCCAGGGCGGCGAGACCGTGCTGGCCCGCGCGGTCGTCGGCGCGGACGGCAGCGCCAGCCGGATAGCCGCGCACGTCGGCGTCAAGGTCGACCAGGTGGATCTGGGCCTGGAGGCGGAGATCCCGGTCCCGGAGCCGGTCGCCGAGGACTGGAAGGGCCGGGTCCTGATCGACTGGGGCCCGATGCCGGGCAGTTACGGCTGGGTCTTCCCCAAGGGCGACACGCTCACGGTCGGGGTCATCTCGGCCCGCGGCGAGGGCGCGGCGACCAAGCGCTACCTGGAGGACTTCGTCGGCCGGCTGGGCCTCGCCGGCTTCGAGCCGAGCATCTCCTCCGGACACCTCACCCGCTGCCGCGCCGACGACTCGCCGCTCTCCCGCGGCCGGGTGCTGGTGTGCGGGGACGCGGCCGGACTCCTGGAGCCGTGGACGCGGGAGGGCATCTCCTTCGCCCTGCGCTCGGGACGGCTCGCGGGGGAGTGGGCGGTGCGCATCGCCGAGGCGCACGACGCCGTGGACGCCCGCCGCCAGGCCCTGAACTACGCCTTCGCCATCAAGGCCGGGCTGGGTGTCGAGATGAGCGTCGGCAAGCGGATGCTGGCGGCGTTCGAGCGCCGCCCGGGGATCTTCCACGCGGCCCTGACCGGCTTCCGGCCCGCGTGGAACGCGTTCCGGGACATCACCCGGGGCTCGACGACGCTGGGCGAGCTGGTCCGCAACCACCCCATCGCCCAGCGCGCCCTGACCGGGCTGGACCGCCGGCCGGCCGCCGCCACCGCGGGGGCCGGGGCGGCCGGGGAAGCCGAGAAGACCGGACCGGACGGGCCGGCCGGAGGTGCCGAAGAACAGGCCGGCTCCTGACCCGCGTTCCCTGAGCCGGGCGGGCGTCGGGCGTCGGCGTACTTCCCCGGGAGCGGACGTGACCGCCCCGCGCGGGTGGTGACGCCCGGCCGGGGCGGCCGGCGTCACCGGGAGTCTTATTGGTGTCCTCCGGCCGGACGACCCGGTACGGCGGGCCCCGGCCGGGCGAGCCCCCTCAGCCCAGCCCTTGAATTGAGCCCAACCCCTCAACCCAGCCCTTGAGCCCAGCTCCTCAACCCAGCCCCTCAGCCCACGCCCGACGTCCGCCGCCACAGCTCGGCGAGGGAGGCGTCGCCGGTGACTTCCGGGAAGGGCTGCCGGTTCCACAGCGCGAGGTACAGCCGGTCGGCGGGGCCGGTGAGTTCGCACTCCGCGTCCCCGGCGTCGCCGCGCTCGGTGACGGGCGGCTCCCGCGTCACCCGTACCGTCCACACCGCGTCGGCCACGTCGGTCGCCCGCACCCGCAGGACGCGGGGTTCCTCGCTGCGGACCCGGCTCTTGGCGCGGCCGTGCATGCCGCCCAGCAGCTCGTCGATGCCGTCCGCGGCGAACTCCGCGTCGAGCGCGGAGGGAACGCTGCCGGCCGCGGACTCGGCGTCGAACCGGTGCACGGCGGTCTCGTGGGCCTGCCGCCGGGCCCAGAACGCCAACGGGGTCGGCGCGGGCAGGAAGTGCCAGCAGTGGACGTCCGGCGGCGCGGTGGTGAGCGTGTCGACCAGCCGCCGGTGGCTCTCGCGGTACCAGTCCGTGAGCGCGGTGCCGTCCAGGTCCGGCGGATCGCCCATCGGGCGGGGAGAGGTCTGCCCCTGGGCGACGAACGACGCCGCCCAGCGGTGCACCACCCCAGTGTGTCCGACCAGGTCCCGCACGCGCCAGCCGGGGCAGTGCGGGACCTCGGCGTCACTCCCGGCCGCGTCGGCGGCCGAGGCCAGCAGCCGGCCCTCGCGGTCCAGGAACTCGATGAATCGCGCAGTCTCCATGAGCGCTGAGTCTGTCGGACGAACTCACTCGGGAGGAACGGGTTTTCGACAGCTGGGACGGCCCTCAGCCCGGCGCCATCACCCGCCGGTTGCAGACCGCGATTACCACCGCCACCCCGGCCAGCACCGCGACGCTGGTGAGCGCGGCCGGCAGGGAGAACCAGTCGGCCATGAAGCCGATCGCGGGCGGCCCGAGGAGCATGCCCCCGTAGCCGAGCGTGGAGGCGGTGGCGACACCGGCGGGGCCGCCCAGCGCCCCGGCCCGCTCCACGGCCACCGGGAAGATGTTGGCGAGCCCCAGGCCGGTGACCGCGAATCCGAACAGCGCCGCCCACACCGAGGGGGCCAGCGAGCCGAGCACCATGCCGGCGACGGCGACGGTGCCGCCGGCCACCACGGCCGGGGCCCGGCCCAGCCGCTCCAGCAGGGCCGTACCGGTCAGTCTGCCCACCGTCATGGCCAGCGCGAAGCACGAGTACCCCACTGCGGCGACGCCCGGCGAGGCGTCCAGGTCCTGCTCCAGGTGCAGGGCGCCCCAGTCGGCCAGGGCACCCTCGCCGTAGGAACTGCACAGGGCGATCAGCCCGAAGGTGACGACGAGACGGCGGGTCCGGGGGTCCGCCCTGCGCGGGGCCTCGTCGTTCCGGGGCGAGCGGTCCGGCGGCACGAGCGGTGCGCAGCGCAGCAGGACACGCCCGGCGACCAGGGTGACCAGCAGCCCGGTGACGGTGAGGCCGAGCAGGTGCCACAGCGGGGACAGCGACCCGGCGACCAGTCCGCCGAGCCCGGCCCCGACCATGCCGCCCAGGCTGAACGCGGCGTGGAAACTGGGCATGATCGGCCGGCGCAGCACGTTCACCAGATCGACGGCGGCGCTGTTGAAGGCGACGTTGATCCCGCCGTAGGCGCTGCCGAACACGAGGAGTACGGCGCCCAGGGCGAGCGCGGAGTGGGTGAGCGGCGGCAGGGCGACGCTGAGGCACAGCAGGACGGCGCAGACCACGGTGACCGGATGGCTGCCGTAACGGCGGCAGAGCCGTCCGGTCAGGGGCATGGTGACGACGGCGCCCGCCGACACCCCGAGCAGCGCGAGCCCCAGGGCGCCGGCGGAGGCGCCGGTCTGCTCCTTGATGGCGGGGATGCGCACCACCCAGCCGGCGAAGACGAAGCCGTCGAGGGCGAAGAAGACCGTCAGGACGGTCCGGAGACGGGTGAGGTCGGTGCGGGGACCCGGCACGTCGTTGTGCGAACGGGTTTTGTTTATCGGCGGCACAAAGTGAGAGTAGGAGCACCCTCCGGACCGGGCAAGGGTCCCGTCCCGGCCGCTCCCGCGTCGCATACGCTCGACAGCACGATGATGAACAACCTGACCCCCCTGGAGCCGAAGGCCGACAAGGCCACGGTCAGACGGCACAACCTCAGTCTGGTCCTGAGGGCCGTGCACGACGCGGGGGAGGCGACCAGAGCCGGGGTCGCCACGCATGTCGGACTGACCCGGGCGGCGGTTTCCTCCCTGGTCGAGCAGTTGCTGGAGTACGGCTTCGTCACCGAGTGGGGCAAGACCAGCAGCGGCCAGGTGGGCCGGCCCGGCACGGTCCTGAAGGTGTCCCGGTCCGGCCCGGCGGGCCTCGGCGTCGAGATCAACATCGACTTCATCACCGTCTGCGTCGTCGACCTCGCCGGCACCGACCGGGTGCGGCTGGTGGAACACGTCGACAACCGGGGCGTCCAGCCCTCCGAGGTACTGGCCCGCGCCGCCCGGCTCGCGGCCCGTGCCATCGGCTCGGCGGCCGAGCAGGACCTCACACCGGCCGGCGTGCATGTCGCGCTGCCCGGCCTGGTCACCGGGGGCAGCGTGCGCCAGGCCCCCAACCTGGGCTGGCAGCGGGTGGCCGTCGAGGGACTGTTCGCCCAGGCGCTGCTCGCCCTGCGCCCCGACCGGCGCGCCCTGCCGGTCAGCTCCGACAACGAGGCCAACGCCGCCGCCCTGGCCGAGCTGTGGTTCGGCGCCGGCACCGAGGGGGTGCGCAGCTTCCTCTACCTGACCGGCGAGATCGGCATCGGCGGCGCCTTGGTGCTGCGCGGCGAACTGCTGCGCGGCGCGCACGGCTTCGCCGGGGAGATCGGGCACATGGTGGTCGACCCGGACGGCCCGCTGTGCCGGTGCGGGGCGCGCGGCTGCCTGGAGCAGTACGCCGGTCAGGGCGCCCTGCTCACGGCCGCCGGCATCGACGCGGACACGGGCGTGCGGGGCGTGGCGGAGCTGGGGCGCCGCGCCCGGCGGGGTGACACGGCCGCGTGCTCGGCGATCGAGCGGGCGGGACGGCAGCTCGGGGTGGTGGTGTCGGGGGCGGTCAACCTCTTCGACCCCGAGGCGGTGATGCTCGGCGGTGTCTACCGGGAGCTGAGCGAGTGGCTGGCCCCGGCCGTCGACCGCGAACTGGCGCTGCGGGTGGTCTCCGGGCTGTGGACCGAGGACGGCAAGCGGCTGCGGGCCGCCTCCGGTCTCGGGGACGCGGCCCGGGGCGCCGCCGGGGTGATCGTCCGCGAGGTGCTGGAGGACCCGGCGGCGTACGCGGAACGCGGCGGAGCATGAGGAAGGGGGCCGCCCCGCCGGGCGGCCCCCTCGGTCACCTCACCGCCGGTGGGCGGCGATCAGCTCCTGGTAGAAGCGGTAGCTGTCCTTCGGTGTGCGCTCCTGCGTCGCGTAGTCGACCCGGACGATCCCGAACCGCTTGTCGTAGCCGAACGCCCACTCGAAGTTGTCGAGGAGCGACCAGACGTAGTAGCCGCGGACGTCCACGCCCGCGTCCATCGCCGCCTTCAGCGCGGTCAGATGGCCCCGCAGGTACTCCACCCGGTCGGTGTCGTGCACCGCGCCGTCCTCGGCGACCACGTCGTCCTCCGCCGAGCCGTTCTCCGTGATGTGGACCGGCGGCAGCGCGTCACCGTACTGCTTCTTCAGCTGCACCAGCAGATCGGTGAACGACTCCGGCACCACCGGCCAGTTCATCGCCGTGTGCCGCGCCCCGGGGAGCCTGACCTCCTCGTACCGGTTGTCGGTGGCCGTGCGCAGCGCGGGGTCGGGCTCGCGGTGCGGGGCGTCGGCGACCACGATCGGCCGGTAGTAGTTGATGCCGAGGAAGTCCAGCGGCCGGGAGATCAGCTCCAGGTCGCCGTCCCGCCGGAAGTCCGCCCCGGTGATCAGCTCGCCCCAGGTCTCCTCCTCGGTGGCCGGGTAGCGGCCGGCGAGGATCGGCTCGGTCCACACCAGGTTGTGCTGGGTGTCCGCGCGGACCACGGCCGCGAGGTCGGCGGGGGAGTCGGTGGCGGGCAGGTTGCGGTCCAGGTTGAGGGTGATGCCGACCTCGCGCACCCCGGCCGCGCGCAGCGCCTTGACCGCCAGGCCGTGCCCGACCAGCAGGTGGTGGGCGGCGGCCAGCGCGCCCCGGCCCTCCTTGGCGCCGGGCGCGTGCCGGCCGATGGAATAGCCGAGGAAGGCGCTGCACCACGGCTCGTTCAGCGTGATCCAGCGCGGCACCCGGTCACCGAGGTGCTCGGCCACGACGGCCGTGTACTCGGCGAACCGCTCCGCCGTCTCCCGCACCCGCCAGCCGCCCCGGTCCTCCAGGGCCTGCGGCAGGTCCCAGTGGTAGAGGGTGGCGGCCGGCTCGATGCCCGCCTCCAGCAGCTCGTCGACCAGCCGCGAGTAGAAGTCCAGCCCCTTGGCGTTGACCGGGCCGCCGCCGTCCGGGACGATCCGCGGCCAGGCGATCGAGAACCGGTACGAGTCCACGCCCAGCTCGCGCAGCAGCGCCACGTCCTCGGGGTAGCGGTGGTAGTGGTCGCAGGCCACGTCACCGGTGTCGCCGTTCGCCGTCAGGCCGGGGGTGTGGCTGTAGGTGTCCCAGATCGACGGACCGCGGCCGTCCTCGCGTGCCGCGCCCTCGATCTGGTACGAGGCGGTCGCGGCACCGAACACGAAGCCGGAGGGGAAGCGTGGGGAAGTCATGCCTGCGGAACCCTTTTCCTTCGGTGTGGACGTCACTTGACGGAGCCCCCGGTGATACCGGCGGCGATGTACTTCTGGGCGAGGACGAGCAGGACCGCCGCCGGGACCGCCGACAGCACGGACGCGGCCATCACCGAACCCCAGTCACCGACGTGCGCGCCGATGTACTGGTAGATGCCGAGGGTGACCGGCTTGACCTCGTCGGTGGTGTTCAGGGTGAGCGCGAACATGAAGTCGCTCCACGAGAACAGGAACGCGAACAGCCCCGAGGTGATCAGTGAGTTGCGGCTCATCGGCAGCACCACCCGCACGAACGTCCGCACCGGCCCGGCCCCGTCGATCTGCGCCGCCTCGATCACCTCGCCCGGGATCGACACCATGAAGGAGCGCATCAGCACGATGGAGAACGGGATGCCCAGCGAGGCGTCCGCCAGCATCAGGCCGAAGTAGGAGTTGACCAGGCCCAGGTCGACGTACGAGTTGTAGAGCGCGTTGGCGATGACGATGCCCGGCACCATCTGGGTGATCAGCGTGCCGAAGACGATGGTCTTCGAGCCGCGCAGCCCGAACCGGGCCAGCCCGTAGGCGGCCGGCGCGGCGATCGCCAGGCAGATGACGACCGCGCCGAACGAGACGATCAGCGAGGTCAGCAGGTGGCCGCCCTGGTCGCTGATGGCCTTGGAGAAGCCGGACAGGTCCAGGCTGCCCGGCACCGGGTCGACCTTGAGCAGGCCCGACTCCGGCTGGAGCGCGGTGTTGAGCATCCAGTACAGCGGGAAGAGCATCACGCACAGGATCAGCACACCGGCGACGGTGGAGCCCCAGCGGCGCCTCGGTGCCGTGGTGGTCTGCGAGGCCATGGACGTCACTTCCCCTCGGTGCGGTTGGCCCGCAGGTAGAACACCGCGAACACCGCGGAGATCAGGATGAGTACGTTGCCGACGACCGCGCCCGCTCCGAAGTCGAGCTGGACGAAGGAGTTCTGGTAGGTGAGCGTGCCCAGGGTCTGGGTGGCGTCGGCCGGTCCGCCGTCGGTGAGGGCGAGGATCAGGTCGAGGATCTTGACCGTCGACATGAAGCCGAGGACGAGCACGACCGTGACCACCGGCTTGAGCATCGGCAGGGTGACGGAGCGGAACGTCCGCCACGCGGAGGCGCCGTCCAGGGCGGCCGCCTCGTGCAGTTCCTTCGGGATCTCCTGGAGACCGCCGTACAGGATGACCATGTTGAACGGGATGCCGATCCAGATGTTGACCAGGATCACGGAGAGCAGCGCCATGTCCGGGCTGGTCAGCCAGGGGGTGTGGCCGCTGCCCAGGCCGACGGTGTCCAGGAAGGTGTTCAGGACGCCGGTGTCCTGGTCGAGGATGCGGCGCCACACCACGCCGGACACCACCATGGGCACCAGCCACGGCAGCAGGATCAGGGAGCGCAGGACGCCGCCCAGGGGGAAGCGGCGGTTGAAGAACACGGCCAGCGCCAGGCCGATGCCGAACTGGCCGGCCAGCGAGCCGGCCGTGAACACCAGCGTGTGCCACAGGGCCTTGCCGAACAGGGCGTCCTGGAAGACGTTCGACCAGTTGTCGGTGCCGTTGAACGGGGACTCGCCGGTGAAGAAGGTCTTCGGCGTGTAGTGCTGGAAGCTCATCACGACGTTGCGGACGAGCGGGTAGCCGAAGAACAGCAGCATGAAGACGACGGCGGGGGCGACGAACCCCCACTGGGTGAGCCGGCGCCGGCGCCTGAGCCGGTCCGGATCGGGAGCGGTGGCCGTCTTCGGCTCTCTCGGGGCCGGCGTCGCGGTGACGGTGGAGGTGGTCATGGTCACGTTCCTCAGTTCCCGCTCGTGGCCCGCTGCTGGGCGCGCTTCAGTGCGGCCTCGCTGGACTGGCCGGTCAGGGCGGACTGGAAGGCGCTCTGCAGGGCGAGCGACACGCCCGACCAGCCCGCGCCGAGCTCGGCGGTGCGCGACCGGGCCGCGGCCACCTGGTCGGCGAGCGCGTCCAGCTCCGGCACCCTCTCCCGCCACACCGCGGCGGCCTTGGCGTTGGCCGGGACCATCCAGCTGTTGAGCGCGTACGTCAGCTGTTCCTTCTGGCTGGAGAGACAGGCGACGATCTTACCGGCCGTCTTCTCCCGCTGCTCGTCGCCGGTGTTCGGCACGGTCAGGATGGCCCCGCCGAGCGGACCGACCGAGTCGTCACCGGCCTCGGGCACCGGTATCTGGGCGATCTCCCAGTGCAGCGACTTGTCCGTGTTCAGGGTCTCCACCTGCCACGGGCCGTTGATCATCATCGCCGCGTTGCCGGCCATGAACTGGTCGTTGACGTCCGCCTGCGTCCAGTTGACCGTCGACTTCGACAGCGAACCGTCCGCCAGCAGCGCCTTCCAGTAGTCCAGCGCCTCGGCGACCTGCGGGCTGTCCAGCTCCGCCTCGTCGCCGCCGTTGGACCACATGAACGGCATGAACTGGAAGACGCCGTCCTCCGCGCCGCCCGCGCTGAGCGCCAGCCCGTACCGCTTGCCCTCGGTGAGCTGCTTCGCCGCCGCGCGCAGTTCGTCCCACGTCTTGGGGACCTCGACGCCGGCCTGGTCGAGCATGTCCTTGTTGTAGAAGAGCGCGAGGGTGTTCACGGAGCGGGCGGCGCCGTAGTAGGTCCCCTTGTAGGAGCCGAAGTTCACGATGCCCTCGGGGATGTCCTGGGTGCTCAGGCCGAGGGTCTTGAGATCGACCAGGCCGCCCGCGTCGGCGAACGTCGGCATCTCGGACGCGTCGAACTGGACGACGTCCGGCAGCGACTTGGAGGACGCCATACGCAGCGCCTTGGTCATGACCTGGGCGGCGGGGACGCTCTGCTGCTCGATGGTGACGCCCAGCTGCTTGCCGCAGCGGGCCATCGCCTCGGCGTCCCAGCGGTGGTAGGACTCGTCGGTCGAGGAGTTCATCACGGTGTACACATCGGGGTCGCGTTGCTGTCCGCAGCCGGTCAGCGCCGCCCCGGCGACCAGGACGGAGACGGCGGCGAGCGGGGCTGCGGCTCTGCGTGAGCGACGGCGCCGGCGAGGTCCGGCGGCCGGAGGGTGTGCTGTCACGGTGGGTGCCCTTGGGTGCGAGGGGGTGCCGGCCCGCCCGCGCGACCACGGTGTCACGGGGCGGATGGGGGAGGTCCGCGGGCACCGGCCGACCCGCGGAGCCGGGGG
>NZ_JBVHEO010000018.1:0-157893 GCF_055562815.1 Streptomyces sp. NPDC016677 | reverse complement strand
GGATCCAGCTCCGGCCGGGTCGCGTCCCCGAACGGGTCCCTGCCCTGCCAGCCAACGGTCCACAGACCGAACGTGAACCTGTCCTCGGGAGTGGGCTGGTAGCTCATGTCGCGGCTCCTTGCTCGCTTGCGACTATTTCGTCATGGCGCTTTACAAATTAGTATGCGAACGCATTCCTGGGAAGAGCCAGGGTGTCTCGGAGGAGTGATGTCCGTGTCCTCGCGGTCCCGGCTCCCCAAGCGGTCACCCGTGGAGACACCCTGGAGTCCCCAGGTCGGAATCGCGCAGAGCCGCGGAAAGAGGGAGAAGCCCGATGTCAGCAGCCGAGGGTCCGCTCGTCGTCGGTGTGGACACGTCCACCCAGTCCACCAAGGCACTGGTGGTCGACGCGGCCACCGGCCGGGTCGTCGCGAGCGGCCAGGCCCCGCACACCGTGTCGTCGGGGGCGGGCCGCGAGAGCGATCCGCGCCAGTGGTGGGACGCCTTGTGCGAGGCCCTGCGCCAGTGCGGCGAGGCGGCGCACGAGGCGGCCGCGGTGTCGATCGGCGGGCAGCAGCACGGACTGGTGACTCTGGACGCGCGGGGAGAGCCGGTGCGCCCGGCCCTGCTCTGGAACGACGTGCGTTCGGCGCCGCACGCGCGGCGCCTGATCGAGGAACTGGGCGGCCCCAAGGCGTGGGCGGAGCGCACGGGCAGCGTCCCCAGTGTCTCGTTCACCGTCACCAAGTGGGCCTGGCTGGCCGAGAACGAGCCGGAGGCCGTCCGCGCGACCAAGGCCGTACGCCTCCCCCACGACTACCTCACCGAGCGTCTCACCGGCGAGGGGACCACCGACCGCGGCGACGCGTCCGGCACCGGCTGGTGGGCGGCCGGGACGGAGGCCTACGACGAGGAGACCCTCGCGCGCGTAGGGCTCGATCCGGCGCTGCTGCCCCGGGTCGTGCGGCCCGGCGAGGTGGCCGGCACCGTACGCGGCGGTCATGACCTGCCGTTCGCCACGGGCACCCTGGTCGCGCCCGGCACCGGCGACAACGCGGCCGCCGCGCTGGGCCTGGGGGTCAGCCCCGGCGTGCCCGTGATGAGCCTGGGGACGTCAGGGACGGTCTACGCCGTGACGCGGCACCGACCCGCCGACCCGACCGGCACGGTGGCCGGTTTCGCCGACGCGCGCGGCGACTGGCTGCCGCTCGCGTGCACCCTCAACTGCACGCTCGCCGTAGACCGGGTCGCGACCCTGCTGGGGCTGGACCGGGAGGCCGTCGAGCCCTGCGCCGACGTCACCCTGCTGCCGTATCTGGACGGTGAGCGCACCCCCAACTTGCCGAGCGCCTCCGGCCTGCTGCACGGGCTGCGGCACGACACGACCGGCGGCCAGTTGCTCCAGGCCGCCTATGACGGCGCGGTCCACGCCCTGCTGGGCGCGCTGGACCTGGTCCTCGGCGCGGAAGCCGACCCCTCCGCTCCGCTGCTGCTGATCGGCGGCGGTGCCCGCGGCGCGGCTTGGCAGCAGACCGTACGGCGGCTTTCGGGGCGCCCGGTGCAGATTCCCGAGGCCCGGGAACTGGTGGCTCTCGGGGCGGCGGCGCAGGCGGCCGGTCTGCTCACCGGGGAGGACGCGGCAGCGGTCGCGCGGCGCTGGAACACCGCCGCCGGTCCGGTCCTGGATGCCGTGGAACGGGACGAGGCGACGCTGTCCCGGATCTCCGGAGTACTCTCCGACGCGGCCCCGCTGCTGGAGCGGAGCACGCCCACCAGGTGAGTACCGTCAGGTGATCACCACCCGCCGAGGCCGGCCAGTCGAGCACCGCCCGCCGAAGCACCCGTTGTCAGGCGGGCGGGCACCGGAAGGCGCCGCCGACGCTCGTGGCCACCACGAATCCACCGTGAATCAGCCATGACCTCGCCGAGGGCATCGACCGAGAACATCGACGAGGACCGAGGAGGCATGACCGCACCGCCGCACCCCGCGCACCCGGCCGGTACCGGGCGTCCGCTGCCGGACACCCAGCAGGGCATGCGCCGCCGCAATCTCGCCCGGGTGATGCACACCGTCCGCGCCGAGGGCCGGCTCTCTAGGGCCGCCGTCGCGTCGCGGATCGGGCTGACCCGTGCGGCGGTGTCGACCCTCGTGGACGAGCTCATCCGTTCCGGCCTGCTGGAGGAACTGGGGCCCGAGCGGCCGGGCCGGGTCGGCCGACCCGGGTCGGCGCTGGCGGTCAGCGGGAGCGGGCCCGCCGGGATCGGTGCGGAGATCGGTGTCGACCACCTCGCGGTGTGCGCTGTCGATCTGCGGGGCCGGGTGCGGTCCCGGGCCGTACGCCACGGCGGCAACCGCGACCGCTCCGCCGCACCGGTACTCGAACAGCTCACCGCTCTGGTTCGCCAGGTCGTCGACGAGGCCGAGGCGGAGGGCCTGTGGCCGGCCGGGCTCGCCGTGGCGGTACCGGGCCTGGTGGCACGGGACACCCGGACCGTCGTACGCGCCCCCAACCTCGACTGGCACGACACCGACCTCCGCGACCTTCTGGCCGTGGACATGCCGCTGACCGTGGACAACGAGGCCAACTTCGGGGCGCTCGCCGAACTCTGGCTCGGCGACGGCACCCCACGGGACTTCCTCCATGTCTCGGCCGAGATCGGCATCGGCGCGGCGGTGGTCGTGGACGGGCTGCTGCTGCGGGGCACCCGTGGCTTCGCGGGTGAGCTGGGGCATGTGCCGGTCCGTCCCGACGGACCCGAGTGCGCCTGCGGCGGACGCGGCTGTCTGGAGCAGTACGCCGGTGAGGAGGCGGTCCTGCGGGCGTCCGGTCTGGCGCCGGGCGAGAACCGCGTCGGGCTGCTCGCGCAGCGCGCGACGGAAGGCGACGAGCGCGTACGGCACGCCTTGACCGGTGCCGGGACCGCGCTCGGCATCGCGCTGACCGGCGCGGTGAACCTGCTGGATCCCGAGAGCGTGGTTCTGGGCGGTGCCCTGGCCGAACTCGCACCCTGGCTGCTGCCCGCGCTCCGCGACGAACTGGCCCGGCGCACCGCCGGTCCGGCATGCCCGGTGACCGTGTCCACCCTGGGACCGCAGGGACCGCTGCTGGGCGCCGCGCACTCGGTCGTGCGGACCGTGCTGGACGACCCGGCGGCGGTCGCGGAACGGACCTGACCCGGAACGACCAGTCCCGACCGGTCCCAACCGGTCCCGAGAGATCGCGACCGATCGCGACCGGACCGGTCCGGCCCCGTCCGCCCGATCCGGTTCGCCCGACCCTGTCCGCCCGATCCCGTCCGCCCATCCCCTCCGCCACGATCCGGTTCGCCTGACCCCGTCCGCCCGATCCCGTTCGACCGTCCCCACCTGCCCCGGCCTGCCCTGGTCGCCGCCGCTGCCTCACCGGCGTTCCGGCACACGGCCGGCCCTCACTCGATCGGGTGGCGGAGTTGTCCACAGTCGGACGGTTGTCCACCGGAAGGCGCCGCTTCTTCCTGCCCAACCCGCGCTCCCCGTACCGTGATTCACGCGGAACGCAACTGCCACGAGGACGGCGGACGCGTCCGCCGGGCCCACCGCCACCCAGAGGAGGGCCCGGGTCGTGACGGTGCTCGCGCGGGTGTGCGCGCCACCCTGAGCACACCACCCTCGTCCGCAACCTCGGTCTCCGCTACGCCGTTGGCCCTGTACGCGAGGGCGTACACGTCCACGACGCAACGTCAACTGCAAGCCAGTTCAGCCACGCACGAAAGCCGGCCGATCTCCCACCAGCCCGAAGGCACCGAAAGGCGACTCCTCATGGAACGGACACGACCGCTCCCCAGCAGACGACGACTCCTCGCCGGCGGCGCCGCCCTCGCCGCCGCCTCTTACACGCTGCTGTCGAACGCCCGGGCCGACGCCAGGCCCCAGGACGTCGACCAACCGGGCGCCGAATGGCGGCCGGCGAGCGGGTCGAACTACACCCGGTCCAGCCGACCGCAGGCCTATCCCGTCGACTACGTGGTCATCCACGTCAGCCAGGAGACCTACGCCGACACCCTGGCCATCTTCCAGAATCCGCAGAAGAACGTGTCCGCGCACTATGTGGTGCGCTCCTCCGACGGGCACCTCGCACAGTGCGTCCGCGAGGCCGACATCGCCTGGCACGCGGGTAACTGGGACTACAACACGCGCAGCATCGGGATCGAGCACGAGGGGTGGGTGGATCAACCGGCGTACTTCACCGACGCGCTCTACGCGAGTTCGGCGGCGCTGACCTCGGCGATCTGCGCGAGATTCGGCATCCCCAAGAACCGGGAGCACGTCATCGGGCACCACGAGGTACCGGGCAGCGACCACACGGACCCAGGTCCGCTGTGGGACTGGACCCGCTACATCAGACTGATCAACCTCATGTGACCCGCGACTGTCCGGTCGGGCCGCCACCCGACCGGAATGGAGCCGCGCACAGTCTTGTCAGGGACATGGGCAACTCCTACAGTCCCTCCACAACAAGCGATGGGAGCGCTCCCACTCTTATCCGTCCCCCGTCCCCCGTCCCCGTCCTCCGTCCCCCAACCCAGCCTCCCCCTCAGAGAGGTCACCCGCATGCGATCGTCCCCCCACCAGGTCCCCGCCCCGTGCGGCGTCTTCGGAGCGCTGCTCATGGCCCTCTCCCTCATCGCGGCGCTCACAGCGCTCATGACGGCCACCGCGCCGGCCGGGGCGGCCGACACCACCATCTGCGAGCAGTACGGAACGGCCACGATCCAGAACCGTTACGTCGTCCAGAACAACCGCTGGGGCAGCAGCGCCGAGCAGTGCGTCACCGTGACCGACACCGGCTTCCGGCTGAGCACAGCGGACGGCTCGGTGCCGACCAACGGCGCGCCGAAGTCGTACCCCTCGGTCTTCAACGGCTGCCACTACACCAACTGTTCGCCGGGCACCGCGCTCCCCGCCCGGGTCGGCTCCATAGCGAGCGCGCCCAGCAGCGTCTCGTACGGCTTCGTCGCCGACGCCGTCTACAACGCCTCGTACGACATCTGGCTGGACCCGACGCCGCGGACCGACGGGGTGAACCGGACCGAGATCATGATCTGGTTCAACCGGGTCGGTCCGATCCAGCCGATCGGCTCCCAGGTCGGCACCGCCACGGTGGCCGGGCGGAACTGGGAGGTGTGGTCGGGCGGCAACGGTTCCAATGACGTGCTGTCCTTCGTCGCCCCGGCAGCCGTCGACAGCTGGAGTTTCGACGTCATGGACTTCGTCCGGCAGGCCGTCTCCCGCGGCCTCGCCGGGAACGACTGGTACCTGACGAGCGTTCAGGCCGGTTTCGAGCCGTGGCAGAACGGTGCGGGGCTGTCCGTCGACGCCTTCTCCTCGACCGTCGTCACCGACGACGAGGGGCCGTCCGGTCCCGGCACCCCGGCCGCCTGCGAGGTCACCTACACCCCGCAGGTCTGGCAGGGCGGCTTCACCGCGGAGGTCAGAGTCGGCAACACCGGACCGGCGCCTGTGGACGACTGGCGGCTGGCCTTCACCCTGCCCCCGGGGCAGCAGATCGCCCACGCCTGGAACGGGTCGGTGACGCCGACGACGGGTGCGGTGACGGTGCGCGGACCGGAGCACGGTACGCGGATCGCGGCAGGCGGCAGCCAGACGTTCGGATTCCAGGCCACCTACAGCGGCGCGTTCGCCGAGCCCGACGGTTTCACCCTGAACGGCACGCCCTGCAGGGCCCTCTGACGGGGCTCCGACCGGGCCGACCTGGACCGGCCGGGACCACATCAGCGACAGGACCCGCACCACGCCCGACACCAACCAGGAAACAGGAAACAGGAAACAGGAAACTGGAGATTCCATGGCTCGACGCAGCAGACTCCTCTCCCTGGCGGCGGTACTGGCCACCCTGCTGGGCGCACTCGGGCTGACCGCCCTCTGGCAGGGCAAGGCGGAAGCGCACGGCGTGGCGATGACGCCCGGGTCGCGCACCTACCTCTGCCAACTGGACGCCATCACCGGCACCGGCGCCCTGGCCCCGACCAACCCCGCCTGCCAGGACGCACTGGACCAGAGCGGGGCGACGGCGCTGTACAACTGGTTCGCCGTGCTGGACTCCAACGCGGGCGGTCGGGGTGCCGGTTACGTGCCCGACGGCGCCCTGTGCAGTGCCGGCGACCGCTCGCCGTACGACTTCTCCGCCTACAACGCGGCCCGCGCCGACTGGCCGAAGACCCATCTGACGTCCGGGGCGACGATACAGTTGCAGTACAGCAACTGGGCCGCGCATCCGGGCGACTTCCGGGTCTATCTGACCGAGCCCGGTTGGTCGCCCACCTCCGAGCTGGCCTGGGACGACCTGGAGCTGATACAGACGGTCACCAACCCGCCCCAGCAGGGCTCGCCGGGCAGCAACGGCGGCCACTACTACTGGGATCTGGCGCTGCCCTCGGGCCGCTCCGGTGACGCGCTGCTCTTCATCCAGTGGGTGCGGTCGGACAGCCAGGAGAACTTCTTCTCCTGCTCCGACATCGTCTTCGACGGCGGCAACGGCGAGGTGACCGGCATCCGCGGCTCCGGCGGCACCCCCGAACCGACCCCTACTCCGACCCCGACCCCGACCGATCCGCCGCACACCGGGTCCTGCATGGCGATGTACACCGTGCAGAACAGCTGGAACGGCGGCTTCCAGGGTTCCGTCGAGGTGATGAACCACGGAACGGAGCCCCGTGACGGCTGGGCCGTGCAGTGGACGCCCGGCACGGGAACCCGGATCAACAGCGTGTGGAACGGTGCGCTGTCCACCGGGGCCGGCGGGTCCGTCACGGTGCGGAACGTGGACCACAACCGGGTCATAGCCGCGGACGGCAGCGTGACCTTCGGATTCACCGCGACCTCCACCGGCAACGACTATCCGATCGGGACGATCGGCTGTGTGAACGAGTAGTCGTCCCTGGAGTAGTCGTCCCTGGCCCCGAGAGTGCCGGGCAAGATCCATGGTGTCCGCCGCTCGACCATGATCTACTGTGCTCACGACAACGAAGCGCCGCGCCTGACCGCGCGGCGCTTCCCGTGTGTCCGGCGCGGTCGGGTACCTCGTACCGGTCCAATTACCTCACGTGCCGGTTACAAAATGCTCAACCCCTGGTTGCCGGGCGGTAATGGAGCGACGATAGGGACATGACTCTGGCCCAGCGTGCCCTGGAGCGACTGCAGGACTGGCCCGACCTCACGGCGGGGCCGGCCAGTTGCGGTACCGGACAGGCGCTCCGCTCCGTCCGTGACGAGATCGTCCACTTCCACTCGGACCGGGACGTCGACCTGCACCTGACCCAACGGGCCATCCAGCGCTTCCACTACGACCTCGGCGGCTCCAGCGCGATCCAGCTGATCCCCGGTTCCCCCTGGGTGACCGTGCACCTGGACTGCGAGACCGATGTCGACCTGCTGATGAGCCTGGTGAGCATCGCGCTCAAGGCACACCAGACGTGGCCCGCCGCGGAATCGCCGACCGGCTGCAACTTCCACCGCGTCACGGTGCTGCACCGCGACGGCGTCCTGGACGGCTGATACCCCGGGAAACGGAAACGGCCCGCCCCACCCCCGGCCGAGGACGCCGGTGACGCCGCTCCGGGCCGCCGCCGCCCGCACGCACCCGAGGGAGTGCGTTTTACCGTCCTTCCGCGCGTCTTGGTCCCTCGGCTGCCTCCGCAGCGGCCGCGATCTGATGCACTGCTCTCTGATCCCGTGGAACTGACGGAACATCAGGGAGGGCATGTGACACGTCGTGCGGCATTCCGCCGGACACTGACGTTCCTGGTCGCCTTCGGCGCGCTGGTGGGCGCGGCCCCGGCCGCCGCCGCGCCGGCGGCCGGGGAGATCGCGCCGGGCGTGACCTACGAGGAGTTCGACCTGCCGGCGGCGAACGGGACCACCCACGCCCATGTGCTCGGCGTCGACCTGAACGTCCCGGACGTCCGGCTGGGTCTGCTGTACCCGGGGGCGGTGGCGGCACGGGCGACGGTCTCCCGCATGGCCGGCGCCCAGGGCGCCGTCGGGGGCGTCAACGGGGACTTCTTCAACATCACCGAGACCCAGCACCCGGGCGTCGAGGCGACCGGCGCCAGCGTGGGACCGGCGATCGCCGAGGGCCGGGCGCTGAAGGGGGCGGTGCCGAAGGGCCAGCGGTTCGGGCCGTCCCTGCCGCCCGGCACCACCACCGAGGCGGTCTTCGGCGTCGGCACCGACCGGCGGGCGCGGCTCGACCGTCTCGCCCTCGACGGACAGATCCGCACGCCGGAGGGCACGCTGCCGCTCGGCGGGTTCAACCAGTACGCGCTGCCGGTGGACTCGGTGGGCGCCTTCACCGGCGAGTGGGGCAGCGCCTCCCGGGTGCGTGCCACCTGCGGTACGGACACCGACCGGGCCGCCGCGTGCAGCACGGAGACCTACGAGGTGACGGTCCGCGGCGGCCGGGTGGTCTCCGCGTCCGGTACTCCCGGCAGCGGCCCGATCGCCGACGACACGACGGTGCTGGTGGGCCGCGAGGAAGGGGCGCGGCAGCTGCGGAAGGTCGCCACCGGGGATGCCGTGACCGTCACCCATCGCCTGGTCGCCGCCGCGTCCGGGGCGGCGTTCGGCTTCGCCCTCGGCGGCTATCCGGTGCTCTCGGGCGGGCAGCCGCTGCCCGGACTGGACGACCGTACGTCGGCCGTGCGGACCGCGGTGGGCATCGCGGACGGCGGGCGGCGGGTGCTGCTGCTCGCGGTGGACGGCTCGTCGGCGTACCGCTCCGGCCTGACCATCGCCGAGGTGGCGCGGGCGCTGCGCGCACGCGGGGCGACGGAGGGGTTCAGTCTGGACGGCGGCGGTTCGACGACGCTGGTCGCCCGCGCGCCGGGCGCGACCGGTGTCTCCGTGCGCAACCACCCCAGCGGCGGGGCCGAACGCCCCGTCCCGAACGGGATCGGGGTCTTCTCGGCCTCCTGAAACGCCTCCAGACACGCCTGTCGACAGGCTCCCTGATACGCCTGCTGACAGGCATACGCCTGCTGACAGGCCTCCTGAAACGCCTGCCGACCACACTCTCTGATCACGGCACGCGGGATCAGGGCCTGAGGCCGCTGACGATGTCGGCCGTGGCGGTGAGCCCGCTGCTGATGGTGGGGGCCATGTTCGTACCGGCCAGGTAGAAGCCCAGCAGCAGGCAGACCAGCGCGTGGGAGACCTTCAGTCCGCCGTTGCGCAGGAAGATCACCGCCAGGATCGAGAGCAGCAGCACCACAGAGATGGACACGGCCATCGTCAACCTCCTCCGCCACGCCGCATGTCTGGTTCACGGCGTTCGGCCGCAAGTGTGGCGTAGCGGAGGGTTCGTCCGGGCGGCTGACATGTCCTCCGAACGTGTGGTTCCGTCGTGCCCGGCGCGCTACGCCGCCCGGTGGGCGTCCAGGAACGCCTCCAGGCCGGCGAGGTCGTCCGTGTTGAGGTGGTCGACGTCCGCGGCGACCAGTTCCGCCCACATCGCGTCCCGGGCCGGCCCCGCGAGGTCGGGCGTGGCCCAGAAGCGGACGCGCTGCCCGCGGGAGTGCGCGGCGCCGACGATGTCGTGCAGCTTGCGCCGCTCGGCGGCGGGGAAGGAGCCGACGCCCTGCCAGGTGAAGTGGTTGGTCCAGTTGTCGCTGATCAGCGGGACGAAGGAGGCGGGGGCTGAGGTGCCGAGGTCGGTGAGGCGGCCGTCGTAGAAGGCGCGGCGCTCGGTCTGCGCCTCCATGGGCGCGCGGGCCGCCCGGTCGCCGGAGATCACGGCGGTGACGGCGCCGGTGCGCACCCTGCCGTGGGCGTACGTGGTGAACAGGTGCCGGTAGCGGCGCAGGTGACGGTCGAGTTCGAGGTAGGTCGCCGCGCCCTCGGTCTTGATGTCGATGAGCAGTTGCAGCGGACGGCGGTCACCGCGGTGGACCCGGCCGCCCTGGGCACGGACGCGGGCGGCGAGCGGGTCGAGGTAGAGGGACTCCAGGGTGCGGGCCGGGTCGAGGTCCACGGCGTCGTGGGCGACCAGGAGCCGGCCGTCGACGAGGTAGATGTCGGCCTCGACGCTGCCGAAGCGGTGGTCGAGGGCGTCAAGGAGGGGACGGGGGTGTTCGTAGTCGTTGTGGGCGTGGGCGCGCCACAACGGGCGCGGGCGCGGCGTCCGTTCGCCGGCCAGCGCGGGGGCGGCGGGCAGGGCGACCGCGCCGGCGAGGGCGGCGCCGAGGGTGGTGAGGGCTCCGCGACGGGTGGTGAGGGCCATGCTCTGCCTCCCTGGTAGGCCTTACGGGACCTCAGTGAGTATGCGAGGCGGAGGGGGCCAGGAGCAGGCCGGTGCGGGGAAGTTGGCCGGTGGGCCGTCACTTGTTCACTTGGTGCGGGCGGGGCGCGCGGAGAAGCCCGCCCGGGGCCGGGCGGGCTTCTCCGGAGTGCTGTCGCGGTCCTTACGGCGCCGGCAGCTCCACCAGCGCGGCCAGCGCCATGCGGTGGGCGCCCGCCGTGCCGTAGGCGATCGAATCGGCCTTGGCCCGCTTCAGGTACAGGTGGACCGGGTGCTCCCAGGTCATGCCGATGCCGCCGTGCAGTTGGAGGGCCTCCTCGGCGGCACGGACGGCGACGGGTGCCGCGTACGCCTGCGCCACGGCGACGGAGACGTCGGCGTCCCGGCCGGTGGCCAGCGCGTCCGCGGCGTTCCGGGCGGCGGCGCGCAGGTGGACGACCTCCAGCCACAGCGCGGCGAGCCGGTGCTTGAGCGCCTGGAAGCCGCCGACGGGGCGGTTGAACTGCTTGCGTTCCTTGAGGTAACGCACCGTTTCGGTCAGCGTCCAGTCGGCCAGGCCCAGTTGCTCCGAGGCGAGCAGTCCGGCAGCGGCCCGCAGGGCGCGCCGTACGGCGGGCGCGGCCTCGCCCAGCAGCTCGCCCGGTGCTCCGTCGAACGAGACGTCGGCCACCGGCCGGGTGAGGTCCAGGGAGGTCCGCGGGGTGACGGCGGCGTCGGTGGCGCGCACCGCGTACAGCCCGCCGTCGTCCGCCGGGACCAGCAGCACGTCGGCGACGGCCGCGTCGGCGATGCCGGTCAGCGAGCCGCTCAGGACGCCGTTCTCCACCCGTACGGCGGGGAAGGCGGCGCCGGGGGCGGTGTGCAGGCCGACGGCGAGCGCGGCGATCCGGCGGCCGGAGGCCAGCTCGGCCAGTGCCGGACCGGCGGCGCACTCCAGCAGCGCCTCGGTGGCGACGACGGCGCTGGTCAGGTACGGGACGGGGGCCACGGCCCGGCCCAGTTCCTCCAGGACGACGGCCGTCTCGCGGTGGCCGGCGCCCTGACCGCCGTACTCCTCGGGGATCAGCAGACCGGCCAGGCCCATCCCCTCGGCGAGGGACTTCCAGACGGTCAGGTCGTGCGGGGTGTCCGTCTCGGTGCGCGCGATGACGCCGGCCGCGTCGCAGTGGTCGGTGAGCAGGTCCCGGACGGCGGCGCGCAGCGCCTCTTCCTCCTCCGAGTACAGCAGGTCGCGCTGCGAGTTCATCGGGCCAGGTCCTTCCAGGCGACGTCCTTGTCGGTGCGGGGCTCGGCGGGCAGGCCGAGGACGCGTTCGGCGACGATGTTCAGCAGGATCTCGCTGGTGCCGCCCTCGATGCTGTTGCCCTTGGAACGCAGGTAGCGGTAACCGGCGTCGCGGCCGGTGAAGTCGACCAGTTCGGGGCGGCGCATGGTCCAGTCGTCGTAGAGCAGGCCCTCCTCGCCGTGGAGTTCGACCTCCAGGCCGCTGATCTCCTGGTTGAGGCGGGCGAAGGCCAGTTTCATGCCGGCGCCCTCGGGGCCGGGGTGGCCGACGGCGAGCTGCTGGCCGAGGCGTTCGCCGGTGAGCCGGGCGACCTCGGCCTCGACCCAGAGGGTGAGCAGGCGCTGGTGGAGGTCGTGGGTGCGCAGTTCGGGGCGTTCGCGCCAGGTCCTGGCGACCGGGCCGATCATGCCGCCCTCGCGGGGCAGGACCCGGCCGCCGATGGCGACGCGCTCGTTGTTGAGGGTGGTCTGGGCGACCCGCCAGCCGTCGCCGGCCTCGCCCAGGCGCCGGGAGTCGGGGATGCGGACGCCGGTGAGGAACACCTCGTTGAACTCGGCCTCGCCGGTGATCTGCCTCAGCGGCCGGACCTCGACTCCGGGGTCGGTCATGTCGCACAGGAAGTAGGTGATGCCGCGGTGCTTGGGCACGTCCGGGTCGGTGCGGGCGATGAGGATGGCCCAGCGGGCGAGATGGGCGCTGGAGGTCCACACCTTCTGCCCGTCGACCACCCAGCTGTCGCCGTCGCGCACGGCGCGGGTGCCGAGCGCGGCGAGGTCGGAGCCGGCGCCGGGCTCGCTGAACAGCTGGCACCACACCTCCTCGCCGGTCCACAGCGGGCGCAGGAAGCGCCGTTTCTGCTCCTCGGTGCCGTACGTGAGGATGGTCGGGGCGGCCATGCCCAGGCCGATGCCGATGCGCCGGGGGTCGTTGTCGGGGGCGCCCGCGGCGGCCAGTTCGGCGTCGACGACGGGCTGGAGGGTACGGGGGGCACCGAGTCCGCCGAGGCCCTCGGGGAAGTGCACCCAGGCGAGTCCCGCGTCGAAGCGGGCCCGCAGGAAGTCGAGGCGGTCGGTGGAGGCGGGCGGGTACGCGGCCAGCAACTCCCGCGTGCGGCGGCGCAGTTCCCCGGTGCTGGTCATGCGGCGGCTCCCTTCTCCAGGACGACGGCCACCCGGCCGGTGGTCACCCCGTCGGCGACCCGCTGCACGGCCCCGGCGGCCCCGTCCAGCGGTACCCGGTCGCTGACCAGCGGCTTGACAGCACCCGTCGCGGCCAGTTCGGTGAGCCGCTGGTGACACTCGGCCACCAGCCGCGGGTTCTTGGTGTTGTACAGGCCCCAGTGGAGCCCGAGGATCGCGTAGTTCTTCACCAGGGCGTGGTTGAGGGCGGCGCTCGGGATGTCCCCGCTCGCGAAGCCGACGACCACGATCCGGCCCTCGAACGCGACGACCTTGGTGGACTGCTGGAAGGCGGCGCCGCCCACCGGGTCGTAGATCACGTCGGCGCCACGCCCGCCGGTGGCTTCCTTGACGGCGGCGATCACGTCCTCGCTCCGCCGGTCGATCACCGTGTCGCAGCCCAGCTCCCGCGCGACGGCGGCCTTGCCGGCGCCGCCGACCACGCCGATGACCGTGGCCCCGGCGGCCTTGCCGAGCTGTACGGCCGCGCTGCCGACCCCACCCGCGGCGGCGTGCACCAGCAGCGTCTCGCCGGCCTGGAGACCGGCCCGGCGGTGCAGCCCGAACCAGCCCGTCTGGTAGCCGATGTGCAGGGCGGCGGCCTCGGCGTCGTCCAGGGCGTCCGGTGCGGGCAGCAGGGCGGCGGCGTCCGCGACGGTGTACTCGGCGAACCCGCCGTGCGGCAGCGCCGGGTTGGCCAGCACCCGGCGGCCGTCCTCGGTCTCGGCGCAGACCTCCACGCCCGGCGTGAACGGCAGCGGCGGCCTGACCTGGTACTGGCCCCGGCACAGCAGCGCGTCCGGGAAGTTGACGTTCGCGGCGCGGACCCGCAGCAGGACCTGACCGTCTCCCGGTGTCGGCGGCGGGACCTCCGCGAGGCGCATCACCTCGCCCGGCTCGCCGTTCTCGTGCACCTGCCATGCCTGCATGCGGGGCCTCCACCGACTGCGTCGTCCGTCCGGGTCCACCGCATACTAAGCGGTCGCTTGCCGATCAGGGAACCGTCCCGGACGTCTCGATCGAGGGACCGTCACGCGCAGATGACCGAAGAGCCGTCACGAGCGCGTGGACCGCGCCCGTACGTGCATCCGCTCCCCCTGCGGCCCGAAGAGGCTGAGGAACTCCACCGGCCCCTCCCCCGTCGACCCGAACCAGTGCGGCACCCGCGTGTCGAACTCGACGGCCTCACCGGCCCCGACCACCAGATCGTGCTCCCCCAGCACGATCCGCAACCGTCCGGACAGCACGTAGATCCACTCGTACCCCTCGTGGGTCCGCGGGTCGGGCTCCTCGCGGCGCCGCGGCTCCAGCACCTTGAACGCCTGGAGCCCGCCGGGCTGGCGGGTGAGCGGCCAGTAGGTGCGGCCGTGGCGCTGGATCGGCTTGGCCCGGACCCGGGGGTCGCCGACCGGCGGGGCCCCGACCAGTTCGTCCAGCGGCACCTGGTGGGCCTGGGCGATCGGCAGCAGCAGTTCGAGGCTGGGCTTGCGCAGTCCCGACTCCAGCCGGGAGAGGGTGCTCAGCGAGATGCCGGTCGCCTCGGCGAGCGCGGCGAGGGTGACCTCGCGTTCCTTGCGCAGCTGCCGCAGCCGGGGACCCACACCGGCGAGTACATCGTCCTTCGTCATGGATTTATTGCAGAACCGGCAAATCTGTTTGTCAATCCGCGGCGGTCGGGGCGACTGTCGGATCCGGAGGTGGTCACCGTGACCGAACAGAACAGGCAGACGGCCGAGAAGTACGACGTCATCGTGGTCGGGGGCGGCTCGGCCGGGCTGTCCGCCGGGCTGGTGCTGGGCCGGGCCCGGCGGCGGGCCCTCGTCGTCGACGCCGGGGAGCCGCGCAACGCGCCGGCCGCGCACATGCAGGGCTACCTGTCGCGGGACGGCATGCCGCCCGCCGAGTTCCTGGCGATCGGCCGCGAGGAGGTCGCGTCGTACGGCGTCGAACTGGTCCGCGACCGGGCGGTGGGCGTCACCCGGCGGGACGCCGAGGGCGGCGACTTCGCCGTGGAGCTGGCCGGCGGGCGGACCGTGCGCGCCCGGCGGCTGATCGTCACCACCGGGCTGAAGGACGAGCTTCCGGAGATCCCCGGGGTCGCGGAGCGATTCGGCCGGGACGTGCTGCACTGCCCGTTCTGCCACGGCTGGGAGGTGCGGGACGAGCGGTTCGGCGTGCTGGCGTCGAGCCCGATGAGCGTGCACCAGGCGCTCATGGTGTCCGGCTGGTCGGCCGACGTGACCCTGTTCCTGCACACCGTCGACGAGGGCGAGCTGTCCGACCAGGACCTGCGCAGGCTGGCCGCGGCGGGCGTCAAGGTGGTGCCGGGCGAGGTCGCCGGGCTGGTGGTCGAGGACGACCGGATCACCGGCGTACGGCTGGCGGACGGCTCGGTGCACGAGCGGTCGGTGGTGTTCGTGGCGCCGCGCGCCGTGCCGCAGACGGGCCTGCTGGAGCAGCTCGGCGCCGAGCTGGACGAGACCCCGTTCGGGGCTTACCCCGTGGTGGACCCGACCGGCCGGACCAGCGTGCCGGGGGTGTGGACGGCCGGCAACGCGATGGGCTTCGCCGAGCAGGTCGTGCACGCGGTGAGCGGCGGCTACCGGGCGGCGTCCGCGATCGTCGGCGAGCTGATCATGTCGGACCTGGACGCGTCCCTGGACGGCCGAGGAACCGGCGACCAGGTGTGAGCCCCGCCCTCCCGGTGCACCATGAAGGGCATGCTGCTTGCCCGGCTGGCCCGTGTGTCCCAGGAGGTCGCCGCCACCTCGGCGCGGTCCCGCAAGACGGCTCTGCTCGCCGGGCTGTTCCGGGAGGCGGAGGCGTCGGACGTGCCGGTCGTCATCCCCTACCTCGCGGGACGGTTGCCGCAGGGCCGGATCGGCGTCGGCTGGAAGGTGCTGGGGCGGCGCGTCGAACCGGCCGCCGATCCGACGCTCACGGTGCGCGAGGTGGACGCCCGGCTCACCCGCCTCGCCGCCGTGTCCGGCCCCGGATCACAGGCCGAGCGCACCCGGCTGGTCGAGGAGCTGATGGGCGCCGCCACCGAGGACGAGCAGCGTTTCCTGCTCGGGCTGCTCACCGGCGAGGTCCGGCAGGGCGCGCTGGACGCGGTCGCCGTGGAGGGGCTGGCCCAGGCCACCGGGGCGGACCCGGCGGACGTACGGCGGGCGGTGATGCTCGCGGGGTCGTTGCGGGCGGTCGCCGAGGCGCTGCTCGCCGACGGCCCCGAGGCGCTCGGCCGCTTCCGGCTCACCGTCGGCCGTCCGGTGCTGCCGATGCTGGCGCACAGCGCCTCCTCAGTGGCGGAGGCGGTCGGCAAGCTCGGTTCCTGCGCGGTCGAGGAGAAACTCGACGGCATCCGGGTGCAGGTCCACCGCGACGGCACCGACGTACGGCTGTACACCCGCACCCTGGACGACATCACCGGCCGGCTGCCCGAGGTGACCGCGGCGGCGCTTGAGCTGCCGGGCGAGCGGTTCGTGCTGGACGGCGAGGTCATCTCGTTCCGTCCCGACGGGCGCCCCCGGTCCTTCCAGGAGACCGCCGGGCGCGTCGGCTCCCGTACGGACGTCGCCACCGCCTCCCAGGCGGTGCCCGTCTCCCCCGTCTTCTTCGACGCCCTGCTGGTCGACGGCCGCGACCTGCTCGACCTGCCGCTGGCCGAGCGGCACGCGGAGCTGGCCCGGCTGGTCCCGGAGCCGATGCGGGTGCGGCGCACCCTGATGAGGGAGGAGGACGACGTGCGGGCGGCGGAGGACTTCCTCGCCGAGACCCTCGCCCGCGGCCACGAGGGCGTCGTGGTCAAGGGCCTGGACGCCGCCTACAGCGCCGGGCGGCGCGGCGCGTCCTGGCTGAAGGTGAAGCCCGTGCACACCCTCGACCTGGTGGTCCTGGCCGCCGAGTGGGGCCACGGCCGGCGCACCGGCAAACTCTCCAACCTGCACCTGGGCGCCCGCGCCGCCGACGGCTCCTTCACCATGCTCGGCAAGACCTTCAAGGGCATGACGGACGCGATGCTGACCTGGCAGACCGGGCACCTCACCCGGCTCGCCGTCGCCGAACACCCCTGGGGCGTGACCGTCCGCCCCGAACTGGTCGTCGAGATCGCCTACGACGGCCTGCAGCGCTCCACCCGCTACCCGGCCGGCGTCACCCTCCGCTTCGCCCGCGTGGTCCGCTACCGCGAGGACAAGCGCCCCGAGGACGCGGACACGGTGGAGACGCTGCTCGCCGCGCATCCGCGGGTCGCGCCGTGAAGCGCAGCGCGGGTCTGCTGCTGTACCGCCGGACCGGCGAGGGCCTCGACGTCCTCCTCGGCCACATGGGCGGCCCCTTCTTCGCCCGGCGCGACCAGGGCGCCTGGACGGTGCCGAAGGGGGAGTACGAGGAGGACGAGCCTGCCTGGGACGCGGCCCGGCGCGAGTTCCAGGAGGAACTGGGGCTGCCGGCGCCGGAGGGCGACGGGGCCGTCGCGCTGGGCGAGGTCCGTCAGTCCGGCGGCAAGCTGGTCACGGTCTGGGCGGTCGAGGCCGACCTCGACCCGGCGACGGTGGTGCCCGGCACGTTCCGGATGGAGTGGCCGCCGCGGTCGGGACGGGAACAGGAGTTCCCGGAGCTGGACCGGGTGGCCTGGCTGCCCCTGGACCGGGCGCGCGAGGTGATCGTCACGGCCCAGCGGGCGTTTCTCGACCGTCTGGCGGAGCACTCGGACTGACGACAGGCCCCTCGCGTTGCGGCGCCCCGCGCCCCGCGCGAAGGTCGAAAGCGCAACCCCGCTCCCAGGGAGGTCGGCCATGCCCATCGCGACGGTGAACCCGGCGAACGGCGAGACGGTCAGGACGTACGAGGCGATGGGCGAGGAGGAGACCGAGCGCCGGCTCCAGCTCGCCGAGGCCACCTTCCGTACGTACCGGACGACGACGTTCGAGGAGCGGGCCCGGCTGATGCACCGGGCCGCCGACCTCCTGGAGGCCGACCAGGAAGAGATCGGCCGGGTCATCACCACCGAGATGGGCAAGCCCATCGGGCAGGCCCGCGCGGAGGCGGCCAAGTGCGCCAAGGCGATGCGCTGGTACGCCGACCGCGCGGCCGCGCTGCTCGCCGACGAGGAACCCGACGAGGGCGACGTGAAGGACTCCGGCGCGTCCCGGGCGCTGGTGCGCTACCGGCCGCTCGGTCCGGTGCTCGCCGTGATGCCCTGGAACTTCCCCCTCTGGCAGGTGATCCGGTTCGCCGCGCCCGCGCTGATGGCGGGCAACGTCGGCCTGCTCAAGCACGCCTCGAACGTGCCGCAGACAGCCCTGTACCTGGAGGACCTCTTCCACCGCGCCGGTTTCCCCGAGGGCTGTTTCCAGACCCTGCTGATCGGCTCGGCGGCCGTCGACGACATCCTGCGCGACGAGCGCGTGAAGGCCGCCACCCTCACCGGCAGTGAGCCCGCGGGCCGCGCGGTGGCCTCCACCGCCGGTGAGATGATCAAGAAGACGGTGCTGGAACTGGGCGGCAGCGACCCGTTCGTCGTGATGCCGTCCGCGGACCTCGACCGGGCCGCCGAGGTCGCGGTGACCGCCCGGACGCAGAACGCGGGGCAGTCCTGCATCGCCGCCAAGCGGTTCATCGTGCACACGGACGTGTACGACGCCTTCGCGGAGCGTTTCGTGGCCGGTATGAAGGCGCTCAAGGTCGGCGACCCGCTGGACGAGGACACCGACGTCGGGCCGCTCTCCAGCGAGCGGGGCGTGACCGACCTGGTGGAGCTGGTCGAGGACGCGGTGCGCGGCGGCGCCACGGTGCTGTGCGGCGGCGAACGCCCCGACGGGCCCGGCTGGTACTACCCGCCGACCGTGCTGGCCGGGGTCGGACGGGAGACGCGCATCCACCGCGAGGAGGCCTTCGGCCCGGTCGCCACGCTGTACCGCGCGGCCGACCTGGACGAGGCGGTGCTGATCGCCAACGACACCGACTTCGGCCTCAGTTCGAACGTGTGGACCCGTGACGACGCGGACGTCGACCGGTTCGTACGGGATCTGGAGGCGGGCGGTGTCTACGTCAACGGGATGACGGCCTCGCACCCGGCGTTCCCGTTCGGCGGGGTCAAGCGGTCGGGCTACGGGCGTGAGCTGTCCGGGCACGGAATCCGGGAGTTCTGCAACATCACCACCGTATGGCACGGAGCGTGAGCCTTCCGCGACTACGATCCTTGTCCGTGACCCGCGAAGTGACTCTTCCCCTGATCGTCGACGACCGCGGCACCCTGCAGGTGGCCGCGGCCGACGTGAGCAAGCTGCTGCGCACGATGGGCGGACGGTGGCTGCGCCTGGTGGAGACCGGGGAGAGCGGCCGGCTGGACGAGGACACCGTGGCGGCCCTCACCATCGAGCTGGCCAAGCTGGCCGACCGGATCGACGTGGCCTGCATCGCGCACAGCAGCGGTCAGTCGTCCTGACCGCCCCGGGGGTGCTCCAGCTCCCACAGACTGTCCCAGAACATCGCCTCGTACGCCTGGAGCAGCCGTCCGTAGCGGTGCACGAGGTCCTCGTTCAGGTGGCCGCCGTCCAGTCCGGCCTGTACGGCGGCCGTCGCCCTGTGCTCCAGGCCGGGATCGGGTGCGGCGAAGAAGTCGAAGAAGGCGCAGGCCTCGTCGGTGAAGCCGTGGTGGCGGCGCAGGGCGCCGGCGACGGTCGCGCAGTAGCCGCCCCAGGCGGAGAAGTTGGCGTGTACGGCGAGGACCGTCTCGGCGGGTGAGCCGTTCAGCGCGAGCCAGGCCACGTAGGCGGGGTACGCCTGGCAGCCCGGCAGCGGCTCGTGGGCCACCGACCGGGACTCCCCCACGCCGCAGGCCGCGGCGAACGTCTCCAGTTTCCCGGCGGCGACGGCCTCCCCCTCGGCGAGCGCGGAGAAGTAGGCGGCGACGGGCGGGGTGTCGTCCGCGCGGTGCGCGAGGTACGCGAAGGCCCGCCGGTCGGCGGCGATCACCCACCGCTGCTCCAGCGCCAGCGCGGCGAGCGTGTCGCGGCTCACCGCGCCCCGCGCCACCAGCGGCACGAACCGGTTGGCCCGGGGGTCGGGGGCCAGCTTCCCGGTGGTGGTCTCCAGCAGGTGCCGTGCCGTCGGGGTCATCGTCTTCTCCCTCTCCTCAGCCGCGCCGCCCTCCCAGGGTCCCCGAGACGGAGTAACTCCGCGAGAGAATGGCGTCCCGCCGGGTGATCGTGGATGAACACCCCTAGGGGGCTTCTGATGGATATCCGTGGAAGAAGGAGCGGCGTTCGGTGCGTGCTCCCGGCGTGCCGGGCGTCGCGACGCCGCGGAGGTCCATCAGAAGCCCCCTGGAGGTGAACCACTTTCTGACCGGGGGGCGCAAGGCCGCCCGGGAGGCGAAAGCAGGCACGGTTCATGGCGACTTTGTGCAGACCCTCGGTGTCCGTACCGGAGCACGTGATCACGATGGAGGAGACGCTCGCGCTGGCACGTGAGCGCCACGCGGACCACCCCCAACTGCCGTTGGCCCTCCGGCTGATCGAGAACACCGGCGTGCGCACCCGGCACATCGTGCAGCCCATCGAGGAGACCCTGAAGCACCCCGGTTTCGAGGACCGGAACAAGCTCTACGAGGCCGAGGCCAAGCGGCGCGTCCCCGCGGTGATCCAGCGGGCGCTGGACGACGGGGAGGTGCTGCCCACCGACATCGACGTGATCATCTACGTCTCCTGCACGGGCTTCATGATGCCCTCGCTCACCGCGTGGCTGATCAACGAGATGGGCTTCGACAGCACCACCCGGCAGATACCGATAGCGCAGCTGGGCTGTGCGGCCGGCGGCGCGGCGATCAACCGGGCGCACGACTTCTGCACGGCCTACCCCGAGGCCAACGCGCTGATCGTGGCCTGCGAGTTCTGCTCGCTGTGCTACCAGCCCACCGACATCGGCGTCGGCTCTCTGCTCTCCAACGGCCTCTTCGGCGACGGCATCGCCGCCGCGGTGGTCCGCGGCCAGGGCGGCACCGGCGTGCGCCTGGAGCGCAACGGCTCGTACCTGATCCCGAAGACCGAAGAGTGGATCATGTACGACGTGAAGGCCACCGGCTTCCACTTCCTGCTGGACAAGCGGGTGCCGGCCACCATGGAGCCGCTGGCGCCGGCGCTGGTGCAACTGGCCCGCGACCACGGCTGGGACGCCACCGACCTCGACTTCTACATCGTGCACGCGGGCGGACCGCGCATCCTGGACGACCTGAGCAAGTTCCTCCAGGTCGAACCCCATGCGTTCCGCTTCAGCAGGGCGACGCTGACCGAGTACGGCAACATCGCCAGCGCCGTCGTCCTGGACGCGCTGCGCCGCCTCTTCGACGAGGGCGGCGCGGACGATCGGGCACGCGGACTGCTGGCGGGCTTCGGGCCCGGCATCACCGCGGAGATGTCGCTGGGCCGCTGGCGGACCGCGGACGAGACCCAGGGCGTGAGACGAACGTGAGCGAAGAGACGATTCCCCGGACCGCGCCGCCCGTACGGGACTGGCCGGTCCCGGACCTGCCCGGCACCGACTTCGACCCGGTGCTGCGCGAGCTGATGGCCGAGGGGCCGGTCACCCGGATCTCGCTGCCCAACGGCGAGGGCTGGGCCTGGCTGGTGACCCGCTACGACGACGTGCGGATGGTCACCAACGACCCCCGGTTCGGCCGTGAGGCGGTGATGGACCGGCCGGTGACCCGGCTGGCCCCGCACTTCATCCCGGCCCGCGGCGCGGTCGGCTTCCTCGACCCGCCGGACCACACCCGGCTGCGCCGCTCGGTGGCGGCGGCGTTCACCGCGCGGGGCGTGGAGCGCGTCCGGGACCGGGCCCGCGCCCTGCTGGACGAGCTGATCGACGCCATGCTGGCGCAGGGACCGCCCGCCGATCTCACCGAGGCGGTGCTCAGCCCCTTCCCCATCGCGGTGATCTGCGAGCTGATGGGCGTCCCGGCGGCCGACCGGCACAGCATGCACACCTGGACCCAGCTGATCCTCTCCTCCTCGCACGGCGCCGATGTCAGCGAGCGTGCCAAGCAGGAGATGGGTGCCTACTTCGCCGACCTGATCGGGCTGCGGGAGAACAGCTCCGGCGAGGAGGTGGCGTCGCTGCTGGGCGCGGCCGTGGGCCGCGAGGAGATCACCCTCCAGGAGGCGGTGGGGCTCGCGGTGCTGCTGCAGATCGGCGGCGAGGCGGTCACCAACAACAGCGGGCAGATGTTCTTCACCCTGCTGACCCGTCCCGAACTGGCCGGACGGCTGCGCGCGGAGCCGGAGATCCGGCCGCTGGGCATCGACGAGCTGCTGCGCTGGATTCCCCACCGCAACGCGGTCGGGCTGTCCCGGATCGCCCTGGAGGACGTGGAGATCCGGGGCGTGCCCATCCGGGCGGGCGACGCGGTCTACGTCTCCTACCTGGCCGCCAACCGGGACCCCGAGGTCTTCCCCGACCCGGAGACCATCGACCTCACCCGGAGCCCGAACCCGCATGTGTCCTTCGGCTTCGGCCCGCACTACTGCCCGGGCGGCATGCTGGCCCGGCTGGAGTCGGAGTTGCTGGTCGACGCCTTGCTGGACCGGGTGCCGGGGCTCCGGCTCGCGGTGGAGCCGGCGGAGGTGCCGTTCAAGAAGGGCGCGCTGATCCGCGGGCCCGAGGCCCTGCCGGTGACCTGGTGAGCGCTTGATGACGGCGACCGAGGGACTGCTGGTACCGCCGGGGCACGGCCGGGTGGTCGAGGCCCCGGCCCAGCACGTGACGTTCAAGGTGACGGGTTCGCATTCGCGTATGGCGTCCACCTTCGAGGTGATCGTGCCGCCGGGTTTCGACGTCGGCGCCCATGTGCACACCCGCAGCGAGGAGCTGTTCTACGTCCTCGAAGGCGAGCTGGACGTGCTCGCGTTCGAGCCGCGCGTCCGTACGCCCGACAACTGGCAGCGCTGGGAGTCGAGCCGGGGCAGCCGGGTGGTCCGCGCCACCCCGGGCACGGTCATCGTCGTACCGCCCGGCTGCCCGCACGCGTTCGCCAACCCGACGGACACCCCGGCGAAGATGTTCTTCCAGGCGAGCCCGCCGCCGGACCACGAACGCTACTTCGAGGAGCTGCTGGAGATCCTCCAGGACGGCGGCCCGCCGGACCACGAGGCGATCGAGGCGCTGCGGGCCAAGTACGACATCCAGCAGCTGACGCCGCTGCGCCACCGGTGACCCCCACGCGCACCGTCCGGCAGCCCGCCGGGGAGGTCCTCGACCCCGGCGGGGCGGTCCCCGCCGCTACCGGATCGGCATCCCCGACAGCGTCCGGGCGATCACCAGGCGCTGGATCTCGCTGGTGCCCTCGAAGATGGTGTAGATCGCGGAGTCGCGGTGCATCCGTTCCACCGGGTACTCGCGCGTGTAGCCGTTGCCGCCCAGGATCTGGACCGCCTGGGCGGTCACCTTCTTCGCGGTCTCGCTGGCGAACAGCTTCGACATGGAGCCCTCGGCGGCCGTGAACGGCTTGCCGTTGATGGCCATCCAGGACGCGCGCCACACCAGCAGCCGGGCCGCGTCGATGGAGGTCCGCATGTCGGCGAGCTGGAAGGCGACGCCCTGGTTGTCGATGATCGGGCGGCCGAACTGCTCCCGGGTCTGCGCGTAATCGAGGGCGACCTCGTAGGCGGCGCGGGCGGTGCCGACCGCCATGGCGCCGACGGCCGGGCGGGACGCCTCGAAGGTGGCCATCGCGGCGTTCTTCACGCGCTCGCCGCCCTTCTTCGCCTTCTCCCGGGCGCGGGCGAGGCGGGCGTCCAGCTTCTCCTTGCCGCCGAGCAGGCAGGAGCCGGGGACGCGCACGCCGTCGAGGATCACCTCGGCGGTGTGCGAGGCGCGGATGCCGTGCTTCTTGAACTTCTGGCCCTGGGACAGACCGGGCGTGCCCGGCGGGACGATGAAGGAGGCGTGGCCCTTGGAGCCCAGCTCGGGGTCGACGACCGCGACGACCACGTGGACGTTGGCGATGCCGCCGTTGGTCGCCCAGGTCTTGGTGCCGTCGATGACCCACTCGTCCTTGGCCTCGTCGTACACCGCGCGCGTGCGCATCGAGGCGACGTCGGAGCCGGCGTCGGGCTCGGAGGAGCAGAAGGCGGCGACCTTGACGTCGTTGACGTCGCCGTACATCTGCGGGATCCAGGTGCCGATCTGCTCCTCGGTGCCGTTGGCGAGGACGCCGACGGCGGCCAGGCCGGTGCCGACGATCGACAGGGCGATGCCCGCGTCGCCCCAGAACAGCTCCTCCATGGCCATCGGGATGCCGAGCCCCGTCTGGTCGAAGTACTGCTGGGCGTAGAAGTCGAGGGAGTAGATGCCGACCTTGGCGGCCTCCTGGATGACGGGCCAGGGAGTCTCCTCACGCTCGTCCCATTCGGCGGCGGCGGGACGGATCACGTCGGCGGCGAAGCCGTGCAGCCAGTCCCGCACCTCCTTCTGTTCGTCGTTGAGCTCCATGGTGAACCCGGCCATGACCCCTCCAGTGACGCACGTGCGTGTTACTAACGGTAACATCGAGTCTGTTACCCGCGGGTAAGAAAAGTCAACTCCCCCCATCCGTCGGCAGCCCGTTCGATCATCGGAGGGCGGTGAGTGCTAGTTTGCGCAGGCGTCACCGAATCAGCACAGGTGGGGAGAGCACATGGAGACCAGGCCGCGGACCGATCAGCAGCGGTCCGCCGACCGGCGACGGCGAGAGCTGCTGGAGGCCGCCGACCGGGTGGTGCTGCGTGACGGGCCCCACGCCTCGATGAACGCCATCGCCGCCGAGGCGGGCATCACCAAGCCGATCCTCTACCGGCACTTCGGCGACAAGGGCGGCCTCTACGCCGCGCTCGCCCAGCGTCACACGGACGCCCTCCTCGCCTCGCTGCGGGCCGCCCTGGACGCCCCGGCGGAGCGGCGGCAGCGCGTCGAGGCGACCCTGGACACCTACCTGGCGGCCATCGAGGCCCGCCCGCAGGTGTACCGCTTCCTGATGCACCCGGCGGACAGCGCCCAGGGCGAGGCGGGCTTCGACGTCGGCAAGCACTCGGCGCCGCTGCTGCGCCGCATGGGCGAGGAACTGGCCCAGGTCATCGAGGAGCGCCTCGACCTCGGCCCTGGCGGCCAGCGGCAGGCCCGGGTGTGGGGGCACGGGATCGTCGGGATGATGCACGCCGCCGGCGACTGGTGGCTCGGTGAACGCCCCTGCTCCCGCGAGGAGTTGGTGCACAGCCTGGCCGACCTGCTGTGGGGCCGGCTGGCCGCGGCCGACGACCGGACGGACGGCCCGGGGTTCTGACGGCTCGGGCCGGCCGGTTCCCGACGCTTCCTGACGGTTCCGGTCAGCCGGCTCCCGACGGTTCGGGCCGGCCGGTCACTGACGGCTCCGGCCGGCGGGTTCCCGGCGGCTCCAGTCCGCCCGGGCGGCCTGCCGTTCCACCCGCCTGCGCCGCCACCCGGTGAGGTGGTCGACGTACAGCCGGCCCTCCAGGTGGTCGCACTCGTGCTGCAGGCAGCGCGCGAAGAATCCCGTCCCGTGGACGGTGACCGGCTCCCCGTCCGCCGTGAAGCCCTCGACGACGGCGTGGTCGTACCGCTCGGTCCCGGCCTCCAGGCCCGGCAGCGACAGACAGCCCTCGGGCCCGCGCACCACCACCCCGTCGGTCTCCGCCAGCCGGGGGTTGACCACATGGCCCAGGTGGCGCACGTCCTCGTCGTCCGGGCAGTCGTACACGAAGACCCGCAGCGGCACGCCGATCTGGTTCGCCGCCAGGCCCACGCCGCGGGCGGCGTACATGGTGGCGAACAAATCCTCCACGAGCCCCGCGAGTTCGGGGCCGAAGCCGGTGACCTCGCGGCACGGCTCGCGCAGTACCGTGTCTCCGAGCAGGGTCAGGGGCCGGACGCGCCCGCGGGCGCCCGGGATCGGGCCGTGTCGCATGGCGGCAAGGGTACGGGCCCTGAACGCCCCGCCCGCGCGGGCCGCGATTCGGGAGTGCGAATGGATCTCGATAGGCTGAGGTCCACACCACGTGGCCGTCAGGCTTCCCAGGCTTCAGGCGCGGCGCGTACGCAAGGAGGATCGAGAACTGATGGCAGGCAACTCGGACCCGCTCACGCCGCGGGCCAAGCTGGCCGTGACCGCGGGCAAGGCGGTCGCGGCGGCGTCCCGCGCCGCGGGTCGCGGCAGCGGTTCGGTGATCGGCGGCAAGGTGGCGCTGAGACTCGACCCCGACCTCCTCGCCCGGCTCGCCCAGCACCTGGACGTGACCCTGGTCTCGGCGACCAACGGCAAGACCACCACCACCCGGCTCATCGCCGAGGCCCTCAAGGCGGCCGGCCCGGTCGTCTCCAACGCGCTCGGCGCCAACATGCCGGCCGGCATCACCTCGGCGCTGGCCGGCGGCTCGGACGCCCGGTACGGCGTCATCGAGGTCGACGAGAAGTACCTCGCCGGCGTCGCCCGGGACACCGACCCCAAGTGCATCGCCCTGCTCAACCTCTCCCGCGACCAGCTCGACCGCGCCGCCGAGACCCGGATGCTCGCGGAGGCCTGGCGGGAGGGCCTGGCCGGGTCCAAGTCGGTCGTCGTCGCCAACTGCGACGACCCGCTGGTGGTCTGGGCCGCCTCCTCCTCGCCCAACGTGGTCTGGGTGGCCGCCGGGCAGATGTGGAAGGACGACGCCTGGTCCTGCCCGTCCTGCGGCGGTGTGATGCAGCGCCCCGGCGACGACTGGTTCTGCGGCGAGTGCGGCTTCCGCCGGCCCACCCCCAGCTGGGCGCTCTCCAACGACCACGTCATCGACCCGCACGGTTCGGCCTGGCCGATCCACCTCCAGCTGCCGGGCCGCGCCAACAAGGCCAACGCCGCCTCCTCGGCGGCCGTCGCCGCCGTCTTCGGGGTGCCGCCGCAGGTCGCCCTGGAGCGGATGTACCAGGTGCAGGCGGTCGCCGGACGCTACGACGTGGTCCAGTTCCAGGGCCGCGACCTGCGCCTGCTGCTCGCCAAGAACCCGGCCGGCTGGCTGGAGACCTTCTCCCTGATCGACCCGCCGCCGGCCCCGGTGATCCTCTCGGTGAACGCCCGCGGCGCCGACGGCACCGACACCTCCTGGCTGTGGGACGTCGACTACACGCGGCTGACCGGCCACCCGATCTGCGTGATCGGCGACCGGAAGCTGGACCTGGCGGTCCGCCTCGAAGTGGCGAACCAGCAGTTCCAGGTGTGCGAGAACCTCGACCAGGCGGTGCAGCAGTGCCCGCCCGGCCGGATCGAGGTCATCGCCAACTACACCGCGTTCCAGGACCTGCGCCGCCGCGTCGGCAACTGACCCACGACACCGGTAGGGAACTTGAGAGTGAGCGACAACCAACTGCGCATCGTCTGGATCTACCCGGACCTGCTCAGCACCTACGGCGACCAGGGCAACGTCCTCGTCGTGGAGCGCCGCGCCCGGCAGCGCGGCCTGGACGTGGCCCGGCTCGACGTGCGCAGCGACCAGCCGATCCCGACCTCCGGCGACATCTACCTGATCGGCGGCGGCGAGGACCGGCCGCAGCGGCTCGCGGCGGAGCGGCTGCGCCGGGACGGCGGTCTGCACCGGGCGGTGGGCAACGGCGCGATCGTCTTCTCGGTCTGCGCCGGCTACCAGATCCTCGGCCACGAGTTCGTCAACGACCTCGGCCAGCGCGAGCCCGGCCTCGGCCTGCTCGACGTGGTCTCGGTGCGCGGCGAGGGCGAGCGGTGCGTGGGCGACGTCCTCGGCGACGTCGACCCGCGGCTCGGCCTGCCCCCGCTGACCGGCTTCGAGAACCACCAGGGCGTCACCCACCTGGGCCCGACCGCCCGCCCGCTCGCCCAGGTCCGCTTCGGCAACGGCAACGGCACGGGGGACGGCACGGAGGGCGCGTTCAACGACACGGTCTTCGGTACGTACATGCACGGGCCGGTCCTCGCCCGCAACCCGCTCATCGCGGACCTGCTGCTGAAGCTGGCCCTGGACGTGAACGCGCTGCCGCCGACCGACGACCGGTGGTACGAGGCGCTGCGCGACGAGCGCATCGCGGCGGCCCAGCAGTCCGCCTGACACACGGCGGCGGCCCGCACGTCACCGGCCCGTCTGATGGCACGTCCGCACAGGTGAGCGGGCACGTCCAGCAGGCGGACGCCCCGTGCGGACGGGCCCGCGGATGCCGCTAGGGTGGCGGCATCCGAGCCGGACATCGCGGTCCGGACCCGTGCCCACTGGAGAAGGTAAATCGGGCTATGCGCATTGGTGTCCTCACGTCCGGCGGCGACTGCCCCGGCCTGAACGCCGTCATCCGGTCCGTCGTGCACCGTGCCGTCGCCGACCACGGCGACGAGGTCATCGGTTTCCGGGACGGCTGGAAGGGCCTCCTGGAGTGCGACTACCTCAAGCTCGACCTCGACGCCGTGGGCGGCATCCTGGCCCTCGGAGGCACCGTCCTCGGCTCCTCCCGGGTCCGTCCCGAGCACCTGCGGGACGGCGTGGAGCGGGCCCGGGGGCATGTCCGGGAGCTGGGTCTCGACGCGATCATCCCGATCGGCGGTGAGGGCACGCTGAAAGCGGCCCGGCTGCTGTCCGACAACGGGCTGCCGATAGTCGGGGTGCCCAAGACCATCGACAACGACATCGCTGTCACGGACGTCACCTTCGGCTTCGACACGGCCGTCACCGTCGCGACCGAGGCCCTCGACCGGCTGAAGACCACCGCCGAGTCGCACCAGCGGGTGCTGATCGTCGAGGTCATGGGCCGGCACACCGGCTGGATCGCGCTGCACTCCGGGATGGCGGCCGGCGCGCACGCCGTCGTCGTGCCGGAACGGCCCTTCGACATAGAGGAGCTGGCCGCGAAGGTCGGCGAGCGGTTCTCGGCGGGCAAGCGGTTCGCGATCGTGGTGGCGGCGGAGGGCGCCAAGCCGAAGCCGGGGACGATGACGTTCGACGAGGGCGGCAAGGACGTCTACGGTCACGAGCGCTTCGCGGGGATCGCCCGGCAGCTCTCCATCGAGCTGGAACACCGGCTCGGCAAGGAGGCACGGCCGGTGATCCTCGGGCACGTGCAGCGGGGCGGGACGCCCACGGCGTACGACCGGGTGCTGGCGACGCGGTTCGGGTGGCACGCGGTGGAGGCCGCGCACCGGGGCGAGTTCGGGAAGATGACGGCGCTGCGGGGGACGGACATCGTGACGGTGCCGTTGGCGGAGGCCGTGGAGACGCTGAAGACGGTGCCGGGGGACCGGTACGCGGAAGCGGAGTGTGTTCTTTAGGCCGCGCCCTTCCTGAGGCGCACTGTTCCTGAGGCGCACTGTTCCTGAGGCGCACTGTTCCTGAGGCGCACTGTTCCTGAGGCGCGCTGTTCCTGAGGCGCGCTGTTCCTGAGACGCGCTGTTCAGCCCCCGGTGACGTCGGTCGCCGGGGGCGGTTCTAGTCTTGGGGCGGACAGACAGCGTCAATCAGCATGAAATGGGAGCCGGCGATGGATCACAGCGGGCACGGCATGATGACCGAGCTGCCGCCGTTCACGCTGGGACGGGGGCTCGGGTGGTCCATGGACCCCTTCTTCCTCGCCGCCTGCCTGCTGGGGCTCGCGCTCTACGGCTGGGGGGTCGTCCGGCTCGCGCGGCGCGGTGACGCCTGGCCGCTGGGGCGGACCGTGGCCTTCGTGACCGGCATGCTGAGCATCGCGCTGGTGATGTGCACCAAGCTCAACGACTACGGCATGGTCATGTTCAGCGTGCACATGGTGCAGCACATGGTCATCAGCATGGTGTCGCCCATCCTGATCCTGCTCGGCGCCCCGGTCACCCTCGCCCTGCGCGCGCTGCCGCCGGCCGCCGTGCGGGGCAGCAAGGGGCCGCGGGAGCTGCTGCTGATGCTGCTGCACAGCCGGTACATGCGGGTGATCACCCACCCCGTGTTCACCATCCCGCTGTTCATCGCGAGCCTGTACGCGCTGTACTTCACGCCGCTGTTCGACTTCCTGATGGGCTCCAAGGTCGGGCACATCGCGATGATGGTGCACTTCCTCGCCGTCGGCGTGGTCTTCTTCTGGCCGATCATGGGCGTGGACCCGGGCCCGCACCGGCCGGGCTATCTGATGCGGATGCTGGAGCTGTTCGCGGGCATGCCGTTCCACGCGTTCTTCGGTATCGCGCTGATGATGGCGTCCTCGCCGATGGTCTCGACGTTCGAGAACCCGCCCGCCTCGCTCGGCATCGACGCGCTCTCCGACCAGAACGCGGCCGGCGGGATCGCCTGGGCGTTCAGCGAGGTGCCCTCGGTCCTGGTGCTGATCGCGCTGCTGTTCCAGTGGTACGCCTCGGACCAGCGGCAGGCCAGGCGCAAGGACCGGGCCGCCGACCGGGACGGCGACAAGGAGCTGGCGGCGTACAACGCCTATCTGGCCTCTTTGCAGACACGCGGGAGCTGAGCGGGGCGCTTCGGGGCACCATGGAGGGGATCGGCCCATGAGGAGGGTGTGGCGATGCCCGGTTCCACGGACGGTTCCACGAAGACGATGGGGGCGCTCACCATCGGCGGCCTGGTGGCGGTGACGGCCTACACGGTGGCGCTCGGCAGCAACGGCTGGCTGTGGTTCGGCTGGGTGCTGCTCGGACTGATCACGCTGGGGATGGTCGCCTCCCGCAGCGCCTGAGGTTCAGCCGCGGGCCGGCCGGGCGGCCGAGTGGACGCCCGGCTGGTACTTCGGCAACCGGACCGTGATCTTCATGCCCGCGCCGACGGCCGTCTCGATGACCAGGCCGTGGTCGTCGCCGTACACCTGGCGGAGCCGGTCGTCGACGTTGGACAGGCCGATACCGCCGGACGGGCTGACCTCGCGGGCGAGGATGGCGCGGAGCAGGGCGGGGTCCATGCCGGCGCCGTCGTCCTCGATGACGACGAGGGCCTCGGCGCCCGCGTCCTGCGCGGTGATCTGGATGCGGCAGGTGCCGGACTTGCCCTCCAGGCCGTGCTTGACGGCGTTCTCCACCAGGGGCTGGAGGCAGAGGAAGGGCAGCGCGACCGGCAGGACCTCGGGGGCGATCTGCAGGGTGACGGCGAGGCGGTCGCCGAAGCGGGCGCGGACCAGGGCCAGGTAGTGGTCGATGGCGTGCAGTTCGTCGGCGAGGGTGGTGAAGTCGCCGTGCCGGCGGAACGAGTAGCGGGTGAAGTCGGCGAACTCCAGCAGCAGCTCGCGGGCGCGTTCGGGGTCGGTGCGGACGAAGGACGCGATCACGGCGAGCGAGTTGAAGATGAAGTGCGGGGAGATCTGGGCGCGCAGCGCCTTGATCTCGGCCTCGATGAGGCGGGTGCGGGAGCGGTCGAGGTCGGCGAGTTCCAGTTGTACGGAGATCCAGCGGGCGACCTCGCCGGCCGCCCGGACCAGGACGGCGGACTCGCGGGGCGCGCAGGCCACCAGCGCGCCGTGCACCCGGTCGTCGACGGTGAGCGGGGTGACGACGGCCCAGCGCACCGCGCAGTCGGGGGCGGCGCAGGTGAGCGGGAACGCCTCGCCGCGGCCGGTCTCCAGCGGGCCGGCGAGCAGTTCCATGATCTCGGTGCGGTGGTGGGCGCCGGCGCCGTCCCAGACCAGGACCTCCTCGGTGTCCGTCAGGCACAGCGCGTCGGTGCCGAGCAGGGAGCGCAGTTTGCGGGCGGACTTGCGGGCGGTCTCCTCGGTGAGGCCCGCCCTGAGCGGGGGCGCGGCGAGGGAGGCGGTGTGCAGGGTCTGGAAGGTGGCGTGCTCGACCGGGGTGCCGAGTCCGCCGAGGCTCTCGGGGCGGGCGGTGCGCCGGCCCAGCCAGAAACCGGCCGCCAGCAGCGGGAGGACGGCCACGCACAGGCCCGCCAGGAATCCGCTCATGCCGCTCTGCCTTCCTGCGGGCGCAGTTCCTCCGTGCGCAGTTCTTCGGGGAGGTGGAACCGGGCCAGGATCGCCGCGGCCTGGGCCGGCACCCGGCCCGGGGTGGCCAGCGACACCGTGATCATGGTGAGGAAGCCCAGCGGCACCGTCCAGAGCGCGGGCCAGGCCAGCAGGGCGTGCAGCGCGCCGTCGCCGGGGAAGCCGGCCATCGTCGCGGCCACGGCGAGCAGCGCGGCGCCGCCGCCGACCAGCATCCCGGCCGCGGCGCCCGGCGGGGTCAGCCGCCGCCACCAGATGCCGAGGACGAGCAGCGGGCAGAAGGACGAGGCGGAGACGGCGAAGGCGAGGCCGACCGCGTCGGCGACCGGCAGTCCGCCCACCAGGACGCTCGCCGCGAGCGGCACGGCCATGGCGAGGACGGTGCCGAGCCGGAAGTGCCGTACGCCGCGGGTGGGCAGGACGTCCTGGGTGAGGACGCCCGCGACGGCCATGGTCAGTCCGGAGGCGGTGGACAGGAACGCGGCGAAGGCGCCGCCCGCGACCAGGGCGCCGAGCAGATCGCCGCCCACTCCCCCGATCATGCGGCCGGGCAGCAGCAGTACGGCGGCGTCGGCGTCGCCGGTGAGGGCGAGTTCGGGGGCGTAGAGGCGGCCGAGGGCGCCGTAGACGGGCGGCAGCAGGTAGAAGGCGCCGATCAGGCCGAGGACGGCGACGGTGGTGCGGCGGGCGGCGACGCCGTGCGGGCTGGTGTAGAAGCGGACCACGACGTGCGGCAGGCCCATGGTGCCGAGGAACGTGGCGAGGATCAGGCCGTAGGTGGCGTACAGCGGACGTTCGGTGCGGCTCTCCGCGCGGGACGGGGTCAGGGCGTCGTCGGCGCCGTGGACGGTCGCGGCGGGGACCGGGGTGTGCGGGGCGAAGGTGAGGCGGGTGCCGGCGTCGACGCGGTGCGGGCCGGTGGGCAGGTGGAGCCGGGTGCCGGCGTGGCGGCGGCCGTCGACGGTGCCGTCGACGATGACGGTCAGCGGGGTTTCGAGCTTCAGGGTGAGGGTGTCCTGGACCCGGACGGTGCGCTGCTCGCGGAAGGCGGCGGGTTCGTCGAAGGCGCGGCTGGGGGCGCCGTCGGCCTGCCAGGCCAGGATCAGGAAGAGGGCGGGGACGAGCAGGGCGGTGAGCTTGAGCCAGTACTGGAAGGCCTGGACGAAGGTGATGCTGCGCATGCCGCCGGCGGCGACGGTGGCGGTGACGACGACGGCGACGATGACCCCGCCGAGCCAGTCCGGCGCGTCGGTCAGCACGGCCAGGGTCAGCCCGGCGCCCTGGAGCTGGGGCAGCAGGTACAGCCAGCCGACGCCGACGACGAAGGCGCCCGCGAGGCGCCGTACCGCCTGGGAGGCGAGCCGGGCCTCGGCGAAGTCGGGGAGGGTGTAGGCGCCGGAGCGGCGCAGCGGGGCGGCGACGAAGAGCAGGAGCACCAGGTAGCCGGCGGTGTAGCCGACCGGGTACCAGAGCATGTCGGGGCCCTGGACCAGGACCAGCCCCGCGATGCCGAGGAAGGACGCGGCGGAGAGGTACTCGCCGCTGATGGCGGCGGCGTTGAGGCGGGGGCCGACGGTGCGGGAGGCGACGTAGAAGTCGGAGGTGGTGCGGGAGATGCGCAGGCCGAAGGCGCCGACCAGGACGGTGGCGACGACGACGAGGGCGACGGCGGGGACGGCGTAGCTCGACTGCACGGTGGCTAGCGGTCCTCGACCAGGCGGACCAGGTCGCGCTCGTTGCGTTCGGCGCGGCGCACGTACCAGCGGGCGAGCAGGACGAGCGGGGCGTACAGGGCGAAGCCGAGGACGGCCCACTCCAGGCGGCGGGCGTCGGGCATCGCGGCGAACAGCAGCGGGAGCGGGCCGATGAGCAGGGCGAGGACGGCGAAGACGGTGAGGGCGGCGCGCAGCTGGGTGCGCATCAGGGAGCGGACGTAGGTGTGGCCGAGGGTGGTCTGTTCGTCGATCTCGGTGCGCGGGCGGTAGTAGGCGGAGGTCCGGCGGCGGGTGCGGCGGGGCGGGCCGGTGACGGTGACGCGGCGCTCGGCGGGGTCCTGGGGCACGGTTCAGGTCCTTCTCATCAGCAGGTCGCGCAGTTCCCGGGCGTGGCGGCGGCTGACCTGGAGTTCCTCGCCGCCGACCAGGACGCTGACCGTGCCGGCGTCCAGGCGCAGCTCGCCGATGTGGCGCAGGGCGACCAGGTGGCGGCGGTGGATGCGGACGAAGCCGCGGGAGCGCCAGCGCTCCTCCAGGGTGGACAGCGGGATGCGGACCAGGTGGCTGCCCTGGGCGGTGTGCAGCCGGGCGTAGTCGCCGCGGGCCTCGACGTGGGTGATGTCGTCGACGGCGACGAAGCGGGTGACGCCGCCGAGCTCCACGGTGATGTGGCCGGGGTCGGGCTCGTGGACGGGGATGCGCGGCAGGGCGCCCCGCAGGTCGGCGGCGCGGCGGACGGCCTCGGCGAGGCGCTCGCGGCGGACGGGTTTGAGGACGTAGTCGACGGCCTTGAGGTCGAACGCCTGCACGGCGAAGTCCTCGTGGGCGGTGACGAACACGATCAGCGGGGGCCGGGCGAAGCCGGTGAGCAGCCGGGCCAGGTCCAGCCCGTCCAGGCCGGGCATCTGGATGTCGAGGAAGACCACGTCGAGGGCGTCCGGCCCGTCGGGGCCCGACTCCAGGGCGCGGTTGACGCGGCGCAGCGCCTCGGTGGCGTCGCCGGCGCCCTCGACGGTCGCGATCCGCGGATCGGCACCGAGCAGGTACACCAGCTCTTCCAGCGAGGGGCGTTCGTCGTCGACGGCCAGGGCACGCAGCATGGACGTGGAGTCTAGGGGCGATCCGGACGTGTGAACACGGGCCCGACGTGGACGTACGCGATGGATACAGTGCCCGCATGAACAGCAGGCCGAGCTCCTTCGACGAGCTGGACCGGAAGATCGTGACCGCGTTGATGGCCAACGCCCGGACGTCCTTCGCCGAGATCGGCGCGGGCATCGGGCTGTCGGCCACGGCGGTCAAGCGCCGGGTGGACCGGCTGCGGGAGACCGGGGTGATCACCGGGTTCACGGCGACCGTGCGGCCGTCCGCGCTGGGCTGGCGGACGGAGGCGTACGTGGAGGTGTACTGCGAGGGGGCGGCGCCGCCGCGGCGGCTGGCGGAGGTGGTGCGCAACCATCCCGAGATCACGGCGGCCATGACGGTGACCGGGGGCGCGGACGCGCTGCTGCACGTACGGGCGCGGGACGTGGAGCACTTCGAGGAGGTGCTGGAGCGGATCCGGGTGGAGCCGTTCATCCGGAAGACGATCAGTGTGATGGTGCTGTCGCATCTGATCCCGGACAGCCCGGAGGCCGGGGCCAGCCATCCCGTCCCTGACGGGGCCCCCGCGCGCAGTGGACCTGCGCTGAACGGCTGAACTACGCATGATTGCTGCGCGAACACGCAGCTTTCGTCGCTTGTCGCGCGTCTCCGCCTTTTCTTACCGTGGTGACACACCCCGTCACCCCCTGTGAGCGAAGCGGAGGGATCCCGCTGTGCCCGACTCCCGTGTGCCGCGCAGGCGGCGCTTCCTGGTCTGCGAGCCCCGGCACTTCGCCGTGCGCTACGCGATCAATCCGTGGATGAGCCCCGACCGGCCGGTGGACGTCATCCGCGCCCTCGACCAGTGGCAGGCCCTGGTCGACGCCTACCGCGACCACGGCCACACCGTCGAGCGGGTCGCACCGGTGCCCGGCCTGCCCGACATGGTGTTCGCCGCCAACGCGGCGGTCGTCGTCGGGGGCCGTGTCCTCGGCTCCCGCTTCCGCGCGCCCGAGCGGCGCGCCGAGTCACTGCCGTACGAGGCGTGGTTCAAGGAGCGGGGCTACGAGGTGCAGCATCCGGGGTCGGTGTGCGAGGGCGAGGGCGATCTGACGCCGGCCGGGCGGTGGATCCTGGCCGGCACGGGATTCCGTACGGCGCCCGAGGCGCACCGGGAGGCGCAGGAGTTCTTCGGCGTGCCGGTGATCTCGCTGACGCTGGTGGATCCGTACTTCTACCACCTGGACACGGCGCTGTTCGTGCTCGATGACGACAATGTGGCTTACTACCCCGAGGCGTTCAGTCCGGGCAGCCGTGAGGTACTCGCCCGGCTGTACCCGGACGCGGTGCTCGCGACCCGCGAGGACGCGCTGGCGTTCGGCCTCAACTCCGTCTGTGACGGGCGTCATGTGTTCATCTCTCCGGGGGCGACCGCCCTCGCCGGCCGGCTCGCCGAGCGCGGCTATGTCCCTGTCCCCGTCGACCTGTCCGAGTTCCACAAGGCGGGCGGCGGCATCAAGTGCTGCACTCAGGAGATCCGCTGATGACCACCACCGCGCACACCCGTACGTCCGCCGAGCTGATCCGCGCGGAGGAGCCGGTCCTCGCCCACAACTACCACCCGCTGCCCGTGGTCGTCGCCCGCGCGGAGGGCGTCTGGATGGAGGACGTGGAGGGCCGCCGCTACCTGGACCTGCTCGCCGGTTACTCGGCGCTGAACTTCGGCCACCGCCACCCGGCGCTGGTCGAGGCGGCCCACCGTCAGCTGGACCGGCTGACGCTGACCTCGCGCGCCTTCCACAACGACCGTCTCGCCCTGTTCGCCGAGCGTCTCGCCGCGCTGACCGGCATGGACATGGTGCTGCCGATGAACACCGGCGCGGAGGCGGTGGAGAGCGGCATCAAGGTGGCCCGCAAGTGGGCCTACGACGTGAAGGGCGTCCCGGACGGCGAGGCGACGATCGTGGTGGCGGCGGACAACTTCCACGGCCGTACGACGACGATCGTGAGCTTCTCCACGGACGAGACGGCCCGCGCGGGCTTCGGGCCGTTCACGCCCGGATTCCGCGTCGTGCCGTACAACGACCTGGCGGCTCTGGAGGCGGCGGTCGACGGGACGACGGCGGCGGTGCTGATCGAGCCGATCCAGGGCGAGGCGGGGGTGCTGATCCCGGACGACGGCTATCTCGCCGGGGTGCGGGAGGTGACCCGGCGGGCGGGCTGCCTGTTCATGGCGGACGAGATCCAGTCGGGGCTGGGCCGCACCGGGCACACCCTGGCCGTGCAGTACGAGGGAGTCCTCCCCGACCTGGTGCTGCTCGGCAAGGCGCTGGGCGGCGGCATCGTGCCGGTGTCGGCGGTGGCGGGCCGGCGGGAGGTGCTCGGGGTACTGCGTCCGGGCGAGCACGGCTCCACGTTCGGCGGCAATCCGCTGGCCGCGGCGGTCGGTACGGCGGTGGTGGAGCTGCTGGAGACGGGCGCGTACCAGCGGCGGGCGGCCGAGCTGGGCGTGCTGCTGCGGGAGGGGCTGGCCGCGCTGGTCGGACGGGGTGTCGTGGGCTTCCGGGCGCGGGGCCTGTGGGCGGGCGTCGACGTCGACCCGGCGCTGGGCACCGGCCGCGAGGTCAGCGAGCGCCTGATGCGGGAGGGCGTCCTGGTCAAGGACACCCACGGCTCCACGATCCGGCTGGCGCCGCCGCTGACGATCACCGCGGAGGAGCTTCAGGGGGCGCTTCGGGCGCTGGAGAAGGTGCTGGCGGTCTGAGAGACAGGGGCGCCTGGCGACGCCGGATGGGGACGGGGCCCGGTGCACCGTGGCAGTCGGCCGAGGGGCCGTGCCCCGGCCGCGGGTGTCACGGGGCGGGGCGGGCGGCGCCGAGGCGGGTCACGGGGCGGGGCGGGCGGCGTCGAGGCGGGTCACGGGGCGGGGCGGGCGGCGTCGAGGCGGGTCACGTGGGTCACGCTCTCCCGGTCCTCGGCGTCCGTGCTGGGCTCGCCCGCGAACCAGGCGTCGAGGATCTCCGTCAGCAGCGGGCCGGAGGTCAGCCGCAGACTGAGGGCGAGGACGTTGGCGTCGTTCCAGCGGCGGGCGCCGTCCGCCGTGTACGCGTCGGCGCACAGGGCCGCGCGGACGCCCGGCACCTTGTTCGCGGCGATCGACGCGCCGGTGCCGGTCCAGCAGCACACCACCGCCTGGTCGGCGTGTCCGGCGGCGACCTCACGGGCCGCCCGCTCCGAGCACACCGCCCACCCGGGGTCGTCCCCGGGGCGCAGCGCGCCGTGGGTCAGCACCTCGTGGCCCCGGCCGCGCAGTTCCTCCACCAGGAGGCGGGCGACGGGTTCGTCCATGTCCGAGGAGACGGCGATCCGCATGCTCCGCAGCCTAGCCGGTGATCGACGCAACACCGATCCGTACGAGTGACATCCGCATTCTGTGGCAGGTGCGGCTGGAAAGATGATGAACGAGCATAAGTTCCGTTTGGAGCACTATGCCCCCGGAAAGGAACGCAGCCACGTCTCCCACCGACAACGGGCCCGTGCCCGATTCCGCGGCTCTCAAGCGTCACCCGGCTCTCTTCCGCGCCATCAGGCGCAGGCAGAACCCCCGGCTGCGCCGGTCGGACATCACGGTGACGGACGAGCGCGCGGTCAAGCGGGCGGTGAAGGCCGCCGCCCTCGGCAACGCCATGGAGTGGTTCGACTTCGGCATCTACGCGTACCTGGCCGGCACCATCGGCCGGGTCTTCTTCCCGTCCGGGAGCGAGACCGCGCAGTTGCTGTCCTCGTTCGCCACGTTCGCCGTCGCCTTCCTGGTGCGGCCGATCGGCGGCATGGTGTTCGGGCCGATGGGCGACAAGATCGGCCGTAAGAAGGTCCTCGCGCTGACGATGATCCTGATGGCGATCGGCACCTGCGCGATCGGGCTGCTGCCGACGTACGCCGCGGTCGGCTTCTGGTCGCCGCTGCTGCTCATCCTGTTCCGGCTGCTCCAGGGATTCTCCACGGGCGGTGAGTACGGCGGTGCCTCCACGTTCATCGCGGAGTACGCGCCGGACAAGCGGCGCGGCTTCTTCGGTTCCTTCCTGGAGCTGGGGACGCTGGCCGGGTACACCTGCGCGGCGGGGCTGGTGACCGCGCTCACCGCGGGGCTGGGCACGGAGGCGGTGGACGCGTGGGCCTGGCGCATCCCGTTCCTGGTCGCCGGTCCGCTCGGAGTCGTCGGTCTGTATCTGCGGATGCGGCTGGACGACACCCCCGCCTTCCTGAAGCTGGAGGAGGGCAACGTGCACGTCTCCGACGCGGCGACCGCGGTGGAGACGACGGCCCGGGGCGACCTCGCGAAGATCTTCCGGCTGCACTGGCGGATGCTGGTGCTGTGCGTCGCCCTGGTCGGTGCCTACAACGTCACCGACTACATGCTGCTGTCGTACATGCCGACGTACCTCTCGGACGAGCTGCACTACAGCGAGACGCACGGGCTGCTGATCCTCGTCGTCACCATGATCGTGCTGATGCTGGTCATCAACCAGGTGGGCCGGATCTCCGACCGGTACGGCCGCAGGCCCGTGCTGATGACCGGCATGCTGGGCTTCTTCGTGCTGTCCGCCCCGTCGTTCCTGCTGGTGCGGCAGGGCAGTCTGCTCGCCGTGGCGGGCGGGATGCTGATGCTGGGCCTGTCGCTGGTGTGTCTGCTGGGCACGATGTCGGCGGCGCTGCCCGCGATGTTCCCCACCTCGGTGCGCTACGGCTCCCTGTCGGTCGGCTACAACCTGTCGACGTCCCTGTTCGGCGGCACCACTCCCCTGGTCATCACGGCGCTGATCGGCGCGACCGGCTCGGAGATGATGCCGGCGTACTACGCGATGGCGGCGGCCCTGGTCGGTGTGGTGGCGGTGGCCTGCATGAAGGAGACCGCGCGGCAGCCGCTGGAGGGGTCCCCGCCGTCGGTGCAGAGCGAGGAGGAGGCGGCGGCCATCGTGGAGGAGCTGGCTCCCGCGCCGAGGTTCTGAGGCGTTCACGGGGTCCGGCGGTCCGGTGCCGGCGGGCCGTGCCGATGCGGGTGGGCGGGGCGAGCGCGCCGATCAGCTTGGGCAGCGCGGCCATCACCACCCCCGTACCGACGCCCACGACCGCGTAGAGGACGAGGTGGTGCCACTGCGCGGTGTGGGGCCCGGCAGCACCACCGGTCTGCGCGAAGCGGGGCAGGGCGATGCAGAAGACGTAGGACAGGACGCCGAAGGCGAAGGCCGCCAGATGGGTGGGGAGCAGTGCGGCGCCGGCCAGGTCCGGGCGGGCGTGGATGCCGCCCTCCCCTCGTGGTGCAGCACCTCGCGGGCCCGGTCGGCGACGGGGCGGCACTCGGCCCGGTACGCGGTGTACAGGCGGAGCACCAGGTCGGTCGCGTGGCCGGACGGACCAGGCGGCGGGCGTCGGCGGTGTTGCCGGGCCGGGCCCGGCCGGGGTGGAACGGCAGGCCGTCGGCGGCGGCGACGCGGGCGGCGCGCTCCATGCGACGCGGGCGGCGGCGCGACTGCTGGTCCGCGGGCCGCGGATCGAGCCGCGCAGGACGAGCACGACCACCGGGCCGCGTCGGGCGTCTGACCGGACGGCGGCCGGCTCGCACCGCACACCCGCGTCGGCTGACGGGATGCCCGGACGGAACGGGGGCAGTCTGGACGGACGGAACACGTCACTCGGCGGCCACCGGGAAAGGGGTCCGCCGCGAGGAAGGGTGGGCGCCGTGGGCACCGCCGTACACGTCCCGCAGACCAGGGACATGCGTGGGGAGGAGCTGTCGGGGGACGAGGCGTTCACCGCGCTGCGGCACTACGGGGGCGTACGGCTGCTGGCCGACTCCTTCGCGCGGTTCCGTTACGCGGACGGCTTCACCAACGCGCGGGCGCTCGCCTTCCAGGTGGTGCTGGGGCTGGTGCCGTTCACCGTCGCCCTGGTGGGCCTCGCCACCAGCGCGCACACCGAGACCGTGGGGCGCGTCGTCGAACTGACCCTGGGCCGGATCGTGCCCGGGGCCAGCGGCGACGTCGTCGCGGACGCCTTCGCGCGGACCCGGCGGTCCGCTCACGGTGACGTGTGGAGCACGCTCGCCCTCTGGCTGGGCCTGGGCTTCGCGCTGCTGAACCTCGCGTCGGCCATGGGCCAGATCGAGCGGGGCGCCAACCGCATCTACGGCATCGAGCGCGACCGTCCCCTCCCCCTCAAGTACGCGAGGGCGATCGCTCTCGCGGTCACCGCGGGGATGCCCATGGTGCTCGGGTTCGTCGTCCTGGTCGCCGGTGAGGCGGTCGGTGACGCGGTGATGCGGGCCACCGGGCGGGCGGGCGGCGTGCCGGGCTGGTGGAGCGCGCTGGAGGTGCCGACCGGGCTGGCACTGGCGTGGATCGCCTCCGCGGTGATCTTCCGGTGGTCGCCCCGCCGGGTCCAGCCCGGCTACACCTGGCTCGCCCTGGGCTCGGCCCTGCAGATCCTCCTGTGGGTGACGGCGACCTGGCTGCTGGCGCTGTACGTCGAGGAGAGCGGCTCCTTCGGGGCCCTGTACGGGCCGCTGACCGCGTTCGTCGCCCTGCTGCTGTGGGCCAACCTCACCGCCGTGGCCCTCTTCTTCGGCATCGCCTTCGCCGCGCAGCTGGAGGCGGCCCGCGCCGGTCTCGCGTCCCCGGTCCACCCGGACCCGGGGCCGGGCGACTGACCGGTGGGGCCCGTCCACGCCGGTGCCGTCCCCGAAGCCGACGCGGAGCGGGACGGGACGGCGCGGGACGGGCCGACGCGGCATAGGGCCCGAGCCGCGGACGGTACGAGGCAGCCGCCCGCCCGCGAACCGCTCCCCTCCCCGTCGCCCGGGCCACAGGGCCCGTGATCAGCCGAGGCCGAGGCCGCCCGTCACCGCCTCGTCGCGGCGGACCGGTCCGCCGCGTGCTCAGACGGCCCGGCCGGCTCCGGCAGCCCGGCGAGAGACGCCCCCGGGCCACCGTCTCCCGGCACCGGCTCCACGGTCTCCGCGAGGAAGCCCCCGGACTGGTGCCGCCACAGCCGGGCGTAGGCCCCGTCCGCGGCGAGCAGCTCCTCGTGGGTGCCCTGCTCGACGACGCTGCCCCGGTCGAGGACGACGAGACGGTCCATGCCGGCCACCGTGGACAGCCGGTGGGCGACCACGAGGGCCGTACGCCCCTCCATCAGCCGCCACAGGGCGTCCTGGACCAGGATCTCGCTCTCCGAGTCCAGCGCGCTGGTCGCCTCGTCGAGCAGCAGGATCGGGGCGTCGCGCAGGATGGCCCGGGCGAGGGCGACCCGTTGGCGCTGGCCGCCCGAGAGCTTCACGCCCCGCTCCCCCACCAGGGTGGCGAAGCCGTCGGGGAGCTGGTCGGCGAACTCCGTGACGTGCGCGGCCCGCGCCGCCGCGTGGATCTCCTCGTCGGTGGCGCCGGGCCGGGCGAAGGCGATGTTCTCCCGCAGGCTGCGGTGGAACATGGCGGGTTCCTGCGGGACGTAGGCGATCAGTGAGCGCAGGTCGGTCTGGCGCAGGGCGCTGATGTCCTGACCGCCGATCAGGATGCGTCCGCCGTCGACGTCCGACATCCGCAGCAGCAGCCGGGTGAGGGTGGTCTTGCCGCCGCCGGACCTGCCGACCAGGCCGATCCGCGCGCCGCCCGGCACGTCCAGGTCGAGGCCCTTGAAGATCGGCTCGGCTCCGGCGTGTGCGAAGGTCACCGCCTCGAAGCGGACGCCGCTGTCGCGCGGCGCGAGCGGCTCGGGCACCGCCGCGTCCAGCACGGTGGGCGGGTCGAGGAGCAGCTCCGTGAACTGCGCGGCCTCGGTCATGGAGCTCTCCAGCCGCCGGTAGATCTGGTTGAACTCGAACATGATCTGGGTGGCGTTGGAGTAGTAGGTGAAGGCGACGACGATCTCCTCGACCCCGAGGCCCGGGCCGCCCAGGGCGATCGCCACGAACAGGCCCAGCACGTTGGTCAGCACGGACATCGGGGCGACCAGGGTGTCCACGCGCAGATTGCCGTAGTCCCACGACTTGAGCGTCAGGCGCCGGGAGTCCGCGACCCGGCGGCGGTGTTCACCGGCCTCCCGCCGCTCCGCCGCGAACGCCCGGATGGTCTCCATGTTGGCCAGGCTGTCGGCGACGTGCCCGGAGACCCGGGCGAGCGCCGCCTCCCGGTCGTTGACGAGCTTCTGCCGGCGGCGGATCAGGGGCGTCGCGCCCAGCACGGTCAGCGCGATCATCAGCAGCAGGCCGGCCACGAGCATCGGTTCGTAGCGCCAGAGCACCACGGCACCGAACACCAGCGGGACGAGACTGCCCACGATCCGGTACGTCACCGTGTCGACGAAGTCCTCGAAGCGCTTGCCGAAGCTCAGTACCCGCTTGGTCAGGGACCCGGCGAAGTTGTCGTGGAAGAACGCCGCGTCCTTGGCGAGGAGTTCGTCCATCCCGGTGACGTACAGGCGTTCCATGCCGAGGGCGTCCACGCGGTTCAGACAGTGCTGCCCGATCCGCCACACGGCCTCGGCGACCAGCAGTGTCACGCCGAAGGCCAGCACGTACGGCAGCGCCGACGCGAGGGTGACACCGCCGTCCCCGGCGGCCTGCCCCGCCAGTTTGGCGATGAGCAGGGGGGCGACGTAGCGGATGCCGATGTTGCCGACGGCCGGCAGCAGCAGGGCGGGCAGGGTCAGCCGTCGCAGTCTCAGCAGTTCCCTGCCGTAGTGGCGCAGCGCCAGGACGACCGCGCTCCTGCCCGGCGTCGGTGGGCGCGAATCTTCTGTTCCCATCACTCTCCCGAAGGTCGGAACTCGGAAGTTTCCCGGTGGGAGAGGCCGCCAGTCCAGGCATTTACGGCGGACGGGCCAGAACCGGACACGCCGTGCGGACCCGCGGGCTGTTCAGGCGGTGCGGTCGGCTGTCAACATGACGGATCCGGTTGGAGTGAGGGGCGAGCCGTGTTCTACCACCTGCTCAAGTACGTACTGCTGGGACCGCTGCTGAGACTGGTCTTCCGCCCCCGCATCGAGGGCCTGGACCATGTGCCGCCGTCGGGGGCGGCCATCGTCGCCGGCAATCACCTGTCGTTCTCGGACCACTTCCTGATGCCCGCCGTGCTGAGGCGCCGGATCACGTTCCTCGCCAAGGCCGAGTACTTCACCGGCCCCGGCCTCAAGGGGCGGCTGACCGCGGCCTTCTTCCGCAGTGCCGGACAGATCCCGGTGGACCGCTCCGGCAAGGAGGCGGGCCGGGCCGCGATCCGGGAGGGGCTCGGCGTGCTCGGCCGGGACGAACTGCTCGGCATCTACCCGGAGGGCACCCGCTCGCACGACGGACGGCTCTACAAGGGCAAGGTCGGGGTCGCGGTGATGGCGCTGACGGCGGGGGTGCCGGTGGTGCCGTGCGCGATGATCGGCACGTTCGAGGCACAGCCGCCGGGCCGGCGCCTGCCCCGCGTCCGCCCGGTGGCGATCCGCTTCGGCGCGCCCCTGGACTTCTCCCGCTACGCCGGCATGGAGCACGAGAAGGCGGTCCTGCGGGCCGTCACCGACGAGATCATGTACGCGATCATGGCGCTCTCCGGGCAGGAGTACGTCGACCGGTACGCCGCCGAGGTCAAGGCCGAGGAGGAGAGCAAGGCCGCGCGGGCGCGCCGGTTCCCCCGGTTGCCGCTCGGGTAGCGCCGCTCTGCCCTCGGCAGACCAGCAGGACGGCACCGGTCCCGGGCGCCTACGGTCCCGGTATGAGACGTGCTGTGGTGATCGGGGCGACGGGACAGATCGGGCGGCCGGCGGTGGGTGCGCTGGCCCGGGACGGCTGGGAGGTGACCGCCGTCTCGCGCGGCGGCGGACGAGACGCGCGGTGGCCCGAGGAGGTACGGGTCGTGCGGGCCGACCGGGAGGACGACGGGGCCCTGGCCGCCGCGGTCGGCGACGGCTGCGACGCCCTGGTGGACACGGTGGCGTTCGGCCCGGAGCACGCGCGGCAGCTGACCTCGCTCGCCGGGCGGATCGGCTCGGCGGTGGTGCTCTCCAGCGTGTCGGTGTACGAGGACGACAAGGGCCGCGGCTTCGACACCCAGGAGGAGCCCGGCGGCTTCCCCGAGTATCCGGTGCCGCTCACCGAGGAGCAGCGCACCGTCCGGCCGGGCGAGGCCGGCTACAGCACCCGCAAGGCGGCGCTGGAGCGGGAACTGCTGGCCGCGGGCGACCGGTTGCCGGTGACGCTGGTGCGGGCGGGCGCGGTGCACGGGCCGTACTGCCGTACGCCGCGCGAGCTGTACTTCGTCAAGCGCAACCTCGACGGGCGGCGCCGCCGTGTCCTGGCGTACGGGGGCGCGAGCCGCTTCCATCCGGCGGGGGTGCGCAACGTCGCCGAGGTGATCCGGCTGGCCGCCGCCCGGCCGGGCAGCCGGGTGCTCAACGCCGTGGACCCGGACGCGCCGACGGTGGCCGAGATCGCCCGGGCGATCGACGCGGTGATGGGCGTGGCAGTGGAGGACGTCCTGGTGGACGGCGCTCCGCCCGCGCCCCGGGTGGGCGACACGCCCTGGTCGGTGCCGGCGCCGGTGGTGTGCGGCATGGGCGCGGCGGAGCGGGAGCTGGGCTACCGGCCGGTGACCCGGTACGCCGAGGCGCTGCCGGAGACCGTCGCCTTCATCGAGGAGCGGCTGGCCGGGGGGCGGGACTGGCGGGAGGCGTACCCGAAGATGGCCCGGAACTACGGGGACCTCTTCGACTACGCGGCGGAGGACGCCTGGCTGGCGGGGCGCAGGGCATGAGGAAGGGGCGGCCGGACGAGCACCGGCCGCCCCTGCCCCTGACGGGTTACGGCTTCGGCGTGGCGTGCGGGGCGCAGGTCACGTCCCGGGCGTCCACCTTGCCGGTGAGCAGGTAGGTGTCGACGCGGTCGTTGACGCAGGGGTTGGTCAGACCGGTGACGCCGTGCGAACCGGCGTCCCGCTCGGTGATCAGCCGGGAGCCCTTGAACCGCTGGTGCAGTTCGACGGCGCCCTCGTACGGAGTGGCCGCGTCCCGCTCCGCCTGGACGATCAGCACGGGCGGCAGGCCCTTGCCGGTCTTCACGTTCACCGGGGTGTTCTGCTTGGTGGGCCAGGTGGCGCAGGGCAGGTTCATCCAGGCGTTGGACCAGGTGAGGAAGGGATGGTCCGCGTGCAGGCGGGTGTTGTCCCGGTCCCAGGTCTTCCAGTCGGTGGGCCACTTGGCGTCGGCGCACTCGACGGCCGTGTAGACGGCGTTGCCGTTCTCCGAGGAGGCGTTGCCCGCGATGTCGGACATGTCCGGGGCGGCGGCGTCGACCAGGGCCTGGGTGTCACCGGCGACGTAGGCGCTGAAGACGGAGGCGACCGTCGCCCAGGCGGAGTCGTAGTACGGGGCGCTCTGGAAGAAGCCGAGCAGTTCGGCGGGGCCGACGACGCCGCCGATCGGGTTCTCCTTGGCGGTGGCGCGCAGCTTGAGCCACTGGGCCTGGACCTCGGCACGGGTGTCGCCGAGGTGGTACGTCGCGTCGTTCTTCGCGACCCAGTCCTGCCAGTCCTGCCAGCGGGTCTCGAAGGCGACGTCCTGGTCCAGGTTGGCCTGGTACCAGATCTTCTCCCGGGAGGGGTTCACGACGCTGTCGACCACCATGCGGCGGACGTGGCCGGGGAAGAGGGTGCCGTAGACGGCGCCGAGGTAGGTGCCGTAGGAGACACCGAGGTAGTTGAGCTTCTTCTCGCCGAGGGCCGCGCGGATGACGTCCAGGTCGCGCGCGGTGTTCGGGGTGGTCATGTGCGGCAGCATCTCGCCGCTGCGCTCGGCGCAGCCCTCGGCGTACTCGCGGGCCAGCTTGCGCTGGGCGCGTTTGTCGGCCTCGGAGTCGGGCACCGGGTCGGCCTTGGGCGCCTTGACGAACTCCTGCGGGTCGACGCAGGAGATCGGCGTCGACCTGCCGACGCCGCGCGGGTCGAAGCCGACGAAGTCGTACGCTTCGGCCGTCTTCGTCCACAGGGGGTTCTTGGCGGTCACACGGGCCGGGAAGCGCAGGCCCGAGCCGCCGGGGCCGCCGGGGTTGTAGATGAGGGCGCCCTGGCGCTGGGCCTTCGTGCCGGTGTTGCCGATGCGGTCGACGGCGAGCTTGATCTGCTTGCCGTGCGGCTTGGCGTAGTCGAGCGGGACGGTGACGTAGCCGCACTGGATCGGCGCGGGCAGGCTCCAGTCGGCGGGGCAGTCCTGCCAGTCGATCCCGGCCTTGGCGGCGCGGGCCGCGGCGACGGCGGCGCCGTACGCCTGGAGGTCCTGGGTGTTCCCGTGCCGGGCGGCCGGCCCGGCGTTGGCCACGGGCGCGGTGACGGCACCGGCCGTCAGCATCCCGGAGGCCAGCAGCCCCACGGTGCCGAGCGCGGCCGTGCTCCGCTTCAGTCGTCTCATCCTCAAGTGGGCCTCCCCGTACATCCTTGCGATAGGTACGGGGATCCTCTCGGCTGTGGGTTCCCTGAGGACAGGGACGACCCGACTTCTTTGCCAATCCGATAAACGGCACCACCCGTTCGATCGGCGGGGTACGGGTCTCAGTCCCGGTCGAGGCCGGCCAGCGCCTCGTCCAGCAGCCGGCGCAGAAGCAGCGCGTCGGGGGCCACGGCGGTGACGAGGACGGCCGGCCCGGCGAGCGGCAGCACGGCCGCGCCCTCCCCGGCCGTCCGGGCCGACGGCGGCCGTTCGGCGAACTCCGGACATACGACGACGACTTGCCCGACGGCGCGCTGTCCCGCCAGCACCGCGGGGCCGTCCCAGCCGCCGGGGGCACCGGGGCCACAGGCCAGTTCCTGGTCGAGGACGCACCGGCCCGCGCTTCGCACCGTCAGCCGACTGGTGAGCCGCCCCGGTTCCTCACCGGCGCGGCCGAGCACCTGTTCCTCGCGCAGCACCAGCCGGGCGCCGGCGGCGAGGTCGGCCCGGGTGGTGACGTACAGGTCGCTGCCGCGGGCGGCGATCAACTGCTCGGGCAGCCAGTACAGTTCGCCGCCGTCGGCGACGGTGAGGCGGACGTCGTAGCGGGCCTCGTCCTTGGTCTGGCCGGGCAGCGCGATGGTTGCCGCCGCCGATCCGACGCGCAGCCGGGCGCCCTCGCCGACGTCCGCCTCTACGGTGAGGCGGTCCCCGCCGAGCGGCCCGCTCATCGCGCCGACCAGCGTCACCCGCGCCTCGGCCCCGGCGGACCGGGTCCGGCGTGGCGCGAGGGGGCCCTCTCCGTCGAGCACCGGCAGCGCGGTGCCGCCCCGTCCGTCGCGGCGGGCGTGGACGCGGGCCGTGGCCCGGACGCCGGCGGTTCCCCGGGCACCGGCGGTCTCCCGGGCGACGTCCGTGCGGCTCACGCCGTCCACGCCGCGAGCCGGGAGCGGACCCAGGCGGCGACGTCCGCCACGCCCGTCTCCGCCCGGAGCGACTGGAGGACGACGGGCAGTTCTCCGCGCTGCGCCTTGGCGTCGGCGGACATCCGGGCCAGGTCGGAGCCGACGTACGGGGCGAGGTCGGTCTTGTTGACGACGAGCAGGTCGGCGGTGGTCACGCCGGGGCCGCCCTTGCGCGGGATGTCGTCGCCGCCGGCCACGTCGATGACGAAGATCTGCGCGTCGACCAGGCCCCGGGAGAAGGTGGCGGTCAGGTTGTCCCCGCCGGACTCGACCAGGATCAGGTCCAGGGGGCCGACCTCGTCCTCCAGGTCCTCGACGGCTTCGAGGTTGGCGGAGATGTCGTCCCGGATCGCGGTGTGCGGGCAGGCCCCGGTCTCCACGGCGGCGATCCGCTCGGGCGGCAGCACGGCCTCGCGGAGCAGGAACTCGGCGTCCTCGCGGGTGTAGATGTCGTTGGTGACGACCGCGAGGGACAGTTCGTCGCGCAGCGCCCGGCAGAGCGCGGCGACGGTGGCGGTCTTGCCCGACCCGACGGGTCCGCCGAGCCCGATCCGCAGGGCGCGGCGGGTGCCGTCGGGGCGGTGCGCGTCGGCGCTGACGGCGGCGGGACCGTGGGAGTGGGGGTGATCGAGGTGCATGACGACTCCTTTTCGAACGGGGGGATCGGGGGGCGCAGCCCCTCAGGTCGGCAGCTCAGGAAGCGAACAACCGCACCGGCCGCGCCGCATGCGCCTCCGCGAGGATCTCCAGCAGTGGCGCGGAGGCCGCGGGCAACGCCTCCGTCCCCGCGCCGACGGCCTCGCGGGCCGTCTCGACGGCCCGGTCGGCCACCCGGTCCAGCTCCGGCGCCAGCCGCGCCAGCACCCCGGTGGCGTCGAACGGGTCCAGGCTCAGCAGCCGCACCACGGCCGTCGCCGGCCCGCTCACGCTCTCGTACGCCGCGCAGTACGCCGCGTTGTCCGGGCCGAGCCCCGCCGCGCGCGCCGTCAGCCCGAGCACCACCGGCTGGTGCGCGCCCTTGGGGAAGGCCCCGGCGAGGTGGGCGAGTTCGGCGGACGGCCAGGTGGCGCGGGCCGCCCGCATCAGCTGCCGGCCCAGCTTCCGGGCGGCGGTGCGCAGCGCGGGTGACGGCGTCCGGGCGTCCGCGGCGGCGTCGAGGGCCACCGGGTCCACGCCGAGGGCCGCCGCCGCGGCGAGCGCGGCCGACACCAGTCCCGTCGTATGCAGCCGGCCCCGGCAGAAGGCTTCGAGGTCCTCGGCCCCGGTGATCCGTCCGGCGCGTACGGCCGCCTCCGCGCCCCCGGAGTGCGCGTGTCCTCCGGCGGGGAAGCGGCCGTCGGCCAGGACCAGAAGCGCGGCCCTGGACATCAGAAGAGGAAGTAACGCTGGGTCATGGGCAGTTCCGCGGCCGGCTCCGCCTCGACCAGCTCGCCGTCGATGTGCACGGCGAAGCTGTCGGGGTCGATCCGTACATCGGGCCGCGCGTCGTTCTCCCGCATGTCGGCCTTGGTGACCGCGCGGGTGGAGTCGATCGCCGTGAAGCCCTTGCCCAGGCCGAGGCGTTCGGGCAGCCCGTCGTCGATCGCCGGGCCGGCCACGAAGTTGACCGAGTTGCCGGCCGGGGCCCGTCCGATCGCCCCGTACATCGGCCGGGGCAGGACCGGCTGCGGGGTCGGGATGGAGGCGTTGGCGTCGCCCATCTGCGCGTACGCGATCTGGCCGCCCTTGATCACCAGCAGGGGCTTGACGCCGAAGAACTCCGGTTCCCACAGCACCAGGTCGGCGAGCTTGCCGGTCTCGACGGAGCCGATCTCACGGGCCATTCCCTGGGCGAGCGCCGGGTTGATCGTGTACTTGGCGACATAGCGACGGACGCGGTGGTTGTCCGCGCGGCCGTCGCCCGGCAGCGCGCCACGCCGGCGCTTCATGACGTGGGCGGTCTGCCAGGTGCGCAGGATCACCTCGCCGACCCGGCCCATCGCCTGGGAGTCGGAGGAGATGATCGAGATGGCACCCAGGTCGTGCAGGACGTCCTCGGCACCGATGGTGGACGGCCGGATGCGGGACTCGGCGAAGGCGAGGTCCTCGGGGACGGCCGGGTTGAGGTGGTGGCAGACCATCAGCATGTCGAGGTGTTCCTCGGCGGTGTTGACGGTGTAGGGCCGGGTCGGGTTGGTGGAACTGGGCAGTACGTGCGGCTCGGAGACCACCGTCATGATGTCGGGCGCGTGGCCGCCGCCCGCGCCCTCGGTGTGGTACGCGTGGATGCCGCGTCCGCCGATCGCGGCGAGGGTGTCGCCCACGAAACCGGCCTCGTTGAGGGTGTCGGTGTGGATGGCGACCTGGACGCCGGTCGCGTCGGCGACGGTGAGGGCGGCGTCGATGGCGGCCGGGGTCGCGCCCCAGTCCTCATGGATCTTCAGACCGGCGGCACCGCCCCGGATCTGGGAGAGCATCGCCTCGTGGGAGACGGTGTTGCCCTTGCCCAGCAGGCCGATGTTGAGGGGGTACGCCTCCATCGCCGCGAACATCCGGGCCAGGTGCCAGGGGCCGGGCGTGACGGTGGTGGCCTTCGACCCCTCGGCCGGTCCGGTGCCGCCGCCGACCAGGGTGGTGACGCCGGACGCCAGCGCCTCGTCGGCCACCTGCGGGCAGATGAAGTGCACATGGGCGTCGACGGCCCCGGCGGTGAGGATCCGCCCGTTGCCCGCGACGATCTCGGTCTCGGGGCCGATGACGAGGCCGGGGTGGACACCGTCCATGGTGTCCGGGTTGCCGGCCTTGCCGATGCCGGTGATCCGGCCGTCGCGGATGCCGACGTCGGCCTTGACGATTCCCCAGTGGTCGATGATCACGGCCCCCGTGACGACGGTGTCGGGGGTGCCGTCGGCACGGGTGGCGCGGGACTGGCCCATCGACTCGCGGATCACCTTGCCGCCGCCGAACACGGCCTCCTCGCCGGCGCGTCCGGGGCCGCCGCAGCGGTCCTCCTCGATCTCGACCAGCAGGTCCGTGTCGGCGAGGCGGATCCGGTCGCCGGTGGTGGGGCCGAACAGGTCGGCGTAGGCGGGGCGGGAGATCTCAGGCATCGAGGGCACCCCCGGTCTCCCCGCGCAGTCCGGGCACGATCCGGGCGCCGGCCACGGGGACGAGCTCGACCTCGACGGGGATGCCGGGCTCGAAGCGTACGGCCGTGCCGGCGGCGATGTCGAGCCGCTTGCCGCGGGCCGCGGCGCGGTCGAACTCCAGTCCCGGGTTGGCCTCGGCGAAGTGGTAGTGCGAGCCGACCTGGACGGGACGGTCGGCGGCGTTGAGGACGGTCAGCCGCGTCGTTTCGCGGCCCTCGTTGTAGACGATCGGACTGTCGGCGAACAGGATCTCTCCGGGTATCACGGCGCGGCTCCCCCTCAGACGATCGGGTCGTGGACGGTGACGAGCTTGGTGCCGTCCGGGAAGGTCGCCTCGACCTGCACGTCGTGGAGCATCTCCGGGATGCCGTCCATGACGTCGTCCCGGGTGAGCAGCTTGCGACCCGAGGACATCAGCTCGGCGACGCTGCGGCCGTCCCGCGCGCCCTCCAGGATGTGCGACGTGATGAGGGCGACGGCCTCGGGATGGTTCAGCTTCAGGCCGCGCGCCCGGCGCTTCTCGGCGACGTCGGCCGCCACGTGGATCAGCAGCCGCTCTTGCTCATGCGGGGTCAGTCGCACGTCCCACCTCACAGTCCTCGCTCCGGACCGTGCCGGGTCCGGTCGCCTCGGCCACGGGGCGACGTCCCAGGTGGCCGGAGCGGCAGGCTAGTTGCACCGGGTTTCGCTCACGTTAACCCGCCCAAGATCACTTTTCGTTGCCCGGGGCTACTTCTTGGGCGTCCCTTTGCCCGCGCGTGAACGGACGGGGGGGACGGGCGCGTGAACGGACGGGGAGGGACGGACGGGGGGCGGACGCAGGGACGGCGCGCGGACGGCGCGCGCGGACGGGCTCACGCGGACGCGGGGGCGGCCCGAGCGGACGCGTGGGCGCCGAGGCCGGTTTCCGGCGCCCGCTCCGGGTTCGTATCGCGCGGGGCCGATCGGAGCCGGAACAGGCCGAACGGCGTACCCCCCATCGGTGGAGGTTCACGTCCCTTTCGGGGACCGTCCGGCTTGCGCAACGCGCCCGGTTCGTCGGCGAAATGGGCATTCCGCCGCTGGTGGGAAGGTCGTCGGCCCCGGCGGGGGTGGCCCGAACGGGACACCGTCCACCCGAACGGATGAGTGGTGAGTAACAACACAAACTCCACGTTCCGTTGGGATTTTCCCACTTCGGTGCGTCAAGATCCCTGACTGACGACAAGACCCCGCCGCAGCGGCGGGGCGATCCGGGCGGACGCCGAGTCCTGCCGCCGCCCGGATGACCGGTCGACAGGAGTGGATCGGCAGGAGTGGAGGACCCGAGCACGACGGGTCGCCGGCCCGGTCACGCCATGACCGGAACCGAGCAGCCCTTGGGGTGAAGCCGCACTCGTGCGGCCGGGCAACTTCGCCAGCCCGAATCCGACAGGTCATCCTTCACAGGCGGCTGACGAAGGGTTGCGCATGACTGCGCTCAATCGTGTCCCGTCGCTCATGGTCCGGGCCGGTACGGCCTCGGCCCTCACCATCGCCGCCGTGGGCGGCTCGATCGTGGTCCCCGGCATCGCCTCCGAGGCCGCCGCGGCGACCCATGCGACCAAGGCGCTGAAGATCGCGGCCTCCAAGAAGGGCGCCCCGTACCGGTACGGGGCCACCGGACCGTCCCGCTTCGACTGCTCAGGGCTGACGCTGTACTCGTTCAAGAAGGCCGGCAAGAAACTGCCCCGCACGGCGGCCCAGCAGTACAACCGGACCCGCCATGTCTCCGCCTCCAGCCGCAAGGCCGGCGACCTGGTGTTCTTCCACTCCGGCCGCAGCGTCTACCACGTGGGCATCTACGCCGGGAAGGGCAAGATCTGGCACGCCCCGAAGACGGGTGACGTGGTGCGGCTGCAGAAGATCTGGACGAAGAGCGTCTGGTACGGCCGGGTGAAGTGATCCGCCCGAGGGGGCGCGCCGCCCACCCTGCCGGGGCGGGGCGCGCTCCCTCTGGGGCGTAGGGGCCGTACCGGGCGTACGGGTCCCGTATGGCGCCGTACCGGGCATACGGGCCCCACGGACGCCGCAGGGACCTCACGGGTCCGATACGGGCCAGTATGGGTGCCGTAAGGACGCGTACGGGTGCACACGGGGCGTACGGGTGCGTGCGAGGCGTACGAAGCCGTACGCGGGCGTACGGGAGCCCTCAGGTGTGGCGCGGACCCGGCGGGTGGTCCGGCGCCCCCACCCCCGTCACCGTCGCCGATCGCGCCGCACCGTCGTCGGGAGCGGCTCGGCCGGGGGCGTCCAGGGAAGTTCGACGGAGACGGTCTTGCCGCCCTCCCGGGTGGGGCGGACCCGCAGACGCCCGCCGCATTCCGCGGCGAGGCAGCGGATGATGACCATGCCGCGGCCGTTGTCCTGCTGGACGGCCGCGGGCAGACGCTTGGGGAAGCGCGGGTGACTGTCGGTGACACCGATGCGCAGGTGCTCGTCACGGTCGAGCGCCAGGTCCACCGTGAAGGTGGGCGACTGTCCCAGGGTGTGTTGCACGACGTTGGTCGCCAGCTCCGAGACGATGAGCCGGATGGTGTCGGACACTTCCGTGCCGGCGGACAGTCCCCACTCCGCGAGCGTGCCGACGACGTAGGTCCGGGCGGCGGACACCGAGGCGGGATCGCTCGGCAGAGTGACGGATGCTTCCAGGTGGTCTGCCATGGCGACGTCGTCCCTTCCGACGGGACCGCAGCCCCACACGGAGCGGATGGTTCGAGTACGGTCCCGGACTGTGCTTGGTCGCCAGAGTGCCATCACCACGCCGGTGAAGGGTGGCGATCCCCCAAGATATGCATATATCTGTCGCTCGAAGCGGTGAACTCTGCGACTGCAGACCCTTTTTGCGCGGCTCATAAGGAGTAAAGGAGTTGGCCCATGCGGCACGGTCCCGTGGTGCGCCGCCGGAAACTGGGCGCCGAACTGCGCACGCTGCGCACGGAGGCGGGGATCACCAGTGGCGAGGCGGCCCGGCTGGCGGGATGGCACCAGTCCAAGGTGAGCCGGATCGAGACCGGCACGAGCGGCGCGAAACCGGGCGACGTGCGGTTACTTCTGGACGTCTACGGCGTGGCCGACGCCCAGTTGCGCGAGGTCATCCTCGCCCTGGCGGGGTCCGAGGACAACGGCGGCCGGCAGCACTGGTGGCACCCCTACCGGGGCGTGCTGCCGCCGGCCTACCGCGACTTCATCAGCCTGGAGTCCCAGGCGAGCACGATGCGCACCCTGGAGACCACCGTGGTCCCCGGCCTGCTCCAGACACCGGAGTACGCCCGTGCGGTGACCCGCGCCGCGATGGACGGACTGCCGGAGGAGCGGATCGACGCGCTGGTCGAGGTGCGGCTGACCCGGCAGGACGTACTGCGCTCCGCCACCCCCCTGCACCTCAGCGCCGTACTGGACGAGGCGGTGCTGCGCCGGACGGTCGGCGAGCCGGGCGTGATGGCCCGCCAGCTGGAACGGCTGGTCGACGCGGCGCGGCTGCCCCATGTCCGGCTCCAGGTGCTGCCGTTCGCCGCCGGGGCCCACATCGGCGTCACGGGGCCTTTCGTTATCTTCTCATTTTCGAGCACTTCTGATCTAGACGTGGTAGTTCTCGACCACTTGACGAGTAGCCTCTATCTGGAACGGAAAGAAGACCTGGAGGCCTACACCGAGGCTTTCAACGCCCTGCAGGTTCACGCCCTTTCGCCCGACGACTCATTGGATCTCATCGCCGCGACAGCGGCCGGCGCGTAAGGAGGCACCATGTCAACACCTCCGCGGCACGTCCCTTCCAGTACCCGACTGCACGGTGTCCGGTGGCTGCGCAGCAGCTACAGCACCGGAGCCAACAACTGCGTGGAGACGGCCCGTCCGTCGGCCGGCCCCTGGGCCGGACTCCTCGCCGTGCGCGACTCCAAGGACCCCGCCGGACCGGCTCTGCTCATCTCCCCCGGGAGTTGGACGGACTTCACCGCTGGGCTCCGCCAGGAGTAACCCCGTGCGGCAGCCGACGACGCACGGCCGTGTCACGCCGACTCATGGCCGCGTTTCGTGGATCGTCCGCACAGCACGTTCGATCTGACCCTCGGTGAGGTCCGCCCGGGCGGTCAGCCTGAGCCGTGAGATGCCGTCGGGCACGGAAGGAGGACGGAAGCACCCCACGGCCAGGCCGGCCGTACGGCAGTCCGCCGCCCACCGTACGGCCTGTACCGAGGACGGCGCGCGCACCGAGACCACGGCGGCGTCGGGGCGCACCGCCTCCAGACCGCCCGCGGCCGTCCTGGCCGGAGCCGTCCCGGCCGTGGCCGTCAGGCGCGCGTGCAGGTCCATCGCCACCGCGCGAGCCCGCGCGGCCCGTTCCGGTTCGCGGCGCAGCAGCCGCAGCGCCGCCAGCGCGGCCCCCGCCGCCGCGGGCGCCAGTCCCGTGTCGAAGAGGAACGTCCGGGCCGTGTCGACCATCTGGCCGATCACCCGCGCCGGGCCGAGGACCGCCCCGCCCTGGCTGCCCAGCGACTTCGACAGCGTGACCGTCGCGACGACGTCCTCGGCGCCCGCGAGTCCGGCGGCGTGCGGGGCGCCCCGGCCGCCGTCGCCGAGTACGCCGAGGCCGTGGGCGTCGTCGAGGAGCAGCCCGGCGCCGCGCTCCCGGCAGACCGCGGCCAGCGCGGTCAGCGGGGCGGCGTCGCCGTCGACCGAGAACACCGTGTCGCAGACGACGACCGCGGGCCCGTCGTGCGTCCGCAGCGCCTTGCGCACCGCGTCCGGCGCGGCGTGCGGCACGACCTGGGTGGTGCCGCGGGCCAGCCGGCAGCCGTCGATCAGCGAGGCGTGGTTGCCCGCGTCGGAGACCAGCAGCGAGCCGTGCGGCGCCAGCGCGGTGACGGCGGCCAGGTTGGCCGCGTAACCGGAGGAGAAGACGAGGGCGGCCTCGAAGCCGCAGAAGGCGGCCAGTTCGTGTTCGAGTTCCGCGTGCAGTTCCGTGGACCCGGTGACCAGCCGGGAGCCGGTCGCGCCGCCGCCCCAGATCCGGGCCGCCCGGGCCGCCCCCTCGGTCACCTCGGGGTGCCGGGCCAGTCCCAGGTAGTCGTTGCTCGCCAGGTCGAGGAGCGGGTCCTCGGCCGGGCGGGGGCGCAGGCTCCGCAGCAGCCCGGAGCGCCGGCGCAGTTCCCGCTGCGTGTCGATCCAGTCGAACGCCATGGGACGGTCCTTCCGGGTGGTCTGTGAGCAGAGGTCTGTAGACGCGGAGGTTTGTAGACAGCGAACAGACCCTAGCGGCCCGGCAAGTGGCTCACGGTGTGGCAATCCCCACAGGTCGAATTGGACGTGTTGTGGAAACCCTCCTTTCGCCGGAGGCTGTTGATGGGCCAGGATCGCCTGCCATGGACCTGCTGAGCACACTGCTGAACACGCTGGTGGACAAAGGCCTGCGGCGCGAACCGCCGACCCGCGAGGAGGCGCTGGCCGTCCTCGCCACGTCGGACGACGATCTGCTCGATGTGGTGGCCGCGGCCGGCAAGGTGCGCCGGCACTGGTTCGGCCGCCGGGTGAAGCTCAACTATCTCGTCAACCTCAAGTCGGGCCTGTGCCCCGAGGACTGCTCCTACTGCTCGCAGCGGCTCGGCTCGGGGGCGGAGATCCTCAAGTACACCTGGCTCAAGCCGGACCAGGCGTCCGAGGCCGCCGCCGCGGGGGTCGCCGGGGGCGCCAAGCGGGTGTGCCTGGTGGCGAGCGGGCGCGGCCCGACCGACCGGGACGTGGACCGGGTCTCGCAGACCATCGCGGCCATCAAGGAGCGGCACGAGGACGTGGAGGTCTGCGCCTGTCTGGGCCTGCTCTCCGACGGTCAGGCGGAGCGGCTGCGCGAGGCGGGCGCCGACGCCTACAACCACAACCTCAACACGTCGGAGGCGACGTACGGGGACATCACGACCACGCACACGTACGCCGACCGGGTGAACACGGTGCGCAAGGCGCACGCCGCCGGTCTGTCGGCCTGCTCCGGGCTGATCGCGGGCATGGGCGAGAGCGACGAGGACCTGGTGGACGTGGTGTTCTCGCTGCGCGAGCTGGACCCGGACTCGGTGCCGGTGAACTTCCTGATCCCGATGGAGGGGACGCCGCTGGCCACCGAGTGGCACCTGACCCCGCAGCGGTGCCTGCGCATCCTGGCGATGACGCGGTTCGTCTGCCCGGACGTGGAGGTGCGCGTCGCGGGCGGCCGGGAGGTCCATCTGCGCACCCTGCAGCCGCTCGCCCTGCACCTGGCCAACTCCGTCTTCCTCGGCGACTACCTCACCAGCGAGGGCCAGGCGGGCCGGGCGGACCTGGAGATGATCGCGGACGCCGGTTTCGAGGTGGAGGGCGCCGGTGAGGCGACCCTGCCGGAGCACCGGGCGGGCGGTGAACGCGCCGATCTGGTGGCCGTACGCCGTCGCGGGGCCGGGACGGACCTCGCGCCCAATGCCTGACCTGACGGTGGCGGAACTGCTGGCCCTGGACCGGCGGCACGTGTGGCATCCGTACGGTCCGATGCCCGGCCGGCGCGACCCGCTGGTCGTGGCGTCGGCGGACGGGGTGCGGCTGCGGCTCGCCGACGGCGGCGGCGAACTGGTCGACGGCATGTCCTCCTGGTGGTCGGCCGTGCACGGCTACAACCACCCGGTGCTGAACCGGGCGGCGCGCGAGCAGTTGGAACGGATGAGCCACGTGATGTTCGGCGGGCTCACCCACGAGCCCGCCGTACGGCTGGCGAAGCTGCTGGTCGACCTGTCGCCCGACGGCCTGGAACACGTCTTCCTCGCCGACTCCGGTTCGGTGTCGGTGGAGGTGGCGGTGAAGATGTGTCTCCAGTACTGGCGTTCGCTCGGCCGGCCGGCGAAGCGGCGGCTGCTGACCTGGCGCGGCGGCTATCACGGCGACACCTGGCAGCCGATGTCCGTGTGCGACCCCGAGGGCGGGATGCACGGGCTGTGGGCGGGACTGCTGCCGCGCCAGGTCTTCGCCGACGCCCCGCCCGCGGAGTACGACGAGGCGTACGCCGCCCGGCTGGGGGCGCTGGTCGAACGGCACGCCGGGGAACTGGCGGCGGTGATCGTCGAGCCGGTGGTGCAGGGGGCGGGCGGGATGCGGTTCCACTCCCCCGCGTATCTGCGGGTGCTGCGCGAGGTGTGCGACGCGCACGGTGTGCTGCTGGTGTTCGACGAGATCGCGACTGGCTTCGGGCGTACGGGGGCGATGTTCGCGGCGGAGCACGCGGCGGTGGCGCCGGATGTCATGTGCGTGGGCAAGGCGCTGACCGGCGGTTATCTGACGATGGCGGCCACGCTGTGCACGTCCCGGGTGGCCGAGGGCATCTCGCGCGGCGAGGTTCCCGTACTGGCCCACGGGCCGACGTTCATGGGCAATCCGCTGGCGGCGGCCGTGGCCTGCGCCTCGATCGGGCTGCTGCTCGAACAGGACTGGCGCGCCGAGGTGCGGCGGATCGAGGCGGGGCTGCGGAACGGGCTGGCGCCGGCCGCGTCGCTGCCGGGGGTGCGGGACGTGCGGGTGCTCGGCGCGATCGGCGTGGTCCAGCTCGACCACGAGGCCGACATGGCGGCGGCGACGGCGGCGGCCGTGCGCGAGGGCGTGTGGCTGCGGCCGTTCCGCGACCTGGTCTACACGATGCCGCCGTACGTCACGGACGACGCGGACGTGGCCCGGATCGGCCGCGCGGTGTGCGCGGCGGCGCGGGAGGGGTGACGTGACCGGACGGGGTGCACCCGGCGGCCCGGCGGACAGGAGGGGATTCCCGGTATGGATGACATGACCGTGCTCATGGTCACGGGGACCGGCACGGAGGTCGGGAAGACGGTGGTGACCGCCGCCCTCGCCGCGGCGGCCGTGGCGGCCGGCCGGTCGGTGGCGGTGCTGAAGGCCGCGCAGACGGGGGTGGCGCCCGGTGAGCCCGGGGACGCCGAGGAGGTCGCGCGGCTGGCGGGCCCGGTCACCACCGCGGAGGTGGCCCGCTATCCCGAACCTCTGGCGCCCGCGACGGCCGCGCGGCGGGCCGGCCTGGCTCCCGTGCGGCCGGACGACGTCGCCGACGCCGCGGAGAAGCTGGCCGCCTCGCACGACCTGGTGCTGGTGGAGGGGGCGGGCGGGCTGCTCGTACGGTTCGACGCGGCGGGCGGCACGCTGGCGGACGTCGCCGCAACGCTGGGCGCGCCGGTGCTGATCGTGGCACCGGCCGGTCTCGGCACGCTGAACGCCACCGAGCTGACGGCCCGTGAACTGCGCGTACGGGGGCTGGTCCCGCTGGGCGTGGTGATCGGCAGCTGGCCCGCGCGTCCGGACCTCGCCGCGCGCTGCAACGTCACGGACCTGCCGGACGTCGCCGGCGCACCACTGCTGGGCGCGGTGCCCGCGGGGGCGGCCACCCGCGCCCCGGCCGGTTTCCGGGCGGCGGCGCGGAGCTGGCTGGCGCCGGAGGTGGGCGGCACCTGGGACGCGGAGGCGTTCCGGAGGCGGGAGGGAGCCTGAGCGGGCGTGCGGTGTCCTGGCCGCAGCCCCCGCGACCCCCACGACGGCACGCCGCGCCCGCCCGTCGGCACCGGGACCGCCCGCGCGGTCCGGGCGAAGAAAGGGCCTGGGCAGGGGTGCGCCGCCCCGGTACGGGGGACAATCGCGGTAGCGCGTCCGCTTCCACGTCCCTCGGCGAGGGAGGTCCCATGCCGCTCCGTTCCGCCCGCGACCCGGCCATGCCACGGGACGCCGTGCACCACCCGTGGTTCGCGCGCCGCTACGCCCGGCTCAGCGTGAGGGCCGAGACCCGGATGGGGATGGGGCCGGTCCGCGACCGGCTGCTCACCGGAGTCTCCGGGCGGGTGATCGAGATCGGCGCGGGCAACGGCCTCAACTTCACCCACTACCCGCGCACCGTCTCCGAGGTCGTCGCCATCGAGCCGGAGCGGGTGCTGCGGCAGCTGGCGGTGGAGGCGGCGCTGCGCGCGGAGACGCCCGTCGACGTGGTGCCGGGCACCGCCGAGGCGCTGCCGGTCAAGAGCGAGGGGTTCGACGCGGCCGTGGTCTCCCTGGTGCTGTGCAGCGTCCGTGACGTGCCCCGGGCGCTGGCGGAGCTGCGGCGGGTGCTGCGGCCCGGCGGCGAGGTGCGGTTCTTCGAGCACGGACGGGGCGGCGGCCGGCTGATGACGCTCACCCAGCGTGCCCTGGACCGGACGGTGTGGCCGCCGCTGGCCGGCGGCTGCCATGTGTCGCGGGACCCGCTCGCCGCGCTGCGCGAGGCCGGGTTCACGCTGGGCCCCTACCGGCGGACCCTGATGCCGGAGAAGGGCCCACGGCTGCCCACGTCGTACTGCGTACTGGGCACCGCCTGGCGGTCGGGGACCGGCACGGCGCCAACGCGCTGAGCGGCGGGACGCCGTACGGCCACGAAGACGTCGCCCCTTAGGCCCCGCGGGGTCGCGGGGTCGCGGACGGACGTCCTGACGGGCGTCGGGTCCGAGTGATCGACTCGGTACGTTCTCAAGTCGTCGGTACGTTCCCACGTCGCCGAGCACTGGGGAGAGCTGATGTCGCGACCGTTCCGTTTCGGTGTCAGCCTGACCGTGCCGGCCCCGGCCGAGGAGTGGCGTGCCAAGTGCCGCCGGGCGGAGCAGCTGGGGTACGACGTACTGCTGGTCCCCGATCATCTGGGCATGGTGGCGCCGTTCCCGGCCCTGGTCGCGGCCGCGCAGGCCACCGCGCGGCCACGGCTGGGCACGTTCGTGCTGAACGCGGGTTTCTGGAACCCGGCGCTGCTGGCCCGCGAGGTGGCGACCACCGACGCGCTGACCGGCGGCCGGCTGGAGCTGGGGATCGGAGCGGGGTACGTGCGGGCGGAGCACGACACGGCCGGACTGCCGTTCGGCTCGCCGGGTGAGCGGGTGGACCATGTGCGGCACACGGTACGGGAGCTGAAGCGGCTCTTGGAGTCCGCCGATCACCAGCCGCGGCCCGCACGGCACCGGGTGCCGCTGCTGATCGGCGCGGGCGGTCCGCGCATGCTGGAACTGGCCGCCGGGCACGCCGACATCGCGGCGTTCACCGGCGCGCGTGCGGTGCCGGGGAGCACGACGGGGCGGCTGGTCCCGCGCACCGCCGAGGAACTGGACGCGAGCGTGGCCGACTACCGCGCGCGGACGGCGGACGAGGCGGCCACGGAGCTGAACCTGCTCATCCAGATGGTGCTGGTCACCGAGGACCGGGAGGCCGCCGTCCGCCCGTTCGCGGAGCACGTACCGCGACTGACCACCACGCAGCTGCTGGAGCTGCCCACCCTGCTGGCCGGGACCGTCGAGGAGATCGCGGGCCAGGTGCGGACGCAGCGCGAGCGGTACGGCTTCTCGTACCTGACCGTGCTGGAGCCGTACATGGATGCCTTCGCCCCGGTGCTGCGGGCGCTGCGCGGGGAGTGATCCCCGCCGACCGCACGCCGCCGTCCACATACCGGAAATCGCTGGTCACCCGTCTGCGCGGCTGATGGGATCGGTTCATGACCGATCTTCATGTACGGGCCGCCGGGCCCGCGGACCTGGACACCGTGCTGGCCTTCTGGAAGGTGGCCGCCGAGGGCACCAGCATCAGCGACGACCGGGCGGGCGTCGAGCGCCTGGTCGCCCGCGACCCCGAGGCCCTGGTGCTGGGCGAGGTCGACGGCGAGCTGGCCGGCACGGTGATCGCCGGCTTCGACGGCTGGCGGTGTCATCTGTACCGGCTCGCGGTGCACCCGGACCGACGCCGCCAGGGCGTCGCCACGTCGCTGCTGACCGCAGCCGAGGCACGCTTCGTCGCCCTCGGCGGGCGGCGCGGGGACGCGATGGTGCTGGTGCGCAACGAGCGGGCGCAGCACGCGTGGCGGGCCGCCGGTTACGAGCCCGAGGAGCAGTGGCGGCGCTGGGTGAAGCACCTCGTCTCCTGAGGCGCCTCGGCTCCGTGGCCTCATCCGGCCCGGGGCGGGCACTCGCGCGACCATGACGGATGCCGAGCCTCTGTCCACGGACCGCCGGCCGGCGTGCGACAGCGCGCGGGCCGCCCCGCCCTGCCCGATCATGGGACGGACGACCGAAGGACGCACGGTCGTGGGACCGGCGAGCGCAGGGCGACGGGCGAGCACGGGACGACGGACGATCGCGTCATGACGGGCGATCGTGGGACGGAGGTGAACCGGTGACCGAAGTGCTCCTGCTGCTGGTGGCCGTCCTGCTCGCGCTGGCCTGTGGCGCCTTCGTCGCGGCCGAGTTCTCCCTGACCACCGTCGAACGCGGCGCGCTGGAGCGGGCCGCGGCACGCGGGGAGCGCGGCGCGGCGGGCGCCCTGAAGGCCGTACGGAATCTGACGTTCCAGCTGTCGGGCGCGCAGCTCGGCATCACGGTGACCAATCTGGTGGTCGGCATGCTCGCCGAGCCGTCGATCGCCGCGCTGCTCGCGGGTCCGCTGCGGGACCTGGGCGCTGCTCCGTCGACCGCCTCCTCGATCGCGCTGGTGATCGGTACGGCGCTGTCCACGGTGGTGCTGATGGTGGTCGGCGAGCTGGTCCCGAAGAACTGGGCGATCTCGTCGCCGGTCGCCGTGGCCAAGCGGGTGGCGACCCCGCAGCGCTGGTTCAGCGCCGCTTTCCGGCCCTTCATCACCCATCTGAACAACACCGCCAACCGTCTCGTACGGCGTCTCGGTGTGGAGCCCGCCGAGGAGCTGGCGTCCGCGCGCGGACCGCAGGAGCTGGCGGCGCTCGCCCGGCACTCGGCCAGGGAGGGCTCGCTGGAGGCGGACACCGCCGAACTGTTCGTCCGGACGCTGAACCTCGCCGACCTCACCGCGGAGCACGTGATGACACCGCGCGTCCAGGTGATCGCCCTGGAGGCCGGCGCGAGCTGCGCGGACGTGGCGAACGCGACGCGGGCGACCGGGCTGTCCCGGTTCCCCGTCTACCGGGACACCCTGGACGCGGTGGTGGGCACCGCGCACATCAAGGACGTCCTGGGGGTGCCCGCCGAGCGGCGCGCCGAGGTCCCGGTCTCCGAGCTGATGCGGGACCCGCTGCTGGTCCCGGAGACACTGACCGTCGACCGGCTCCTGGACCGGCTCTCCGGGCGGCGCACCATGGCCGTGGTGATCGACGAGTACGGCGGCACGGCGGGCGTGGCGACGCTGGAGGACATCGTGGAAGAGGTCGTCGGCGAGGTGCGGGACGAGCACGACCCGCACGAGACGCCCGAGCTGGCCCCGGCCGGGACGGACGAGCACGGGCACGCGCTGTTCCGGGCGGACGGCTCGGCCCGGGTGGACCGGCTGAAGCGGGTCGGGCTGCGGGTGCCGGAAGGGCCGTACGAGACGGTGGCCGGGCTGGTCGCCGCCGAGCTGGGTCGTATCCCGGCAGTCGGTGACCGGGTGGAGGTGGCGGGCTGGCGGCTCGACGTCCTGGACGCCACGGGCCGCCGGGCCGCCGTCGTCCTGCTGCGCGCACCGCTCGCGGGCGAGCGGACCGGAGACGCGGGCTCCGGTCCAGGGAACGGGGAGGCCGGGCGGTGACCGTCGTACAGCTGCTGATCGGTCTGCTGACGCTGGTCGTCAACGCCTTCTTCGTGGGCGCGGAGTTCGCGCTGATCTCCGTGCGCCGCAGCCAGGTGGAGCCGCACGCCGAGGCGGGCGACCGGCGGGCGGAGCGCGTGCTGTGGGGGCTGGAACACGTGTCTGCGCTGATGGCCGCGGCCCAGCTCGGCATCACGCTGTGCACGCTGGTCCTCGGCATCGTCGCGGAACCTGCCATCGCCCACCTGCTGGAACCGGTGTTCCACGCGATGGGGGTGCCGTCCGGGGCCGGGCACCTGGTCTCCTTCGTACTGGCGCTGGCCCTGGCGACGTATCTGCACATGCTGCTGGGCGAGATGGTGCCGAAGAACATCGCGCTGGCGGAGCCGGTGCGCAGCGCGCTGCTGCTCGGGCCGCCGCTGGTGGCCCTGTCCCGGGCGCTGCGTCCGGTGATCTTCACGGTCAACGCGTTCGCCAACGCGCTGCTCAAGCTGTTGCGGGTCGAGGCGCGGAACGAGGTGTCGGCGTCCTTCACCGACACCGAGCTGGCCGAGATCGTGAAGGACGCGAGCGAGGCGGGGCTCATCGACGACCGCGCCCAGGAGCGGCTGCACGACGCGCTGGAACTGGGCCGGCGGCCGGTGCGCGACGTGGCGCTCCCGCTGGAACGGGTCGTGCACGCGCGCGTGGGCGTCACCCCCGAGCAGTTGGAGCGGCTGTCGGCCGAGTCCGGGTTCTCCCGGTTCCCGGTGGTGGACGACGGGCGGCGGATCGTCGGCTACCTGCATGTGAAGGACGCCCTGGACGCCTCCCCGCGCGGCGCGGCGTTCCGGGCGGGTGACATGCGTCCCATCGCCCGGGTACGGGAGAGCACCCCGCTGGACGACGTCCTGACGGCGATGCGCGCGAGCCGCACCCATCTGGCGGCCGTCCTGGAGGCCGACGGACGGCTGGCCGGGCTGGTGACCATGGAGGACGTCCTGCGGGAGCTGTTCGGGCAGCGGACGTGAGGACACCGGCCGGCAGCCCCGGGTACCGACCGGCGGGTATGCCGTTGGGTGCCTCGGGATACCATTTCCGTCGCCATGCAGACGAACCCCACCTTCACCAGCCTGGTCGCGGTCGGCGACTCCTTCACCGAGGGCATGTCGGACCTGCTGCCCGACGGCTCCTACCGGGGCTGGGCCGATCTCCTGGCCGCCCGGATGGCGGCCCGCGCCCCCGGCTTCCGCTACGCCAACCTCGCCGTGCGCGGCAAGCTGATCGGACAGATCGTCGACGAGCAGGTGGACGTCGCCGCCGCGATGGGCGCCGACGTGATCACTCTGGTCGGCGGTCTCAACGACACCCTGCGCCCCAAGTGCGACATGGGGCGGGTGCGGGACCTGCTGACGGAGGCCGTGGAGCGGCTGGCCCCGAACTGCAAGCAGCTCGTGCTGATGCGCAGCCCCGGCCGCCAGGGCCCGGTCCTGGAACGGTTCCGCCCGCGCATGGAGGCGCTCTTCACCGTCGTCGACGACCTCGCCGCCCGGCACGGTGCCGTGGTCGTCGACCTGTACGGGGCGCCCTCGCTGGCCGACCCGCGGCTGTGGGACGTGGACCGGCTGCATCTGACCGCCGAGGGACACCGCAGGGTCGCCGAGGCGGTGTGGCAGACGCTCGGGTACGAGGCCGAGGACCCCGAGTGGCGCACGCCGGTACCGACGACGCCGCCTCCCGGCTGGATGCTGCGGCGGAGCGCCGACCTGCGGTTCGCCCGGATGCACCTGCTGCCGTGGATCGGCCGCCGGCTGACCGGCCGCTCCTCCGGGGACGGCCGGACAGGCGCCCAGTTCGACGCTGTGCTGGGCAAGGCGTTCTGGGTCACCCCCGCGGACCGCGTGAACCCCGGCCCGGTGACGGACTGGCTGCGGGTCGGGCACTGACCCGAGGCCGTTCCGCCCCGCGCTCCCTGTCCGCCGAACTCCGTCAGCGCCGCCGAAGGCTCGGCCCCCGCCGGCGGCGCCTGCGCGGGGGCCGACAGGCCCTTCTCGCTCTCGCCCACCTCCGCGACGGCAGGCTCGCGTCGCGCCCGCATCCCACCCGGGCAGGCGATCCTGCCCGCTTACGGCGGCACCGCCGGGTCGAAGATCCGGTGCCGGCCGACCCGCGACGGCCCACGAACACAGCGCGGTTCGTCTGCCCGGACCCGGAGGCGGCCAGAGATGTCGCGGCGGTGGGCATCTCGGGCCGTGCGGCCGCACCGGTGCGGCCGCACGCGTGTACGCCATCCGACAGCGGGCCGACTCGGCTTGGACGTCGAGTCCCAGGAACTGCCCGCCGAGCCCGGGATGACCGTCTACCAGTCAGCGGACCGTGACGTCCACGGCACGAAAACGGTCCACCGACTCCGTCGGCGGACCGTCACGACAGTGCGAGGCCAGACAATGCGCACGCGAGAACCGGGCCTCGTCGTCCTGTTCCGACCTTCACCCCTCGGGCGACAACTCGCGCATCAGTCCGAGCGGCCCGGCGCATGCGTTCTCCGCGTTCCCTCAGGCCGGGACCGGGAGATTACGCGGCCTCAGATGGTCGGGGTGTCGTCGACAATCGGCCGGTGAATCTCGACGACCGGCTTCCACCCCGCGGAGAACTCGATGAAGTCCGCACGGGTGGGGTAGGTGTCGATCGCGCGACGGTCACGCTTGGGACTGTCGGTCGCCTTGCGCCCCCGGGGAATCTGCTCCTCGAAGATGTCGACCTTCACATCGGGAACCTCTTTGAGGCCCTGGCGCCAGATCTGCACGACGTCGGCGCCGAACGCCTGCCGGGCCGCGGCGTAGAGGGCCGAGAGGGCCCCCTTGTCCCCACCAGGGACGAAAAGCGCCAGGTCCAGCACGACACCGGCGGACTGGAGGACCTCGATGGTCACCGGGCCGTTCTCGTCGGCCACGTAGATCCCGGCGTCGTTCTCGTCGTCCGGAAGGCAGGACACTTCTTCCTGGAATACGGTTCGCGCCGTTACCGAGCCGCCCTCGAAATCCTCACCGGACTTGGTCAGAAAAGCAGGGACATAGCAGTCGGGAAGCTTGAGTTCTGCCGTGTCGGCGGAAACGAAGAGCTTGTCCTTCACGCCGAGCTTCGTCACCTCTTCCAGCGAGAGGCGGCGAGCGGCGATCTTCTCCGTGTTCACGATTTCCCTTTCAGGTTGCACTGTCCCTCCGAACAAGGACGCTACCACGAAAACGTGAGGTCAACTGCCCAGTAATCTCTGGGTGAATGACCTCGGATGACCTGCACGGGAGGATACCGAAGCGAGCGCCACTCGGCCGGGGACACGCAACCGCCGGATAGTGTCCCTCGTGATGGCGCCGGGGATCAACCGGCGGTTGCATTTCGGTGCGTTGGGTAGCGCAGAGGAACTAAAAGAGAGCTTACGGCGGATATCACCCATATCGCCTTCACGGAGGTGACGACAACGTAAGGCGATCCATTCGTCGCGCATCCCGAAGCGCCCACTCCGGTCAGGACTTCGACACCCGGATATGGATCTGGGCCGCCGGCCCGCGCGGCCCTCCGGGACGCCGTCAATTCGCCGGGCGCCCGTCACCGGACCACGGTGCTACCACGCAGGCACGCGAAAGCGAAGGGGTGTGGAGCGGAGACGGCCGCACCGGGGGAAGGGGGAAGCGGGTCAGGCGGTGCGTCGGCCACCCATTCACTCACCGCGCGCAGGGGGACGCCGGGCCGGAGGGGGTTCTCGTAGGCTCCCCCAGTTCCCCCCTCGGCGCCGGCCTGCACGAATCGCCAGCAGAATCCGTCCACAGTTCTACGTCGCGACAGGTTCCGCAGGTCAGACCCCCTAGGAGCGATCTCCGGGGAGATCGTCTCTCACGCACACACAGGGACCCTTCGATCACTCCCCATGGAAGCCGTCCCACGCCTCCGCCGCGGCCCTCATGTCCTCGACGTCGACGGTGACGTACATGCGCTTCATGAACGAAGCGTTGGTGTGCCCAGCCCACGCGGCGAGGACGACGTCAGGGACGCTGTGTTCACCGCGAGAACTCCTTCCGCTATGCCGCCCGCCGGGCCCGGGACAAGATCGGGACACCATGCCTGTAACACAAGCTGGGCCAAGGCCCACCGCGACTCCGCCGCCTCCCGGCGCGGAATGCAACTCGTCGCCGCCGGCGGCGGCCGCCTCGCCCCCGCCGCCCGCCGCGGACCGGCCCACCTCGCCCGTCTCTCCGGCGACTTCCCCACCGCGTACGACACCGCACGATGCGGGTACCGATGCTCCGAAGGCTGCACGCCTTCGCTTCTGCGGGTCGTGCTCGCATCGCTCGGCCGGCATCTGAAGGCGCTTGGCGGAGACGCCCGAGAGTCACACACCCCACGGGAGAGTGTTCTCGTGCTGCCACGCACGCGAGTCCGTGGGGCAGTCCGACAAGTGGCACGCCCGGAGCGAGACGTGCATGCCTCCTCCGTCGACTTCAAGCATCAACGACAACCTTCGCCAGGAGTCAGGGCCCCCTGGCATTGTGGGACGGGGACGACTATCCCCGGGCTGTGACCCCGGTCGCACCCGGGAGGAACACTGGTCGAATCCCCGGGGCACGTGCGGAACCGGATCCTCGCCGCGCCGGGCACGTCCTGGTGCACAGCCGATGGTGCCCACGGGGCGGGGCCGGCCGCCGTCTCGCGGTGGCAGCCACCGCTTTGGCCGCACGTGGTGCCGCGAGCTGCCGACACGGCCCGCGGATGACCGGGCTTGTTGAATCCGCCCGCTGAGCGGCCGCCGGACGTCCCTCGCGGACCCGGCCGGTTCGTGCCCTCGCAAGCAGCGAGGCACCTCATCGGTCGCCCCGCAGGCGAGTGGCCCGCCGGACGTACCGGCGGGCCACTGTGCGAGATCGAGGCCAGGGAACACTCAGTGCGTGCCTGCACGGGCCCGCAGTTGCTTGCGCGAGGTGATGCCGAGCTTCCCGAAGATTTTCCGCAGGTGCCATTCGACGGTACGTGCGCTGATGGAGAGGTGCGCGCCGATCTCAGGGTTGGTGAGGCCTTCACGCACCAGTCTGACGATCCGGGTCTCCTTGGGTGTCAGGCCGGTGTCGGTCCGGCCCCCGTGTGACTTGATGGTTTCGCCGGTGGCTGCCAGCTCACGCACGGCTCGCTGGGCGAAGCCCCGCATATCCATGGCCACGAAGAGATCGTGGGCCGCGCGCAGTTGCTCGATCGCGGTACGGCGGCGTCCGTTCCGGCGCAGCCACTCGCCGTAGACGAGGTGGGCGCGGGCCGACTCGCCGCGAATGCCGGTGCGGCCGAGGGCGTCGATCGCGCGCAGGCAGTGGGCTTCGGCCTCGTCTCCCTCGCTCAGAAAAGCACACGAACGGGCCTCGATGCCCATGGCCCAGTCCGTTCCGCTCGCCCGAGTCGACTCGGTCAAACGGCCGAGTGCGTCAGCGGCCTTTCCGGGTGTCCCGGACCGGGCGGCCGCCTCGATGTATTCGACCAGGGACCACACCGGGACACCCATCTCCAGCTGGCTGTAGTCCCGGGCGGCCGCCTCCGCCGCCTCGGCCGCCTCGGCATACCGTCCCAGGCTGTTGTACAGCAGCGCCCGCGCCCACCGGCTCACGACCGGTCCGGTGCCTTCTCCCCGCTGTCTGGCCCCGGTGTCGGCGACTGTGCCCAGGTCCCTGCAATCCGCTTCCCGTCCTCTCCAGGCCGCGACGAAGAGTGCTCCGTAGACGGGGGCAGCAGTACCGATGGCCTCGGCGACCGTCTGTGCCTCTTCCGCCCGCGCCGCGCCCTGCGTGAGTTCGCCGTCGAGGACGTGCACCACACACCGCATGGTCAACGCGTATGGCAGTGCCATGGCCTGTCCGGCATCCCGCGCGAGCTTGAGATGCCGGGTGGCGAGCAGGGACATGGTCTCGTGGTCCCACAGGCCCATGGCGGTCACGCAGTTCAGCCAGAGCCAGCGCAGCCCGTCGTCCGGGGGGAGGCTCGGCTCACTGAAGGCGCTCAAGGCTACTCGTAGACCGGGCACTGCGGCCGTATGGCCGTCGATGATGCGCGTTGCCAGGGCGTCGAGCAAGAGGTCGGTCGGGCGGGGTGGTTGAGAGGTCGGCGTCGCGCGCGCCGCCCTGGCTGCTTGGTACTGGCCGTCGGCGTACGCCTGGGGGCCGGCGAAGATCGTCGCGGTGACGACCTCCAGGTATGTCTCCCGGGCACCTGTGATGTCGTGGGCGGCGAGGAGCTGACCGGCGGCTTCGAGTAACCGGCCTGGAGCCTCACTGCCGTGGTTGGAGGTGAACGCGATCCGGGCACGCGCCAGGGCCACTTCACCGCGGCGACGTTCATCGAGGGGACCTGTCTCGACGAGGGACAGCAGCCGCAGAGCGAGAGCGGGGCTGCCCGCCTCATGCGCCGCGCGAGCAGCAGCCAGTCCCCGCCCCTGGCGGAGGGCGGGCTCGGGTGTCAGTTCCACCGCACGTGCCATGAACGCGGCCGTCGCAGCGACCCCGTCGCGTGCCCATGCCCGCCCGGCCGAGCGTTCGAGTGCCGCTGCGAGGGACTCGTCGGGGCCGGACGCGCCGTGCGCCGCATGCCAGGCGCGGCGATCGGGGTCCGCCGCAGGGGCGGTCGCGTCCGCCAGCGTGCGGTGCATGTTGCGCCGTTCCTCGGGCGAGGCCGCGCAGTAGACGGCGGAGCGCATCGTGGGATGGAGGAACCCCACTCGATCGCCGATGCGGAGGAGGCCGGCTGCCGCGGCGTCCGCGGCATCATCGATGTCAACGCCCAGCCTCTCCGCCACGCGCCACAGCAGTGTCGGTTCACCGGTCGGATCCACCGCTGCGGCCAGCAGGAAGTCACGCGTCTCTTTCGGTAGTCCCGCGATTCTCCGCAGACAGGACTCGCGGACGTGCTCCACGACGGGATAAGCGCTGGGGAGGCCGAAGCCACCGGCCAGGGCCACTGGTGTCGACGCCGTCGGGAGTTCCAGGAGCGCGAGCGGGTTACCGCGGGTCTCGGCGAGGATGCGGTCGAGGACCTGCTTGTCCCACGGGCCCAGCAGCGTGGAACGCAGCAGGGCCTCGGCCTCACGCCGGGACAGTCCTCCTACCGGCAGCTCCGGCAGGCCGGCGAGCTCTGTGGCTCCGTGCGGTGCGTCCTCCGACACCCGGACCGCGAGAACGAGGGCCACCGACTTGGCGAGCAGGCGCCGCGCCGTGAAGGCCAGGGCCTGCGTAGAGGCGCGGTCCAGCCACTGGGCGTCGTCCACGACGCACAGCAGGGGCCGGTCCCGAGCGGCCCCGGACAACAGGCCGAGGACACCGAGGGCCACGAGAAAACCGTCGGGAGCACGGCGTGACCCCAGTCCCAAGGCCCCACTGACAGCGTCGCGCCGCGCTGGCGGAAGGCCGCTCAGGCCGTTCATCATGGGCACACACAACTGGTGCAACCCAGCGTAGGAAAGTTCTGTCTCCGACCGGACACCCTTGACACGAGTCGTCTGGAAGCCTCGTGCACGAGCGACCACGTACTCAAGTAATCTGGTCTCCCCCACCCCCGCCTCGCCCTTGAGGACCAGCACGCGGCTCTCACCACCGCGAACAGCGTCGAGCAGATCATCCAGTTGCCCGCATTCATGCTCACGCCCAGGAACCTCCGCCCGACTCACGAGCCGGTCAGCCATTCCATTCGCTCCCGCAACGCGCCGGTCGTTTCCGGGCTGCTGCGGAAGAAGGCGTCGACGAGCCGCTTCAGCTGATGGCTGGGCACCGTACACCTCCGTAGGGCTCGCATTTTGTCCGACAGCAGGGGGCCCGCACTTCTCCATCAATAGCGCTTGCTTCGAAGATCGACTCCAAGTGGAACATCGAAATCTCGCATGCCGTACCGTGCCGTTGAGATCGACAGGAAAATGACAGGTGCCTGGTGCGGGTGCATCATGATCCCCGCCCTTTTGGTCCTGTCCTGCACTGTACCCTCGGGGCCACTTCAAAAAGCCGACGGCGATAAAGGGAAGACTCAGTTCCGCTTCGGCGCCGTCTGCACGTACGCGAGCCCCATCCAGCACGTCGCACGCACTCACGACAGCGAATCGAGATGGCGAATTCCGGCAGATCGAGAAATCTCTGATTCCCTTCCTGACCGGCGAGAGCCGCTCTCCGGTAATCCGCGGCTGGGCGGGAGCGGGTATGAACGCGGCGCTCGACAACCTCGTCGAGAGGCCCCGAAATTCCGTGTAATGCACATCCTGGCAGGCCGGCTGAGAGGGAGCTGGGTTCCGAGGGTCTGCATCAGCTCTTCTCACCCGTGAGCGATCGAATCAGCTTGCTTGCTCCCTAACGAGCTGGTGCACGGTTGGCGGTGAGACGCCGAGGACCTCAGCGGGGCCCTGGTGTTCACACCTGCCGTGCCGGGATCCGGTCCGCGGTCTGCTGATGGGACAGCAGACCGGCGACGGCTTGCACGGTGTCGCTCATGTGCTCGCGGCGGCCTAGGCGGCGGGCCGGCGCCCGCCAGTTCTTCAGGTGCGCAATGCCGTGCTCGACGCGGATACGCCGCGAGGAGTGCGCTTTGCGCTGGCGCTCGCGGATGCCGGCTACCAGGGTCTGGGAGTCCAGACAGGCGGGCGCGTGGTGACACCACCGCACCGCGAGTTCAAGAAGAACGCCCTGGACTGGTACGAGGAGAAGCAGCAAGCTCCGCCGGACGGGACAGGAACGCAAGTACCCCGCCCACGCGAGCCCGGTGGATCTCGGGAAGTGATCCGGACACGGCCGCGGATGTCCGTTCAGAACACGCGGTCGCGCCGGATGTGGTGTGGGATCAGGTCGAGGAAGGCATGCAGCGCCCGCGTCGGCGGACGCGTCGCGGAGGCGACCACGCTGAGCGTCCAGGCCAGTCGGGCATCCGCGAGGGGGACGGTACAAACGGCGTCCCCGGCCGCCGCGGCGAAGTCCGGGGGCAACAGCGCCACGCCCAAGCCGTGCGCCACGTAGTCCGCGATCGTGGTGATGTCCGAGACCTCGATGAGGACCCGCCGGGACAGCTCCTCCTTCGTGAACGCGTCGTCCGCGATCTGGCGTTGCCCGAAGCCGGCGGGCATGTCGACGAAGGATTCCCCGGCGATGTCTCTGAGCCGCACACGCTTCCGGCGGGCCAGTGGGTGATCGGCGGGGACCAGCAGCTGGACCTCGTACCTCTTGATGGCCCTCGATCTGAGGTGTTCGTCCTTGATGTCGGCTCCTACGAAGGCCACGTCGACGTGGCTCTCCTTGATCCGCTCGATCAGCCCGGAGGTTCCCCGTTGGGAGGTCTCGGTACGCAACCGGACCTCGGGATGACGGCGGTGGAACGCACCGGCCAGCGCGGGTACGTCGATCACCGTCAGCCCGCTGAGGACGCCAACGGTGAGGCTGCCGCGCAGCCCCGTGGAGAGCGGCTCCACTGCCGCCCGGGCCCGGTCGAGTACCTCGATCGCGGTCCGCGCCTCGGGGAGGAACACCGAGCCGGCCTCCGTCAGCCTGACCGACCGCGTGGAGCGGAGGAGCAGTTCGGTCCGGAGTTCGTGCTCCAGGGCCTTGATGCCGGCCGAGAGCGTGGACTGAGTGACGTGCAGCCGCTGGGCCGCCCGCGTGAAGTTCAGCTCCTCGGCGACGGCGATGAAGTACTCCAGCCGCTTCTGGTCCACACTCACCTCATTCATCGGTAGATCCGATCGAATATTAGAAAACATTCGTTGGACACGATAGCCGGGCAGGGCGACTGTTGTCGTGCGGGCCAACGCCCGGACCTGGAGACGTCAGCGAAAGAGGATGACCATGCGCGTACTGCTCACCGGCGGCACCGGCTACATCGGAGCCGCGGTGCTCGATCGGCTCATCTCCGGCGGCCACCAGGTCACTGCCCTGGTCCGCTCGGCCGAGAAGGCCGAGCTGGTGCGGGCCAAGGGCGCCGAGCCTGCGGTTGCCGACCTGGCAGACGGCCACGCCCTGGAGGAACTCGCGGCTGCGAGCGACGGCGTGATCCACCTGGCGTCGCCGGGCGACGAGACCAGCGCGTCCGTCGACGAGGTGGCCGTCACCAGCTTCCTGCACGCGCTGCGGAACACGGACCGGCCGTTCGTGCACACCACCGGCGTGTGGCTGCACGGCAGCGGTTCGGCGATCACCGAGTCGTCCGGAATGAACGCCCCGCGGCTGACCGCCTGGCGGGCGCCGCTCGGCAAGCTCGTGCGCGACGCGCAGAGCGTCCGGACCTCGGTCATCGCACCGGCAGTGGTGTACGGCCACGGCGGCGGTCTGCTGAACCTCGTCGCCGCCGGTCCTCGGACCGCCGGAAACACCCCGGCGCTCACCATGATCGGTTCCGGTGACCAGCACTGGAGCACCGTGCACGTGGACGACCTGGCCGAGCTTTACGTGCTCGCGCTGGAGAAGGCCCCGGCCGGTTCGTACTTCATCGGTGCCAGCGGTACGAACCCGACGGTACGGGAGATCACCGAAGCGGTGAGCCGCTCCGTCGGCCTGGCCGGACGCGTCGAGCCCGAACCCGTCGTGCAGACGCTCGACCGGCTCGGCCTGCTCGGTGAGGCCCTTCTCCTCGACCAGCAGGCTTCGGGCGACACGGCCCGGCGTGTCCTGGGGTGGACCCCCACGGGACCGTCGGTCCTCGACGACATCGCGCGTACTGACTTCTGAGAAAGGCCCGCGCCCCGGGTCCCGCCGCAGGCGGGACCCGACCGGCCGTCGGCGGCCGGGCCGACCGGGCCCTGCCCGGCCGCAACCCTTCTTGAGGAACTTCGACATGAGTACTCCCCCCGCTCCCACCGGGTCAGGTCATCGCCGTCCCGCTGGGCCCGGTCCCCAGTCGGCGGAACAGTCCCGCCCATCCGTGCCTCGCGGCGGCTCGCTGGCCGTCGCGGCAGCCATCGCAGCCGGCATGGTGGTGCCGGTACAGGCCCGTCTGAACGGCGAGCTGAGTCATCGCCTCGACGACGGCATCGCCGCGGCGGCGATCAGTTTTTCGGGCGGACTCGTCCTGTTGTCCCTCCTCGCGCTCTTCTCCCCCGGGCTGCGCGGCGCGCTGCGCCGCCTGGCCGGCGCTTCACGGGATGGCCGGCTCCCCCGCCGGTACCTGCTGGCCGGTGTGCTCGGCGGCACGTTCGCCCTGGCCCAGTCCACCGCCGCGCTGGTCACTGGAGTCGCCGTGTTCACCGTGTCGGCCATCGCCGGTCAGACCTTCGGCGGTCTGATCGTGGACAGCCGGGGTATCGGCGGCGGCCTGCGGCAGCGCCCGGGCGCCGCCCGGCTCACGGGAGCGGCCGTCATCCTGGTGGCCGCAGTCGTGTCCGCCCTGCCCCGTTTCGCCGACACCCTCGCGCCGGCCACGATCATCCTGCCGGCCCTCGCCGCCCTCGCCGCCGGCTTCCTCCTCGGTGTGCAACAGGCACTCAACGGAGCGACGACGGCCGCGTCGGGCTCGCCGATCGCAGCGACCTGGCTCAACTTCCTTGTCGGTGCGGTGTTCCTCGCCGCGGCCTGGGGGGTGAAAACACTCGTGCAGGGGACCGCGGGGGACCCGCTGCCCACCAGCTTGTGGGTCTACCTCGGTGGTCTGTGCGGCGTGGTGTTCATCGGCGCCTCGGCGTTCCTGGTGCGCCGGATCGGTGTCCTGTTGCTGAGCATGGCCTCTATCGCGGGGCAGCTCGCCAGTTCGATCGCCCTGGACTTCCTGGCCCCTTCGGGCGGTCGGTCCCCCTCCGTCCTCACCGTCCTCGGTGCGTTGCTCACGTTTGGCGCCGTCTGGATTGCCTCCCGACGCCCTCGTGACACCACCGCGAAGTGATCCACGTCCGCGCCCCGACCGGACGCGGACCCGACCACCACCCCTCTCTCGATGGAGAAGCAACACAGTGCCGCCCACGGCACGAAAGGAACCACAGGTGTCCCAGAACCAGCCGCAGAACAACGAACGCATCCTGATCAAGGGCGCATACCTGATGACGCAGGACGATCAGCTCGGTAACTTCGTGGGCGACATCCTCATCGCCCACGGCAGGATCCTCAAGGCCGGCCGGGACCTGTCCGACGACCGGGCCAGGGTCATCGACGGCACAGGGAACGCCGTGCTGCCCGGTTTCATCGATACCCACCGCCACAACTGGCAGGGAGCGCTGCGCAATCTCGGCCCCGCCTGGACTTACCAGGAGTACCGCAGCCAGGTGCAAATCGGCCTCGGACAGTACTTCGACCCCCGGGACGTACACATCGGCAACCTGGCGGCGGACCTGATGTCCCTCGACTCCGGGGTGACGACCGTTCGGGACGAATCGCACATCAGCAACAGCCCCGAGCACTCGGACGCGGCGATCACCGCGCACTGGGAGTCGGGCATCCGTGCCGTCTTCGACCACGGCTGGCCGTCGACGGAGGCCGAACAGTGGCAGTTCGGCAGCTCCCGCACCCACCCCGACGACATTCGGCGCATCCGCAACGAGGTGCTCTCCGACGACTCGGCGCGGGTGACCCTCAACGCAATGCTCCGCGGACCGGAGCTGTCCACCCCCGATGTGTCCGAGCGTGACATCCGGCTCGCCCGTGAACTGGGCCTGCGCATCAGCATGCACGTGGGCCTCGGCGAGTGGGGGGCCAAGCAGCAGGCCGTACGGCAACTGGAGGAGGCCGGGCTGCTCGCCTCCGACATGACGTTCATCCACCTGTGCACGTCGACGGACGAGGAGCTGAGAATGCTGGCCGCACGCGGCGCCACCGCGTCCGTGGCCGGCGCCCTCGAGGTCTTCATGCCGGGCCTGGGCCAGCCCGCCACCAACCGGCTGCTGGCCGCCGGTGTCCGCCCGAGCCTCAGCGTGGACACCGAGACGATCGTAAGCGGTGACATGTTCGGCGTCATGCGGGCGACCCTCGCCTACCAGCAGCTGATCCTCGCCGGTGCGGCCGGGCCCATGGACCGTGTTCCCGGCCTGCCCACGTTCAACGCCGCCGACCTGCTGTCCTTCGCGACCATCGAGGGCGCACGGGCCGCGGGGATCGACGACCGCACCGGCAGCCTGACCCCGGGCAAGGAGGCAGACCTGATCATGATCCGCCTCGATCACGCCAACATGCTGCCCGCCACGGACGTCGCGGCCACGATCGTCGCGGGCGGCCACGCCGGCAATGTCGACCTGGTCGTGGTGGCCGGTGCCATCCTCAAGGAGAACGGCGTACTGAAGGGAGGCGACGCCGTCTTCGACGAGGCCGCGGCCTCCCGTGACCGGCTCTTCCACGCCGCCGGTCTGCCGCTCCCGGTCTGAGCCGACCACCAGGCGGGCACGGGGCCGACGCGAACGACGACCCGGCCGACAGATGCATGTCACCGTGATCTTCGCGACCTGCGGCGGACTCTCCGACCGCCGCAGGCGAGGTGTACGCATTTACTGCGGCAGGACCGGAGGGGCGGGACGGACGTGGCGAGCGAACCGGTGACCGAACTCGGGAGCGGGGGCGTGCTGCGTGTGCCGCGCGCCCAGGTGGTGCCCCTGTCCGCCCCGCCCGCGTCGTACACCGCGGCGGTCGAGCGATACCTCACCGGCGCCGGGATCGCGAAGTCCTCCGCGCGGTCTACCGGATCTCGCTGACGACGTGGGGGTGGATGCTCGCCGGGGAACCGGCGCCGACCGGACCCGCCCGCCGGGGCGCGAAGCCGCCCGTCTTCCCCGTCACCGCGATCGACGACCCGGCGCTGCCGGAGGCTCTGGCCGAGCCGGCGGCGGCACGGGCGGACGAGATGGACGCCGACACCGTCAACCGGGAACTGTCCATCGCCCGCAAGGCGGTCGGATGGTGGCAGCGCCAGGGCTGGATCGACGGCGACCCGACGATCGGCATCGAGCGGCGGCCGGCGCCGCCGGACCGCGCCAAGGCCCTGACCGAGAACCAGATCGCCGCCCCGTGGCGCCTGGACGTCGCCCTACGGGAGAAGACGCAGTGGAAGACGCTCTACGAGTCCGCCGCACGGGCCGACGAGGTGCTGTGCCTGAACGTCGAAGACCTGTACTCGCAGGACAAGCGAGGGAAAATCACTGCCGAGGGCGGGGCGACGGAGTGGACTCACGGGCAGTCCGGCACCGCCCAGATCCTGCCCCGCCTCATCGCCCGCCGTACCCGCGGCCCGCTGTTCCTCACCGACCGCCAGGCCCTCGCCGGAACACCGACGCTCGACGTGTGCCCCGAGACCGGCCGGGCCCGGCTCTCCTACCGTCGCGCTGAGGAGGTCTTCGAGGAGAACACCCGGCTGCCGGCCAACCCCCTCGCCTCATCCGACGACATCGAGGATCTCGACGGCTGGACGCTTCACCGGCTCCGTCACAGTGCCCTGACGCACGACGCGGAAGACGGCACCTCCACCCCGATGCTGCTGGCACGCTCCGGCCACGCATCCGTCCGCTCCCTGGAGCGGTACGCCCGCCCCCGGCGTCGACTCGGTCGCCCGACACGTCGCCGAACGCGACCCCGCCGCACGTCGTAGGACGTGACCCTCGCCGTTTGCGGCTGGTGACAGCATTCTTACCGGCACCCCGAGTTCACCGCCGACTCCGGGCCTGAGACGACCGATGAGGGCCGGTGCGTATGTGCGCACGCATCCCTTGCAGGCCGAACAGGATGAGAAGTTCAACCACGCCGCCGTCGGCACTGCCCAGCCAGTGGGGCATGGACGTGTCGAACTCGGCCGCCTCACCGGGCGGCAGCGTCAGGTCGCGGTCGCCGATCACGAGCCGCAGGCGTCCGTTGAGCACGTAGAGCCATTCGAAGCCTTCGTGGGTCTGCGGGGTCGGTTCGAGTGGTTCCGGCTGGGCGGGGATGATCATCTTGAACGCGTGCACCCCGCCCGGTTGCCGTGACAGGGGCACGAAGGTCATTCCGAACCGCCTGATCGGCTTGAGGTGGATCCGGGGGTCGCCGGTGCGCGGGGCGCCGACGAGGTCGTCCAGCGGAACGTCGTAGATACGGGCCAGCGACAGCAGCAGTTCCAGGCTCGGCCGACGCTGCCCACTCTCCAGCCGGGACAGGCTGCTCTCCGACACGCCGGTCTTCGCCGCGAGGTCGGCGAGGGTGATGCCGCGGTCACGACGCAGCGCACGAAGGCGCGGCCCCACCGCGTCCAGCACGTCGTCGTCCGTCTTGCGATCCATCAGGCCATCTTGCCATTACCGCAAGATTTCGCGCCAAGTCGTGGTGCGCCTGGCAAGACTGAGCGCCTACCGGCACAAGGAGCCTTGATGAGCACCACCGAAGCGGTCGCCTTCTGGGACGGCGTCTACGCGGCCCGACCGGCGGCCAGCAACCCGCAGCCGAATGCTCGCCTCACCGAGACGGTGACGGGCCTGCCGCCCGGTGACGCGTTGGACCTCGGATGCGGCGACGGCGGCGACGCGCTGTGGCTCGCCGGCCAGGGGTGGCAGGTCACCGCCGCCGACATCTCGGCCGTGGCGGTCGAGCGGCTCGCCGCCCTCGCCCGCTCACACGGCCTGGGTGACCGCGTCACCACCGTGCGGGCCGACTTGCACAAGTCTTTCCCTCCCAGCGGATTCGACCTGGTCTGTGCCCACTACCTGCACACCCCCTTTGACCTGGACCGGGCAACCGTACTGCGCTCGGCCGCGCACGCGCTGCGCCCGGGCGGGCGGCTGCTGGTCGTCGACCACGGCTCGGCCGCGCCGTGGTCGTGGAACCAAGATCAAGACATCCGCTACCCGAGCCCGCGGGAAGTCGCCGCGGGTATCGGCCTGGCCCCGGAGACATGGACGGTCGAGCGAGCCAACGCACCCCGCCGGATCGCAACCGGACCAGACGGGCGCACCGCTGAGGTCACCGACCACGTCCTCCTCATCCGCCGCACCGCCTGACACGGCGGCCGGCGCCCGCCCCCGACAGAGGAAGGGAGACCACGATGCCCAGCACCACCCGCCGCAACCGCCGCCGCGACACCCCGCCGCCCCGGACCGGAAGCAACGAGACCGAGGTCCTGCGCGGATTCCTCAACTACCTCCGGACCTCGATCGCCGCGAAGGTCGACGGTGCCCATGAACCGCAGGTGCGAACAGCCGCAGTGCCATCGGGCACGAACCTGCTCGGCCTGCTCAACCACCTGACTTTCGTCGAGCGCTCGATGTTCCTCGGGGACGACGTCACCGACTGGCAGGCGACGTTCCAAGCCGCACCGGCGGACAGCGTGGCCGATGTCGTCGCCCGCTACCGAGACGCGGTCAAGCGCGCGAACGACGTTCTCGACGGGTGCGCCGATCTCGGCGCACCGGTCCCCCGACCGCGCCCGGACCGCCCCGCTCCCAGCATCCGCTGGGCACTCACTCACATGATCGAGGAGACCGGCCGACACGCGGGCCACGCGGACATCCTCCGCGAACTCATCGACGGCACGACCGGCCGCTGACCACCTTCTCCAGGACGGGAACACATGATCACAGCACCACGGCCGTTACCGCGCCGCTTCCTCCGATCCGCGCACACGGTGGCAACCGTCATGCTCAGCCTCCTGCTCACGATCGGCATCGCAGCCTGTTCCACGCCGACAGCCGGCGACGACGTTCCCGTCTACGCCGCCGCCACCCAGGACGATCCCCGGTTCGAGAACACCTTCCGCCACGAGTTCGCCGACGTAGACGGCGTCCGTATGCACTACGTGACCGGCGGCAGCGGCACGCCAGTCGTGCTGATACACGGTTGGCCACAGACCTGGTACGGCTGGTGGCCGATCATGCCGGAACTCGCCAAGCACCACACCGTCTACGCCGTTGACCTTCCCGGACTGGGTGACAGCACCGGCTCACCGACCGGCTACGACAAAGCCACGCTGGCGCGGTATGTGCACACGCTGATCGCCGATCATCTCGGGGTGAGGGACGCCCGTGTCATCGGGCACGATTTCGGCGCCGCAGTGGCATTCCAGTACGCCAGCCAATTCCCCGACGACACCGCACGCCTCGGCTACCTCGACCTGCCGCTGCCTGGGCCCGCGATCGATGCGCCCACCTACCGCTCACTGAGCTGGCACATCGCCTTCCACTCCCAGCGACGGGTCCCCGAGGCGGTCGTCGGCGACGATGTCCGCGAGTACCTGGCACTCTTCTATCCCCAGGTCTCGTTCGGTGGCACGGCGTTCGGTGGCACCTCTGACCGGTCCCCGTTCACCATCACCGAGATCAACGAGTACGCACGAACCTACAGCCGGCCCAAGGTCCTGTCGGGCGGCTTCGAGCTCTACCGCGCCCTCGACAAAGACGTCCGCGACACCGTGGCAGCAGCACCGATACGTGTCCCGACCCTGCTCATGACCGCCCAAGGGCAGCTCAACGCGGTCCAGGGCACAGTGGCTCCGCGCATGACCAACATCGTGCGGGCGGTGGACGTGCCGAACGCCGGGCACTGGCTCGTCGAGGAGAACCCCCAGTTCGTCACCGCCCAGCTATTGCGTTTCCTCGACGGGTGAAATCGTCTGGAAGCTGCTGGTCGACGCCGCAAGCCGGCCGCCGTGGTCCAAGGTGGACAGTCTGTGTCAGAAGCAGGGTTCTGACACAGACTGTCGGTGGCGTACCGCGGCCGAATATCCGCAGGCCAGCGCGAGTCAGAAGCTGATGTCAGAACGATGTGCCAAACGTTCCGTCTCTACGTCAGCCAGCGAGACTCTTGCTCACCCCCATGTCCCAACGCCGCCGGTCAGGGATATCCGTTGTTTCTACGGCCGATGATCCTGCTACCCCGCAGTTGGCCGCGGCCGCCCTTTCTGTGACGCCCGGAGATGGACCGTCTCCGGAAGCGAATCGCCGAGTTGGACGCCGATCTGAGCGAGGTGACGGCCACGTTCGGCGGGCAGCGCGGATACATCGAGCGTGTCGGTGTCCAGGCCGCCCAGGAACTTCAGCTTCTCGACCTCGCCGCCCACACTGTTGGGCGACGCCCGCACCGGTCCGGCGACCAGCCAGTGCAGGCGCGAGGACTTCAGCGTCGCATCGACGACCAGCAGCCCGTCCAGAGCCTCCGCCCGCTCAGGACTGAGCAGATGGGCCACACGGGCGTGGGTCTGCTGCTCGGCGGCCTGGCGGGCGGTGCCCACCTTCTCCAGCAGCGTGACCACGCCGGGCCGGATCACCGTCGCCGAGCGCAGGTGCTGGGGACCGTATTGAGTTCCGATCAATGGGTGGCTCGGGTGAGGTCCTTGAGCCAGCTCATCGAGGCGCGTAGGTGGAGGCCGGCGAGGTAGCTGTCGGGAGACTTGCCGTACCGGGTGGCGATGCCACGCCAGGCCTTCATCTTGTTGATCAGCCGCTCGACGGTGTTCCTCTCCTTAGCACGTCAGAGGGCCATGCCTCCCGTTGCGTCGATGACCTGGCCGGTTACCCAGCGTGCGTCGTCGGAGGCGAGGAAGGCCACGATGTCGGCCATGTCTTCCGGCCGCCCGATCCGGCCGAGGGCGGCAAGAGACGCCGCTTGCGCCTCGGCATGCGGATCGCCCAGCAGGGTGGCCGCGCTGGCATCGGTGAGGACGGTGCCGGGGGCCACCGAGTTGACCGTGACGCCCCGGGGGCCCAGCTCCTTGGCGAGGGCGAGACTGAAGTTGTCCAGGGCTCCCTTGGTGGCGCCGTAGGCGATCATTCCCGGCGTGGCCAGGCGGGCCACGGAGCTGGAGATGTTGATGATCCGGCCCCCGTCGCGCAGGCGCGGCAGTCCCTGCTGCGTGACGAAGAACGGTGCACGCACGTTCACGGCGAAGACCTTGTCGAAGGCGTCCTCGGTCAACGACTCCAGGGATGCGAAATCCCCGATGCCGACGTTGTTGACGATGATGTCGAGCTTCCCGTCGGGCACGTGCTCCGTGCCCGCGGCGTCGAAGGCGGCCCAGAGGCGGGCCGCGTCGCCGCGTTCGCCCAGCCCCGCCTGGAGTGCGAAGGCCCGTCCTCCGTTCTTGCGGATGTTTTCGACGGTCTCGCTCGCCGCCGTCTCGTCGCGGGCGTAGGTGACGCCGACGGCGGCGCCGTCCTGGGCGAGCCGCTCCGCGATCGCCCGGCCGATGCCCCGGCTGCCGCCGGTGACCAGTGCGACCTTGTCCTCGAGTGCTCTTGCAGACATGGCGGAAGACCGCCTCCCGTTCATCGAATCGTCTCTTGAGTGCTATGGAGCGCCTAGACCAGCGGCTTGTGTTCGGGCCACCACCGCTGAACGGCTTCGACAGCCGTCGTCGGGCTGACGTTGAAGCAGAGTTTCGCGCCGGGTGCCAGCTCGTGGGTGGTGTTGACCAGCACCTCCAACAGCGGGGTCAGCTCCGGGTCCAGCCGGACGCCGGCGCCGATCAGCACGATGTCGTAGTCCTTCGCGGTCAACGCGGCGCGAAAGACCGCCTCGGCCGTACGGCCGTAGTCGAGCAGGCAGACATCGACACTGAGGCCGAGCTCCTCGAGCCGAGCCCGGCCCGCGGCCATTCCGGCCCGGACCGCCTCGGCGTCGATTTCAGGGAACGCCGCCCGTGACGAGGGCGCGTCGTCCACCAGCGCTGGATCCAGTCCGACGTTGAGCATGGACGGGGACATGTCGATGTACCTCCGGTGACCTGGGGTTTCTCGGACCCACGGTAGGCGCCTGGAGGTCGGGCGGCCCTCCCACATTTCTGGGATACCGTGGCAAGGGTGAGTTCCCCGATGGTCCGGCGCGAGACCGTGCGCGACATCGAGGCGATCTGCCGTCTCGACCTCGACTCCCGGATACTGCGCCGCCGGATCGCCGGCCGGCTGACACGCCTCATCCCGGCCGACTCCTACTGCTTCAGCACGATCGACCCGATGACGCTGCTGACCGCCGACCAAGTCAGCGCCGGGCTCGTACCGGAGGCGGCCGCGGCCGCCGCGCACAACGAGTACTTGGTGGACGACGTCCTGAAGTTCGCGGCGCTGGCCCGCTCCGCGGTGTCCGCGGGCACGCTCGGTGCGGCCACCGGCGGTGATCCGGAATCCAGCCACCGCTACCGGACCGTGCTGCCGATGATCGACGCACGGCACGAGCTGCGGGCGGGCTTCGTGGTGGACGGCCGCTGCTGGGGCGTCGTCGCCCTCTTCCGCGGCGGCCGGCGGCCCGACTTCACCCCGGCCGACGTCGGCGTCCTGCGGCGGCTGTCCGCCCCGGTCGGTGCGGCCCTGCGCCGGGCCGCCCACCGGGCACCCGACGACACCACTGCGGGCCCGTCCGAGGCCGGAGTGCTCCTGCTCGACCAGGACTTGCGGCTGTTCTCGGAGAACCTGGCCGCGAAACTCTGGCGGGACGAGCTGGGCCCGTCGCAGGCGGAACTGCCGTCCGCGATCCTGGAGGTGGCCGCACGGGGAAGAGGCGCTGAGCTGCCGGCGTACGGACGCATCCGCGGCCGCTCGGGCCGGTGGCTCTCCGTCCAGGCGTCGCCGCTGAGTGGTGGCCCGCACCCTGCGGCCATCGCCGTGACGGTACATCCGGCGCCGGCCGCCGACGTGGCCGAGATACTGCTGCTCGCGTACGGGCTTACACCGCGCGAGCGGGACGTGCTGGCGCGAGTCGTCGCCGGTCTGCCGTCGCGGACCATCGCCGTGGAACTGCACATCACCGCGGCGACCGTGCAGGACCATCTGAAGAGTGTGTTCGCGAAGACCGGTGTCCGCAGCCGCAGCGAACTGGTGGCGACGGTCCTGGGCCTGTGACCGGACGAGTGATTACTGAGTTTTTGCCAGGGACCGTATCCAGTTGTGATCAATCTGCGGGATTCGACCTCGCGGCACGGCGTGAGCCGGTAGGCCTGGTGTCATGACACAGGTGCAACTGAGCGACGCTGAATGGGAGTTCATCGAGTCCTATCCGCCGATCGGCCGGTTCGTTCCGTATCCCGAGCGGTTGCGGCAGCAGTTCGAGGGGGTGATCTGGCGGTTCAGGACCGGTGGGCAGTGGCGGGAGATGCCGGCTGAGTTCGGTGCCTGGCCCACCGTGCACAACCGTGTTAGGCAGTGGCGCGACGCGGGCGTCTTCCAGGCCCTGCTGGAGGGGCTGATCGCGGAGGCGGCCCGGCGGGACGAGGATGACCTGTCCCTGGTCAGTATCGACTCCACCACCGTGCGCGCCCACCAGGACGCGCCCGGCATGCACCTGAGCCCAGACGTCCTCACCGCGCTGGAGAAGGCCGCGGCCAAAGAAAAAGCCAGGTCAAAGGGGGCGACAACAACGGACGAACCGGACAGGACATCGACACCGACCCCGGACGACAGGAGCGGCGCCGCGTCCGGCGCCGGCACCGGCTGCGGCTGAAGGCCGCTTCGCTGGGCCGCTCCCGGGGCGGGCAGAGCAGCAAGATCCACCTCGCCGGCGACCGCAGGTGCCGCCCGCAGGTGCTGCTCCTGACCGCCGGGCAGGCCGCCGACAGTTCTCAGTTCATCCCCGTCCTGAACCAGATGCGCGTCCGTCTGCCCGTGGGCCGTCCGCGCACCCGGCCGAACGCCGTGGCGGGCGACAAGGCCTATTCCTCCCGTGCCAACCGCGCCCACCTGCGCAAACGCCGTATCCGTGCGGTCATCCCGGAGAAGAAGGACCAGCTGGCCAACCGCAGGAAGAAGGGCTCCCAGGGCGGTAGGCCCGTCGACTTCGACGCCGAGTTCTACAAGGAGAGGAACACCGTCGAGCGGCTGATCAACAAGATGAAGGCCTGGCGTGGCCTCGCCACCCGGTACGACAAGTCTCCCGACAGCTACCTCGCCGGCCTCCACCTACGCGCCTCGATGATCTGGCTCAAGGACCTCACCCGAGCCACCCATTGATCGGAACTCAATACGATCCCTAGCACCCCAGGCGGAACAACAGCGACGGGGAATCGTGTTCCATGGCGCGGGCCAGCAGGAACTCGTCCAGGTCCTTCAGCTCCAGCGACTTCGCCGACCGCCACCCCAGATACTTCGCCACCTGTCGCAGATGATCCGTACGCGTCTGCTCCCGGGACACCACGTAGCCGCGCAACACCTCGACCGGCAGGCCGAGCTGCCTGGCCAGCCGCCCCACCGCCGCCGCCGACGGTGCCGATGGCACTTCGTCCGGCCAAAGCCCAGCCGGCAGCGTGCACAACTGCACCGCGGCGCCGAGAACCGTCTGGGGACGCACGAACTTCCGCGAGAACCCCTCATCCGCCGGGGTGAGGGTGAAGTAGCGGATCAGTTCGTCCTTGCCGATCGCCGGGAACGAACGCAGGGCCCCCAACTCCTCATCGGAGAACACCCGCGTTGCCATCTGCCCGTCCCTCTCGCCGCCGGATTCGCTCGTTCAGCCCAACGAGCCACCGGCTCCACAGCAAGGGGCCAAGTCAGGGCTACTCCGTTGTTTCGTCGGCGAGTACTACTGGGGCCCCAGTACGGTCAGGACGATCACCGCGATCTTTCCCGGTGGCAGGATCCGCCACCGGGACCGAATCGCCTTCAGATGACGCCGTCCGGTTCCGCGCGACGCGCGGTGATCCGTTCGAGCAGCCCGGGATCCAGCATGGACCGGATGGTAGAAGGCCGTCCGGTTGCGGTGAGCGGAAACCACCAGATCGGCCGCTGATCAGAGAGACCGGCCGATGCTCTGGCCGATCAGATCCGGCGAGACGTACGGGCGTAGACCTCACCGACCCGTTCCAGATCGGGCATCTCACCTCGATACGATACGAGGCAGATTCACCCCGGCGGGCCACGGTTACCGCGCGACACAAGGTCTCGAGGTTCGTCAGGACGAGCAGAGCGTGCAGAAACCGGGGCGCATGCGGTCCGCCTGCGCCCCCTGTCTCCTTCGCCCGGCAATGACACGGTGTCACGTCATTCCGTACACGGACCGTTCGGACCGGTGTGAGCCGCCGGGGGTCAGTTGTCGAACAGCGCCTTCGGGTCGTCCGCGCCGCTGTAGGTGAACGACCGGAACAGCGTTTCGCCCTCCGAGCACACCAGCCCGATCATCCGGCCCGTCATGCCCGCGGCGACCTCGGTCGACAGGTACCGGCCGTCGAGACGGCCGAGTTCGACGAAACCGTCGGGTCCGGACACTCCGGCCACGATCTCGTCGGGTCCCATGTCGACCCCGAAGGCGGTGGGGGCACTGTGCGGCTCGGCGCGCAGTTCCAGCACCGTCTCCGGGGTGGCGGCGGTCTCCTCCAGGAAGACGCTCGCCCCGCCGATCAGAGCGACCGCGCGCACGCGCGGTCCCCGTACCTCGATGCGGACGGCGTGCCGAGGATCGATGCGCAGTTCCAGCCCTCCGGCGCAGGTGGCCCCCTCCACTCGCTCTTCCTGCGGGGCGACCACAGCCCGCGCCCGCATGTGCAGGTGCTCCTGGCGGCGGCCCACGAAGGCGGGGCCGTCCGCCGCGGTGAGCCGCCAGCCCTGGTCGCTCCAGTGGAGCAGTGCGTCCGGGAAGGCTCCGGGTGCCACCCACGCCGACGACAGCGTCCCGTCGGGCAGGTCCTCGACGGTCTTTGCGGGCGCGTCGGGCTCGATCGGCCCCGACACGGCGGGCCAGCCGTCGCTCCAGCTCACCTCCGCCGCGAAGGTCTCCCGTCCCAGGACGTGCCACTCGGGGCTGCTGCCCCGCGGCCGCGTGCCCAGGTAGACCATCGCCCAGGTGCCGTCGGGCCGTTCGACGAAATCGGCGTGCCCGGTGCTCTGGACCGGAGCGCCGGTCCCCCGCGCGGTGAGGAGGGGGTTGTGCGGACATGCCTCGTAAGGCCCGGCCGGTGAGGACGCGCGGGCGACGGTGACGGCGTGTCCGCGTTCGGTGCCGCCCTCGGCGAGCAGCAGGTACCAGTACGCACCGACTCGATAGAGGTGAGGGCCCTCGGGGAACTTCCCGCCCGTCCCCTGCCACAGACGGCGGGGTTCGCCGAGCAGTTCCCCGGTCTGCGGATCGAGTGCGGCCTGCACGATCCCTTCGCCGAAGCCGGTCCAGGTGAGCAGGCAGGTCCCGTCGTCATCCCAGGCGAGGTCGGGGTCGATGCCCCGGGCCCCCGGGATCCACACCGGGTCCGACCAGGGGCCGGCCGGGTCGTCGGCGGTCACCAGGAAGGTCGGTGGGCCGGCGGACAGCAAGGTGGTCACCATCCAGAAGCGGCCCGCGTGGTGGCGCAGGGTCGGCGCCAGGATGCCGGCCGAGGAGGCCACCCCCTGCAGCGGCAACTGCGCGGGGCGGTCCGGCACATGGCCGATCCGGCGCCACGTCCGCAGATCGGTCGAGTGGTGGACCGGTACACCCGGGGCGTACTCGAAGCTGGAACAGGCCAGGTAGTAGTCGTCTCCCACGCGGCAGACGCTGGGGTCCGGATGGAAGCCGGGGACGACCGGCTGGACGGGGAGTTTTACAGGAGTATCTCGGCTTCTCGACCGGGGCGCCGCACTCGGGCACTCGGGCACTCGACGACGGTTGGTGTGTATGACGCGTTCCCAAAACTTAGTCATCACTAGGTATAGGCGGTATGGCCCACGTCACGATGCCCTTCGGCGCGGTCGGGCTCGGCTGCCCGCCGGGGCACAGCCCCTCGGGAAACTGTCCGGGCGGCACGTCGGCCGCCCGGCAGGTGGCGGGCAGCAGCGCGGCGGAGACCGGCGGACCGAGCAGGCCGACGGAGGAGACCGGATCACCCACGGCGTCCTCGCCGTCGGATATGTACCGGTCGGGCACGGTTTCGCCCATCTTCAGAACTCGCGGATCCTCACGAAGCTCCGTACTGATCCCGCCCGAGCCACCCGACTTCTGCGCGCCCTGCTCGTCCTGACGAACCTCGGAGTCAACCATTGACGGATGATGTTCTCCGCGGACTCCCGCCCACGACCAGCACGAGTACCCGGAGGACCAGTCACACCAGCCCTTCGCACTGGGACTTCAAGTTGGCGGAGGCTCAGTTGTGCGCCTCGCTTGCATCCACTGGGGTGTGGGCGTCCTCGGCTGCCTTGCGCATGCTCCAGCGAACCAGGGGCTGCAGGGCGTCGAGGAGGGCTCTCCCCGAGGGGGAGAGGCTGTAGGCGATCTGGACGGGCGTGGTCGGCACCACGGTCCGCTCGATGAGTCCTTCGGCTTCCAGTTCCTTGAGGCGCTGGGAGAGCAGGCGGTCGGAGATACCGTCGATCACTGCCCGGTACTCGCCAAAACGCCTCGCGCCCTGGACGGCGGCCATCAGGATGGACCCGGTCCAGCGGCGGCCCACCATTTCGAGAGCATCCTGAAAGCGGGGGCAGGTCTCGTCATGGATGGAACCGCGTTCAAGCTGCCGAGGCATACAATCTCCTCCTATCAACTTACTAAAGGTTAGTGCCTTACGTCGCGTTTGGCCTTGCGTGAGAGAGGTCGCGCTGTGACGCCATGACCGATTACGGACACCCGCTGTCGTTCGGCCTGAGCCTCGACCCGGCAGGGACGCACTCGAAGAGACCCACCGGCTCGCGCGCCGGGCCGACGCCGGCGGGCTCGACTACATCGCCATCCAGGACCACCCGTACCAGCCGGGTCACCTGGAGACCTGGACGCCGCTCAGTCACCTTCAGCGTCGACGGAGCGCGTTTCCTTCCTCACCGACGTGGCCGACCTCCAGCTGCGGCCTCCGGCGCTGCTCGCCAAGGCGGCCGCTTCCCTGAATGTCCTCACCGACGGCCGTGTACAGCTGGGGGTCGGCGGCGGTGCCTTCCCCGACGCGATCGCCTTCATGGGCGGCCTGTCCCGGCGCGGCGCGCAGATGGTCGCCTTCACCGAGGCATCCCTGGATCTCATGCATCAGGCGCTGGCCGGCGGTGCGGTACGGATGCACACCCCTCACCACACCGTCATGGGCTACCGAGCCGGCCGGGCCATGACTGTGTAGGCACCAGTGCCGATGTCCGTGGCGGCGCTGGTCACGTAGGCGGACCCGTCGCGGCGCAGCGACGCCCGTGCCTGGCAGGGCACCTGGCAGAACGGGTGGGACACGCTGGCCATGCCGTATCCGATCAGCCAGTCGCCATCCCGCATGGAGCCGATGCCCGGCGTGCGGCGTGACCAGCCGAAGCGTTCCGCGCCGAGGGTGTAGCACTCACGCAACGCTTTGCTCGACCGGGGCAAGCCCAGGACCGGGCCCTGCTCGGCGTCGTTGCGCAGCCGCAGTTCCAGCGGGTCCATGCCGAGGGCGTGCGCCACCTCGTCGATGGCGGATTCCAGGGCGCAGTTGCCCTGGCCCTCGGCGGGTGCGCAGGGAGCCCGGGCAGGGAATGTTGAGGCGGGCCTGACGGTCGCGGGTCAGGGGGTTGGGGCACGCGTAGGCGACTGCTGATCCGGCGGCGACCGGTTCGTAGTCGTCGTCCTCCCTTGCCACCGACGAGATGGCGCGGTGCTCGATCGCGGTCAGGTCGCCGCTGGAGGTCGCGCCGATCTTGATGTGCTGGACGCTGTTGGGGCGGTGCCCGACGGAGGTGAACATCTGCGGCCTGGTGAGGACGAGCTTCACCGGGCGTTTGACTTCACGCGCGGCCCTCGCCGTGAGGATGGTGTGGGACCACACGCGCAGTCCGGCGCCGAAGCCGCCGCCGACGAAGGGGGCGAGCACCCGCACACCGCTTTCGGGGATGCGGAAGAACCGGGCGCAGGAGGTGCGCACGTTGTGCGGCCACTGGGTGGAGTCGTGGACGGTGACCGAGTCGCCGTGCCAGGAGGCGATGGTGGTGAACAGCCCGAGCGGGTTGTTGGTGTGGTCCGGAGTGGTGCAGCGCTCGTCCACGACGACGTCGGCCCGCGCCAAGCCGGCTGACACGTCACCACGCTCGGTGTCCAGGCCCCACGGGTTCTCGAGGGTTTCGGCCCGGGGGTCTTCGATGTCGAGCAGCGCCTCGGCGGGCTCGTACTCCACCTTGACCAGCGAGGCGGCGTGCCGTGCCTGCTCCGGGCTGTCGGCGATGACGATGGCGACGTGCTGGCCGTAGTGCAGGATGCGGTCGTCCTGCATCGGGGCCGGTGGCGGAGGCCCGAGCAGGGTCATCGGGCCGCGTTCCAGCTGGAGAGCGGTCAGGTGGGTGATCACTGTGAGGACGCCGGGGGCCCGCTTGGCTGCGGCGGCGTCGATGCTGCGGATGCGCCCTGCGGCGATCGTGCTGCCCACCAAGGCCGCGTGCACCATGCCCGGATAGGTGTAGTCGTTGGGGTAGTGCGCGGCCCCCGCGGTCTTCAGGGGGCGGTCGACACGGTCCACGCCTTCACCTATGACCGTGCGCGTCGGATCTTCCAGAGTGGTCATGACGAGGCTCCTGCCACGGTCTCCAGCGTGCGCACCAGGGTGCGCTTGGCCAGCTCCACCTTGAACGCTTGAACGCGGTACCGGGCAGTGTCCGGGCGCCTCCAGAGCCGCCTCTGCGGCCGCTCGGACGTTCTCGGCACTGGCTGTGGCGCCGCGCGGCACGTGCTCCGCTCCCTGCCCGCCAGGGAACGGTCCCCACTCCGCCCAGTCCGATCCGGGCCTCACGGATGGTATCGCCCTCCGCTTACAGGCCCCATGGCCTCGGCCACCGGGACACCGCTGGACGATCTGCGCGAAACCATCGTGACCTCCTTCCCCGACAGCGGGCACACGCCCAGCGGGGCGGTTCTCCTGCCGCTCCGCACCCACCCCCTGGACGACGACCAGGCGCACACGTGGATCTTGCCCAGCGACCCGGCGATCGTGGCCACCGCCCGCAGCCTGGTGCAGCGCCAGCCGGCCGTCCGGGGGCTGGAGGGAAACGGGTTTGCCACCGAGCTGGTGGTGAGCGAGCTGGTCACCAACGCCATCCGTTACGCCGACGGCCCCATGCACCTGCGTGCCATACGCGATCAGGCGCTGATCTCTGTGAAGTGTCCGACGCGAGCATGACGGCTTCCCACCTGCGCCACGCCCGCACCGGCGACGAAGGAGGGCGAGGGCTCTTCCTCATTGCGCAGCTCACCCAGCGATGGGGCACGCGGTTCAGCGACACCGGTAAGGCCGTCTGGACAGAACAGGACGCGCAACCCCGGCATGACCCTCCGCCGCGTTTCCACGGGCAGATGCGGCTGGCCTTCGTGCCTTGAAGGCCGCCACGGTGGTCGCCCGGCCTCTGGCAGCGGCCGGGCGACCACGTTCTGCCCATCCCGCCGACGGCACGGTGCCCGACGGAAGGATCAGGCCGCGGTGACGCGCTGAGCGATCTCCTTGCCCTTGAGATCGGCGTCGCCCAGGGCCCGCGCCCAGGACTTCTCAGCCAACGGGATGAGTTCGGCCATTTCCGGGTTGGAGTGCGCGGCCGTGAGTTCCGGAACGATGAAGTCCAGTTCGAGGCCCATGTACTCGTTGAGGATGGACCGCAGGTAGTTCTGCACGTACTCCGACGCTTCCCTGGGCGTGCCCGGCGCATACGACCCACCGCGGCTGGCGATCACAGTCACCGGGAGGCCCTTGACGCTGGAGGTGTCTCCGGTCGTGCGTCCGACCATGAGGACGTGGTCGATCCACGCCTTGAGGGTCGAGGGAATCGTGAAGTTGTACATCGGTGCGCCCAGGAGCACTGCGTCAGCCCGCTCGAGTTCTTCGATCAGCTGTACGCGCCGGGCCATGGCCGCGGCCTGCTCCGGCGTATGCGCGGCAGCGTCCACGAACGCCGCGGAGAAGGCGTGCTGATCCAGGTGCGGCAGGGGCTCTGCGGCAAGGTCACGGTAATGATCTCTCCGCCGGGGTGCTGCTCCCGCCACGCGTCGCAGAACCTCATCGCCACGGTGCGGGACTTCGAGGTGGTGCCGGGGTTCAGGGAGGAGTCAATGTGCAGCAAGGTTGCCATGGTGTGTGCTTCCGGGTCTGGACGAATGATCAGATCGGGCGGCTCGCGAGCAGCCTGCATCCACACTGGCGCCACCATCACCCACCCGCCAAAGCGCCCGTTAGGTACTTACTTTTCGTAAGCGCCGCATGACGCGGCACGGAGATGGGGCCGGTGATTCCGCAGGTCGTGGCCGGGGATACGTTGCTTCCGCTCTCCGCCCAGCGCGGTCGCATCCGATGCCACGGGTCGCCTCGCCTTCGAGCGAGTGGAAGACCGGCTTGCCCGGCGCGGGGCCGGTGCGGTCCGGTCGACGAGAGCGACCGGACCACTTCATGGTGTTCGACCTGCCGAGACTCACGCGTGCCGCCCACCATCTGCCCCACCTGCTCCGAGGCCCGGCCCGCCCCGCCGCCGTCCATCTGGCCGCGGCCCAGGAACAGTCACGCGAACCCACGGTGGAGTGGGCGCGCGGCTGATGGGAGTGCCGGAGTCGCCCGACCTCGGGGTGAGCCTTGTGGGCGGTGGGGCATGCCGCGGACGGTCGCCTCGCTGGCCGAACTGCGGCAGCGTACCGCTGTGGAGGCTCCGGTCCAGTGGCGTCGCCGGTTCGTCCGGCACCTGCGCGACTGCCTGGTGACGGCCACGATGCGGGAGGGCGGCAACGGGATACGGGGCATCGTTACCGACGAGGTGACGTACATCGAGAAGAAGCGGCACACGGGGTCTTCGGTCGTGGTCATGCGGATTCGGCACCTACATGATCACCGACGCCGTGCATGCGTCCGTGTCCGGCACACGTAACCGATGATCACCGGCAAGCCCATAAACAACCCGTCAACGCGTGAGGTCCCTGGGCGGTGGATGGAGTCGGTCCTCCCGCGGGTGCGGCAGAAGCTCAGCCTCGAACGACGCTCGGGCGATCTCGTTGAGGCACGGCCCGCCAAGCTCCATGGCGACAAGGGGTACGGCTACGACCACCTGCGGCAGTGTTCCACCACCGGTCCGGGGCTGCCCTGTCTCACACACGTCTCACACACGGTGTGTCGCGGGGTGGACTACAGACCACTGACCGTGGACTCCAGGCACGGTGAAGACGTGCGGAGGGCGCCGTGTACAGCGGGTATGCTCCGTTTACGTGACTTCCGCTCCCGCCAAGCCCCGCATCCCCAACGTCCTCGCCGGACGCTACGCCTCCGCCGAGCTCGCCACGCTCTGGTCGCCCGAGCAGAAGGTGAGGCTGGAGCGACAGCTCTGGCTCGCCGTGCTGCGGGCGCAGAAGGATCTCGGCATCGAGGTGCCCGACGAGGCGATCGCCGCCTATGAGCGCGTGCTCGACCAGGTGGACCTGGCCTCGATCGCCGAGCGCGAGAAGGTCACCCGGCACGACGTGAAGGCGCGGATCGAGGAGTTCAACGACCTCGCCGGGCACGAGCAGGTGCACAAGGGCATGACCTCCCGGGACCTGACGGAGAACGTCGAGCAGCTGCAGATCCGGCTCTCGCTGGAGCTGGTGCGGGACCGGACCGTGGCGGTGCTGGCGCGACTGGGCAAGCTGGCCGGCGAGTACGGGGAACTGGTGATGGCCGGGCGCTCGCACAACGTGGCGGCGCAGGCCACGACGCTGGGCAAGCGGTTCGCCACCGCCGCCGACGAGCTGCTCGTGGCGTACGGCCGGGTGGAGGAGCTGCTCGGCCGCTACCCGCTGCGTGGCATCAAGGGCCCGGTCGGCACCGCCCAGGACATGCTGGACCTGCTCGGCGGGGACGCGGGCAGGCTCGCGGAGCTGGAGCGGCGGATCGCCGGGCACCTCGGATTCGCGCAGGCGTTCACCTCGGTCGGCCAGGTCTACCCGCGCTCGCTGGACTACGAGGTCGTCACCGCGCTGGTGCAGCTCGCGGCGGCGCCGTCGTCGCTGGCCAAGACGGTCCGGCTGATGGCCGGGCACGAACTGGTCACCGAGGGCTTCAAGCCGGGCCAGGTCGGCTCGTCCGCGATGCCGCACAAGATGAACACCCGCTCCTGCGAGCGCGTCAACGGCCTGATGGTGATCCTGCGCGGCTACGCCTCGATGACCGGCGAGCTGGCGGGCGACCAGTGGAACGAGGGCGACGTGTCCTGCTCGGTGGTGCGCCGGGTGGCCCTGCCCGACGCGTTCTTCGCGCTGGACGGGCTGCTGGAGACGTTCCTGACCGTGCTGGACGAGTTCGGCGCGTTCCCGGCCGTCGTGGCCCGCGAGCTGGACCGCTACCTGCCGTTCCTCGCCACCACCAAGGTCCTGATGGGCGCCGTGCGCGCCGGTGTCGGCCGTGAGGTCGCGCACGAGGCGATCAAGGAGAACGCCGTCGCCACCGCGCTGGCCATGCGCGAGCAGGGCGCCGAGCGCAACGACCTGCTCGACAAGCTCGCCGCCGACGAGCGGCTGCCGCTGGACCGGGAACAGCTCACCGCGCTGATGGCCGACAAGCTGTCCTTCACCGGTGCCGCCGCCGACCAGGTGGCCGCCGTCGTGGCCCGGGTCGAGGAGATCGTCGAGCAGCACCCCGAGGCGGCCGGCTACACGCCCGGCGCGATCCTCTGACGCGCGCACGGACATGCCCCGCTTCACCCCGGCGGAACTGGAGGCCGCCCGCGACCGTCTTGTACCGGACGTCGTCGCGGACGGTCTCCACGTGCTGTTCTGCGGCATCAACCCCGGCCTGATGACCGCCGCGACGGGCCACCACTTCGCCCGCCCCGGCAACCGGTTCTGGCCCGTACTGCATCTGTCCGGGTTCACCCCGAGGCTGCTCAAGCCCGCCGAGCAGGAGGAACTCCTCTCGTACGGGCTCGGCATCACCAACGTGGTCGCGCGGGCGAGCGCCCGGGCCGACGAACTGACCGCCGAGGAGTACCGGCAGGGCGGCCGGGAGCTGGCCCTCAAGGTGGCGCGGCTGCGGCCGCGCTGGCTGGCCGTGGTCGGCGTCACCGCGTACCGGGCCGCCTTCGACGACAGAAAAGCCCAAGTGGGGCCGCAGGAGCGGATGATCGGGGACACCCGGGTGTGGGTGCTGCCCAACCCGAGCGGGCTGAACGCGCACTGGACGGCGCAGACGATGGCGGAGGAGTTCGCGCGGCTGCGGGTCGCGGCGCGGACGTAGACGCAGATGTAGACGCAGGCCCAGGCGTAACTGCGGACGTGGGCGTGGAAGCAGGCGTGGGCGTGGGCATCGTTCATGGCGGGGCTTCCTCCGTGACGGCGGCCAGCAACTGCACCTCGTCCGTCGCGTCCCGGTCGGCGACGGCGAGCGCGACCCAGCGGCCGGTGCCCGCCACCTCCCAGAGGTAGGCGAGCCGGGCGCGGGCGCTCAGCTCGGTCCACGGCTCGGGTATCTCCTCCGCCCGCTCGGTGCGCAGCAGGACCGTGAGCAGGTTGAGGATCTCCGACTCGCCCCAGCGCTCGGTCAGGCGGGCGTCGACGGCGTCCCGCTCCTTCTCGTACTGGTCGACGGTCGCCGCACGCTCGGCCGGGTCGCCGCCGCCGCGCAGGCCGTGGCTGCCACTCAGCACCACGAGGTGGTGGCCGTGCTCCGCCGGGAAGGGGCGGAAGCACAGCTCGTCGATGAGGGTGATGTGCCGCGCGATGTCCATGGCACCAGTAAAGCGGGCACCACTGACAACTGGCGGCCCGTCAGGCGTCCCGGCGGCGCAGCCGCCACCCGCCCGCCAGTACGGCGGCGGCCGTCCACAGCGCCGTCACGGCAAGTCCCGTCCAGGGGCCGACACTTCCGTCGTACGTCTCGTACAGGACCACCTGGCCCGCCTTGTCCGGCAGGAAGTCGGTGACGCCACCGGCCACATCGCCGATCACGAAGGAGACGATGAGGACGAACGGGATCATGACCGAGAGGGTGGCCGCGCCGCTGCGGAACAGCGCGGTGAGGCCGGCCGCGAACAGCGTCATCAGCATCAGGTAGACGGCGCAGCCCACGACGCCGCGTGCCTGCTCGGCCGTGCTGAGTCCGCTCGCGGCCGGCCCCAGCCCCGCCCGTGCGGCCAGGAGGGCGGCTAGGGCGGCGACGAGTCCCACGGCGAGGGAGAGGGAAGCGATCGTCGTCAGCTTGGCCGCGTACCACCGCCCGCGACGCGGCACCGCGGCCAGGGTCAGCCGGACGGCGTTGCCGTGGTACTCGGACGACACGGCCAGGGCACCGAAGGAGATGGCGGCTATCTGACCCGGCAGGACGCCGGACAGTGCGATGAACAGAGCGTCGAAGTCCGGATCGGAGGTGTCGGAGACACCGGCCAGCGCGGAGAACGCCGTGGTGGCGGCGGCCACCGCCAGCAGCGCGCCGTACGACGACCGCAGGGTGCGGACCTTGAGGAACTCGGAGCGCAGGACGGGCGCGTGTGTCATGTCAGGCCTCCTGGGGCTGGGCGGTGAACTCGGCCTCGGCGGCCGTCAGGTCGAGGTAGGCCTGTTCCAAGGTGCCTTCCTCGGCGGAGAGTTCGAGGATCGGTACGCCGGCCACCGACAGGACGCGGCCGATGTCCTCCACGCGCGCGTCGGACACGGTCCAGTGCCCCGCCTCGTGCCGTACGGCGTCGTGACCGTGGCGGGCGAGGACGCCGGTGAGGGCGGTGGGGTCCGAGGTGCGGACGCGGACGCGTGGCCGCACGCGCGCGTGGATGAACTCCCGCATCGGGGTGTCGGCCAGCAGCCGGCCCCGGCCCAGGACCACGAGGTGGTCGGCGAAGGACGCCGTCTCGTTCATGAGGTGGCTGGAGACCAGGACCGTGCGGCCCTCGGCCGCGAGCCGGCGCAGCAGTTCCCGGATCCAGATGATGCCTTCGGGGTCGAGGCCGTTGGAGGGCTCGTCCAGCATCACCACCTCCGGGTCGCCGAGCAGGGCGGCGGCGATGCCGAGCCGCTGGCGCATGCCCAGGGAGTACGTCCGCACCCGGCGCCGGGCCACCGACGCGATGCCCGTCTCCTCCAGGACCTCGTCCACCCGGCGTTCGGGCAGCCGGTTGCTCACCGCCAGGACGCGCAGATGGTCGCGGGCGGTGCGCGAGCCGTGCGCGGCGTGCGCGTCGAGGAGGGCGCCGACGTGCCGCAGGGGTTCGTCGAGCGCGGGGTAGGCGCGTCCGCCGAGGGTGGCGGTGCCGGAGGTGGGCCGGTCCAGGCCGAGGACGAGGCGCATGGTGGTGGACTTCCCGGCGCCGTTGGGGCCGAGGAAGCCGGTGACGCGGCCGGGCTGGACGGTGCAGGTCAGGTCGTCGACGGCGCGTCGGGTGCCGTACTCCTTGGTGAGGGCCCGCAGTTCGATGCTGGTCATGACCACAGCGTGGCCGGTCGTGCCCGGCCCGGGCCTCCCCCGCCGGTGGAGTCCGCCTCCCCCGTGCGGGGGAGGGCCGGTGTCAGTGGCGGCTGGCACGATGACGCCATGGTCCGCTTGCTGCGCCCGCTGGTGCGGGGAACGACGTACACCCGGCTGCTGCACCTGTGGGTGCCGATGCTGGTCGTGAGCCTGTGGATCCTCATCGACGACACACGGATGTGGGTGCCGGCGGCGGCGCTGGCCCCGCTGGGGCTGATCGCGGGCGTACGCGGGGGTGAGCGGCTGCAGGCGCAGTGGCTGCTGCTGCCCGGTGAGGAGGGCGCCGGCTTCTCCCCGGCCCCCTCGGTGACCTGGGCGGACCGGCTGCGCACGGTGGTGTGGCTGGAAGTGCGGGTAGCGCTGGGCCTGCTGGTCGCGGGCGCTTGCGTCTGGCTGCCCATCACCGCGTACTGGCTGATACGGCTCGCCTCGGGCCACCGGATCGACACGTTCGCCGGAACGATCGCCCCGCACTGGGCGTACGCGCTCCTCGTGCCGGTCCCCCTGGTCGCGTTGTACGGAGCGGTGGTGGGCCTCGGTGTCCTGGTCACCGCGGCCGCCCGTGCGCTGCTCGGGCCCTCCCCGGCCGAGCGCCTGGCCACGATGGAGGAACGCACCGAACAACTGCTGGAGCGCAACCGCATCGCCCGCGAACTGCACGACTCCATCGGGCACGCGCTGACCGTCGCCGTCGTGCAGGCGGGCGCGGCGCGGGCGGCCGGTGACCCGGACTTCACCGACCGGGCGCTGTCGGCCATCGAGGACACCGGACGGGCCGCCCTGGAGGACCTGGAACGGGTCCTGGGGGTGCTGCGGGAGGAACGGCGGCCGGTGAGCGCCCGGCCGACGCTGGCGGACGCGGACCGGCTGCTGGAGTCCGCGCGGTCTTCCGGGGCGAAGCTCGACACGGAGGTGACCGGGCCGCTGGAGACCGTGCCCGGGCCGGTGTCCAGAGAGGGGTACCGCATTCTCCAGGAGGCGTTGACCAATGTGCTGCGGCACGCGGGACCCGTGCCTGTCCGGGTCCGCATCCGGGTGGAGGACAGCGTTCTCGGCCTGGAGATACGCAGCCCGCTCGCGGCCGCCGTGCCCGGTCCGGGCCGGGGCAGCGGACTGCGCGGCATACGGGAGCGCGCCGCGCTGCTCGGCGGACACGCCAGCACGGGCCCCGACGCCGGTGACTGGCAGGTCAATGTGGTGCTGCCGGTGCGCTGATCTACCCTGGCCGGATGCCGGTCACCGTTCTCCTCGTCGATGATGAACCCCTGGTCCGCGCCGGCCTGCGGGCGGTGCTGGAGGCGCAGCCCGACATCGAGGTGGTCGGGGAGGCGGCCGACGGGGCGGCGGTGATCCCGCTGGTGCGGCAGCTGTGTCCGGACGTGGTCGCCATGGACGTCCGTATGCCGCTGCTGGACGGCATCGAGGCCACCCGCGCCGTGCTGCGGACGGTCGCCGATCCGCCGAAGATCCTGGTGATCACCACGTTCGAGAACGACGAATACGTGTACGAGGCGCTGCGCGCCGGGGCCGACGGGTTCCTGCTGAAGCGGGCCCGGCCCGCGGAGATCGTGCACGCGGTGCGGCTGGTGGCGGAGGGCGAGTCGCTGCTCTTCCCGGCGTCGGTGCGGCAGTTGGCGGCGGAGTACGGCGACGGCCGCGGCAACCGCGCGGCCCGCGCGGCGCTGGACCGGGCGCAACTGACCGAGCGGGAGGGCGAGGTGCTGCGGCTGATGGCGCGCGGGCTGTCGAACGCGGAGATCGCCGCCAAGCTGGTCGTCGGGACGGAGACGGTGAAGTCGCACGTGAGCGCCGTGCTGGGGAAGCTGGGGGCGCGGGACCGCACGCAGGCGGTGATCGCGGCGTACGAGTCGGGGTTCGTGGCGCCGGGCTGAGCCGTGCGGGACCGGGCGGACCGGCTCTCGCCGGGGCCCGGTGTGCCGAGTACGATCCGGCCAACACGCGCACGAGCTGGGAGGACGGACCGTGGGGCGGCTGACCGGCGGGGATCCCTCGCTGCTGCGGAGGATCAACTCCGCGGTGGTGCTGCACGCGCTGCGCTCGACGGACTGCGCGACGCTGACCGAGATCACCCGGGTGACGGGACTGTCCCGGCCGACCGTGGAGGGTGTGGTCGACGGGCTGATCGAGGCCGGGCTGGTCGTGGAGACGGCGGCCGAGGAGGGCTTGGCCCGGCGGCAGGGGCGGCCCGCCCGGCGGTTCCGGTTCCGGGCGGAGGCGGGGCATCTGCTGGGGCTGGAGATCGGCCCGCACCGGGTGTCCGCGCTCCTGGCCGACCTGGACGGCACGGTGCTCGGCGCCCAGGCCAAGGACGTCGACGAGAACGCGTCGGCCGACGAGCGGCTGGAGCGGCTGCGGGGCGCCGTCGCCGAGTTGCTGCGCCGGGCCGGGGTGGCGCGTGGCTCGCTGCGGGCGGTGGGGGCGGCGACGCCGGGGATCGTCGAGGCGGACGGCACGGTGCGGCTGGGCACGGCGCTGCCGGGGTGGACGGGGCTGCGGCTGGGCGAGCGGCTGAGCCGTTCCTTCAAGTGCCCGGTCCTGGTGGAGAACGACGCCAACGCGGCGGCGGTCGCCGAGCACTGGCAGGGTGCCGCCACCGACTCGGACGACGTGGTGTTCGTGCTGGCCGGGCTGAGCCCGGGGGCGGGCGCGCTGATCGGCGGGCGGCTGCACCGGGGCTTCGGCGGGGCGGCCGGGGAGATCGGGGCGCTGCATCTGCTGGGCCGTGAGGTGACGCCCGAGACGTTGCTGTCCACCACCGACGAGCCGTTGCACCCGCTCGACGAGCAGGCGGTCGCGAAGGTGTTCGCCCAGGCCAGGGACGGTGACCGGCGGGCCCGTGCGGCCGTCGACCGGTTCATCCGGCGCCTGGTGCACGACGTGGCGGCGCTGGTGCTGGCCCTCGACCCGGAGCTGGTGGTGATCGGCGGCTGGGCGGCCGGCCTCGACGGCGTCCTGGAACCGCTGCGCCGCGAGCTGTCCCGGTACTGTCTGCGTCCCCCGCGGGTCGCCCTGTCCCGGCTGGGCGAGGCCGCCGTACCGACGGGCGCGCTGCGGCTGGCCCTGGACCACGTGGAGGAACAGCTCTTCGCGGTGGAGGGCACGACGGCCCGGCGGTGACCGTCCCCGCGGTGGTCCGCTGATCGGGGGCCGTCGCTCGCGGGCGCGGGCTGGGCACGAGTTGGGGGCCGGCGTCGGCCGGCCGGGGCTGGTCGCCGTGCGGCGGCGGGCCGGCCCTTGATCGGCCGGCCACCGCCCGCCCGCCCGTCTCAGCCGACTCCGCTCGCCACCCCGTCGTGGACCCGCACGTCCCCCGCGTCGCCGAAGGTCAGCCGGCAGGTGTCCGCCCGATAGGTGGCGACACTGAGCGCCGCCGTGCCGGTCTCGGTGCGGTAGCGGGTGGTGACCACCAGGACGGGGGCGCCCGGGAGGCGGTCCAGTTCCCTGGCCTCCTCGGCCCGGGCGGAGCCCAGTTCCACGGAGCTTTCCTGGTGTGCCAGCTCCAGGCGGTGCAGTTCGCGCAGGACCGCACGCGCGCGTGCCGCTCCGGCAGGGGCGTCACCGAGGCCGGGAACGGACGCCTGCGGGACGTGCAGCAGTTCCGCCGCCACCGGCTGGCCGTGCGAGACGCGGGAGCGGCGCACGGTGTGCACGGCCTCGTCGCGGTCGGTGCCCAGCGCCTCGGCGACGGCCGAGGGTGGCGTCGCCAGCGTGCTGTCGAGCGGCTGCCAGGCGTCGTCGGCCACGCCGGGCCAGACCTGGTCCCGGGTGCCGACGGCGACGCCCACGCGCGGCGGCGCCACGGTCGTGCCGACACCGCGGCGGCGCTGGAGCCGGCCCTCCAGTTCGAGCTGCTCCAGGGCCTGGCGGAGCGTGGCGCGGGCGACGCCGAAACGGGCGGCGAGATCACGCTCGTTGGGCAGGATCTCGCCGACGGAGAACTCCGAGTCCAGCGCCTCGCTGAGTACCGTCCTCAAGTGCCAGTACTTCGGTTCCTGTACCGGTTCCAGCTGCGTGGTCCCCACCCTGTCCTCCGCACTCGCCGTGGTCCGGCGGCGTTTAACGCCCTTGTTTATTAAAGGTTGTTGCACTTCTCTGCGACCCTAGGGCGGCCCTCACCCTTGGTCAAGACCAATACCGGATGCGCGCCGCGGGTCTACCCGTCGGTAGCCTTTGCTGACACTCTGTCTACGCACGTTCCCCAGACGCGCCACGACCAGGAGTGCCCATGTCCGCGACCGTCTCCTTCACCGTCCCCGCCCCGCACGGCCCGCGCCCCGTCACCGTGTCCTACGCGCGCGTGGGCAGCGGCGAACCGCTGCTCCTGCTGCACGGCATCGGCCACCACCGGCAGGCCTGGGACCCGGTGCTGCACATCCTGGCGGCCGAGCGCGACGTGATCGCGCCCGACCTGCCCGGGTTCGGCGCCTCCCCGGCGCTGCCGGACGGCCTGCCGCACGACCTGCCGACGACGGCCGCCGTGCTCACCGCCTTCTGCGCGGAACTGGGCCTGGACCGGCCGCATGTGGCGGGCAACTCGCTGGGCGGCCTGCTGGCCCTGGAACTCGGCAGCGAGAACCGCGCACGGTCGGTCACGGCCCTGTCCCCGGCGGGCTTCTGGACGGAGGCCGAACGGCGCTACGCCTTCGGGGTGCTGGCGGGCATGCGGGCCACCGCCCGGCGTCTGCCGCTCCCGCTGGTCGAGCGGCTGTCCCGCACCGCGGCCGGCCGCACCGCCCTGACCGGCACGATATACGCCCGCCCCGGGCGCCGTTCCCCCCAGGCCGTGGTCGCCGAGACACTCGCCCTGGCTCATGCCGAGAGCTTCGCCGCGACGCTGCGGGCCGGCCGCGAGGTCCGCTTCACCGACGACGTCCCCGGCCTGCCGGTCACCGTCGCCTGGGGCACCCGGGACCGGCTGCTCATACCCCGGCAGGGCGTCCGCGCCAAGGCGGTGATCCCGCGGGCCCGGCTGGTCCGGCTGCCCGGCTGCGGCCACGTGCCGATGAACGACGACCCCGCACTGGTGGCCCGCGTCCTCCTCGACGGCAGCCGGGGTCAGGACTCCAGGGCCGCCAGTACTTCGCTCAGCACCGTCGCGTTGTAGGGCATGCTCACGTGCGGCGTGCGGTCGTCCGGGTCGATGTCCTGGAGGACGATGTTGCGGACGTACCGGCCCTCGCTCTCCGCCAGGGCGCAGGACGTGTACGGGGTGACCACGTCGTCGTAGGCGGTGGCGATGACGGTGTGCCGGACGCCTTCGGTGGTCTCGCCCAGCTCGGCGAGTTCGCGCTGGAAGGCGTGGTCGTGCTGGAGCTGCGGCCAGGCCGGGACGGTCATGGCGACCACGCCCTGTTCGACCAGCTGGACCGCGCCGGGGATCTGCCGGGCGAGGTTCATCAGTCCCTGCGCGGTGATGCCGTGGTTGCTGGGGCTAATGCCGACGAAGTTGTGCACCTTCGGGCCGCCGCCGAGCTTGTTGAGGTAGTAGCGCGGCATCATGCCGCCCTGCGAGAAGCCGACGATGTCGACCTGCCGGGCGCCGGTGCGCCGCAGTACCTCGTCGATGAAGTCCCGTAGCTGCTCAGCCGACTTCCTGATGTCACCCAGGCCGAAGATCACCGGGTTGAGGTGCTTGCCGTAGTCGGGGCGGAAGACGCGGTAGCCGCGCTCGCGCAGCACCGGGGCCGCCGTGGACCAGGTGTAGCCGCGGTTGCCGAACGTGCCGTGCACGAGCACCACCGGTCGGGGGTGCTCTTCGGTCAGCGGAAGGTGCCAGTCGTCCTCGCCCGCCTCGACGTCGACGGCTGCGACGACCGCGGCGCCGGCGACCTCGGTGAGGGCGGTCACTCGGTGCGGCAGTGCGGTGATGTCCTTGGTGATGTCGTCGGTGTTGAGTCCGGGAATGCGGGGTGTGGAAAAGCCCACGGCGCTTGTCCGATCCTGAGAAGGAGCCCGGCGGTTTTCTCCGGCGACTTCCCAGTCTCCCGTCCAGGGATTTTCCGTACGATCCCTCGTCCGGGTGAAAGATTTCCCCCGGACGTGTACATAGGGTTCACCCCTTCGGGTGCGTATTGAGCACCTGATAAGGACCGGCGGCCACATGCGGGGCGAGGCGGGCGGTCACCGCGCGGAGCAACCGGACGTACCGGCTCCACCGGACGGGGCGGGTCACGGTTCCGGTGAGCGCGCGTTCGGCGCGGTCCAGGCACTCCCGGAAGACGGTGTCGTGCAACGGGCGGAAGAACAGCGCCCAGACCGGCCAGAGCGGGGCCCGTGGACGCATGACCAGGGTGTGGCGCAGTACGGACCGCCGGCCGTCCAGGCGCTCGACGCCGAACTCGTGGAAACCCTCGAAGCCCCGGGGGCCGGTGAACCGGAACCGCACCCACTGGCCGGGGACGTAGTGGCTCACCACATAGCGCACCGGGCCGTGGCCGCCCGGCACACCGACGGCCAGCGGCCCCTCGAAGCGGATGGGGGGCCAGTCGGGCGGCCAGAGGCGGTCGTCCCGGGAACCCAGGGTGTCGATGAGCGTTCCCACGCTTTCCGGCGGGGCGGGCAGCGCGCGTTCGTGGACATTGAGCACGGCGATCACAGAAGCAGAATGCCCGGAATCCGGGTCCGGCGCTAATTCGCCGGAAAAGGAGCCGGAACGCGCGCCAGAGCGCGCGGGGCGCCGTGCGCGCCGCTGTTCTCACTCCCGGTTCCGGTGAATGGCCGGATTCCGTCATCGCGCGGGACCGACCCACGGGCGGCGGCCGTGGCCCGACTCGCCTGTGGTGGACGCCTGTTGGGCGGGACGGACCCGCGTTCGACCGTCGGGGGGCGAAGACCGGCCAAAGGCCGGGAGAACGCGGGAGCGGGCGGAACCCGAGCGTAAAGAAAGGTGAGGAAGACATCAGCGGGGCCGCAGGCGAAGGGGGTTGGTCATGGCCGCACGGCCCGATGTTCCCGGTTCCGGCCGTCAGGCGGCCGGCCCGCCGCCGCTGCCGGGGGCGTGGCAGCCGCTGCTCGGCCGGCCGGCCCTGGCGGAGCTGCTCGGCGATCCGCTGGCGGACGCCGCCCTGCGGGAGGCGTCCCGGCTGCTGCCGGCCGGCGTGGCGCTGCACTCCCTGCGGACGTTCCTGCTGGCCGACGCCCGTGCCCGGGCCGCCGGGACCGCCTACGACCGGTCCGGGCTGCTGGCGGCCGCCGTGTTCCACGACACCGGACTGGTCGGCCGCGCACCGCTCGGCCGGGGCGGATTCGCCGCCCGCGGCGCCGAGTTGCTCGACCGGTTCCTGGCCGGGCGCCAGGTGGACGACGAGCGTCGCCGGGCGCTGACCCGGGCGGTACGCGAGCACATGCGGCCGTTCCCCAAGCCGGACGCGGGGCCCGAGGCCCGGCTGCTGCACTTCGGTGCCTGGCTAGACATCACCGGACGCGGTGCCCGGCGGGCGCCCGGGGAGCGGCGGCTGCTCGCCGGGCTGGCCCCGACCCCCTGGTTCGCCCTCTCCTTCTGCGCCCGGGTGGCGGCCTGCGGGCCTCGCCGGGTGCTGCCGGCCCGGCATGCCGCCCCGCGGTGACCGCCGGGCCGGGCCACTCGCTCCTCCCGTCGCGAAAGGACCGTAGACATGCAAGAGGACCAGCGGGATTTCGATGTCGCCATCGTCGGTGGCGGCATCGGCGGGACGATGCTCGGGGCGATCCTCGCCCGGCACGGGGTGCGCACCCTGCTGCTGGAGGGCAGCGGGCACCCCCGGTTCGCCATCGGGGAGTCCACCGTCCCCGAGACCACCTTCGGCCTGCGGGTCCTGGCCCGCCGCTACGGCGTCCCCGAGATCGAACACCTGGCGACCCACGGGGCGCTGCGCCGGCACGTCTCGTCCAACTGCGGGGTGAAACGCAACTTCAGCTTCGTCTACCACCGGGAGGGCGAGCCCACCCGGGCCGAGGAGTGCACCCAGTACCCCACCTGGGGCCCGCCGCTCGGTCCCGACTCGCACTTCTTCCGCCAGGACGTGGACGCCTACATGTTCCACGTCGCCGTGTCCTACGGCGTCACCGCGCACACCCACACCATGGTCGAGGACGTCAAGTTCGAGGAGGACCACGCCACGCTCGTCACCCGGGACAAGGGCAGCTTCCGCGCCTCCTACGTGGTGGACGCCGGCGGGATGCGGGCGATGCTCCCCGAGCGGCTGGGGCTGCGGCAGGAGCCGCCGTACCGCACCCGGTCGCGCACGATCTTCACGCACATGGTGGACGTACGGCCCTTCGACACCGTGGCGCCGCCGCGTGAACAGCACGGCATGCCCAGCCCGTTCAGCCAGGGGACGCTGCACCACATGTTCCAGGGCGGCTGGCTCTGGGTCATCCCGTTCGACAACCACACCTCCGGCACCAGCGGGCTGTGCAGCGTCGGGATCAACCTCGACCTCGACGCGTACCCGCGGCCCGAAGGGGTCGGCGCCGAGGAGGAGTTCTGGCAGCACGTCGGCCGGTTCCCCAGCGTGGCACGGCAGTTCGAGCGGGCGCGGTCGGTGCGGCCGTACGTGTCGACGGACCGGACGCAGTTCTCCTCGCAGCAGGTGGTCGGCGACCGGTGGTGCCTGCTGCCGCACGCCAGCGACTTCATCGACCCGCTGTTCTCCAGTGGGCTCGCGGTGACGGTGATGTCCCTCAACGCGCTCGGCCACCGGCTCATCGACGCGGTGCGCCAGGACGACTTCGACACCGCCCGGTTCCAGTACCTGGAGCACTGGACCAAGCGCATGTTCCGGTTCTACGACGACCTGGTGTCGTGCAGTTACATCTCCTTCGACGACTTCGAGCTGTGGAACGCCTGGAACCGGGTGTGGACCATCACCACGCTGTACGGCACCAACGCGCAGAACCAGGCCGCCGTCACCTTCGAGAAGACCCACGACACCGCCTGCTTCGACGCGCTGGAGCTGCCGCCCTACCGAGGGCTCCAGGGCGTTGACAATCCGTGGGTGGAGCGGCTGTTCGAGCAGGCCCGGGACGCCGTGCTGGCCTACCGGGACGGCGAGTGGACCAAGGAGCGGACCATCGACCGCATCTACGAGCTGCTGCGCCAGAGCGGGCTGTGCCCGCAGGTGTGGGGCACGCTCGACCCCCAGGACCGGTGCCCCGCCGGGGTGTTCACGCTCTGGCCGTTGATGAAGATCCTGCTGTGGGGCAAGTTCCGCTCGCCGCGCCACGTGCGGGGCTCGTACTTCACCGGGGGCGCGCGGATGGTCGGCAAGGAGGCCGCCCAGACGTACGCCACCGAACTGCGCTCGGGCGCCACCCAGGTGCACCAGACCCTGCGGGACATGTGGTTCAACTGGAACCGGGACTGGACCCGGCGGCCCGCCCCGCGCTCGGCGGCCGGCCGGCCTCCCGGAACGGCTCCGGCACGGGACCGAGCGCGGGACTGAGCGCGGGACTGAGCGCGGGACTGAGCGCGGGACTGAGCGCGGAAAATCATTTCTGCGGAACATCCGAACAGTGCGTCCACACAATTGGTTTGCCGCCCGGAACGCTCGGGTAGGAAAGGCGCGTGGCCGCCGGACGAGAAACCCGGCCGCCGATTTCCCTGCCTAAATTCGAGAGACAACGGGCTGCAATCCACAATGGCACCACATTCCACTTGCCAATCGCCCGCTGCATGCTCCTGGGAAGACATCTTCCAGCATCAGGACCGCCTCATGCGGTTGGTTCGACGCCGACTGCCGAGTTTTCAGGATGCCGAGGACTGTGTTCAGGAAACCATGGCCAGAGCAGCCGCACATGCCACGCTGGACAGAAATAGGCTGGGCCCTTTTCTGACGTCTGTGGCACTTCGGCTCTGCATCGACTTCTACCGCGACATGGAGCGCCGCAGCAGGTTGTTGCAGCGCGCGGCGCTCCTGGACTTCCCCGAAACCACCGAGGAAGACGTCTGCGACGAGGATTTCGGCAGATGGTTGCTGAGCCAGGCGGAAAAACTGCGCGGCCGGGAACAGGAAGTCATACTCGCCCGCGCCGCAGGAATTTCCACAGCGGAATTCGCCCGCATACACAACATCTCCGTGAAAGCGGCGGAAGCCGCGTTCACCCGAGGTCGAGCACGCCTGAAAACGGCGTGTGCGAGGGCCCTGGAGGGCTGCGCACGATAACTGTCCCACGCTCCGGAAAACATCCGCCGCCGTGGGCCCGCCATCCCATCTGCGTACACCGCGGAAAAGGAAAGGAAGCTCCTCTCATGTCCAAGAGCATCCAGGACATCATCAAGGACCTCATCGGCGATATGGCCGACAGCGGGAAGGAAGCGTTCGACGACCTCCTCGACCGGGACGACAAGCCGGGCCGCTCCGGCAACCCTGTCGACGCGCTGGCCGGGCTGCCGGCGAGCGCCTTGGGCGCCCTGGCGAACCCCCTCGCCCTGGCGGGCGGCGCGCACAACCCCCTGGCGGCGCTCACCGGGGCCGCGGGCGCCGTACCGAATCCCCTCGCCGCGCTCACCGGAAGCGCGGGCGGCGCGCACAACCCCTTGGCGGCGCTCACCGGCGTCGCGGGCGCTGCCCAGAATCCGCTCGCGGCACTCGCCGGAGCCCAGGCCGCCAACCCGTTGGGCGCCCTCGCCGGACTGGGGCAACTGGCGGGCGGGGCCGGGCAGGCCGCCGCCGGCGCGGGCGACCTGATGTCGTCGATGGCCTCGCTGCCCGGCCAGCTCACCCAGCTGGGCCAGATGATCACACAGCTGGTCCAGGTCCTGCAGAACAACCCCGTCAGCCAGCTGGCCTCGACGGCCGGTCAGGCGGCCTCCGTGGCGACCGGGGCGGCCAAGGCGGCGGGAGATGTCGCCAAGGGCGTCACCGGGGCCACGAACCTCCCGGGGGCCACCGCGGTCACGGGGACCGCGGCCTCGGGGACCGCGGCGTCGGGGCTCCCGGGCTTCCGGGGCGGTGATCCGCTCAACCGCTGACCCGACCGCACCCCACCGTCCGCACCACCGTCCCGCTCCGCCGGTCACGCCAGACCCCCCGGTTGACGGTCGTCGCCTCCACCGTGCCGATCCCGCCGTGCCGCTCCACCGTGCCGATCGAGGAGGAACACGCACCATGCCGTCCGCCGTCGGAGACCGCCTGCGTCTCGTGGTCAGGGTTCTGGGGAGTCTCGTCGCCGACGAGGTCGGCCAGGCGACCCGGCTCAGACGCCGGAAGCGGGACACCCACTCCCCGGTGTCGTCCGCCGAGGCCCTTCAGGGGGCACCGGAGGACGCCGCCGGGGGCGAACAACGGCGCGCCAAGGCGGTGCGCCAGGCCCTGGAGAGCCTCGGCCCCTTCTACGTGAAGCTGGGCCAGATGCTCTCCACCCGGCCCGACATGGTCCCCCAGTCCATCCGTGACGAACTGCAGAACCTGCACGACCAGGTCGACGTCCAGCCGTTCTCCGAGTTCGAGCCGGTCCTGGCGCAGGACCTGGGCCCGGACTGGAAGCTGCGCTTCGACGACATCGACACCGTCAAACCGCTCGGCGCCGCCTCCCTCGCCCAGGTCTACCGGGTGACGCTGCCCGGCGGCCGGCCGGCCGTGGTGAAGATCCAGCGGCCCGGCATCCGCGAGGGCGTTCTCGCCGACATGGCGCTGATGCGCAAGGCGGCCAGGATCGTCGCCCGCGTCGCGCCCCGCTTCAACGAGGTCATCGACATCGAGGCGATGCTCGGCTCGGTCTTCGACGCGATGGAGCCGGAGCTGGACTTCACCGGCGAGGCCCGCAACATGGACGAGGCCCGCGAGCACGTACGGGCCTTCCGCACCCTGGAGGTGCCCCGGGTGCTGCACGCCGGCCCGAAGGTCCTGGTCCAGTCGCTGGCCGCCGGCGTCTCGGTGCGCCATCTCGACCGGGCGCACTTCGCCGACGACGAACGCGTCGAGATCGGCAAGGACCTGCTGCGCTTCATGTACCACGGGTACTTCGTGCACCGCTTCTTCCACGCCGATCCGCACGCGGGCAACGTCTTCGCCGCGCCCGGGGCGCCCGCGACGCTGATCGACTGGGGCATGGTGGGCCGCCTGGACCGCCGTACCAGCCTGCGGCTGCTGCCGCTGTTCATGACGCTGGCACAGAACGACGGTGCGGGGCTCGCCCAGCACTGGGCGGAGATGGGCCGGATGACCTCCTGGGCCAACATGCCCGCGTTCGCCGCGGACATGGCCGCTTTCGTGCCCAAGGTCTCCCATCTCTCCCTGGAGGAGATGAACTTCGGGATGGCGCTGACCACGGTGCTGGCCAAGGCGTCCCGGCGGGGCATCGGGTCGCCGCCGGCGGTGTCACTGCTCGGCAAGTCCTTCGCCAACCTGGACGGGTCGGTGCGCCATCTGGCCCCCGAGATCACCCTGCCGGAGGTGTTCCAGGGGGAGGTGCCGCGCATCCTGCTCGCGCTGGGCCGGGAGTTCCTCGGCCGCCACCAGTTCGCCCGCAACTCGATGGAGCTGCTGCTCACCGCGGTCACCAGCCCCGAGCAGGTGCGCGGGGTGCTCGCCGACGTCGCCAACCGCCAGTTCGCGTTGAACGTGCACGAGCCGCGGACGCCCACCGCGATGGGCGGCCAGCGTCCCGTCCGTCCCTCCGGCGGCCTGCTGGCGCTGGGCGCGATGGCCTATCTGCTGGGCCGCAGCCACTCCCGCTGAGCACCGGCCGCTCCCTGCCGCCCGTACACCCGTCCCGGGCACCTGTTCCGGGCACCTGTTCCGTACGCCCGTCTCGTATGCCCGTTCCATCACACCCACCGATTCGGAGGTATCCATGACGGACGCCGCACCGCCCACACTCCCCGCAGGTGTGCCGCTGCCCGAGGGGCTGTCCAAGGTCGCCGTGTGGACGGCGGCGGCCCACGCCGCGGAGTACGGGCGTGCGGCGCCGTACGTCCGTGATCCGTGGGCCGGTGACTTCCTGCGGGCGGCCGGGTTCCCGCCGGGCGGACCGCCGGGCGACGGTCCGTTGCAGCGGCTGCTGCCCGACTGGGCCGTGGTGCGCAGCCGCTTCTTCGACGAGCACCTGCTGACCTCCGCCCGTTCGGGATGCCGCCAGGTGGTGCTGCTGGGCGCCGGTCTGGACACCCGGGCGTTCCGGCTGGACTGGCCGCGCGGCGTGCACGTCTTCGAGGTGGAGGACCCGGCGCTGCTGGCCTTCAAGGAGCAGGTGCTCGACTCGGCCCCGCCCTCCTGCGGCCGGCGCGGCACCGTGGGCGTGGATCCCACCGGGGCGTGGGCCGAGGACCTGGTCGCCGCGGGCTTCGACCCCGGGCGGCCCACCGCCTGGCTGGCCGAGACACTCCTCTACCACCTGCCGCCCGGCGACGCGGAGTCCGTGGTCACCACCCTGACGGAACTCTCCGCGCCGGGTTCGGTCTTCGGCGCGGAGTGCGTCAACGCCGAGGCCGCCGCCTCCTCGTTCGCGGCACCGTTCCAGGAGGCGCTGGCCACCACCGGGATCGCCTGGCAGTGGCAGCTCACCGAGCCGGAGCGCTGGTGGGCGGGGCACGGCTGGGAGGCGGCGGTGGCGGACCTGTTCACCCTGCCCTACGCGGTGCGGCGGCTGTCCCCGTATCTGCCGCTGCTCGGTGAGGCCGCCGCGCAGACGGTCTTCCTGACCACCGGTACGCTCGCCGCGCCGAAGTGAGTCACGTCCGCTCCAGTTCGAGCAGCGACGAGAGCCACAGGTCGGGCAGTTGGTCGGCGGTGGGCAGGTTCTCGTCGTGCACGACGGTCAGGCAGGCGGTGTCGTGCTGGCTGGTCAGGGTCACCAGGCAGCGGATGCCGGAGGCCAGCCCGGAGTAGACGGCCGCCCACCGCGACTGCGCCCCCTGGTGGCGCAGCGGGGCGCCGAAGCCGACGCTGCTGGCGGGGCCGGCCACGACCGAGCCGTTGACCAGGCGCAGGCCGATCCGGGCGCCGACCGCCCTGGGGGTCGCGGCCAGCAGCACCCGGAAGGCGTCCCGTCGGCGGCTCTCCTTCAGGCGCCGGGTGCGCGCCGCCACCCGGCGGACCGCACCCACCGGCGTGGGCTCGTCGCAGGGCAGCAGCAGCCGGGCGGTGACCATCCGGTTGCCGGGGGCGTGCTCCTCCCCCGGTGCCCGCACCGACATCGGCACCGCCACCGGCAGCGGCGGGTGGACCGTGCCGGTGGCCTTCAGGTGCCAGGCGCGGACGGCGTGCGCGAGGGCCCCGAGGTACACGTCGTTGACGGTGGCGCCGTGGGCCCGGCCGAGGGTGCGCAGCCGGGCCAGCGGGGCGGTGGCGTGGCAGACGCCGTTGCGTCCGCCGACCGGCCCGTCGAAGCCCGGCTTGGGGGTGGGGGCGCCGAAACCGGCCGCGACGTCGCCGAGGACGCCGGCGAGACCGCTCGGCACCGGGCGGGCGCCGGGCCGCTCGGCGGGCTGGGCGCCGGAACGGTCGTCGAGCAGGGCGCGGGCGGCGTGGACGGCGCCCACGCCGTCCTGGACGGTGTGGTCGGTGCGGTAGCACAGGGCGTGGCCGCCCGCCGCGCCGTGCACCAGCCACACCTCCCACAGCGGCCCGTCGCCGGTGGTCATGGGCCGCGACAGGAGCAGCCGCCCGGTCGCGGTGCCGTCGGTGTCGTCGGGCAGCCGCAGTTCCCGTACGTGCCGCTCGACCGCGAGGCCGCCGGTCCGCCGGAACACCCTGCCGCTCGCGGCGGGGCGGTAGTTGAGCGCGGGGATGCGCGGGGCGCGCTCGGCGACGCGGGCGCGGACCGAGTCCAGCGAGGGCGCGGGGCCGTCGAAGGCGAACACGAACGGCAGGGGCAGCGGGCGTCCGCGCGCGGCCAGGCGGTAGGCGAGGTCCACTGTCCCCAGGGGCAGGGTGGGGGGCAGGGGGCCGTCGGTGCCTCGGCCGGAACGCATCGGTCGCATCATCAACCTTTCGGTGGGGTACGGGAATCAGCCTGCCGTTTCGGGGCGGCCCTCAGCACGAGCGGCGCGTGAGGCGGCCGCGTGTGTCGACGTAGGCGCGCAGCAGGCTGCGCAGGGGGCCGCGCACCGGCAGACGGGGGGCCCGGGAGCGGTGCCAGGGCAGCGGTTCGCCGGGGTCCGGGTCGCCGAGCAGGGCGGCGGCCACGTGCGCGCCGTGCGCGACGGACAGGGCGAGGCCGTGTCCGCCGCAGCCGCCGATGTACCAGACGTCGGGGAAGCCGTCGACCGGCCCGACCACCGGCAGGTCGTCGCCGGTCATGCCGATCCGGCCGGACCAGCGGTGGGTGACGCGGACCCGGGCCAGTTCGGGGTGGAGGGAGCGCAGCCACCCCTCCAGCCAGGCCCAGGCGCGTTCCCCCGCCGCCCGCAGCCGGGGTGCGCCGAGCCCGTTGGGGACGGTCACGGTGCCGCCGCCGGCCACCACACCGCGGTCGGGGAGCAGCCGGTAGTACGGCGCCATCGGCACGGCGTCGACCACGGCGTACCCCGCGCTCCCGCCCAGTGCCTCGTACGCGGATGTGCTCAGCGGCGCGGTGGCGACGGCGTACACCTCCAGCGGGAGGACGGTGCCGACCGGCAGGCCCACCGACCGGGCGGCGGAGTTGACCGCGAGGACGGCCTGGCCGGCGTAGAGGCGGCCGTGCGGGAAGACCAGTTCGGGGCCGACCAGTTCGCCGGGGCGGACGGTCAGCAGCGGGCTGTCGCCGTAGAACCGGACGCCCTTGGCGGCGCAGGCACGGGCCAGGGCGCCGGTCAGGGCGGCCGGGTCGAGGGTGGCGGCGGGGCGGTGCAGCAGTCCGGCGGGGTAGGGGACGCCGACCCGGTCGCGGATGCCGGCGGCGGACAGGACGGGGACGTCCAGTCCGATCCGCCGGCAGGCGCGGGCCTGGCGGGCGAGTGCCGCGAGGCCGGCCGGTGAGCGGGCGGCCATGATCTGCTCGCCGGGCAGCGGTCCGCGGGGCACGTCGAGCCGGGCGCACAGGTCGAGGACGTCGCGGACCGCGCGGACGCTGGCCTGGTGCATCCGGCGCGCGGTGTCCGGTCCGAACCGGCGCACCGCGCGGTCGACGGCCGGGCCGGCGCGGGGGCCGAGCAGGCCGGTGCCCCGGCCGCTGGCCCCGGCGGCCGGGCCGTGCGCGTCGACCACGGCGATGTCCAGGCCGGGGGCGCGTTCGGCGAGGTGGTAGGCGCAGGACAGCCCGGCGAGGCCCGCGCCGACCACGGCCACGTCCGCGGTGACCACACCGTGCAGCGGGAACTGCGGCGGCAGTTCGGCCGGGTCCCAGCAGGGGGTGCCGGCCGGGGGCCCGGACGTCCGGTACCGGCCCGCCGGGGTGCCGGCCGGGGGCTCGTTCATGGGCTCGTTCATGCGGTGTCGTCCGGCGCCGGTTCGGTCAGGGCCCCGAACCGGCGGTCGTGCCACAGCAGCGGCCGGCCGCCGCCCACGTGCACGGCCGCGACCCGGCCGACGACGAGGTGGTGGTCGCCGTAGCGGCGTACGTCCTCGGTCAGGCACACCGACCAGGCGAGCGCGCCGGCCAGTACGGGCACGCCGAGCACCTGCCGGGTGCCGGTGCCCGCGAACCGTTCGGCGGCCGTGGTGGTCGGGGACGCGAACCGGCCGGCCAGTTCCCGCTGTTCCTCGCGCAGCAGGTGCACGGCGAAGGCGCGGCGGGCGCGGACGGCGGCGAGGGTGCGGGAGCCGTCGCGCAGACAGGCCAGGAGCAGCGGGGGGCGGGCGGAGAGCGAGGTGACGGCGGAGACGGTCATGCCCAGTGGCCCGTCCTCGCCGCGCGCGGTCACCACGGTGACCCCGGCGGCCAGCTTGGCGTACAGCCCCAGGCAGCGGGCGGCGCCGGGGCCCGGTTCCTCGCACAGCGGCTCCGCGTCGGGCGGGAACGGGAACGGGGACGGGGGCGGGGACGGGAGCGGGGCCGCCCGGTCAGTCACGGGAGGTGTCGGCGCTCTCATCGGTCACCTCCGCCCCGAGCAGGCCCTTGACGATCTCGCCGATGAGATGGCGCAGGGTGGAGGCGGCGACCGGGTCGAGGATCTCGGCGAGGGTGGGGATGCCCAGGTCGAAGGAGGCGGTGAAGACGACGCGCGTGCCGGGGCCGTGCGGCTCGCAGCGCCAGCTTCCCGAGAAGCTCTGGAAGTCACCGGTGATCTGCTCGAAGGCGAGGCTGTGGGTGTCCGGGGCGTAGGTGTCGCGCTCCCGCCAGCGCATCAGGCCGCCGCGGAACAGGACGGTCCAGTCGGAGAGCGTGGAGCCGTCGGGCAGCGGCGGCTCCACGCTCACCTCGCGGACGGTGTCGGTGAAGTCGGGGTAGCGGCGGAAGTCGCTGATGCGGCGGTAGGCCTCGGCGGGGTCCACCGTGTCGGTGAGCGCGTGCAGTACCACGTGGGGCATGGGGGGTGGGGTCCTTCCCGTCTTTCCGGACTGCTGCGGTGGTGGTCACCCGGCCATCCGGGCGAAGGTGCTGCCGAGGGCGTCGGCGAAGGTGGTGAGGAACAGGTCGAGCGCGGTGTCGTCCACCACGGCGGGCGGGGTCAGGCGCAGCACCCGGGTGGAGTTGAGGGAGTGGTTGACGAGGACGCCGCGGGCGATCATCTCCAGCAGGAGTTCACCGACCGCCTGTTCCTCGGCGAACTCGATGCCGATCAGCAGGCCCCGGCCGCGCACCTCGCGCACCCTGCCGTCCTGGTAGGGGGCGCACACCTCGCGTACGCCGGCCAGGAGGCGTACGCCCAGGGCGTCCGCGCGGGCCACGGTGTGTTCCCGTTCCATCGCGGTCACGGTGGCGAGGGCGGCGGCGCAGGCGATCGGCGAGGCGCCGAAGGTGGAGGTGTGCAGGTAGGGGTCGCGGCTGAACGGGCCGTACGCCTCGGCGGTGGCGACCATCGCGGCGACGGGCACGACACCGCCGCTGAGGCCCTTGCCGACCAGCATGATGTCCGGGCGGACCTGCTCGGCGTCGACGCCCCACCAGGTGCCCAGCCGGCCCATGCCGGTCTGGATCTCGTCGACGACGAGGAGGGCGCCGTAGGTCCGGCACAGTTCCGCGACGCGGGTGAGGTAGCCGGGGCGCGGGATGCGGACGCCGCCCTCGCCCTGGACGGGTTCGACGACGACGCAGGCGGTGTCGCGGCGGGCGGCCAGGGCCTGTTCGAGGTCGGCGGCGTCGTCGTAGGCGACCTGGGTGACGTCGGGGAGCAGCGGCTGGAACGGGGACTGGTAGGTGTCGTTGGCGGTGACGCTGAGGGCGCCGAGGGTCTTGCCGTGGAAGCCCTTGCGGGTGGTGACGACCGAGGTGCGGCCGTTCGCGCGGGCGAGCTTGAGGGCGGCCTCAGTGGCCTCGGCGCCGGAGTTGACGAAGTGGACGTGGTCGAGTCCGGGCGGGGTGTGGGCGGCGAGGGCGCGGGCCGCGCGGGCGGCGACGGGTTCCAGGAAGACCCGGCTGGCCAGCGGGTGGGTGTCGATCTGCCGGTGGACGGCCTCGACGACGGCGGGGTGGCGGTGGCCGAGCAGGAAGACGCCGTAGCCGCCGAAGTTCAGGAAGCGGCGGCCGTCGTCGGCGTGGATCCAGGGGCCCTCGGAGCGGACCTCGGCCATGCCGCCCATGACCCGGCCCATGACGGCGCGGCCGGAGCCGATGTGTTTGAGGTACAGGGCGACGACGTCCTCGTCGGTGTCCGCGGGGGGGACGGCGGGCGCGGTGCCGGGCGCCGGGGGCGATACGGTCATGACGCCACCTCCGTGGGGGTCTGCGCGGCGGGGCGGCGCCGCGCGGCGGGCCGGTCCTGGGACCAGCTCTCCAGGTTGCGGACGAGTGCGGTGCGGATGTCGGCGTGGGTCGGGCGGGTGCCGCAGTGGGGTTCGCCGAGGGAGCTGTCGAAGGGCAGTTCGCTCTGGAAGACCAGCAGGAGTTCCGCGTAGTACCGGAAGCGCTGGCGGACCGAGCCGGACAGGGAGGTTCCCTCCAGCATCGGCAGCAGCAGCCGGTGCACCGCCTCGACCGGGATCAGCCGGGGGCGCGGCGGCCGGGGCAGTCCGACGCGGACGGCGAAGTCGGCGCAGATGTCGGCGATCTCCCGCAGTTCGACCGCCTCCTTGCCGGCGGTGAGCCAGTACTCGCCGCTGCCGACGCCGCCGCGGACGAGGCCGCCGATGGCGCGGGAGACGTAGTCCTGCGGCACCATGTCGATCCGTGCCTCGGGGGCGCCGGGCAGCACCGGCACCTGGCCGAGGACCATCGCGCCGATCGTCTTGGTCAGGCCCTGCTGTCCGGCGATCCGGCCGGTGGCGGAGTCGCCCATGACGACCGAGGGGCGGACGATGGCGCCGGGGACGCCGGAGTCGCGCGCCAGCTGTTCGGCGCGGACCTTGGAGTCGAGGTAGGCGGCGGCGCCCGGGAAGCGCTCCCGGTCCTCGTCGGACGGCGTGTTGGCGACGAACGCGGTGCTGACCAGGTAGAGCGGCGCGTCGGCGCGGGCGGCGAGGTCGAGCACGGTGTCCGTGCCGACGGTGTTGGTGCGGGCGATCTCCTCGGGCGGGACGTGCCAGTTGGTGGCGGCGGCCGAGTGGACCACCACGTCGACGCGGAGGGCGAGTTCGTACCAGGCGCGGGGGGTGAGCCCCAGGCGCGGGGCGAGCAGGTCGCCCTCGATCTCGCGGACCCGCGGATCGCCCAGGGGCCGGCTGTGGCGCAGGCAGAGCAGGTCGTGGTCGGGGGCGAGTTCGTCGATCAGGGCCCGGCCGAGCACCCCGGAGCCGCCGGTGAGCAGCAGGGTGGGGCGGGCGGCGGAACGGGGGGCGGGGCGGAGGGCGGCGGGGCCGGGCGTGGGCGGTGCTGTGGGACGCGGGAGGTCTCGCGGCATGGTCGGCTCCAGGGTCGGCTGTCTCGGGGGGCTCTCGTGCGTCCGACCGCCGGTCAGGCGATCGTCAGCGGACCGTCCGCGAGGTACGCGGCGAACGGACCGGTCATCCGGGTACGGGACGGCGGGTGCAGGGAGAGGCCGTTGGCGGTGGCGGCCAGGTACCCCACCTCGTCGGAGGTCATGAAGTTGAGGCCACCGAGCAGTTCGACCGCGCGCGGGACGATCCGGCCGAGGGCGTCCTGGACGCCGTAGCGGGCGCAGAGCGCCTGGGCGAGCGCGGACTCGCTCAGGTCTCCGGAGTCCACCCGGCGGGCGACGCCCTCGGCGGTGGCCGCCGCGGCCTCGGTCTCGACGTACAGGCGGACCCGTTCGTGCTCGGGGATGCGGTCGTTGAGCAGCACCCGCTCCACCAGCGCGCCGGCCACGCCCAGGTAGCTGCCGGTCATCAGCACCTGGAACCAGACGAGCCCCGCGGTCTGGAGTTCGTCCAGGCGGTCGCCGGAGGCGCTGGCGGTGCCGGTGCGCAGCACGAGGTCGGGCGGGACGAGGACGTCGGTGAGGGTGACCTGTTCGCTCTCGGCGCCGGCCAGGAAGGTGCTGGACCAGAAGCCGCCGACGGACAGGCCCTCGCTCTCGGCGGGCACCAGCGCGACGGCGAGTTCGTCGCCCTGTCCGTCCTCGCGCGGGATCAGGACGCTGGCGGTGAGGACGTCCATCGAGCGGGCCAGGCTGCACGGGCGTTTGACGCCATTGATCCGGATGCCGTCCCCGGTGACCTCGGCGGTCATCGACGGGTCCAGGATGCCGGCGCCGCTGCGGCCCTCGGCGAACCCGGAGGCGATGATCCGGTTGCCGGCGGCGACGCCCTCGACGAGCGTCCACTCCAGGCCGTCGCCGAGACCGCCGAGGCCGACCAGCGTGGCCATGGAGAAGTGGTGCATGGTGGTCGCCACGGCCAGCGAGGGTGAGCGGCTGCCGATGGCCCGCTGGACGCGCAGCGCGTCGAGCGCGGTGGCGCCGCGCCCCTGGTGGGACTCCGGGACCAGCAGTCCGGGGCCGCCGCCGTTCCGGAACAGCCGGATGCCCGGACTGCCGGGCCGCTCCAGCTCCGTCAGCGGGATCTCGCGCAGCGCCGGGTCGAGGCCGGGGAGCAGTTTGGCGAGGGTGGTGCGTTCACGTTCCAGGAATCGCATAGATGTGCGGTCCTCCAGGGTCGTTCCGGGATCGTTCCAGGGCCGTTCCGGGATCGTTCCGGGGCCGTTCCGGGATCGGCGGACGCGGCTCAGACGGCGTTGGTGGCGCGCAGCAGTTGCCAGACCGCGCCGGGACGGGGCCGGCCGAGGAAGGCGATGTACTCCGGGAGGACCTCGTGCGGGGCCCACTTCTGCTTGTACTCCAGCTGGGAGGCGGCCGGGTAGACGGCCTCGCCGTGCTCCGCCATCCAGTGCGCGAAGCGGGTGAACAGGCGCCCCGCGCCCGGCAGTTCGTGCCGGGGGTCCAGTCCGGTGAACGGGGTGAAGCCGAAGTGGAGCCAGCCGGCGCCCTCGGCGACCAGCCGTTCCATGACGGTGGCGTTGAGCGCCTCCATCACGCCGGGCGGCGCGTCCGGCCGCCGTCTGCTGAGGTCGTGCAGCCAGCCGGGGCGGCTGCCGTAGACCGGGGAGTAGTTGATGTAGCCGACCGCCTCGCCGTCGACGCGGCCGGCGAAGAGCCGGCGGTGGCGCTGCAGACCGCCGGTGCGCTGGCCGACGAGGAACCGCAGCTCCTTCCCGCGCCGGCCCTTCTGCCGCAGCCAGCTCCCGTCGATCAGGTCCAGTTCGGCGCAGTCGTCGCCGGCCCGGACCTCGACGACCTCCAGGCCCGCGCGGCGGGCCCGGGAGATCTTGTTCCGCAGCCGTACGAACCGCGAGCCGCGCAGCGTGAAGCGGGAGAGGTCGACAGCGTAGGAGGCCCCGATCTGGTTGACCGTGAAGCCGTGCGCCGCGTACAGCTCGGCGTCCGCCCGCTGCAGCTGGACGGCGACCAGGCGCCGTCCGGCGTGCGCCACGAAGGCGGCCAGCAGCGGGGCCCGGTGTTCCTCCGCCGTGAAGGGACCGCCGAACTGGAGGACGTAACGCCCCGAGACCCGATAGGCGCAGGTGCCGTCGAACCGGTCGTCGTGGAAATACTCGTTCCCGCTGTTGAGGGCGAGGAAGGAACTCGGGTTGTCACTGTGCGCGGCGAGGGTGTCAAGCACGGACGGCATGCGTGCCCTCCACGGACGAGGAAACGGACGAGGATGCGGACGATGATTCGGACGCAGATTCGGATGTGGGTTCGGACGGATGGCCGGGGAACACCGGGCGATACCGTTTCTCGAATCGCGCGAAATCCGGATCGACGGCCGGTTCGAAGGCGACGCCGAAGGGTTTCAGCGAGTTCCCGAAAAGGGCGCGGTCGCCCATCAGGTGGATCGGCAGGGCGAGCAGGGCCCACTCGGGCCGGACGAACAGCGCCCAGGCCCCGGCGACGGCACCCGCGGTGACCAGGCTGTGCATCGTGTTGTAGGCGACGTAGTAGCCGCGTGCGATCCGCCCGTCGGGGCTGCGCCGGCAGGCGATCGCCCCGGGCAGGTAGCCGATCACGTCGATCACCGCGAACAGCAGCACGAACACGCCCCATCTGATGTCCGTGCGGTGCTGGAAGGCGAGAACGAGCGAGACTGCCAGAAAGGCCAGCCATTCGAGTCGGGAGAGGGCGAAGGTGGTTTTCGTCTCGAACCGGTTCTTGGCGTCCACGGGCGCTCCAGGATTGCGCGTAGCCGGGGCGTACGGATTCCGGGGCCCGGCATCAGCCTGCCCCCTCGCTGTGGTCTGTCACTTCTGTTTACGCCTCGCCGGACCCAACCCCTCATACGGCAATGGCGACTTGGGCCACGGGCCCGGTGCGCGTGCGGCGGTTGTTCACTTGGGGTTCGTGTGCGCGCCTTCGCCCCCCAGTAGGTGTGACGTGCCGACCGGCCGGTGCCCGCCGGCCGGCTCACGTCCCCTTCGCCTGGAGGCCGCATCCATGTCACACCGTCCGCTTCCCGGCCGTCGCAGCGTGCTGCGCGGTTCCCTCGCCGCCACGGCGGCGCTCACCCTGCCCACCGCCCTCGGCGCGGCACCGGCCTTCGCCCGCTCCGGGCGGCCGGGCGCCGGCTGGGGTGTGCAGGCGGGAGACGTGACCGCGCACTCGGGCCTGGTCTGGGTACGGTCCGACCGGCCGGCCCGCATGATCGTGGAGACGTCCGCGACCGAGTCCTTCCGCAACCCGCGCAGATGGCGGGGCCCGCTGCTGGGCTCCGGCACCGACTTCACCGGCACCACCCGGCTGAGCGGGCTGCCCGCCGGTGAGCAGATCCACTACCGGGTGCTGCTGGCCGACCCGGACGACCCGCGCCGCACCGGCGAGCCGGTCACCGGCACCTTCCGGACCGCCTCCGGCAGCCGCCGCGACGGGGTGCGCTTCGTGTGGTCCGGCGACCAGGCGGGGCAGGGCTGGGGCATCAACCCGGACATCGGCGGCTACCGCATCTACGACACCATGGGCAGGCTGGACCCGGACTTCTTCCTGTGCAGCGGCGACAACATCTACGCCGACGGGCCCATAGCGTCCACACAGGCCCTGCCCGACGGCGGCACCTACCGGAACATCACCACCGAGGAGAAGTCCAAGGTGGCCGAGACGCTGAACGAGTTCCGCGGCGCCTTCCGCTACAACCTGCTCGACGACAACCTGCGGCGGTTCAACGCCCAGGTCCCGTCGATCATCCAGTGGGACGACCACGAGGTGCGCAACAACTGGTACCCGGGCCAGGTCATCACGGACAGCGCGTACACGGTCCGGGACGCGGACGTCCTGGCAGCGCGGGCGCGGCGCGCGTTCTCCGAGTACTTCCCCATCTCCACCCTGAAGCCGGGCGCCCGCGAGGGCCGCGTCCACCGGGTGCTGCGCCAGGGACCGCTCCTTGACGTGTTCGTCCTGGACATGCGGACCTACCGCAACGCCAACTCCCCCGACGACCAGACCACCGACCCGCAGGGCATCCTGGGCCGCGAGCAGCTGGAGTGGCTCAAGCGGGAGCTGTCCCGGTCGCGGGCGGTGTGGAAGGTGATCGCGGCCGACATGCCGATCGGCCTGGTGGTGTCCGACGGCACCGAGGGCAAGGCCAACTTCGAGGCGATCGCGCAGGGCGACCCGGGCGCCCCGCTCGGCCGTGAGCTGCAGATCGCGGAGCTGCTCCGGTTCATCAAGCACCGGCGGATCACCGGCACGGTCTGGCTGACCGCCGACGTGCACCACACCTCCGCCCAGCACTACCAGCCGTCGAAGGCCGCGTTCACCGACTTCCAGCCGTTCTGGGAGTTCGTCTCCGGACCGCTGAACGCGGGCGCGTTCCCGGCCAGCGCGCTGGACGGCACCTTCGGCCCGGAGCGGGTCTTCGTGAAGGCGCCGGCCGCGTCGAACGTCTCGCCCGCCGAGGGCTACCAGTTCTTCGGCGAGGTCGACATCGACGGCGACAGCGCGGAGATGACGGTGCGGCTGCGCGAGCAGGACGGCACCGTACTGTTCACGAAGGTGCTCCAGCCGGGGCGCGTGGGCCAGTAGCCCCAGCAACTCCCGTACGCTGTAAGGGTGTCGCGCACTGGAGTCATCCCCCGGTGCGCGACCCCGACAAGCGAAGCAGAGGCAAGAGAGCGGCCCGCAAAAACAGGGCAAAAGCACTCTTTACCCATCGGACACAAGGCGTTCGTGATCACGCAACACCGCTCCTTCACAGTGGCTGCATGAGTCGAGACATGTCGCACGCGGCACACCACACCGAGCAGAACCGTCCCGCGCCCCGCCGGAAAGCGGTGGCGAACCTGTGGACACACTGGACACGACGCCACGGTCACGCACCGCCGACGGACGATACCGGCGCCCGGCCGCCGTCCGGTGCCGACGCCGGTGCCGGCCCCGCGCCCGGGACCGAGGACAGCGCGCTGTGGCGGATGCGGACGACGGTGCGGGACGAGCCGGGCTCGCTGGCCGCGCTCTGCACCGCCCTCGCCGGTCTGCGAGTGGACATCCTCAGCCTCCAGACGCACCCGCTGGCCGACGGCACGGTGGACGAGTTCCTGCTGCGCGCGCCGGGCCCGCTGGCCGCGTCCGAGCTGAGCGGTGCGGTGACGGCCGCGGGCGGCAGCGCCACCTGGTGCGAGCGTGCCGACGCCCACGACCTGGTCGACGCCCCCACCCGGGTTTTGGGCCTGGCCACCCGTACCGCCGCGGACTCCGCGGAACTCCCCCTCGCCCTGCGGCAGTTGCTGGGCCGCTGCACGATCCGCTCGCTGCCCGCCCCGACGGCGCACGGCGCCGGAGGCGGCCCCGAGGACATACCGGTGGAGGGCGTCCTGGAGGAGACCGCGATGCGGCTGCGCGCCCCCGAGGGCGGCCTGATCAGCATCGAGCGGCCGTATCTGCCGTTCACCCCGACGGAGTTCGCCCGGGCCCGGGCCCTGGTCGAGCTGGACGCCCGGCTCGGCCCCCGGGTGCCGCGCGGCCAGGACGTACTGAGCCTGACCGAGGGCGGCCTGACGCTCTCCGAGAGCGGCGACATCACCGTCGGCCGCGCCGACACCGGCGACCTGGCAGCGGCGAAGGCGATGCACGACCGGTGCTCCGCCCGCACCCTGGGACTGCGCTACCACGGACCGGTCCGGGACGCGGACCGCTACCTCAACCACCTCCTGAGCCCCCGCTACGGCCGCACCCTCGCCGTGCGCACCGCCTCGGGCCGCGTCGTGGGCCTCGGCCACCTGCTGTGGGACGGCGACGAGACCGAGGTCGCCCTGCTCGTCGAGGACGCCTGGCAGCGCCGGGGCATCGGCACCGAACTCCTCGGCCGGCTCGTGACGATGGCCGCCGAGACCGGCTGCGAGCACGTCTACGCCGTGACGCAGGCGTCCAACACCGGCATGGTCGCCACCATGCGCGGCCTGGGCCTGCCCCTCGACTACCAGATCGAGGAGGGCACCCTGGTCATCACGGCCCGCCTGGACCCGGCGGCGGTGGCGGCGCGGGGGCCGTACGGGGAGCGGATCGGGCGGGAGTAGCGGCGGACCGGCGCCCGGTCACCGGCGCGCGGTCACCGGCGCGGTGGCCGCTCAGCCGCCCGGCAGCCACCGGCGCCACCACGGCTGGCGCTCCTGCTCTTGCTCCTGCTCCTGCTCCTGCTCCTGCTCCTGCCATGAGCGCAGCAGGTCCGCCGCGGTGCGGGTGGCGGGGTGGCCGGGTCCACGTTCCCGTGAGAGATCGGCCACCAGCGCCTGGAGGAGAGTGACCGCCACCGTGCGGCGTCCCTCGTTCCAGTGGTCCCGGGCCGCTTCGGTGCGGGCGGCCGGGCTTCCGAGCGGCATGTCCCACGGCACCCGCACCCGGCCGGTCTCCGAGGCGTCTGCGGCGCGGCCGGGGCGCCCTGCCCCCTCGTCCCCGGGGACCGGGTCGCGGGGCTCGGTCCCGAGGCCCAGCGCACCGATCTCCTCCAGCAGTTCGACCGCGGTGGGACGCAGGTCCGGCTGCTCGGCCAGGCAGCGGCCGAGGAGCCGGCCGAGGACCCGGCGCGGCTCCGGGTCGCCCGGTCCAGGGACGGCGTCGCCGGGCGGTGTGCGCCGGCGGCGGGGCAGCTCGTGGGCGACGATGGCGCCGAGACCGTAGATGTCGAAGGAGGCGTCGAGGGGCCGTCTCCTGGAGTACCCCTCGGGCGGCAGGAACCGTTCGCGCGGCGGCCGGTACCGGGCGTGGGGATGGGGCAGGCCGTCGTGCTGTGCGTACATCCAGCTGATGAGGACCACGCTGTCGGGCACCAGGAGGACGGCGTGGGGCGAGAGGTTGCCGTGCACGACGCCGCGGGAGTGCGCCCGGTCCAGCGCCTCGGCCAGCCGGCGGACGAGGTACAGCAGGGCGACCGGGTCGTCGGGACGTCCGTTCTCCGCCCAGGGGCGGTGATTGAGGTTCAGGGCCGGGTGTCCCGACACCGACCGGACCAGTTCCATGGCGAGCCACGGCTCGTCCGCGCGGGGGCCGGCGCCGAGCAGCCGCGGCGCGTACGTGCCCGCCATCCGCCGCAGCGCCTCGGCCTCGGTCTCCACCAGGTCCCGGAAGAGCTCCAGTTGCTGTCCGTCGGAGTCGGTCGGCGGGACCTTCACGGCCGCGTCGTGCCCCTGGTCGTCGAGGCCGAGGAAGACCTCGGAGAAGTCCGCCGAGGTGAGGTACCGGCCCAGCCGGTAGGGGCCGGACAGCCGACGGCCCGAAGGGGCGAACGGGTCAGACAGGTCAGACGGGACTGACGGGGCTGCTGACGGGGCTGACGAGACTGACGGGACTAAGGGGACTGACGGGACTGAGGGGACTGACGGGTCGGGCCGGTGAGTGGGGATCGGGCGGGACGGGCCGCGGGGCTCGGCGGAGCCGGGCAGTCCCGCGCGGGCCAGGACGTTCGCGCGGAGCCGGGCCCAGGGCAGGCCGTCCTCCGGCAGGCCCGCGTGGCCCCGGGCGTCCGGGACGAGGCCGGTGACCCGGCCCGGCGCGCCGGCGGCACTGCGTTCGAGGAGGCCCGAGGTCTCCCGCAGGACGGTGTCCACCTCGTGCGCGCGCAGTCCCGCCAGGAGTTCGGCGCGCAGCCCGGGGAGGAAGTCGTAGGGCCGCTCCTCGGCGGGACCGTCCCGGTCCGGCCCGCTCGGCACCAGGAGACCGCTGAAGAGAACCTCCGCCAGCAACGAGGGAGCGCTGCCGGGCAGCATCGCGGCCTGGACGACGCGCATGACGGACACGGTCAGCGGCACCGCCGCCAGGCAGGTCAGCAGCCGGAACGCCTCGGGCGTCGCCACGGCCTGGAAGTCCCGGAGCCGCTGCCGCGGCGGCCGGGAGTCGGGCGCGCGGCCCGCGCGGACGGCCTCGCCCAGGAGCAGGACGGCGGCATCGGCCCCGCCGTCGCCCGTCCCCGCCACCAGCCGGGCCCACGGTGCGAACCACCGGGGGGTCAGTTCCAGGACGGGGACGGGTGTGCTGCCGGGCGGCAGGACCCGGGTGCGGCGGCGGTGTCCGGTGTAGACCAGGTCGGCGTTGGCCGCGGAGCGTTCCGCGCGGCGGAGGGTGGCCGGGACGGTGGGGAGGGCGGTCTGCGGCCACAGCCGCTCCGGAAGCGCCTGGAGAACCGCGACCGGACCGACGGCGGCCCACTGCCGGACCGCCTCGTGCACGCGGGGGTGGCCCCAGCCGGGAGCCACCGCGTCGGTGAGGACGAGCACGAGGCGCCGGCCCGAGGGGTCGCGGAGTTCGGACGTGCCGCGCAACGGCCCCGCCCCGGCGCCGGGTTCGGCGCTCACGCCGAGCGGCCCGTCGGGGCCGAGGTGCAGATACCGTACGCGCACCTGGCGGAAGGCCCCCGACCGGACGAGGAGCCGGTGCACGTCGTCGGTGAGGGAGGCCCACAGCATCCGGCTGGTGGCGTGACTGTCCACGACCAGGACGACGTCGAGCCAGCGTTCCGGTGCCGGCCGCACCACGGGGACCAGGCCGCCGTGGCCGCGGGCGGCGAGGTGGCGGGCGCCGCGCTCGGCGGTCGCCTCCTCGTCCAGTTCGCTGAAGACGCGGGAGGGCACCAGGCGTTTGAGCGGCCGCAGGGTGCGCAGCAGGGGCAGCTCGGGCACGGGCGAGCCGACCGGCAGCCGTACCGGGCGGCCGGCCGGGGCGTCCGGTGCCGGGGCGGTGCCGGGCACCGTCGCCGCGTGGACGGGAACCCGTGGCGGGGCCTTTGTGACCGCCGCGTCCTCCGTCTCCGGCCCGGACGGAGCGGCGGTGCGGTGCTCGGGCGGCTGCCGGGTGTCCCCCGGCGCGGCGGCGGGGGCCGCGCCGGGGGGCAGCTGGGCCGCCAGCCACAGGATCTCGGCCAGCTCCCGGGGGGTGGGGTCGAGGCCCAGCGAGGTCAGGACCGACCGGAACCTCCCGACGCTCATCAGTGGGCCCGGTTGAGGTACTGAAGCACCAGGTCCGCGACGTGCTCGCGGCCGGCGTCGGTGGTACCGGCCGCGTGCCGGGCGAGGTACACGGCCTGGAGGAGCTGGTCCGTGGCGAGTTCGCCCGTGCCGCGCCGGTCGAGGAAGCGCGCGATGAGCGCCTCCGCGTGGCCGGCCGCGTCCGGCCCGAGGTGGGCGTGGACGATGGCGCGCAGCCGCTCCTCGTCGGGCGCGGGAAGGTGCAGGCGTACGCAGCGGCGTAGGAAGGCGGGCGGGAAGTCCCGTTCCCCGTTGCTGGTGAGGACGGTGAAGGGGAAGGCCCGGCAGCGGACCCGGCCGCCGGTGACCCGCACCCGGGCGCCGTCGTCCGCGGGCCGTACGCCGACGGTGTCGACGACGTCGGCGAGGCGCGCGAGTTCGGGGATCTCGTAGGTGCCCTCCTCGAAGACGTCCAGCAGGTCGTTGGGGAGGTCGAGGTCGCCCTTGTCGATCTCGTCGACCAGCAGCACCCGGGGCAGTGCGTAGGGGGCCAGGGCGGTGCCGAGCGGGCCGAGCCGCAGATACTGGCCGATGCGGTCCGGGGCCGGCTCCGCGCCGCTGTTGACCTCTTCCAGGCGGCCGATCGCGTCGTACCGGTACAGGCCGTCCTTCAGTGTGCTGCGGCTGGTGATCGGCCAGCGCAGGACGGAACCGAGGCGCAGTTCACGGGCGACCGCGTACGCCAGGCTCGACTTGCCCACCCCCGGGTCGCCGGTGACGAGCAGGGGACGGCGCAGGTAGAGGGCGGTGTTCACCATCTCCAGCGTCTGCTCGTCGGGCCGGTAGGCGGCGGCCCGCTGCGGCCAGCGCCGGGACAGGCCGTGGTCGGCGTCCCGGTCGAAGGGGGTCGGCTCGTCGTCGTAGAAGGCGCGCCAGGGCGGGGGTTCCGGCAGCCGTGCCACGCCCTCGTGGGGCTCCTCGCCGCCCCGGTAGATCATCCAGTCGTTCACCGAGCCTGACCTCATTTCGCGTAGCGCAGGGGTGCGTCGGGAAGCTGCCGTCCGGGGTCGTCCCACAGCAGGACCAGGTGCTGGGCGTGCTGTTCGTCCGCCTCGCCGGCCACGGCCTCGTTGCGCAGCTGCCGGATGCGGTCGGGCCACTGGTCCGGCGGGGCCTGCCCGAGGGCCCGGCGCAGTTCGGCGAAGCCCTGCGCGGACGGGCAGTGCTCCCGGGCACGGCACCCGAAGGAGGAGGTGGGGCCGGGCGGGGCGCCGGCGCAGTCGTCCTCCCGGGAGCGCTGCCACAGCACCACGGGCACTCCGCAGGACAGCGCCACCTCCAGGGCGGCCGTGGAGGGCGCCAGGCGGATCGAGCCGGCCAGCACCAGGGCCGCGAGGTCGGGACGGCTCTCCAGCCAGCCTTCGAGCATCTCGTGGTCCCCCCGGTGCCCGTTGCACGCCAGGGCCGGCTCCGGGGTGCGGCCGGTGAGGCGGCTCCATCGCCGGCGCCACGGGGGATGCAGTTCCTCGTCCTCGAACCGCTCCAGGTCCCGGACGATCACGGGATGTCTGCGGCCGAGGCGCGACCAGGGGCGGCGGGACCACGGCCGCCACTGGTCGTACTCCTGCTCCAGGAGTTGCTGGGGGACGATGAACTCCACCATCGCCTTGTCGTCACCGGTGCGTCCGAGCAGGGCGAGTTCCCCGGGGACGCGTGCGCGCGCCAGATCGAGCACCTCCTGGAGCGGCAGGGCGTCGGTCTCCGGGACGGCCGGGAAGACGGCGTCCGGGCCCTCGTAGCGCCACATCGCCAGGTGGTAGCGGTCCCGGTCGACGGCGGAGGGCCGCACCCGGACCATGACCGACCGCCGTACGGCCGGGGCCGACGGGTGCGGCTCGTCCGGCTCGGCCAGGTCCTCGGGGTCGCACGCGAGCATTCCGCTCAGCAGCTCGGTCCAGGTGCGCAGGCGGACGCCGAGGTCGCCGGTGTGCGCACGGCCGAGGGCCGCCACGTACCGCACGGCCCGGGGCACCGGCCCCTGGGCGACCAGCGCCTCCAGCTCCGTCACCACGTCCCGGTGTTCGCGCAGGGGCAGGTCGGGGGCGGCGGCGAAGCGGCCGGCGGCCCGGTGGAAACCGGCGGTCAGCTCCTCGGGGGCGGGCGGGGGCGAGGAGGCGAGCATGCCGAACAGGTGGCACTGGGTCCGTCGGGGAAGGCCGGCCGGCCAGGGCGCGGCGGCCGGCGACGGCGGACCGGCCGGCCAGCGGCGGTCCCGGGCGTGGAACAGGTCGTGTGCGCGGATCAGCGCGCGGTAGGCCGCCGGTTCCAGCAGGCGCAGCGCGCCGACGGGGGTCGCCAGGCCCCCCATGTCGGTGTCGGGGAAGCGGGTGGCCTTGACCACGGCGCAGACCCCGCCGGCGGCCAGGTCGAGGACCGGTCCTCCCGACATGCCGCCGGTGACCTCGTCCCGTTTCAGCCGCAGCATGCGCCCGCCGTCGAGCGTCTGGTCACCCTGGTAGGCGAAGGTGGAGGTGAGCGGCTCGGCCACGGTCCGGTACGTGTCGGAGTACCCGACCGCCGTCAGCGAGCTGCCGCCGAGCGGGTACCGGTCGGTCAGCCAGGCACAGGGGTGACCGGCCGGCGGATCCGTCAGCCGGACGATCGCCAGGTCCGGGTAGGGCCACAGGCCGCCCCGCTCGGGGGCCGGGGAGGCGGCGACGACCTTGCCGGCCAGTTGGGCCGTGCCCCACTGCACCTTGACGGCGGCTCCGGCCTCCGAGCCGGCCACGTGCGCGCAGGTGACGACGTAGCCGGGAGCGGCGAAGAAGCCGCTGCCCGGTCTCCAACCGTCCACTCTGACCAGGCACTTCTGTGCCCAGTGGGTCAGTCGTTCCGCAGCCGCCATCTCTGCTCTCCGGTCCGGACGCAGCTCTCGCCGCCCTGGTCGGGGCCGGGCGGCGTGACCGTCGTCATGCTCAGGTCCCGGGCGCCTGCGGCCCGCCGTCCCAGGACAGGGTCACCTTGACCGCCGCCTTGCCGCTGGTACCGGCGAGGGCGGCGACCAGGCCCTCCTTGCCCACCGCCAGTTCGACTCCGAACTCCACGCTGACCCCGTCCGGGGCCGCGTCCGCGACGGCCCGGCGGACGTTGGCGGCCACGGACCGCAGGGTGTGGTCGAAGCCCCGCAGCGCCTGTACGCCGCTGCCGAGGAGACCCGAGTCCTGTGGTCCCGACGGCGGTTCGACATGGGCCCAGACCACGTCGCCGTCCGGCAGTCGCACTTCCACCAGCTGTCGCATCGTCCCCCCGTCCGCACGCGACCACGCACGGGGCGTCGTCCGTCGCTCCTCACACCATAGCGTCGGGCGGCACGCGGGCGCAGGGCTTCCGGCGGCGGCCCGGCCTCCTCTGTCGGGCTGACGCGGCACCGGCATCCGTACGAGGATGTCCGCATGTCAGAGACCAAGAGCCCGCTGCCCCGCGAGGTCGCCGACGCCTACGTCGACGAGCTCATCGCCCTCGACCCGGTCACCGGTACGTATCTGGGCGTACCGGAGAGCGCCGGCCGCCTGCCCGATCTCTCGCCCGCCGGTCAGGAGGCCCTCGCCGAACTGGCGCGGGCCACGCTCGCCCGGCTCGACGAGGCGGAGCGGCGGCCCGGCGGCGACAGTGACGTGGAGCGTCGCTGCGCGCGGCTGCTGCGCGAGCGGCTGACGGCCGAACTGGCCGTGCACGAGGCCGACGAGGGGCTGCGCGCGGTCGGCAACTTGGGTACGTCCGCGCACAGCGTGCGGGAGGTGTTCACCGTCACGCCCGCCGACACGGAGGAGGACTGGGCGCGGATCGCCGAGCGGCTGCGCGCGGTTCCCCGGGCACTGGCCGGCTACCGCGCGTCCCTCGCCCTGGGCCTGGAGCGCAAGCTGTTCGCGGCGCCGCGGCCGACCGCCACCTTCGTCGGGCAGCTCGGCGAGTGGGCGGACACCGGTGCGGGCCGGGGCTGGTTCGAGGACTTCGCGTCCGCCGGGCCCGAGGCGCTGCGGGCGGAGCTGGACGAGGCGGCCCGGGGCGCGACCGCGGCCGTGGTGGAGCTGCGGGACTGGATGCGTGACGTGTACGCGCCGGGGATCGAGGGCGCCCCGGACACGGTGGGCCGCGAGCGCTACGCCCGCTGGGCGCGCTACTACAACGGCACCGACCTGGACCTGGACGAGGCGTACGCGTACGGCTGGGCCGAGTACCACCGGCTGCTGGGCGAGATGCGGCGGGAGGCGGGGAAGATCCTGCCGGGCGCCGCCACACCGTGGGTGGCGCTGGCCCACCTCGACGAGCACGGCCGGCACATCGAGGGCGTCGACGAGGTCCGCGACTGGCTGCAGGACCTGATGGACCAGGCGATCGAGTCGCTGGACGGCACGCACTTCGAACTCGCCGAGCGGGTCCGGAAGGTGGAGTCGTGCATCGCCCCGCCGGGCAGCGCGGCGGCGCCGTACTACACCGAGCCGTCGCTGGACTTCTCCCGGCCGGGCCGCACCTGGCTGCCGACGATGGGACAGACCCGCTTCCCGGTGTACGACCTGGTCTCCACCTGGTACCACGAGGGCGTTCCCGGTCACCATCTCCAGCTCGCGCAGTGGGCGCACGTGGCGGGCGACCTCTCCCGCTACCAGGCGTCGGTGGGCATGGTCAGCGCCAACGCCGAGGGCTGGGCGCTGTACGCGGAGCGGCTGATGGACGAACTGGGCTTCCTCACCGACGCCGAGACGCGCCTCGGGTACCTGGACGCGCAGATGATGCGGGCGGCCCGGGTCATCGTCGACATCGGCATGCACCTGGAGCTGGAGATCCCCGCGGACTCGCCGTTCCACCCGGGTGAGCGGTGGACGCCGGAGCTGGCGCAGGAGTTCTTCGGGGCGCACAGCAGCCGGCCCGCGGACTACGTGGAGAGCGAGCTGACCCGGTATCTGTCGATCCCGGGCCAGGCGATCGGTTACAAGCTCGGGGAACGGGCCTGGCTGCTGGGCCGGGAGAAGGCGCGCGAGCGGCACGGCGACGCCTTCGACCTGAAGGCGTGGCACATGGCCGCGCTGTCGCAGGGCTCGCTGGGCCTGGACGACCTGGTGGACGAACTGGCCGGGCTGTAGGGCCGCGGCGCCGGGAACCGCCCTCCGGGCCGACGGCCGGCCCGGTGACCGCCGCGGTCCGCGTCCCGGGGCGCGGCGGTGTCGTGCGGCAGCGGTGGTGCCGTACGACAGGCGGTGGTGCCGTGCGGCAGCGGCGGTGCCGTGCGGCAGGCGGCGGTGCCGCACGGCACCACCGCCTCGTGCGCGCCGGGCCGCCGTGCCGCCGCGTGGCCGGCGCCGGCCCGACGGCCGGGCCGGCACACCGGCCGGCTCGCGGGTCGCCGTGCCGGTGATCCGGTCAGTCCGTCAGCGGGCGCAGCCGCACCAGCCCGAGCCAGGTCTCCGGGCCGGGCTGGGTGTGGGCCGTGCGGACGCCGTAGCGGCCGGGTTCCAGGGGGATGCGGACGTGGTCGGTGCCCTCGCAGGCGCCGCCCGGCCAGGCCGCGTCGAACAGCACCACCGGGCCGGGGACCCGCCAGACCGTCTCCGGTCCCCACTCGGCGGTGCGGAGCGCGGCGGGCACGCTCGCCAGGAGTTCGCGTTCGTCGTCGCCCGCGCACCAGCGGACGAAGGTGCCGTGCTCGGGCAGGAACGCGGTCGCGGCGGGTTCGTCGCCGAGGACCAGCGCCGCCGCGTCACCGACCGGGAGGAGCCCGGCCTGTCCGTCGACCTCGCAGGCCCGGTCGTAGTCGGAGGCGGTCTCCTCGCCGTCGGCGCCGGCCCAGAACGGCAGGACCGTCTCCGGCACCGCTATGAGCGGTCCGCCGCCCGACTCGACCCAGTCCACCGTCCCCGCCGTGCCCGGCTCCGCGTATCGCACCATGCGGCAGAACCTACACGTCCCTCAACAGCCGCAGTCCGCCGCGTCGGTGGGAACGGTCAGGCCGTCCGCGGCGCGGCGTTCGGTGCCCCGCCAGGTCTCGTACGCGAGGCCCTCCCGCACCCAGTACTCGAAGCCGCCGAGCATCTCCTTGACCCGGTAGCCGAGTTCGGCGAGGGCGAGGGCGGAGCGGGTGGCGCCGTCGCAGCCGGGGCCCCAGCAGTAGGTGACCACCGGTACGTCCCGGTCGAGGAGCCGGGCGGCCCGGCCGGGGACCAGCGCGGTCGGCAGGTGGACGGCGCCCGGTACGTGGCCCTGGTCCCAGGCGGCGGTGGACCGGGAGTCCACGACGACGAACCCCGGATCCCCGCCGGCCGCGAGCGCGGCGCCCACGTCGGCCACGTCGGTGTGGAAGGCGAGGCGCGCGCGGAAGTAGGCGGCGGCCTCGGCGGGCGGGGCGGGGGCTGTCCGCGGGACGGCGGGGGTGACGGTCATGGTCCGGCCTCTTTCCGATGGGTTCCTGGCCGGAAATCTACGGGCGCCGAGCCGCGCCCAGAAGGCATGATCCCCGGCGTCCGGCTTGCCCGGCCGGGGAATCCCCTGCTATTTCTCCGGGATGACCGTGTATTCCCCGGACGCCACCGACTGGCGCATCCTCGATGTCCTCCAGCGGGAGGGCCGGACCGGTTTCGCCGAGCTGGCCCGTGCCGTGTCCATGTCCGCGAGCGCGGTGACCGAGCGGGTGCGCCGCATGGAGGAGGCGGGTGTCATCCGGGGGTACGCGGCCGTCGTCGACCCCGAACGGCTGGGGCTGCCGATCCTGGCCTTCGTCCGGCTGCGCTACCCGCACGGGAACTACAAGCCGTTCCACGACCTGGTCGCCGCCACCCCCGAGATCCTGGAGGCGCACCACGTCACGGGCGACGACTGCTTCGTCATCAAGGTCGCCGCCCGTTCGATGCGGCACCTGGAGGAGGTGTCCGGGCGGATCGGCGCGCTCGGCTCGGTCACGACCAGCGTCGTCTACTCCTCGCCCCTGCCCCGCCGCCCGGTGGGCCGCTGACCGCGCCGCCCGTCAGCCGTCCCGCTGCCGCAGTACGGACCCCGTCCGCCCCTTGACGACCTCCAGCTGGGCGTGGACGCGCCGTCTGAGGTCGGCGACATGGCTGACGATGCCGACGCTGCGGTCCCGTTCGCGCAGCGAGTCCAGCACGTCCAGGACCTCGTCGAGGGTCTGGTCGTCGAGGCTGCCGAAGCCCTCGTCGATGAAGAGGGTGTCGAGGCGGGCCCCGCCGGTCTCGTCGCTGACGACGTCGGCGAGGCCGAGGGCGAGGGCGAGGGAGGCGAAGAAGGTCTCGCCGCCCGACAGCGTCGCCGTGTCCCGCTCCCGGCCGGTCCAGGCGTCGACGACGTGCAGTCCGAGGCCGCTGCGTCCGCGCCCGGCGCGGTCGTCGGAGTGGACGAGGGTGTAGCGCCCGGAGGACATGCGCCGCAGCCGTACGGTCGCGGCGGCGGCGACCTGCTCCAGGCGGGCCGCCAGGACGTACGCCTCCAGGCGCATCCGGCGTCCGTTGTCCGCGGAGGTGCCCGCGGTCAGGGCGGAGAGCCGGGCGACCCGCTCGTACTCCTCGCGCAGCGGGGCCAGCCGGCGGGCGGCGTCGGTGGCCCGAGCGGAGAGCCGGTCGAGTTCGGCGCAGCGCCGGGCGGCGGCGTCCCGCGCGGAGGCCGCCTCCCGCAGCCGCCGGGCCGCCGCCTCCGCCGCCGCCTCGGCCGCCGTGACGTCGGCGGGCGGCAGGTGCGCGGCGGCGGCCGTGTCCTCCTCGGCGAGCACCGCCCGTACGGCGGCCTCCTCGGACTGCCAGGCGTCGAGCCGCCGTTGCAGTTCCCGGTGGGCGGCGTCGTCCAGCAGGGCGCCGGCCGCGGCGGCCGGGGTGTCGAACCCGGCGCGGAAGGCCGCGTCGGCGAGGCGCGCGTCGGCGTCCTTCAGCCGCTGCGCCGAGTCCTCGGCGTCCCGGGCGGCGTCGGCGGCGTCGGTGAGGAGGGCGGCCTGCCGCTCCCAGTGGGCGGCGCGCGCGGCCACGCTGTCGGCGGTGCCGCGGACCTGGGCCACCTCCTCCTCCAGTACCGCCCGTTCGCGCTCCAGGCGCTCCCGGCGGCCGACGCGGGCGGCGCCGCGGACGGCGGCCTCGCGCTGCGCGGTGATCCGCTGCTCGCGTTCCCCCTCCGCGTGGCGCAGTCGCTCCCGCGCGGCGTGCAGCGCGGAGGCGGCGGCCCGGGCCCGCGCGTACTCCCGTTCGATCGTGTCGGCCTCCTCGGCCAGCCGCTCGGTGGGGGCGTCGCCCGCCTCGGCGGTGGCGGCGGCGAGCGCTTCCCGTACGGCGCCCAGGCGCCGCTCGGCCTCGGCGCGCTCCTCCTCGGCCCGCTGGTGGGCGGCGAGGGCGCGCTCCTCGGCGGCCCGGTCGACGTGTCCGGCGTCCTTGCGGGCGGGCGCGGGGTGCTCGGTGGCCCCGCAGACGGCGCAGGGTGCGCCGTCGGTGAGGTGGGCGGCGAGTTCGGCGGCGATGCCGTCGAGGCGCTGTTCCTTCAGGTCGAGCCAGTGGGCACGGGCCCCGGCGGCGCGTTCGGCCGAGGCGAGGGCAGCGCGCCGGGCGTCGTCGGTCTCGCAGGCGAACCGGTCGCGCTGCCGGGCGGCGCGCAGCCGGCGCCGGGCGGGTTCGCGCCGCTCGGCGAGCTGTTCGGCGCGGGCGGCGGCCTCCTGGGCGGTCTCTACGGCGGTCCGGAGTGTCTCGCGGGTGTCGTCCCAGCCCGCGAGCCAGCTCTCCGCCTCCGCGAGGAGGTCGTCGTCGGCGCGCTCGTCGCGGTCCAGCTCCGCGCGTTCCGCGGCGAGGGAGTGCAGCCGCTGCTCGGCGCGGCGGGCCGACTCCAGCCGGCCCAGTTCCTCGGCGGCGCGGCGGGCGGCGGCGGCCAGCCCGGCCGCGCCGGACTCGGTGTGGGTGTCCGGCAGCAGGGCACGCGCGCGTGCCTCGGCCTGCCGCGCCCGCCGGTGCTCGGCGTCGGCGGCGTCCCGCAGCCCCAGGGCGGGGGCCACCGTCTCCGCCTTGCGGGCCCGCTCCATCCGGGCCCGCGCCGCGCGGTGCGCGTCGTCCCGCTCGGCCAGCCGCGCCGCCCGCGCCCGCGCCTCGGCGAACCGGCGCTGCAGCCGGTCGCGTTCGCGTACGTCGGCCAGGTCCCGTGCGGCGGCGGCCTGGGCGGACTCGGCGGCGGTGAGGCGGCAGCGGGCGACGGCCAGCTGTTCCCGGGCGGTGGCGCGGGCGACGGCGGCGGCGCCGAGGACGGCCTCGGCGAGACCCGGCTCCCCCGGTGCCGCCTCGGGCAGCTCCAGGGCGTCGCCGGCGGCCTGCTGCATGCGGTGCGCGTCGGCGAGCAGCGCGCTGTCCCCGTCGCGCACCCGGGCCTCGGTGGTGCGGCGCCGGTCGGCCAGGCGCTTCTCGACCTCGGCGAACCGCTGGGTGTCGAAGAGGCGGCCGAGCAGCTTGCCGCGCGCCTCGGCGTCGGCGCGCAGGAAGCGCGCGAAGTCGCCCTGGGGCAACAGCACGACCTGGCAGAACTGCTCCCGGCTCATGCCGAGCAGCTGGGTGATCTCCTCGCCGGTCTCCTGGTGGGAACGGCTGAGGTCCTTCCAGGTCCCGGCCGCCGGGTCGTACTCCCGCAGCCAGGTCTGCGCCTTGTCGACGGTGGTCCCGGCGCCGCGCTTCTTGGGCCGCTCCCAGGGCGGCTGCCGGGTGATCTCCAGGCGGCGGCCGGCGACGGTGAGGTCGAGGCGGACCTCGGTACGGGTGCCGGGGTCGGCGTGGTCGCTGCGCAGGCCCATGCCCTGGCCGCTCTGCCGGGCGCCGGGGACCGAGCCGTACAGGGCGTAGCACACGGCGTCCAGGACGGAGGTCTTGCCGGCGCCGGTGGGTCCGTGCAGCAGGAACAGTCCGGCCGCGGACAGCGCGTCGAAGTCGACGTTCTGTACGGTGCCGAAGGGACCGAACGCGGTGATGTCCAGCCGGTGCAGCCTCACCGCGCCCCCTCCCCCGCGGTCGCGTCCGCGCGGACGGCGTCGAACGCGTCGCGCAGGACGGCCCGTTCCCGGGCGTCGGGTCCGGCGCCGCGCACATGGGCGACGAAGTCCTCGGCGACCTCCTGGTCGTCGCGCCCGGCCAGCCGCCGCGCGTAGGAGACGTCGGGGTCGTCCGGCGGCCGTTCGGGGTCGAAGACGAGGGTGAGGGTGTGCGGGAAGCGCTCGGTGAGCCGGGCCATGGGGTCGGCGGGCCGGACCGGGTCGGTGAGCGTGGCCTCCACCCACGCCTCCTCGTGCTCGGTCAGTCCCGGGTCGGCGAGCAGCTCCTCCAGGGTGCCGCGCAGCCGGGCCAGCGGACGCGGTACCGGGCAGTCGAGCCGCTCGGCGCCGATTGTCCCGTCGGCGGCCAGGTCGATCAGCCACATGCTCTTGCGGTGCGTCGCCTCCGAGAAGGAGTACGGCAGCGGGGAGCCGGAGTAGCGGACCCGTTCGGTGAGGGTCTGGCAGCCGTGCAGGTGGCCGAGGGCCACGTAGTCGACGCCGTCGAAGACCCCGGCGGGCACGGCGGCGACGCCGCCGACGGTGATGTCCCGTTCGCTGTCGCTGGGCCGGCCGCCGGTGACGAAGGCGTGCGCGAGGACGACGGACCGGGTGCCGGGCGGCCGGCTCGCGAGATCGGCGCGGACCCGGTCCATGGCGGCGGCGAGCACGGCCTCGTGCCCGGCCCGCTCCACCCCGAACTCGTCCTTCACCAGGGCCGGTTCGAGGTAGGGCAGCCCGTAGAAGGCCACCGGCCCGGCGGCGTCCGCCAGCAGTACCGGCGTACCGCACGCGGCCGGGTCGGTCCGCAGGTGGACACCGGCCCGGCCGATCAGCCCCGCGCCCACGCCCAGGCGCCGGGCGGAGTCGTGGTTGCCGGAGATCATCACCGTGGGGACGCCGAGGGCGGCGAGGCGGTGCAGGGCGTCGTCGAACAGCTCGACCGCGGCGAGTGGCGGCACCGCCCGGTCGTACACGTCTCCCGACACGACCACGGCGTCCACGGCGTGCTCACGCACGGTGTCGACGAGGTGACCGATGAAGGCGGCCTGGGCGCCGAGCATGTTCACCCGGTGGAACGCCCGGCCCAGGTGCCAGTCGGACGTGTGCAGCAATCTCATGAATCGACCCTGATCAGCGCGTTTCTCGCGTTTCTCGTATCTCTCGTGCTTCTCGCGTGTGTCGTGTTTCTCGTATGTCCGTGTTTCTGGTGAGAACGACCCGGAATCAGCATGAGCCGGCACGGGAGTCCCGCACCGGCGCCCACCACGCTAATGCCTGCCGACACCTCGATCACCACGGACCTCGCGGGGACCGACCACGCCCGACAGCGCTCGTCAGCGCTCAGTGCTGGGTCTTCGACGCCCAGAGCGGTGCCCCGCCCGAGTAGATGACCAGGTTGCCGTCGGCCTGGAGGCGCAGGACCGCGCCGCTGTGGCCCTGGGTCTTGCTCGCCCAGACCGGGCGGCTGTCGGCGGTGTAGACGACCAGGTTGCCGTCCGCCTGGAAGACCGCCTGGTAGTTGTCGCCGAAGGTCATCGTGGCCCAGCGGGCCTTGTTGTTCTCGTCGTAGACCACGAGGTTGCCGTCGGTCTGCATGCGCAGCCGCGTCTTGTTCGCCTCGATGGACTCGCCGGCCCGCAGCACCCGGGTCGCCGTGACCGTGATGTCGGCCGGGAGGGACGGCTGCTTCGCCTTCTTCGTCGCCTTCTTGGTCGTCTTCTTGGTCGCCTCGGGGGTGGCCTTCTTCGTCGCGGCCGGCTTCTTCGTCGCCGACGCGGAGGGGGAAGGGGCGGCGGGCGGGGCCGCCACCACCGGGGCCTGCTCCTTCACCGCCGCCTTCCGCGTCGCGGGCTCCTTCGGTTCGGCCGGCTTCGACGGGGACGCGCTCGACGACGCGTACGCCCCCGCGCCGTCCTCGGACCGCTCCGCGCCGCCCAGCACGGTGCCCGCCTCCTCGGCGACGGTCGTCCCGGGCCGCTGCGGTGTGCCGTCGCGGTTCATCAGCAGGACCGGCACGGCCACCAGCGCCGCGCCCAGCAGGGCGGCGCCCGCCAGCAGGGGACGGCCAGGGCGGCCCGCGGGCGCCGCGGCTCCCTCGCCGGGGGCCGGGTCCTGCGGTGCCGAAGCCGCCACGGCCTCGGTGGCCGGCTCCGCCTCAGTGGCCGGCGCGGGCGCCGCGGCGGCCTCCGTGCGGGCCGGTTCCGTGCCGCCGCCGCTCACGGCCTCCGGTGCGGCGGCGGGCTCCGCGGCACCGGCGGGTGACTCCGCCAGGGGTGCCGGCGCCGTCTTCTCCTCCGCGGCCGCCGCCGCTGCCGCCGCCGCGCTCGTCGCTGATTCGGTCCGGTCCGTCATCCGTCCCATCCGTCCCACGGTCGTCGCTGGTCCCTGTGATCGGCCTCATTCACGCACACTCACAAGGGACACGTCATTCCACCCGCGTTAACTATCTGCCCCGGCAAGCCCTCACGCTGGTACGGACGTTGCGGAACGCCCCATAATCCGGGGGTACGGCACCCCTGCCGCACCATGTCTCCCTCTGGCCCCGGCGTATTGCCCACCGGACCGGGGTGGGATCGCCGGTGAGAGGAAGGCATGATGGGTCCGGCCGCCACCTATGGGTGCCGAAACGAGGAGGTCAGCGGAGTGCGCCAGGTACTGACGGTCTGCCCGGAGGGCACCGGGGACGCCCGGACGATCTCCGAGGCCCTGGCCAGGGCGCGCGGCGGCGCGGTGCTGAGCGTCCGTCCGGGAACGTACGAGGAGAACCTCGTCGTCACCACCCGGGTGACCATCGTCGCCGAACAGTCGCGCGGCAGCGTCCGGCTGGCCCCGCGCACGGGGACGGCGATATCGCTGCGCGTCGACGCGGTGATGCTGACCGACCTGGTGGTACAGGGGCAGGACCAGGACGTGCCGGCGGTGGACGCCTCGCACGGGCAGGTCGCCATGCAGGGCTGCGATCTCTCCGGTACCTCCTGGGCGACCGTGCTCGCGCGGGGCTCGGGGTCGCTCGCCATGCGGGAGTGCCGGGTCTCCAGCCGGACCGGCGCCGGGGTCGTCGTCACCTCCGCCACCGAGAGTTCGCTGGAGTCCTGCACCTTCGAGCACCTCGGCACCAGCGGTGTGGTGGTCGGCGAGCGCGGCCGGGCGACGGTGCGCGGCTGCACGGTGCGCGACGCGCGCGGCAACGGCATCCTCGCCAACGGCGACGCCCAGGTGTCCGTCGAGGACTGCGACCTGTCCTCCACCGACAAGCCCTCCCTCGCCCTGGAGGAGCGCAGCGCGGTGCGCGTGCTGCGGACCGTCATCCACGACACCGCGGTCGGCGCCCACCTGACCAGTGCCGCCCGCGTCGAGATGGACGACGTGCGGATCAACGGCACCACCGCCCAGGGCATCATCGTCTCGCACGGCGCCGACCCGGTGCTGCGCCGCTGCCGCACCTCCCGCACGGCCGGCCACGGCCTCTTCGTCACCGACCGTTCCCGCGGCACGTACGAGGACTGCTGGCTCACCGGCGCCCGCACCGCGGCGCTGCGCGTGGCCGGCTCCTCCTCGCCGACGCTGACCTCGCTGACCGTCCGGGACGGCGAGGCGGAGGGCGTCCTGCTGGAGGAGGACTCGGCGGCCGAACTGGACCGCCTGGAGATCGTCGACGTCAAGGGCACCGGCGTGGTCGTCAAGGGCGGCGCCAATCCGCTGGTGCGCCGGGCCCGCGTCACCGGCGCGGGCGGCACCGGCGTCGCGGTGACCGACGGCGGCCGGGGCCGCGTCGAGGACTGCGCGGTGGAGACTCCGGGCGGCGCCGGCGCGGCGGTCACCACGGGCGGCAACGTCTACCTGGCGGGCCTGACCGTGAACGCGCCCGGCGGGGCCGGCCTGGAGATCGGCGGCGAGGGCACGGCGGCGCTGCGCGACGGCGAGCTGGTCTCGGCGGGCGGCTGCGGCGTGGTCGTGGACGGCGGCGGCGAGCTGACGGCGACCCGGGTGCGGGCCGCCGCCGCCACCGACCACGGCTTCCTGGTCCGCGACGGCGGCCGGGCCAACCTCAACGGGTGCGAGGCCAACGGCAACGGCCGGGACGGCATCCGGGTGGAGACCGACGAGCCGGTGTCGGTGGTCGGCTGCACGGTGCGGGAGAACAAGGGCGGCGGGCTCGTGCAGTCCAAGGCGGACGGCCGGCTGGCGGTGGAGAACCTCACCAGCACCGGCAACGAGTCCCGCGACGCCTGGGGGTACGGCGAGGCCGAGGGCACCGACCCGGCGGGCACCGTCCCGGAGTCGGACGGCCCCGGGCGGCCGGACGGACCGATGGCGGCGCTGGAGGGCCTGATCGGCCTGGGACACGTCAAGGAACAGGTCCGTACCCTGGTCAACCTGACCCAGCTCGCCCGGCGCCGCGCCCAGCTCGGCATGTCCGCGCCGCCGATGAGCCGGCACCTGGTCTTCGCCGGTCCGCCCGGCACCGGCAAGACCACCGTGGCCCGCCTCTACGGAACGATCCTCGCCGAGCTGGGGGCGTTGCGCTCCGGGCACCTGGTCGAGGTCTCCCGCGCCGACCTGGTCGCCCAGGTCATCGGCGGTACCGCCATCAAGACCACCGAGACCTTCGAACGGGCCCTGGGCGGCGTCCTGTTCATCGACGAGGCCTACACCCTGACCGCCGACTCCCGCGGCTCCGGCGCCGACTTCGGCCGGGAGGCCGTGGACACCCTGCTGAAGCTGATGGAGGACCACCGCGACGACGTGGTGGTCGTGGCGGCCGGCTACTCCGGCGAGATGCGCAGCTTCCTGGGTTCCAACCCGGGTCTGGCGTCCCGTTTCTCCCGCACCGTCGAGTTCGAGAACTACTCGGTGCCCGAACTGGTGGAGATCGTGGAGAGCATGTGCGGGCGCCATCAGTACGTGCTGAACGACGAGACGCGCAAGGCGCTGTCGGTGCACTTCGAGCGGATACCGAAGGACGCCGGGTTCGGCAACGGCCGCGCGGCGCGGCAGGTGTTCGAGGAGATGGTGGACCGGCAGGCGGTGCGGCTGGCCGCGCTGAGCCAGGTCACCGAGGAGGATCTCACGCTGCTGCTGCCGCAGGACATCAGCGAGGAGGCCGCCCGTGAGGCCGAGGCCGGTCCGGACGGCCTCGACGCCGGCGACGACGCGCTGAGCCGCCTGGACGCCCTGGTCGGGCTCTCGGCGGTCAAGCGGGACGTCACCGACCTGGTCAACCTGGTCTCCACCGCCCGGCAGCGCGAGGCCGCCGGGCTCCCGGTGCCGCGCCTCAGCCACCATCTCGTCTTCACCGGCCCGCCCGGCACCGGCAAGACCACCGTGGCCCGCCTCTACGGCGAACTCCTCGTCTCCTTGGGCGTGCTGCCCCGCGGTCAGCTCGTCGAGGTCTCCCGCGCCGACATGGTCGGCCGCTACGTGGGCCACACCGCGCAGCTCACCACGGAGGTCTTCCAGCGGGCGCTGGGCGGTGTCCTCTTCATCGACGAGGCGTACACCCTCACCCCGCGCGAGGGGTCCGGCGCGGACTTCGGCCGGGAGGCCGTGGACACGCTGCTGAAGCTGATGGAGGACCACCGCGACGAGGTGGTCGTCATCGTGGCCGGCTACACCGCCGAGATGCAGCGGTTCCTGGCCTCCAACCCGGGTCTGACCTCGCGGTTCTCACGGAAGATCGAGTTCGCCGACTACTCCTCCGACGAGCTGGTCACCATCGTCCGCCAGCACGCGGTGCAGGCGGGTTACGAGTGCGGGACGGGGCTGGGTCCGGTGCTGCGGCAGTACTTCGACACGCTGCCGCGCGACCGGTCGTTCGGCAACGCGCGCACGGCCCGCCAGGTGCTGGAGCGGATGATGACCCGGCAGGCGGGCCGGCTCAGCCGGGTGGCCGCGCCCAGCCTCGACGACCTGCGGCTGCTGCTCCCGGAGGACCTCGTCGATCCGGCGCCGGCCGCCGGCCGGACGGCGGGGGCGTGACGGCGGTGCGCGCGACGCGGACGACGCGGACGACGTGGGCGGTGCGGCCTGCCGCCGGCGCCCTGGCGCTGCTGCTGGCGGCCGGGGTGTGCGGCGCCGGTGCCGGGAGCGCGGCGGCGGCCGGCGGCGACACGGTGGAACTGCCGGTGCTGAAGGCGGAGCTGGCCGCCGGTGCCCCCTGCACCGAGGGCTCGGACCGGCAGGCCACCGCCGTGCCGTGGGAGCAGGTCGGCCTCCAGCTCGGCCGCGCCTGGCAGTTCGCCTCGGGCGACGGGGTGACCGTCGGCGTGGTCGACACCGGCGTCTCCACCTCCGCGCCCGCGCTGAAGGGCCGGGTCACCGCGGTCGGTGAGGCCGGGACCGACTGTGTCGGGCACGGCACCTTCGTCGCCGGTCTGATCGCCGCCCAGTTGGAGAAGGGCGTGAAGTTCGCGGGCGTGGCCCGGCAGTCGCGCGTCCTCGCGGTGCGCGGCAGCGACGAGCGCGGCGCCGTCACGCCCGACCGGGTCGCCGAGGGCATCAAGGCCGCCGTCGAGGGCGGCGCGAAGGTGGTGACCGTGTCGGCGGCGTTCGCCGGTGACACGGCCGCGCTGCGGTCGGCGGTCGAGGCCGCCGAGCAGAAGGACGTACTGCTGGTGGCCGCCGCCGTGCCGGACGTGCCGACCGGCGGCGTCGCCGAGGCTCCGCCCGCCCGGGACTTCTACCCGGCCGCCTCGGACGGTGTGCTGTCCGTCCTGGACGTGGACAAGAACGGCGACCGGCCGGTCGGCTCGTACACCACCGGCAGCGCGCAGCTCGCCGCGCCCGGGGACGGCGTCGTCGGCATCGGCCCCGCGAAGGACGGGCACTACATCGGCTCGGGTGCCTCGCTGGCCGCCGGGTTCGTGGCGGGCGCGGCGGCGCTGGTGCGCTCCGTCCACCCGGAGCTGTCGGCCGCGCAGACCGCGAGCCTGCTGCGGTCCACCGCCTATCCGGCCGAGGTGCCCCGCGTCGACCCGTACGCCGCCGTCACCTCGGTCCTGCCGTCGTCCTCCGCCGCCGCGGCCGCCGTCCCGGAGCACGGGGCCGCGTCGGTGAGCATGCCGCAGGACAAGGCCGCCGGCCCGTTCCGCCGGGCCCTGTGGCCGGCGGCGGCGGGCCTCGCCGTGGTGCTCGCGGTGGTCTGGCTGGCGCTGATCATCCCCCGGGGGCGGCGCAACGGCTGGCGTCCAACGGGCGGCTGAACGACGCCGGGGGGAGGACGCCGGAAGGGCGGGAGGACGCCGCGTCCTTCCTCGCCCCCGACGCCCCTGCCCGTCCCGTCCCGTCCCCGGGAACTGCGCCCCCGGGCCCCGCCTCGGCCTGAACGGCCTCGTCCTCAAGCGCCGGACGGGCCGGCATCCGTCCCCGCCGCCAACGGCGTCTGGATCAGCACCGGCTTGCGCCGCACGATGTGCAGGGCCCGGCCGGGCGGCAGCACACGCGGCTTGACGTTGCCGAAGAGGTAGCCCTCGGACGGCGGGGCGGACAGCAGCAGGCTCGGGGTGTTGACCTCGTCCAGGCGGCGCAGGAGCTGGTCGCCCAGGCCGCGCCCGGCGCCGGTGGCGGAGCGGACGACGACGACGTGCAGGCCCAGTTCGTGGCCGAGGGCGAGGTGCTCGAAGAGCGGGGCGAAGGGGTGGTCGATGACCGTGCCGCCGCCGACCATGTCGTAGTCGTCGACGAGGACGAACAGGCGGGGTCCGTTCCACCAGTCGGCGCCGCGCATCCGGGCCGGTGTGATCTCCGGGCCGGGCAGCCGGGTCTGGAGTGCCTTGGCGGAGCCGCCGACCAGTTGCTTGAGGGCCTCGACGGAGACCGCGTGGCCCAGCCGGTACTCCTCCGGCACCGCCTCGACCAGGTCGCGGCGGTAGTCGACGACGAGGATGCGGGCCTCGGTGGGCGCGTAGCGGGCGACGATGGCGTCGGCGACCACCCGCAGCAGGTTGGTCTTGCCGCTCTCGGTGTCGCCGACGGCGACCAGGTGCGGGGTGCGGGAGAAGTCGTGCCAGACGGTGCCGAGGGTCTCCTCGTCCTGACCGAGCGCCAGTTTGAGGGCGTTGCCCTGGCCCAGTTCCGGCGCGGGCAGTTCGGCGACGGGCAGCCGGTGCGGCAGCATCCGCACCTGCGGGGCGCGCGGCCCGGCCCAGGCGCCGGCGATCCGCTCGACCAGGTCGGCGACGCCCTCGCTGAGCGTCTCGGGATCGGCCGAGCCGTCCCCGCGGGGCAGCGCGGACAGGAAGTGCAGCTTGGAGTCGACGGTGAGGCCGCGGCCCGGGGTGCGGGGCACGGCGGCGGCCTTGCGGATGTCCACCACGGAGTCCATCGTGTCGCCGAGCCGCAGTTCCAGGCGGGTGGCGGCCTGGTCCCGCACGGGCGCGGTGAGTTCGAGCCAGCGGGCGGTGGCGACGATGAGGTGGACGCCGTAGTTGAGGCCGCCGGTGGCGATCTGGTTGAACGTGGGGATGAACTGGTCGAAGTTCTGCCGGACCGCGGACCAGCCGTCGATCACCAGGAAGATGTCGCCGTGCGGCTCGTCGGGGAACTCCCCGGCGGCGCGGCGGCGCCGGTAGGTGGCCATCGAGTCGATGCCGTGGTCGAGGAAGAACTGCTCGCGCTGGGTGAGTACGGCGGTGACCTCGGCGACGGTGCGGCTGATCCGCTCGGTGTCGAGCCGGGCCGCGACGCCCGCGACGTGCGGCAGCCCGGTGAGCTGCGAGAGCGTGCCGCCGCCGAAGTCCAGGCAGTAGAACTGCGTCTCGCGCGGGGTGTGGGTGAGGGCCAGGCCGAGGATGAGGCTGCGCAGCACGGTGGACTTGCCGCTCTGCGAGCCGCCCGCGACGGCGACGTGGCCGCCGGCCGCGGCGAGGTCGACGATCAGCGGGTCGCGGCGCTGGTCGAAGGGCTTGTCGACCAGGCCGACGGGGACCCGCAGCCTGCCGGTGCCCTTCCAGCGGGGTGCGGTCAGGCCGCGTCCGGGGACGGTCTCCAGGCCGCCGAGGAGGGCGTCCAGCGGGGAGGGGTCGTCCAGCGGCGGCAGCCACACCCGGTGGGCGGGCGGTCCGGCGTCGCGCAGCCGCTCCAGCGCCACCGACAGCAGGGTGGCGCCGTCCTCCGACTCCTCCGGCTCCGGGGTGGGCGCGGCGGGCGCGGGGGCGCGGGGCACCACGTACCCGGAGGACCAGGGCACGACCTGGCTGGCGACCCGGGCCTGGACGACGGCGCCGCGGCGGCGGCGGTAGGGGCCGGAGACGTAGGCGGCGCGGAACCGGGTGAGGGCCTCGACACCGCTCTTGAGGTAGCCGCTGCCGGGCTGGGAGGGCAGTTCGTAGGCGTCGGGTACGCCGAGGACGCCGCGGGACTCCATGGCGGAGAAGGTGCGCAGGCCCACCCGGTAGGACAGGTGCGACTCCAGCTGGTGCATGCGGCCCTCGTCCAGGCGCTGCGAGGCGAGCAGCAGGTGCACACCGAGCGACCGGCCGAGCCGGCCGATCATCACGAACAGCTCCATGAACTCGCGGTGCGCGGCGAGCAGCTCGCTGAACTCGTCGACCACGACGAAGAGGCTGGGCAGCGGGGTGAGGTCGGCGCCGCCGGCCCGGGCCCGCTCGTAGTCCAGGGCGGAGGTGTAGTTGCCGGCGGCGCGCAGCAGCTCCTGGCGGCGCAGCAGTTCGCCGTGGAGGGCGTCCTGCATGCGCTCCACGAGGGCGGCCTCGTCGGCGAGGTTGGTGATGACGGCGCTGGTGTGCGGGAGTTCGTCCAGGCCGAGGAAGGTGGCGCCGCCCTTGAAGTCGACCAGGACGAAGTTGAGTGTCTCGGAGGAGTTGGTGAGCGCGAGGCCGAGGACGAGGGTGCGCAGCAGCTCGGACTTGCCGGAGCCGGTGGCGCCGATGAGCATGCCGTGCGGGCCCATGCCGCCCTGCGCGGACTCCTTGATGTCCAGTTCGACGGGGCGGCCGTCGGCGCCGACCGCGACCGGCACACGCAGCCGGGCGGAGCCGGTGTGACGTCGCCAGAGGGTGTCCGGTTCGAGGCGGTGCAGGTCGGGGATGCCGAGCAGGGTGGTCAGCTCCACGTCGGCGGAGAGCGGCTCGACCGCGTCGGCGGTGAGGCTCATCCGGTACGGGGAGATCAGCCGGGCCAGGGACTCGGCGACGCGGGGACCGACCCGGTCGGGGCGGCCGAGGACGGTGGTCTGCTCCTTGCGGCTGCGGTCGGTGCGCACCAGGGCGACGGCGTCGGGGGTGACGTCGAGGCGGAGGGTGGTGCGGCCGGGGCGCCAGGTGAGGGTGGCGGACAGGTCGACGATGACGGCGTTGCGGAAGCCGGGGCCGTCGAAGCGGTGGCCGGCGGGGACGGTGGCGCCGTCCACGACGACGATGACCAGCGGCTCGTCACGGCCGGGCACGGCGTCCGGGTCGAAGGCGGGCCGCTCGGCGAACTCGCTGCCGAGCTGGTTCTCCAGGTCGGTGAAGGCGGAGGCGACCATGCGCAGGGGGCCGGCGCCGTCGGTCTCCTGCGGGTGCTGGTTGTGCGGCAGCCACTTCACCCACTCCCACTCGGCGCGGTGCTCGTCGTCGGCGCAGACCGCGATCCACACCTCCTCCGGCGGGTGGAAGACCGCGAGTTGGCACAGGGCGGCGCGGAGCATGTCCCGGCCGGCGGCGAGGTCGCCGCGGAGCAGCAGCCGGGACCAGGAGCGCAGGTAGAGGGCGATGGGCTGGCCGGGCACGGTGCTGTAGGCGCGGATGAAGCGGCGAAGGGCGTGCGCGCACAGCGGTTCCAGGTCCTCGACCGGCTTGGTGGAGACGGGGTTGAGGCGCAGGGCGAGCTGCTGGTCGCCGACGGCGACGCGGACCTCGCCGTAGTCGACGTCCTTGGGGCGGCGCTCCCACAGCCGGGTGGTGCGCACCATGGAGCGCAGCACCGTCGGCTCGGGGTGGCGCCAGGCGAGCGCGAGTTGCTGCTCGACCACCGTGCGCTGGACGGTGCGCCGGCTCTGCGCGAGGTAGCGCAGGTAGTCGCGGCGCTCGCCGCGCAGCCGCTGCTTGCGGTCGCCGGCCTTGCGCATGTACTGGCCGACCAGCATCGCGACGACGGCCAGCGCCATGATGCCGAGCGCGATGTACATGAAGGCGCCGTACGCCATCCCGCCCATGCGCAGGAACATCAGCATCATGGACACCGACATCATGGCCATCGGCAGGTACGTCCAGATCGCGGACGTGTCCGGCACGGTCTCCATCAGGGTCGGCGGTTCCTGCAGGGTCAACTCGCCGCTCGGCATGTCGGGTCCGCGGCGGCGGGCCGGACGACGGAACAGGACCACGCTCAACGCTGGGCTCCTAACGGGTCATCGCGCACCCGGTGGTACGGAGGGGAAGCACGCGGGGAAGGCTCCGGGACCGGCGGCCGGTGCCGCGCGGGACACGGCTCGGCCGGTGATGTGCCCCGAACGCTGCCGGGACTCCCCTTGACGACGGCCTCGGGGAGTGACAGTAGTGTGCACCCCGTCAACTCCGTAAGTCCACGTCACCCCCTCCCTCCCCACCAGTTCACTGCTCGTCCCTCCTCTTCACGCCCACCCCCCAGTGGTTCGTCACCCGCACGCCACATCCCGTCCCGACGCTCAGGAGACGTGAGCCCCGGTATGACCGACACCTCCGTGGCCGATCTGTGCCATCTGACCGTGCGCGCCCCGCGCCACACCATCGACCTCGCCGTGCCCTCCGACGTGCCGGTCGCCGACCTGTTGCCGACGGTGCTGCGGTACGCCGGCGAGGACGTCGAGGAGAACGGCCTCGAACACGACGGCTGGATACTCCAGCGCCTGGGCGGACGGCCGCTGGACGAGGAGGCCACGCTCGCCTCGCTCGGTCTGACCGACGGGGAGGCGCTGCATCTGCGGCCGCGCACCGAGGCGTTGCCCGAGGTGCGGCTGGACGACCTGGTGGACGGCATCGCGTCGGTCACCCGGGACCGGCTGCACGACTGGAGCGAGGCGGCGGCGCGGCATCTGCTGCGCGTCCTGGTCGCCGTGGCCGTGCTGGCCGGGCTGGCCCTGCTGGCCTGGCCGGGCGGCCCGGTGGCGCTGCGGGCGGGTGTGGCCTGTGCCACCGGGGTGCTGCTGCTGGCCGGCGCGGCCTCGGCGAGCCGGGCGGTGGGCGACGGCGCGACCGGCGCGGTCCTCGGTCTGCTGGCCTCCCCGGCCCTGGCGCTGGCGGGCTGGCTGGTACCGGGCGGTGAGCTGACCGGTCCGCAGGCCCACCAGGTGCTGGGCGCCCGGCTGTTGGGCGCGGCGGCGCCCTGGGCGGGCGGCGCGGTGCTGGCCCTGGCGGTGACCGCGGTGCGCGCGCCGCTGTTCCTGGCGTCGGCGCTGACGGCGGTCGCGGTGGCGGTGGGCGGCGCCGTCATGACCGTGTTCGACATGCGGCCGGCCGGTGCGGCGGGCACGGTGGCGATGCTGACGGTGCTGCTCGGCGGTCTGGTGCCGGCGCTGTCGTTCCGGTTCGCCGGGATGCGGATGCCGGCGCTGCCGACCAACGCCGGCCAGTTGCAGGAGGGCATCGACCCCTACCGGGGCGCCGACGTGGCGGTGCGCACCGAGCTGGCCGGGGAGTGGATGACGGCGCTGTACGGCGCGACGGGCGTGCTGGCATCGGCTTGTCTGGTGGCGCTGGCGTACCGGCCGAACCTGCCGGCGCTGCTGTGCGCGCTGGTGCTGTCGCTGCTGCTGCTCCTGCACGGCCGGGGGCTGGTCAACACCGCGCAGCGGCTGGTGCTGGTGCTGCCCGGCGCCTGGGGTCTGCTGCTGCTGGCGTTCGGCTGGGGCCTGGACCTGCGGGGCGTGGACCGGGCGCTGCTGGTGGCCGGCCTGCTGGTGGTGGCGACGGTGCTGACGGTGGCGGTGTGGACGGTGCCGGGGCGGCGCCTGGTGCCGTACTGGGGGCGCGCGGCGGAGCTGCTGCACTCGCTGCTCGCGATCTCCCTGCTGCCGCTGACGCTCTGGCTGCTGGGCGTGTTCGGCGCCCTGCGCGGCTGGAACGGCTGACCGGCCGGCCGGCGCCGCGACGAGAACGAACCACTCACCAGCCAGGAGGCAACCGTGCGGTCCAAGCGCGACCAGGTGCAAGCGCACACGTTCATGATGGGGCGGCTGACCTCGGGGATGCTGCTGGCCGACCCCGACGCCCCGGAGAGCCCGCTGGGCCGCACCACCCGCGGCGCCCTGATCAGCATCATCGTCGCCATCCTGGTCGCCGCCTGTGCCTTCGTCTACGGGCTGCTGCGGCCGGGCGGCAACGACGCGTGGCGCGGCGGCGACACGCTGATCGTCAACAAGGACACCGGGGCCCGCTACCTGTACACCGACGGCCGGCTGCGGCCGGTGCGCAACTACGCGTCGGCGATGCTGATCGGCGGTGCCGACCTGGAGACCACGTCGGTGGGCACCGCGTCCCTGAAGGGCACGCCGGTGGGCACGCCGGTGGGCATCACCGGCGCCCCGGACGTGGTGCCGGGCACCGGTGACCTGGAGACGTCGGCGTGGCAGGTGTGCTCGACGGGCACCGGTGAGCGGACGACGGTGGTGCCGGGAGCGCCGGTGGAGACCACCACGATCGGCGCGGACTCGGGGCTGGTGGTGCGGGGGCCGGACGAGCGGACCTACCTGGTGTGGCAGGGCAGCCGGCTGGAGCTGGACGAGGACTCGGGCGCCGCGGAGTCCCTGGGCTACGGCGCGGTGACGCCGCGCCCGGTGTCGGCGGCGTTCCTGGACGCCCTGGTGAGCGGCCCGGAGCTGGCCACCCCCCGGGTCGCCGGCCGGGGCACGGCGGGGCCTGAGCTGGCCGGGCGCGAGACGAAGGTCGGGCAGGTGTTCCGGGTGACGGCGGGCTCCGGCAGCCAGGACTACGTGCTCCAGAAGGACGGTCTGCACGCCGTGACGGCGACCCGGTCGGCGCTGCTGCTCGGCGATCCGGACATCCGCGAGGACGTCTACGGCGGCCAGTCCCCGACGGCCGTCGCGATCGGTGTCTCCGACCTGCGGGCGCACCAGGCGCCGGGCACCACGGGCACGGACCCGTCGGTGACCGGGCTGCCGGACGCCCCGCCGAGCGCGGTGCGGCTGCCGTCGGAGCAGGCGGTGTGCACGCGGGTGGAGTCCGACGGCAGCGAGGTGCGGGTGACGTCGGTGCGGGTCGAGCAGGCGGCGCTGGCGCCGGTCGCGCAGGCGGACGCGACGGCGGCCACGCCGGCCTGCGTGGCGGTGGACCGGGTGGTGATGCGCCCCGGGCACGGCACGCTGGTGCGGGTGCTCGGCGCGGCCGGCGCGTCGGTCGGTGACACCACGTTCCTGGTGGGCGACGACGGGGTGAAGTACCGCATCACGGACGCGGAGGCGCTCGCCGCGCTCGGCTACAGCGACGGGTCGGCGGTGCGCGTGCCGTCCACGCTGCTGTCGCTGCTGCCGACCGGCCCGGACCTGGACACGGCCGCGGCGGCGCGATCGGACGGGGGAACGGGCGCGGCGGCCGCGGCGGCGGCCGGCCAGTGCGCCGGCGGCGGCAGCGGTGCCGACGCCCGTGCCGGTGCCGGGAAGAGCCCTGGGGACGACGCCGGGAAGGCGGCCGCGAAGGGCGCCGGGCCGACGGGTCCCGCGAGGGCCGGCACCGCGTCAGATTCCGCTGCGGGTGGCTGACTTGCCGGGCGCCTGACCAGGCAGGGTACGGCCGGGTTTCCCGCCGGTTAAACCCTCCGAAAGTCGTGCGTCTGTGACCTCAGATCTTCCTCAGCTTGTTGTGTTGGCAACTACAGCCACTTTAGGCTCACGTTGCTCGTACGGAGATCCGACTTACGAAAGGTGGGACGATGGCGGGAGACGGCCAGCAGTCAAGCGAATCATCAACCCGGAACGGCATCCAGGCCCTCGAATCGGCCTTCAGCGGCATCATGAAGATCCGCCAGGACGTCGACAGCACCAAGTCCACCCTGGGCTCCGGCTACCAGGGCAGCGACGGCGGCCAGTACGGCCAGCTCCTCGCGCAGTGGGACGGCCAGTGCAACATCATCCTCAAGAACCTTGAGGACGTCATCGACCGGCTGAACCAGAGCCTCGTCGAGCACAACAAGACCCAGGGTTCGTCGAACGACGCGATCAACCAGGCGTACAACGCCTCGCAGTCGGCCTTCGACCAGCTGGTCGGCTGACCGCCGGTCCGGCCGCCCCCACCTTCCGCATCGTGTGAAAGAGGCAGACCGTGGCAGACAACCTGAGCGACGGTTACATCTACGTCAGCTACAACCACATGTCGAACGCGGCGGACGACATGGTGATGCAGACCAAGGCGATCGCCCAGACCCTCTCCAACCTTGAGGCAGAGCTCAGCGAGCTGTCCAAGACCTGGTACGGAAACGACGCCGACACCTACCGCCAGAAGCAGGCCGCCTGGGACACCGCGGTGCAGAACATGGAGAAGCTGCTCACCTCGCACGCGCAGCTCCTGAGCGACATCTCCGGCAACTACAAGTACAGCGAGAACTCGCTCAGCCAGATGTGGTCCGAGGTGACCATCGGCCGCTGAGCCGGCCCGTTCCCACCGCGCCGGCCGGCTCCCCTCCGGCCGGCGCGGTACCGGCAGCTCCCCGTACTGTCGCCGTGCCGCAACGCCCGGTCCGGCGCTCCCGCCAGCGGAGGCACTTCATGGCAGACCTGACCCATCTGGACTCGCAGGCGCTCAAGAACTTCAAGAACCACGACGTCGCGGAATTCATCACCGACCTGCTGAACATCCGCAAGGACAACGCGGGTGTCCGGTCGCTGAAGAACCTGGTCGCGGAGACCGGCACGGGCTCGGCGGCGGGCGCCGCCAAGATCCTGCGGATCGGCCTGATGGGCGGCGGTGACACCGAGGACCCGACCGGCGGCAGCAAGCTGGTCGAGGCGCTGAAGACCCAGGCCACCAGCCTGGACTCCATCTTCACCAGCCAGAAGACCCTCTTCGACGACATCGACGACGCTCTGGACGAGACGATCACCACGCTGCTCAAGACGCAGGGCGAGAGTCTCACCTCGATCGACGGCGAGAAGCTGTTGGACATCTTCGACACGGTCGACGACGACATGAGCGGCACCGGCAACGACGACTGACGCGGGTCCGGACGGCCCCCGCCGGCCGTCCGGCCCGCGCCCGGTCCCCACCGTTTCCTCCCCTCACCCCCTCAGCAGCGGAGCTCCGCCCCATGGCCGACGGCACCAGCACCTCCGGTACCCCCACCTACGACCCGGACGACTACTTCGCCCAGGCCGTCTCCAACTTCACCGGTTACACGATTCCGCCCCGCTCCTCCCTGTTCGACACGCTCAGCAGTGACAGCGGGGACGACTTCTCCGATCTGAAGCTGTTCCGGATGGACATCAAGGGGCAGAGCATGCGGGCGGTGTCGGAGGCGGACTACTCCGCCATCGGCGGCTGGCAGGTCAACAACGGTGAGGACTACGACCTCGCCTTCTACGACGCGGGCGGGGACGGCGCGCACAACAGCGTGAGCCTGAAGAAGGCGCGGATCGTGATGATCGGCGTGACCGTCGACTCCGACGGCCGCGCCACCCTGTGGGGAGACGGGCAGATCACCAGCGGTGGCGCGTTCGAGGGCTCCTACTCGCACGTGAAGTGGGACTCCGGGCCGATGGCCCAGTACATCTCGGGCAGCAAGCTCGCCCTGGACCAGCTGCTGTCGTCCCCGAGCTACTCGACGAAGGGCTGGAGTTACAGCGGTCTGTCGGTCATCGACGACAACGCCGTGGAGCTGAAGTCGTTCGAGGAGACCGGGCAGTCCTTCGACCGGGCGATGCACTTCTTCCAGCACCACTCGGACATCGTCAACCAGTGGATGACCTCGCTGGGCTCGGACCAGGCAGCGTGGAAGGGGAAGGCGGCCAGCCTCTTCTGGCACCTGCTGGACCAGCTGAAGACCAACTACGACGGGTACGTCTCCCAGCTGGGCGGCCGTGACTACTCCGCCAAGAACAGCACGCTGGGCGGCTACGTCCCGAAATCGGAGCTGAGCGACGCCCTGGCCGCCGCACAGCTCGCGTTGAAGGAGGCGGTCACCAGCCTCCAGACGGCGTGGTCCAACTGGGCCAAGGACGGCAAACACGACCCGCACTACCACGTCAAGCAGATCCTCGACAAGCTCACCGAGTGGGTGATCGAGAACAACATCCCCCACGTCAACGTCAAGACGAGCACCTACTACAGCCCCAGCGGCGGCGGCACGTACACGAGTTACTCGACCACCGAGGAGTTCAAGCAGACCTCCCCGTACGGCGACCTCACCCAGCACACCACCTGGACGAAGATCGCCGACGCAGCCGTGGAGAGCTGGTCGAACCACGCGGACAGCATGCTGAAGCAGCCGGCCATCGAGGCGCTCAGCAGCGTGAAGAACGCCTGGGCCGACGTGCAGGACGTGTTCGCCAAGGAAGTCACCAACAAGAACTCCGAGACGCTCTCCGAGGTACTCGCGGAGCAGGAGGCCGACCTCGCCGAGGACGAGGCCAACAAGAACAACGACAAGCTCAACGATTACCTCGATGACCTGAACAACAACATCAACACCCTCGGCGACGACTTCAACGACCTCAATGAGGACCTGAACGAGAACCTCAATGACCTCGGCGACGGCTTCAAGGACCTCAACGACGGCCTGAACGACAACCTCAACGACCTCGGCGACGGCTTCAAGGACCTCAACGACGGCCTGAACGACAACCTCAACGACCTCGGCGACGGCTTCGAGAACCTCAACGACGGGCTCAGCGACAACCTCAACGATCTGAACAGCGGGCTGAACGACAGTCTGAACGACCTCGGTGACGGGTTCGACAACCTCAACGAGGGGCTGGGCGACAGTCTCAACACACTCGGCGACGGCCTGAACGACCTGGGCAACACCGACGGCAGCACGATCACCGACGACCTCAACAACCTGGGGCTCGACAGCAACGGGAACCCGATCACCGACGACACGACGCTGAACGGGAACACCACTCCCGAGACGAGCGTCCTGTCCGCGCTGAATCCGCTGACGGGCAACCCGGTGACGTCGACGAACCCGGACGACGACAAGAGGAGCGGGTCGTCGCTGCTGAACTCCCCCACCGGGGGCAGCACTCAGCTCAACGACGACGGCACGCTGACCACGACGTTCCCCGACGGCTCCAGCCAGACCATCGACCCGGGCACGGGCCTGGTCACCACCACGTCACCGGACGGCGTGACGTCGACCTCGCAGCTGAACCCGGGCACCAGCCTCGTCAACCCGGACGGCTCGACCACCACGCTCAACGACGACGGCACGCTGACCACCCTCTTCCCGGACGGCACCGAGCAGACCCTCGACCCGACGACGGGGCAGGTCAGCACCCTCGCCCCGGACGGCACCGTGACGGAGTCGACGCTCAACCCGACCGACGGTGTCTTCACCACGCCGGACGGCGCGACCTCGCAGCTCAACGGCGACGGCACGGTGACGACGACCTTCCCGGACGGCTCGACGGAGGTGCTGAACCCGGACACCGGCCAGATCACCGTCACCGATCCGTCGGGCAACGTCACCACGCAGCAGCTGGACCCGGGCGAGTCGTTCACCAACCCGGACGGGTCGACCACGACCCTCAACGACGACGGCACCCTCACCACCGAGTTCCCCGACGGCTCCACCCAGGTCCTCAACCCCGACACCGGCGAGCTGACCACCACCGACCCCGCCGGGAACGTCACCACCAACGATCTCAACCCGGCCTCGGACACCTTCACCACGCCGGACGGCTCCACCTCGCGGCTCAACTCCGACGGCACCATCAGCACCACCTTCCCGGACGGCTCGACGGAGGTACTGAACCCGGACACCGGCCAGATCACCGTCACCGACCCCTCCGGCAACGTCACCACCCAACAGCTCGACCCGGGCGAGTCGTTCACCCACCCCGACGGCTCCACCACCACCCTCAACGACGACGGCACCCTCACCACCGAATTCCCCGACGGCTCCACCCAGGTCCTCAACCCCGACACCGGCGAGCTGACCACCACCGACCCCGCCGGGAACGTCACCACCAGCGACCTCGACCCGGCCGCGGGCACGTTCACCACGCCGGAGGGCAGCACGGCCCAGCTCGACTCCGACGGCACCCTGCGCACCCTCTTCGCGGACGGTTCGGAGGTGTCGCTGAACCCGGACACGGGTGACCTCACCGTCACCGATCCGTCGGGCAACGTCACCACGCAGCAGCTGGACCCGGGCGAGTCGTTCACCAACCCGGACGGGTCGACCACGACCCTCAACGACGACGGCACCCTCACCACCGAGTTCCCCGACGGCTCCACGCAGGTCCTCAACCCGGACACCGGTCAGCTCACGACCACCGACGCCGCCGGTCACACCACCACGACCGATCTCAACGGCGACGGTCTGTCCACGTCCCCGTTCGACACCAGCGGCCTGGACATCGAGGACCTGGACACCAGCGGCCTGAACACGGACGGGCTGAACACCGAGGGCCTGGACACCGAGGGCCTGGACACGAGTGGCCCGAGCACCGAGGGTCTCGACTCACCGTCCACCCTGACCAGTTCCGCCGGGCTGAACAGCGGCGGGCTGAGCGGCTCGCTCAGCTCGTCGGGCGGCCCGGACTCCTCCCTCGACGACTACTACGAGGACTACGACAGCACCCCGTACGAGGACGGCTCACTGCGCTCGGGCAACAGCGGGACCCTCGCCTCCCTCAACGGTGCCACCACCCAGCAGGCCGCGAGCGGTACCCCGCTCAACCCGATGGGCATGGGCGGCATGGGCGGCATGGGCGGGGGCATGCCGCCCATGGGCGGGGGCGCCGGCGGAGGCCAGGGCACCAGCGAGCGCACCCGCGCCGTCCTCACCGACCCGGCCGGTGGCAGCGCCCGAGGGGGCCGCGGTGTGCGGGCGGCGGCCGTCGACGAGGACGAGGACATCGTCTACACCCGGCCGACCACCTCCAGCTCTCCCTACCCGGTGGGCGGCCCCGGTGGCCCCGGCCAGGGCGGTACGTCGACGGAGAGCGGCGACCGGGCCCGGGAGGCGTGGCTCGCCGAGGACGACGACGTCTGGGGCACCGACGAGGGCGGCGCGCCCGCGGTCATCGGGCGCTGAGACGGTGAAGTACGGCAAGGAAGTCGAGGTGACCGGGTGAACAGTGAGTCGATCGAGCAACGGCTCGCCAAGGCGATGGCCGAACTGGAGGCGACCGAGGCCGCGGTGGCACGCGCCGAGGGCGAACTGGCGCACGCGGAGGCGACGGTCCGCTCGGCGGACCGCGCCGTCGAGGTGACCGTCTCCGCACAGGGCGACCTGACCGCGCTGAGCTTCCTGGACGACAAGTACCGTACGATGCCCGCAGGTCAGCTGGCTGCCAGCGTGCTGGAGGCGGTGCAGGAGGCGCGGGCCCGGATGGCCCGCAGGGTCATGTCGACCTTCGAGCCCTTCACGAAGGCGAACCCGGGGACGCCCGAGTTGAGCGGTTTCGACGTGGACTGGAACAAGATCTTCGGGGCCGGTGTGCTGGACGGACCGAAGAACGGCCGACGCCGTGGCGCGGGCCGGCTCCGTGACGAGATCAGCGAAGACCCGGAGGACTGAGGAGACGATGACGGACAACGCGTACTTCGCCAACCCCGCGGCCCTGGCGTCCGGCACCCGGCAGATCCAGGCGATCAGCAACTTCGCCGTCGACATCATCAACGAGTTCATCACCGATGTGTCGGCCACCGCCGACTGGTGCGGCAAGGACGACAGTTACGCCGAGCAGATGATCCCGCAGGAGAAGAAGCAGCGGGAGGGCGCGATCTCGACCGGCAAGGCCCTGACCGACGCCATCGTCGGCGTGGGCGACGGCACGCTCGCCAACCTGAAGAACATCCTGGGCACGCAGGGCGGCAACCTCGAAGCGATCCACGACTCCTCCATCGACACCGGCAACACCGGCGGCACGCACAGCGGCGGCAGGCACTGACGGACCCGACGGCCCCCGATGAGCATCCAGGTCTCGCCGCAGCTGAACAACCTGCTGTTCGTGCTGATCGGCGAGAAAATGCTGCAGGCCGACGAGGACAAGGCCTACGCCAACGGCAAGCCCTACGGACGGCTGTCGCGGCGGGTGCGGGAACTGTC
>NZ_JBVHEO010000017.1:0-160854 GCF_055562815.1 Streptomyces sp. NPDC016677 | reverse complement strand
GGCCCGCCCCGGCGACCCACCGACCGAGCGGCCCAGCCACCCCGGTAACCCAGCCGCCCCAGCGACCCACCGACCGAGCCACCCAGCCACCCCGGTAACCCGGCCCGCCCCGGCGACCCACCGACCGAGCGGCCCAGCCACCCCGGTAACCCAGCCGCCCCGGCGACCCGCCGGCCGAGGACCCGGCCTCCTCAGCGTTCCGCCCGCCTCAGTGATCCGCCCGTCGGAGCGACCAGCCCGCCTCCGCCGCGCACACGCCCCAGTGACCCGCCCGTATCAGCGTTCCGGCCGCCTCAGCACCCCGCTCGCCCCAACAGCCCCGCCATCCCCACGGCCCCGTCCACCTCAGCGTTCCGCCCGGCGGGCCTCGCGGACGCGGCGCAGGCGGTTCACCGTCACCGGGTCCGCCGCCAGGGCCCGGGGGTCGTCCAGGAGGGCGTTGAGGAGCTGGTAGTAGCGGACGGGGGCGAGGCCCAGCTCCTCGCGGATCACGCGCTCCTTAGCGCCGGGGCCGGAAAACCCGCGGCGCTCCAGCGCGAGGACGCGCCGCTCCCGCTCCCCCAGCGGCTGCTGCTCGCCTTCATCCATGTCCGCACCGTAACGCCGGGCGCCGACAGCGGGCGACGGCGCCGTCCCGCGCTACCCGGCGCTCTCGGCCTGGTTCGCGGTGGTCTCCAGCAGCCGGAGCACCGCCTCCGGGTCCCCGTCGGAGGTGACCGCCTTGCCGATGTTCTTCTTGATCTGCGCGCTGACCGTGGCCCAGGAGGTCTCGCCGACCGGGTACAGCTCGGAGGTCAGCAGCTCGTCGAGGAAGGGCTTCAGGTGCTCGTCCTCGTCGGCCGCGGCCATCGTCTCGGAGGCGGAGGCGGTGACCGGCAGCAGGTCGTAGCGGCGGGAGAAGTCGAGGACGTTGTCGTCGTCGTAGACGAAGTCGAGGAAGTCGCCGACCTCCTCCTGGTGGCCGTTCTTCTTGAACGCGGTCATCCAGTCGGTGACGCCCAGCGTGCTCCCGCTCTCCCCGTCGACGCCGGGGGTGGGCACCATGCCGTACTTCACGCCGTTCTTCTCGGCCATCGCCATCAGCGACGGGTGGCCGTTGAGCATGCCGACCTCGCCCTTGGCGAACGCGGCGAAGGCGTCCGCCCGGTTGAGCTTGCCGGGCGCGACCGGGCCGGTCAGGTCCTTGCCGACCAGCTCGTCCTTGAGCCAGGTGAAGGTGGCGACGTTCTGCGCGGAGTCGATGGTGTAGGTGCCGACGGTGTCGGTGTAGCCGCCTCCGCCGCTGAGCAGCCACTGCATGGTCTCCGCCTGCGCCTCCTCGGGCCCGAGCGGCAGCGCGTACGGGTACGTCACCCCCTGCGCCTTCAGCGCCTCGGCGGCCTCGGCGAGGTCGTCCCAGCTCTTGGGCGCGGAGAGGCCGGCTTTGGCGAAGAGGGTCTTGTTGTAGAAGAGCACGCGCGTGGAGGCCGCGAACGGCAGTCCGTACTGCACTCCCCTGACCTGGCCCGCGGCGGCGAGCTGGGAGACGAAGTTGGCCTGGGTGGGGATGGAGAGCAGGTCGTCGGCCCGGTAGAGCAGGCCCTCGTCCGCGTAGTCGGCGTAGGCGCCGATCTGGGCCAGGTCGGGCGCCTTGCCGGCGTCGACCATCTCGCGGACCTTCCGGTCGACGTCGTTCCACGAGTAGACGGTGACCTCGACGTTCACGTCGGAGTGGCCGGCCTCGTAGGCCTCGGCCAGTTCGTCCCAGTACCGCTGGGAGCTGGTGGAGTCGCTGTCGCCGTAGTCGGCGGCGACCAGGCGGAGGGTCACCTCGTCCGACCCGCCCGAGCCGCAGCCGCCGAGGACCACGGCCATGCCCAGTGCGGACACCACCGCGATCGTCCCTTTTCCACGCCGCTGCACTGTTCGCTCCCCGCTTCGCCGACCGGATAGCGCCGATCGTTGTCCGTTTAACGGATCAAGGTCTACACCACCCCAGTGGACTAGACCTCTCGCGGGTCAGCGGGCCACACTGTTCCCCGTGAGACATGTCATCGCCCTGGACGTGGGCGGCACCGGGATGAAGGCCGCCCTGGCCGGGCCGGCCGGCGAGCCGCTGCACCGGGCCCGCCGGCCCACCGGCCGCGACCGCGGGCCCGAGGCGGTCGTCGAGGCCGTCCTGGAGTTCGCCGCCGAACTGAGCGTCCTGGGGGCGGAACGGTTCGGCACGCCGCCCGCGGCGGCCGGCGTCGCCGTCCCGGGCATCGTCGACGACGCGCACGGCACCGCCGTCTACGCCGCCAACCTCGGCTGGCGCGACGTCCCGCTGCGCGCCCTGCTGAGCGAGCGGCTCGGCGGCATCCCGGTCGCCCTCGGCCACGACGTGCGCACCGGCGGCCTCGCCGAGGGCCGCGTCGGCGCGGGCCGGGGCGCCGACCGCTTCCTCTTCGTCCCCCTCGGCACCGGCATCGCGGGCGCCATCGGCATCGACGGCCGGGTGGAGGGCGGCGCGCACGGCTTCGCGGGCGAGATCGGCCACGTCGTCGTACGCCCCGGCGGCACCCCCTGCCCGTGCGGGCAGCGCGGCTGCCTGGAGCGGTACGCCTCCGCGAGCGCCGTCGGCCAGGCGTGGGCGGCGGCCTCGGGCGACCCCGGCGCGGACGCCGCCGACTGCGCCAAGGCCGTCGTCTCCGGGGACGTACGGGCCGCGCGGGTGTGGCAGGAGGCGGTGGACGCCCTGGCCGACGGCCTGATCACCGCGCTCACCCTGCTGGACCCCCGGACCCTGATCATCGGTGGCGGCCTGGCGGAGGCGGGGGAAACCTTGTTCACACCGCTGCGGGAGGCCGTCGCGCGCCGGATCACCTTCCAGACCCAGCCGTCCATCGTCCCCGCGGCCTTGGGCGACACGGCGGGATGCCTCGGCGCGGGGCTCCTGGCCTGGGATCTCCTGAACACCACCGACGGTACGGAGGAAACGTCCTGATGGCAGCCGACCCAGGGGCGCGGGACAGCGCCGGCACGCGACTCCGTCGCGGGGCACGACCAGCCACCACGAACCCGCACCCCGTGCCGGACAAGACCCCCCTGGTGCTGTCCGGCGCCGACGTCGTCCTCCCCACCGGAACCGTCCGGGGCGGGCAGGTGGCCGTCGACGGTACCCGCATCACCGCCGACGTTCCGGAGAACGCCCAGGTCATCGATGTGAAGGCGCACTGGATCGTCCCCGGCTTCGTGGACCTCCACAACCACGGCGGCGGCGGAGCCTCCTTCGCCGGCGGCACCGCCGAGGACGTCCTCAAGGGCGTCGAGACCCACCGCCGCCACGGCACCACCACCCTCGTCGCCTCCGCCGTCACCGGCGACCTGGACTTCCTCGCCCGGCACGCCGGGATGCTCGCCGAACTGGCCCAGCAGGGCGACATCGCCGGCATCCACTTCGAGGGCCCGTTCATCTCCCCGTGCCGCAAGGGCGCCCACGACGAGCAGCTGCTGCGCGACCCCGACCCGGCCGAGGTCCGCAAGCTCGTCGACGCGGCCCACGGCCACGCCCGGATGATGACGCTCGCCACCGAACTGCCGGGCGGCCTGGACTCCGTACGCCTGCTCACCGAGCACGGCGTGATCGCGGCGGTCGGGCACACGGACGCCACCTACGAGCAGACGCGCCAGGCCATCGACGCGGGCGCGACCGTCGCCACCCACCTGTTCAACGCGATGCCGCCGATCGGCCACCGGGCCCCCGGTCCGATCACGGCCCTGCTGGAGGACGAGCGGGTCACCGTCGAGCTGATCAACGACGGTGTCCACCTGCACCCGGCCGCGCTCCGGCTCGCCTTCCACCACGCGGGGGCCGGCCGCGTCGCCTTCATCACGGACGCGATGGACGCGGCCGGTTTCGGCGACGGCCGCTATCTGCTCGGTCCGCTGGAGGTGAAGGTCGAGGACGGCGTGGCCCGGCTGGTCGAGGGCGACTCGATCGCGGGCTCCACGCTCACCCTGGACCGCGCCTTCAAGCGGGCGGTGACGGTGGACGGGCTGCCGGTCGAGGACGTGGTCGCGGCGATCTCCGCCAACCCGGCGCGGCTGCTCGGCCTCGACGACCGGGTGGGCTCGCTGGAGCCGGGCAAGGACGCCGATCTGGTGGTGCTGGACGCGGACTTCACCCTCAGGGGCGTCATGCGGCGGGGGGAGTGGGTGGTAGATCCCCGACTGGGCTGATCCGTCCCGCCGTCACCGGACGGTGGCCGGTCCGAGGGGTGGGCCGACCGCCGTCCGTTTGGCATGATCGTGACCACGGGTTCCACGGCAGGCGCAGCCACAAAGGGGGAGGTCGGTCCGGTGATCCTCACGGTCACGCTGAACACCGCTCTCGACATCACCTATCGCGTACCGTCCCTTCGGCCGGGGACCTCCCACCGGGTCGCCGAGGTGACGGAACGCCCCGGTGGCAAGGGCGTCAACGTGGCCCGGGTGCTCGCCGCCCTCGGTCACGAGGTCACCGTCACCGGCTTCTCGGGCGGCACGACGGGCCGGATCCTGCGGGACCGGCTCACCGGGGTCCCGCGCCTGGCGGACGCTCTGGTCCCGGTCTCCGGCACGACCCGGCGCACCGTCGCGGTCGTCGACGAGCACTCCGGCACCACGCAGCTCAACGAGCCCGGCCCGGTGATCACCCATGCCGAGTGGTCCGCCTTCCAGGAGGTGTACGAGGGCCTGCTGGCCGGCGCCTCGGCGGTGGCCCTGTGCGGCAGCCTGCCCCCGGGCGTCCCGGTGGGCGCGTACGCGGGACTGATCCGCACGGCACGCGCGGCCGGGGTCCCCGCCCTCCTCGACACCAGTGGCGCGGCACTGCGCCGAGGGGTCGCCGGACGGCCCGACGTCCTCAAGCCGAACGCCGAGGAACTGGCCGGACTCACCGGTTCCCACGAGCCGCTGCGCGCCACTCAGGAGGCCCGTCGGCGCGGCGCGGGCGCGGTGGTCGCCTCCCTGGGCCCGGAGGGCCTGCTCGCGGTGACCCCCGAGGGCCGCTGGCGCGCGGCCCCTCCGCGGCAGCTGCGCGGCAACCCGACCGGCGCCGGTGACGCGGCCGTCGCGGGCCTGCTGTCCGCCCTGGTGGAACGCCGTCCCTGGCCCGACCGCCTCGCCCGGGCGGCGGCCCTCTCGGCGGCGACGGTCCTGTCCCCGACCGCCGGCGACTTCGACCGGGCGGCCTACGAGGAGCTGCTCGGGCGCGTGACGATCACAGGGGAGGCCAGCGCGGCCTGAGGCAATGCGGTGCGCAGTCGGCAAGGAGCGACCGTCGGGCAGCCCCGGCCGCCGGGAGCGCTTGGCGGCCGGAGCACCTGTACGGCTCCGGGGCCCCTGCCGCACGACGTGAGGACGGCTGGAACCGTCTTCCCGTGGACGCCGGTCGACGTTCACGGTATACAGGCGTGTCTGGCCCCGAGAGGCTTACTTCGCGTAAACGGCGATTCCGTCAATGATGCCGGGGTTGTCCGAGTATGTGCCTGGCTGCAGAGTGACCCGCTTGGTGCCGGCACCGCAGCCGGTGGTGATGTCCCAGAACTCTATCTTGTAGGACGTCTGGTTCGAGACAGACCGAGCGGTCTTGAAGGGGTAGCAGCCAGGTGTTACTGACATGGCGGTCCTGGTTCCGGTCCTGTCCTTCCCCGACCATCCGCACACCTTCCCCTTCGGGCAGGTGTTGGGATCAGCCGCCGCGGCCGGCGTGACGAAGACGCCGCCCAGCAGCGCACCGGCCACAGCCACCGTCGTCAGGCTCTTCTTGAGTATGCTCACAGGAAGCTCCCTACGTTCCGTGATCAACAGACATCGGAACGGTGACCAAGAGGGCACGGCGTCACCAGCGACCAAGGCGCCATCAACTGGCTTGTTCTGTCCTGGCCTGTCTTCGAGGCGCCCGCCGCCTTGCTGTCACCGGCAGGGGCCGACCACCGTTGTCCCCGCGGTCAGCTCGGCGGCTCCTCCGTCAGCCAGAACTGGTCGAGGACGGCGTTGCACTGGTTGCCCTCGTTGCAAGCCAGCTCGATGATGTTCGTGCCGTCGTTCAGGTTCACGTTGGCCCAGGAGGTCTGCCAGCCCTTTTCCCAGTCCCCCTCGGGCGTTCCGCCGAAGTTCTTCATGTTCAGGGGACGGGTCGCGGACTTGCCGTTGACCACCACGGTCGCGTTGGCGTCCTCACCTGGGATGCCGTAGCCCACGTAGAACCGGTAGGTGCCTTCCTTCATGCCGTTGACGGTCCAGGTGACCTTCGCCCCGACCTTGTTGAAGCCCGTCACATAGACGCCGCCGTCGGCCTTCGCGCCCTCGAACTCGGAGGCCGTGACCGCGCCCCCGCTCAGGCTGAGCGTCTGCGCGTCGACGGTCGGCAGCTCCGCGTCGCTCTGCGCGCTGCCGCTGGCGGACGGGCTGGGCTCGCCGCTGCTCTGGGACTGGGTCGGGCCGGCCCCGCCGGCCTGGTCGGTGCTCTTGTCCTCGTCGTCGCCGCCGGTCATGGCGATGCCGATGCCGATGACGACGGCGGCGACCACCGCGATGGCGCCGATCAGCAGGCCCTTGGTGTTGGGACCGCGACGCCCGCCGCCGTGTCCGCCCCCGTGCCCGCCGCCGTGTCCCGGCTGCTGGTGGGGGGCGGTGGGGGCGCCGCCGGGGAGCGTCTCCGGGGCGGCGTAGTGCGGGTTCTGGCCGTAGGGCGGGGTCTGGGCACCGGAGGGGGCGTTCGGCCGGCCGTAGGCGCCCTGCTGGGGCGGGGCGGCTTGCTGGCCGCCGTACTGGCGGGTACCGACCGGGCGCACGCGGTTGACCGAGTGGGGGTAGCCGTAGCCACCGGACGGCGGCTGGGCCCCGTTGGCCTGCCCGTCGGCGTACAGGTAGCCGAAGGGGTCGTCGTCCTCGGGCGTGCTCGCGCCGTTGTTGCCGGGCGTCATCCCTAGGTCTCCTAACCAGGTGCGGTGCGGGTGCGGTGTGCGTGGTGAGAGGCCGAGCCTACCCGGTGCCGGTGACCCGAACGGGTGACGCGGACCGCATCAACTCGCTGACCTGGGGATCAACCCGCCCGCCGATGTTGTTTGGGACGAGATCGTTTCTCGATGTACATCCGCTCGTCCGCGGACTTCAGCACTTCGTCGGCGGTCATGCCGCAGTGCGCCCACCCGATGCCGAAGCTGGCGCCCACCCGCACGGCCCGTCCCTCGGCCCGGATCGGCTGGATGATCTCGTTGCGCAGCCGTACGGCGAGGTCGGCGGCGTCGGCCCGGCCGAGGCCGTCGGCGAGGATGACGAACTCGTCGCCGCCGAGCCGGGCCACCGTGTCGCCGTCCCGGACGCCGCCGGAGAGCCGCCGGGCGACCTCGATGAGCACGGCGTCACCCGCGTTGTGCCCGAACCGGTCGTTGATCGACTTGAACCCGTCGAGGTCGCAGAAGAGCACCGCGAGCCCTTTGGTGCCGTCGTCCCGGTCGCCCTCGGGGGTGACCGCGTGCTCGTGGTGGTCGTGCCCGCCGTACGGGTCCGGGTGGGGCGGGAAGTCGAAGTAGTGGCCGCCGGAGTCGAAGACGGGGTCGGCGGCCGGGGCGTCCCCGTAGGCGGCGTCCATGGCGTCGACCGCGGGGTGCGCCGACTGGGGGCGGGTGCACAGCCGGGCGGAGAGGCGGGAGCGCAGTTCGGCGGAGTTCGGCAGGCCGGTGAGGGAGTCGTGGGAGGCGCGGTGGGCGAGGGCCAGCTCGCGGCGCTTGCGCTCCTCGATGTCCTCGACGTGGGTGAGCAGGAAGCGGGGCCCGTCGGCGGCGTCGGCGACGACGCTGTTGCGCAGCGAGGTCCAGACGTAGGAGCCGTCCCGGCGGCGCAGCCGCAGCTCGGCCCGGCCGCCCTCGGCCGAGGTGCGCAGCAGGGTGCCTATGTCCTCGGGGTGGACGAGGTCGGAGAAGGAGTACCGGCGCATCGCGGAGGCGGGGCGGCCGAGCAGGCGGCACAGCGCGTCGTTGGTCCGCAGGATGCGGCCGTGCTGGTCGCCGCCCATCTCGGCGATGGCCATGCCGGAGGGGGCGTACTCGAAGGCCTGCCGGAAGCTCTCCTCGCTGGCGCGCAGGGCCTGCTGCTCGCGCTCCAGGCGGACCAGGGCGCGCTGCATGTTGGAGCGGAGCCGGGCGTTGCTGATCGCTATGGCGGCCTGGAACGCGTACATCTGCAAAGCCTCGCGGCCCCAGGCGCCGGGCCGGCGGCCGTTGCGCGGGCGGTCCACGGAGAGGACGCCGATCAGCTCGCCGCTGGTGCCGCCGCCCTGCGGGCCGGGGGCGTACATGGGGGCGAAGAGGCGGTCCGAGGGGTGCCACTCGTCCTCGAAGCGGGGCGCGGGCCCGTCGGTGTACCACTGCGGTACGTCGTCGTCGTCGAGGATCCAGCCCTCGGTGTGCGGGATGAAGATCAGGTCGCCCCAGCGCTCGCCCATGTTCAGGCGGCGCTCCCAGGAGGCGCGGGGGCCGACGCGGCCGGTGATGAGGGCCTCGGCGGCCGAGTTCCCGGCGAAGGCGGCGACGACGAGGTCGCCGTCGGGGCGGACGAGGTTGACGCACGCCATCTCGTAGCCGAGGGCGTGGACCACGCCGTCCGCGACGGTCTGCAGGGTGTCCGCCAGGCTGCGGGCCGTGTTCATGTCGGCCATGGCCTGGTGCAGTTGCCGAAGGGACGCAAGGCGGACGTACGGCTCCGACTCGGTCTCCATGCTCGCCCTCCCCCCGAGACCTCGCAGCGAATCAAGGGTCATCTTCGGCGCCATTGCCGGATCATGCGGTTCGATGCTCGTCGTGCTCGGTGACGCGCCGTCCCGGCGGTGCGATCTCGATGGCGCGTCGATGATGCTCTTGCAGCTTCCCGCCACTGAATCACAGCGCGCTGCCCACTCGGTACACAGGGTCAACAATTCCTAGCTCTTGTGACTCAAGTCACAGCGGAAGATGAACAATTGCGTGACGTTTCCGCACTTTCCGCGTGCGTTTCCTGAACGCAAATCTCGTGTAGTGCGCCTCTCCCCTGGTCCTAGGTCTCCCGTCCGGGACCGGAGCCCGATGCGGGCGCCGCGGGGCGGCCGTTAGCGTGGCGGCGTGTCCCACACCAGCCCCGCCACCGTGTCCTCTCCCTCCCCCGCCGCCGCCGTGCATGCTGAGGGAGTGAGCAACGACGAGTTCCGTGCCGCCATGTCCCGGCTGGCCTCGGGCGTGGTCCTGGTGACCGCGCAGGAGCCGCCCCTGGACCCGGACGATCCCGGCGCCCCGGCCGGGGAGGACGCGGGGATGACGGCGACGGCCTTCCTCTCCGTCTCCCTCGACCCGCCCCTGGTCATGGTGAGCGTGCGGGAGGGCTCCCGCATGGACGACCTGCTGGCGGAACAGCCCCTGTGGGCGGTCTCGGTCCTCTCGGAGAGCCAGCGGCACATCGCGGGCCGCTTCGCGATGAAGGGCCGCCTCAGCGACCGCCTCCTCTTCGAGGACATCCCCTACGTGCGCGGCGAGCAGTCGGGCGCGCCGCTGGTCGGCGGGGCGCTGGCGACCCTGGAGTGCCGCACCGAGCAGCGGGTGAGCGCCGGGGACCACACGCTGGTCATCGGCCGGGTGCTCACCGCGCGGGTACCGAGCGCGGAGGGCGGTCCGCTGACGTACTTCCGGGGGCGGTACCGGCAGTTGGGCTGAGCGCCGGCCCCTTCCCCCGCCGGGCTACTCCCAGCCCTTCCCGGAGCGCCCCCGCTTGGTCTGCGCGCGCTGCTTCTTCTCCCGCAGCCGGCGCTCGTTGATGCCGCGCGGGACGCGGGTCGGGCGGCGCGGCCGGGGCGGCGGCGCGGTGGCCTCGGCCAGCAGGGCGGCCAGGCGTACGGCGGCGGCCTCGCGGTTGCGCCACTGGGAGCGGTGCTCGGAGGCGCGGACGGTGACGACGCCGTCGGTCAGCCGCCCGGCCAGCCGCTCCAGCGCCCGCCGCTTCCACACCTCGGGCAGCGCCTCGGTGCGGGCCAGGTCGAAGCGCAGCTCGACCTGGGTGTCGGTGGTGTTGACGTGCTGCCCGCCGGGCCCGGAAGAGCGCGAGAAACGCCACATCAGCTCGGCCTCCGGGACGGACACGGAGCCTCTGACGACCAGGGGTGCGGACATGTCCCCCATGGTCCCGCGCCTGTCCGGTCCACGTCACCCGAATATCCGAGGTAAAGAAAGTAAAGCGAGCTGGAACCTTGTGTACCCCCCTCGTCGTTCCTGGGGGTAGCTGTAGCTTTCTTGCCGTACTGCCGTACGCACACGAGGGAAGGGACTCCCAACAATGGCTGTAAGCCTGTCCAAGGGTGGCAACGTCTCGCTCACCAAGGAGGCTCCGGGCCTGACCGCCGTCACCGTGGGCCTCGGCTGGGACGTCCGTACCACCACCGGCACCGACTTCGACCTGGACGCCTCCGCGATCGCGGTCAACACCCAGGGCAAGGTCTACTCGGACGCCCACTTCGTCTTCTTCAACAACAAGCAGACGCCGGACCAGTCCATCGTCCACACCGGCGACAACCGCACCGGTGAGGGCCAGGGCGACGACGAGGCGATCAACGTCAACCTGGCCGCCCTCCCGGCCGACATCGACAAGATCGTCTTCCCGGTCTCGATCTACGACGCGGAGAACCGCTCGCAGAACTTCGGCCAGGTCCGCAACGCCTACATCCGCATCGTCAACCAGGCCGGCGGCGCGGAGATCGCCCGCTACGACCTGTCGGAGGACGCGGCCACCGAGACCGCCATGGTCTTCGGCGAGCTGTACCGCAACGGTGCGGAGTGGAAGTTCCGCGCGGTCGGCCAGGGCTACGCCTCCGGCCTGGTGGGCATCGCCCAGGACTTCGGCGTGAACGTCTGACGCCGGTTGCCTTCTTGCCCCTCGGCCCCGTGGAGCTTCGGCTCGGCGGGGCCGAGGGCTGTGTCATTCCGGCACCGGCCGGGCCACTGCCCCCACCTCGCACCAGAGCACCTTCCCGGCGCCACGCCGGCCGGGCAGCGCCTCGCCCAGCGACCACGCACCCCATGTCCCGGCGCACTCCTGCACGAGGTGCAGCCCGCGTCCGCCGGTGGCACCGGGAACGGCGCGGACCAGGGGGGAACCCGGCTCGGCGAAGGGTGGGGGAACGTACGGGTGACTGTCCCGGACACCGACCCGCAGCCGCCCGTCACCGAGTGCGCTGATCCGCACCGAGCAGGGCCCGCCCGCATGCCGGTAGGCGTTGGTGACCAGCTCGGACGCCATCAGCTCGACGTCATCGACGAGTTCATGCCGCCCGTGCCCGGCGAGAGCGGCCCGCACGGTCATACGTGCGACGCGTGCGGCTCTGGGGTCATGGGGGAGGCGGAGGGCGTAGGACCAGGTGTGGGGTGGGGATACGGTGCGCAGCCACCACGGCAACCCTGCGCCAGCAACGCCTCGGGGCGGAGCTGCGAAAGCTCCGCGAGCGTGCCGGGCTCACAACAGTTGACGGACTACCAGCGCCACCAGTTTGCTTGGGGGATTCCCGGCAACATCGGCGCGGGGGAGGACGTCCGCGTCCTGGACGTGACCCAGGACGACTACGGACTTCCACTGTCAGGTCCTGACTGGTGGATGTTCGACGAGTCGAAGGTGGTCCTTCTGCGCTTTCGGCCGGACGGCACGCAGATCAACCGGGAGTTGTCCGCAGGCGACATCACTTCCTTCCTGGAGTGGAAGCGCATCGCCCTGGCACATTCCGTACCGTTCGCCGATTACGCGCGAGTAGCCGGGTGATGTCCGGGGCAGCCGGCCCGTGGTTTCCAGAAGTGGAAACCACGGGTCCTTGCGATGGGCGCGGCTCCGACGCGACGATCGATCCTGACGCTGTCCCTGGCAGGAAGGACTGGTCGGTGGTGCAACTGACACGGCTGGTGGGTGAGTGCGAGGACGGTGAATGCCCGACCTTGTACGCCAGCGACCGGGGGTCCCTCGTCGTCCAGGGCGGTCTCCTCATGGACCGCCCCAGCAACGTTCCCGCGCACGAGGGTCTCGTCGAGATCCCTGTCGATCTGATCCGGAAGGCCGTTCGTGGCAACTTCATCTAGTCGGTCGCTCGGCGAGTGGTTCACGGTGTTCGAACGAGAGGCGTTTCGGCTGGAGACGCTGGACGACTATGGCCAGTCCGGCGGGGTGGACGCCTATCAGGCTTTCCTGGCCGGGGAGGAGCAGCCGGAGTCGTACCAGAAGGCCGCGTGCTGACGACAGTGGGAGACGCCACGAGGTCCGGCAAGCGTGCATACCGCGTGCACATCCTGTCCCGGCCGCTGACCGACTACCTGCGGTTCGAGTTGTCCTGGGGGTATCACCGGAACATGACCGCCGGTGAGGAGTTCTTCATCCTCGACACCACGGAGCAACCCAACCCGATCCCGCAGGCACCCGACTTCTGGATGTTCGACGACCGGGTGACGGGAGTAATGGCGTACGACGACTCCGGGAAATACCTCGGAAGCGAGTTCCCGGCAGACGACCGGGTGGCCGAATTCCAGGCGTGCCGGGACACGGCCCTCGCTCATGCCGTTCCGTTCACGGAGTGGTGGGCGCTGCACGGCGAGTGAACAGAGCTGAGATCGGGGCGGCGCTGCGGGCACTGCGGCAGGCATCCGGGAAAGAGGCCAAGGTCGTTGCCCGCGGCGCCGCCATGTCCGCGTCGAAACTGTCGAAGATCGAGAACGGCAGTGTCATACCGAGCGTCGTGGACGTAGAACACATCCTCGCCACCTTGGGCGTCTCCGCCGAGGTCAAGAGTCAGTACATGTCGGTCGCTCGGGCAGCAGCGACGGAGGCGACGGCCTGGCGCCTGTACCGAAGGCTCGGTTATCACCGGAAACAGCAGCAGATTCAGGCCATCGAAGCACGTACGAAACAGTTGCGCCTGTTTCAGCCTGCCCTCATCCCTGGCCTGCTACAGACTCCCGAGTACGTGCGGGCCGTACTCGGCCGGAAACAACTCGGTGAGGACCAGCTTGCGCGCACCATGGGTGCGAGGCTGGCACGGCAGCACATTATTCACGAGTCGGGCCGAAGGCTTCATTTCATACTGACCGAACAGGTACTGCGTTGGAGAATCCTGCCGTCGTTGATGATGGCAGGCCAGCTCGACAAGCTCGTCACTGTGTCACAGCTACCGAGTGTCGATCTCCGTATTGTTCTCTTTTCGGCCCGGCAGGATGACATCGCCAGCCATTCCTTCTCGATCAAAGATGACCGAATGGTGACGGTGGAGGGATGCGGCTGCTCCTGGACCGTGCCGGGCTGGTCGTCGAACCGTCGGCCGCACTGGGTGTCGCGGCGGTCCTGGAGGACCGGGGGCGGTTCGCCGGGCGGCACGTCGTCACCGTGGTGTGCGGCGGGAACGTGGACATGGCAGCGTGCCGGCAGTGGGTCGGCCTGGGATGACGCCGTGGCCGTGGCTCACCGCAGCAGTCGCTGCTCCTTGGCGACCGCGACGGCGCCCGCGCGGGTGTCGACGCCGAGTTTGCCGTAGATCCGGCGCAGATGGGTCTTGACGGTGGCCTCGCTGATGAACAGGGCGCGGGCGATCTCGCGGTTGCCCAGGCCCCGGGCGAGCTGGGCGAGGATGTCGCGTTCGCGGTCGGTGAGGGTGGGGCGGGGGCTGCGCAGACGGGCCATGACGCGGTCGGCGACCGGCTCGGAGAGGGCCGTGCGGCCCTGCGCGGCGGCGTGCACAGCGGCGAACAGCTCCTCGGGGCGTTCGGCCTTGAGGAGGTAGCCGGTGGCGCCCGCCTCGATGGCGCGGGTGATGTCGGCGTCCGTGTCGTAGGTGGTCAGGACCAGGACGCGGGGGTGCGGGGCGGGGGCGGTGGTGAGGCGGCGGGTGGTTTCGACGCCGTCGATGCCCGCGCCGAGCTGGAGGTCCATCAGGACCACGTCCGGGGCGAGTTTCGCGGCCAGGGCGAGCGCCTCCTCGCCGGTGCCGGCCTCGCCCGCGACCTCGATGCCGGGGGCGCTGTCCAGCAGGGCGAGCAGTCCGGCGCGGACGACCACGTGGTCGTCGCAGACCAGGACGCGGACCGGGGAGGGGGGATGGGTCATCGGCGGTGCTCCAGGGGGACGGCGGCGGAGACGACGGTGCCTTCGCCAGGGGCGGACTCCACCGTCAGCGTGCCGCCGAGCTGCCGGAGGCGGGCGCGCATCGCGGGCAGGCCGTGGCCCCGGGTCCCCGTGGGGGCGGTGGACGCCGGGTCGAAGCCGTGGCCGTCGTCGGTGATGTCCAGGACGGCTTCGTCGTCCAGGAGGGTCAGGGTGAGGGTGACCTCGGTGGCGTCCGCGTGTTCGCGGACGTTGGCCAGGGCGCCCTGCGCGACGCGGAGCAGGGACGACTGGACGCGGTCGGGGAGGTGGGGGGAGCGTCCGCCGCCGTCCACCCGCACCCGCACGGTGAGGAAATCGTCCGCCTCCCGTCCGGCCAGTGCGCGCAGGGCGGCCGGGAGGTCACCGCCCCGGGCCAGGTCGGCGGGGGCGAGGTCGTGGACGAAGCGGCGGGCCTCGGTGAGGTTGTGCTCGGCGACGGACCCGGCGGAACGCACGTGGGTACGGGCCTTGCCCGGGTCGCTCTCCCAGATCCGGTCGGCGGCCTGGAGCAGCATCCGCTGGCTGGACAGGCCCTGGGCCAGGGTGTCGTGGATCTCCATGGAGAGGCGCTGGCGTTCGGCGAGGGTGCCCGCGCGGCGCTCGGAGGCGGCCAGTTCCCGGCGGGTGCGGACCAGGTCGTCGATGAGGGCGCGCTGGCGGTCCGACTGCCGCTCGGCGCGCAGGAACACGGCGGTGGCCAGGGCGGCGACGGCGGGCGGGGCGAGCAGCAGGTTGGGATCGACGGCGGCGGCCAGCCGGAGCTGGGCAGCGACCACGAACGCGGTCAGTACGGCGACCAGGGCGAGGGCGGCACGGGTGGGCAGGGTGCGCAGGCCGGTGTAGAGGAGCGGGACCGCGCACCAGGCGAAGCTGGGGGCGAGGACGACCAGGACCATCCAGACGGCGACGACGGCGGCCAGGCGTACTCCGCCACGGTCACGGTCGTCGCGCGTGCCGGTACGGCCCAGCAGGTGCAGCGCGGCCAGGGTGATCGACAGGGCGATGATCCAGGGGGTGCGGGGTTCGCCCGGGTGGCGGAGCAGGAAGCGGGCCAGCGCGCCGCCCAGCAGGAGGAGGAACGCCGCGTGCACGACGGCGCCGAAGCGGCGGGCGTCCGGGTCCACGGGTCCTCCTGACAGCAGGTACGGGTTCAGGTTCATTGTCGCCGCGCTCGGCGGCCCGGGGGTCAGCCGATCGGATGACCCCCGGGTCGTCCGTCCCGCACGTCCTGAGCAGCCGGAACGGCGACCGGGCGGGGCGGGGTGCGGGCGGAGGGTGGAGATCACAAGGCGCCGGGCCGCAGCAGGCCGCCCGGCCCCGGACCGAGGAGCCAGCCCCCATGTCCCACGCGAAGAAGTCCCTCTCCCGTCGTGCCCGGATCGCCACCGGTGCCACCGTGCTCGCCGCAGTCGCCGCCACCGCCTTCGGGGCGGTCGCCGCGAACGCCGCCGCGCCGGCCGCCGCGCCCGCCGCGAGTGCCGTGAAGTCCGGGACGACCACCACCGTCACCCGGCTGACCGTGGACGCCGCCGCCGAGGCCGCGCAGGCCGCGCTTGACGCCGCCGAGAAGGAGGGCCAGAAGGTGACCGTCGCCGTCGTCGACCGGGACGGCGACACCGTGGTCACCCTGCGCGGCGACGGCGCCGGCCCGCAGTCCTACGAGTCGGCCGAGCGCAAGGCGTACACCGCCGTCTCCTGGAACGCGGCCACCTCCGAGCTGGTCAAGCGCCTGGAGTCGGCGCCGAACCTGAAGGACATCCCGGGCACCCTGTTCCTGGCCGGCGGTGTCCCGGTCACCGCGAAGAGCGCGCCGGTCGCGGGCATCGGCGTGGCGGGCGCCCCCTCCGGCGACCTGGACGAGAAGTACGCCCGAGCGGGCGCCGCGGCGCTCGGCCGCTGACACCCGCCCGGGACGGTCTCCGTCCGGTGGTCCCTCCGGTGGTCCCTCCGGTGGTCCCTCACCTCGGGTCGCCGTTGAACCTGGCGGCCGACCAGAAGTAGCCGAGGACCGCCAGGCCCAGGCACCAGCCCAGTGCCAGCCAGCCGTTGTGCCCGATCTCCGTGCCCAGGAGCAGGCCGCGCAGGGTCTCGATGGCCGGGGTGAACGGCTGGTACTCGGCGATCGGGCGGAACCAGCCCGGCATCGACTCCAGCGGGACGAAGGCGCTGGAGAGGAGGGGCAGCAGGATCAGCGGCATCGCGTTGTTGCTCGCCGCCTCGGCGTTGGGGCTGACCAGGCCCATGCCGACCGCGATCCAGGTCAGCGCCAGGGCGAAGAGGACGAGCAGGCCGAGGGCGGCCAGCCACTCCAGGGCGGTGGCGTCGGTGGCGCGGAAGCCGATGGCCACGGCGACCGCGCCGACCAGCACCACGCTGGCCACCGACTGGAGCACGCTGCCGACGACGTGCCCGACGAGGACCGAGCCGCGGTGGATGGCCATGGTGCGGAAGCGGGCGATGATGCCCTCGGTCATGTCGTTGGAGACGGAGACCGCCGTGCCGATCGTGGTGGAGCCGATGGTCATCAGCAGCAGGCCGGGGACCAGGTAGGCGATGTAGGCGGAGCGGTCCGCCTGCCCGCCGCCGATGCCGGCGCTCATCACGTCGCCGAAGACGTAGACGAAGAGCAGCAGCAGCATGATCGGGGTGAGGAGGAGGTTCAGGGTGAGGGAGGGGTAGCGGCGGGCGTGCAGCAGGTTGCGGCGCAGCATCGTGGACGAGTCGCGCAGGACCAGGCTCAGGGGGGTGCTCATCGGACGGTCTCCTTGGCCGCGTCGGTGGTGGTGCCGGTGAGGGCGAAGAACACGTCGTCGAGGTCGGGGGTGTGCACGGTGAGTTCGTCGGCCTCGATGCCGGCCGTGTCCAGCCGGCCGAGGATCGCGCGCAGCTCCCGCTGGCTGCCGTCACTGGCCAGCCGCAGCGCCAGCGCGTCGTCGTCGCGGGTGCTGTCGCGCAGGGTGCCGGCGGCCCGGCCGTAGGCGACCGGGTCGGAGAAGCGGAGCCGTACGTGGCCGCCGGGGATCTGTCGTTTCAGTTCGTCGGCGGTGCCCTCGGCGGCGATCCGGCCGTTGTTCAGCACCGCGATGCGGTCGGCGAGCTGGTCGGCCTCCTCCAGGTACTGGGTGGTGAGGAAGACGGTGACGCCGCCGGTGACGAGTTCGCGGATGATCTGCCACATGCCGTGCCGGGCGCGCGGGTCGAGGCCGGTGGTGGGCTCGTCGAGGAAGATGATCCGCGGGTTCCCGACGAGGGTCATGGCGATGTCCAGGCGGCGCTTCATGCCGCCGGAGTAGGTCGAGGCGGGCTTCTTCGCCGCGTCCGTCAGGTCGAACCGTTCCAGCAGTTCCCCCGCGACCCGTCGGCCCTCCGCCTTCGGCAGGTGGTGCAGGTCGGCCATGAGGAGCATGTTCTCCTCGCCGGTGATCAGCCCGTCCACGGCGGAGAACTGTCCGGTGACCCCGATCGCGGCCCGCACCGCCTGCGGCTCGGCGGCCAGATCGTGCCCGCCGACCCGCAGCTCGCCGGCGTCGGCGGTGACGAGGGTGGAGAGGATCTTGACGGCGGTGGTCTTGCCGGCGCCGTTCGGGCCGAGCAGGGCGAAGACGGTGCCCTCGGCGACGGTGAGGTCGATGCCGTCGAGGACGGTCTGGTCTCCGTAGGACTTGCGCAGTCCACGGGCCTGGATGGCCATGCTGGTCATGTCGGGGTCCCCCCAGTGGTGAGTCGGCCGGATCAGAGGCTGGTGGCGGTGATGTCGCCGTGGCCGGTGGTGGCGTGGATGGTCAGGCCGGCGGCGGCGCCGTCGGTGTTGCGCAGGGCGTTGTGGACGCGGCCGTAGCCGGTGCCGGCGTCCAGCGAGGCGGAGACGTCCCGGGCGGCGCCCACCTCGATGGCGCCCGACCCGGTGTGCAGCGTGACCGTGCCGCGCACGGCCTCGGTGACGCGGAGGTCGCCCCGCTGGGTGCTGATCTCGGCGGGACCGCCGAGGCGGCCGACGGTGACGTCGCCGTCGAGGACGGTGAGGCGGGCGCTCGCGGTCTCGTCGAGCTTGACCGGGCCCCGCGCGCCCTCGATGGTGACGTCGCCGAGCCGTCCGACGCCCCGGAACTCGGCGGCGGCGGCCGTCGCCTCGACGTGGGAGCCGGTGGGCAGCCGGACGGTCACCTCGACGGCGCCGGAGGGGCCGAGGACGCGGTTCGCCCGGTTCTTCGCCGGGGCGGCCGCGATGCGCAGGACACCGTCGCCGTACTCGACCGTGGTCTCCTCGGCCGCCTTCACGTCGCGGCCCTTCGAGGCGTCCGCCGGGAGGACCTCGACCGTGGTGTCGGCGCGGTCGGCGGCGATGAAGCGGATGCGGCCCGCGGGGATGTCCAGGACGGCGGAGACCGGGGCGGGGGTGGCGAACGTCTGCATGGTGCTCTCCTTCGGTGCGTTCCTTGTTTCCGACATGAGAAAAGCTACGTTGCGTTCATGGATCGCGCAATCGATTCGTTGCACATGTCCGCTGTTTGCGCTGGTCATAGCAGCTATTTCATTGCAACGAGTGCGCTAGTAACGCAACGACAGCCCTCCCTGGTCGTTGCAATGGGGTGCAGGTGAAGCTATGGTGGGGCGCACCACGGAGCACGAAGGAGACGCCCGATGCCGGGAGGCAGGCTCACTCAGCAGGAACGCCAGCAGATCGCGCTGGGGCTGGCCGACGGCCTCGCCTACGCCGAGATCGCCCGGCGTCTGGACCGGCCGACCTCGACCGTCACCCGTGAGGTGATGCGCAACGGCGGCCCCACCGGCTACCGCGCCGACCTGGCCCACCGCGCCACCGAGCACCGCACCCAGCGGCGCCGGCGGGCCGCGCCCCGGGGGACGGAGGCGGCGCCGCAGCCGCACGGGCGGGACGGCGAGGCGGTGCGCGCGTACGAGGAGATGTTCACCACCGTCCTCATGCAGGCGGGCACGCCCAAGATGATGGCGCGGGTGCAGGCCGCCCTCTACATGACCGACACCGGCAGCCTCACCGCGGCCGAGCTGGTCCAGCGGCTCGGGGTCAGCCCGGCGTCCGTCTCCAAGGCGATCACGTTCCTGGAGAGCCAGGGCCTGGTGCGCCGGGAGAAGGACGAGCGGCGCCGGGACCGTTATGTCGTGGACGACGACATCTGGTATCAGGCGATGATCGCCAGCGCCCGGTCGCTCGTCCAGGTCATCGAGGTCTCACGGCAGGGCGTCGGCGTCCTGGGCCCCGGCACCCCGGCCGCCGTGCGCCTGGAGAACATCGCCCGCTTCCTCGACTTCGTCGGCGAGAGCATCACCCGCGCCGCCGAGCAGGGCCGGGAGGTGCTCCACACCAAGCCCGCCGGCACCCCCTGACCGGCCGATTCCCGCGAGCCGTCCACCCGCCTGCTCCCCATAGGCTCACGACGTGCGCACACCCCGCCCCCGCCCCCTCGTGGCCGCCGTCCTCTCCCTCACCGCGCTCACCGCGTGCGGCGGGGTGGACGGCGGGCCCGGCGGCAGCGGTGTGCGCGACCCGTATTTCCCCAAGGCGGGCAACGGCGGCTACGACGTCACCCACTACGGCCTCGACCTCGCCTACGCCCCCGACGACCACCGCCTCACCGGTACCGCGACGGTCACCGCGCGGGCGACCGGGGACCTGTCGGCGTTCAACCTCGACCTCGACGGGCTGCGGGTCGGCACGGTCGAGGTCGACGGCCGGGACGCCCGCTTCCAGCGCGCCGGGCAGGAGCTGACCGTCCGGCCGCCGGAGGAACTGGACGACGGCGACACCTTCCGGGTGACCGTGCGCTACGACGGCGAGCCGGAGACGATCACCGACCCCGACGGTTCGAAGGAGGGCTGGCTGCGCACCGCCGACGGCGCGCTGGCGCTGGGCCAGCCCGTGGGGTCGATGGCGTGGTTCCCGGGCAACCACCACCCCTCGGACAAGGCGGCCTACGACATCACGGTGACCGTGCCCGAGGGGCTGCGCGCCGTCTCCAACGGCGAACCGGCCGGCGAGCGGACCGCGAACGGGCGGACCACCTCCACCTGGCGGACCACCGAGCCGATGGCGAGCTACCTCGCCACCGTGGCCATCGGCGAGTGGCGCGTCGACCGCTCCCGCACCGAGGACGGACTGCCGGTGTTGACGGCCGTCGACCCGACGCAGGCGGCGGCGAGCGAGGACGTGCTGAAGCGGGTCCCCGAGGTCCTCGACTGGGCCGGCGACCTCTTCGGCCCGTACCCGTTCTCCTCCGCCGGCGCGATCGTCGACCGTCCGTCCGACGTCACCTACGCCCTGGAGACCCAGAACCGGCCCGTCTTCCCCGGCGCCCCCGGCATCGTCCTGCTCGTCCACGAACTCGCCCACCAGTGGTACGGCGACTCCGTCACCCCGAAGACCTGGCGGGACATGTGGCTCAACGAGGGTTTCGCGACGTACGCGGAGTGGCTGTGGCAGGAGGACCACGGCGGCGACACGGCGCAGGAGACCTTCGACGCGCTGTACACCGGGCGCTACTTCGCCGGTACGGAGGCCGATGCCGCGATCTGGGCGTTCCCGCCCGCCGATCCGCCGGACGCGGCGCGCGTCTCCGGCGCCCCCGTCTACCAGCGCGGCGCGATGGTCCTGCACAAGATCCGGCAGCGGGCCGGCGACACCGCCTTCCGCGCCCTGCTGCGCGGCTGGGCATCGGCGTACCGGCACGGCAACGCGGACACCGACGACTTCACGGCGTACGTGGGGCGACGGCTGCCGGACGAGGACTTCACGGAGATCTGGGAGGAGTGGCTGTACGGGGACGGGAAGCCGGAACGGCCGTGACCGGCGACGCCGCGCGCCGTGACACCATCAGGGCGTGCTCGACATCGGCTACGCCCTCTCCCCCCGCTTCCCCGACCCGCCGCAGACCGACTACCGGCGGGCGGATGTGCGCGCGCTGCGGCACGACCTGTTCAGCGGGGACGTGTACCTCGCCGACACCGAGGCCGACCGGGAGATCTCCACAGCCTGGGGATGGGTGCCGGTGCTGGACTTCGCCTGGGCGCTGTGCGACATCGTGGAGCGGATCGACCGGGACCCGGCGGGCTCCCGGGCGGCCCGGCCGCAGCGGGCGGAGCTGGACTTCACCGAGTCCAGCGACCGACTGCTGTTCGAACGCCGGTTCGGCTGGGTCGACATCGAGGCGGAGTGGCTGCCGGTGAGCGAACCCCCGCTGTCCTTCTCCCACGCCGCACTGCGCCGGGAGGCCCGGGACTTCCTGCACGACCTGATCGCCGACCTGACCGACATGCACGAGGACCTGGCGGACAATCCGGCCGTCTGGACCCTTCAGGCCCGCTTCCCCCGTATCTAGGGGCCGGTGGACGCCCAGGGCCGCCGGTCCCCCCTTCCCCCCCTCGCACGCCCCTACGCCACCACCCGCACCCCCAGTTCCGCCGCCAGCACCGGCGCCAGGTCCAGCAGCTGGGCGGGGCTGATCACCGCGCCGGAGAGCCGGTCCACGCCCCGGGCGATCTCCAGCGGCTCGGCGCCGCGCAGGTCGACGTCGACGAGGACGGCGGCGCTGAAGTCGGCCTCCTTCAGGGCGCAGCCCACGAACTCGACCCGCTCCAGGCGGGCACCGCCGAAGTCGGGCTCGACCAGCACACAGCCCTCGAAGACGACGTCCTTGAGCCGTGCCCGGCGCAGGTTCAGGAAGTCGATCTTGCCACCGCGGATCAGCACCCGCTCCAGCACCGCCCCGTGCAGTTGCGTCCCGCCGAGCCGGGCGTCGAACAGCTCGACGTCGCGCAGGGTGGCCCCGGAGAGGTCGGTGCCGACCCCGCGTACGCCGGTGAGGACCGAGTCCAGCAGCCGCGCGCTGCGCAGCGACGTCCCGTCCAGCGCGCAGCCGGTCAGGGCGCAGTCCATGAAGCGGGCGCCCGCGCCGTCCTGCCCGGCGAGGTCGGCGTCCCGCACGTCCAGTCCGTCGTAGTCGCCGTCCGGTTCCAGTCCCCCGCCGTCGTACTCCGCCAGCGCCGGCAGCCGTACGCCGGGCCGCCGCGCCGCCCTCACCTTCGTCCCCGCACCGTCCGCCGCTCTTCTCGCCATGCCCCCATGCTGCACCCGGCCACTGACAACGCCCTGTCACATCCGCGGCGCCCCGGGCGTCGTAAGGGAGAGGAAACGGGAACAGAAGGAGAACCGGACCGAGCCGAGGGAGTACCCCGCATGCACCGCATCACCATCGTCGGCGGCGGCTTCGCCGGGCTGACCGCGGCCATCTCCGCCGCCGAGGCCGGCGCCCGGGTCACCGTGCACGAGGCCCACCACACCCTCGGCGGCCGGGCCCGGACCGCCGAGGGGCCGTACCGGACCAACGAGGGCCCGCACGCCCTCTACAACGGCGGCCCGCACTGGACCTGGCTGCGCAAGCGCGACCTCATCGGGCCGCTCGCGCCCATCCCGCCGCTGGAAGGGGCCCGGCTCCGGTTCCGGCACCGGGGCGCGCTGCGCCGTACCCCGCCCCTCGCGCTGCTGAGGCTGCTGCGGCGGCGCGCGGGCCGGGCCCCCGTCGACGTGGACTTCCTGACCTGGGCGACCGGTGTCGTCGGGGAGGACGGGGCGCGGGCCGCCGCCCACTACTGCGCGGTCGCGCTCTTCCACCACGACCCCGGCTCGCTGTCCGCCGCGTTCGTACGGGAACGGCTGCGGCGGGCCGCCAAGCTGCCGCCCGAGGCGCACTACCCGCGCGGGGGCTGGTCCGCGCTGATCGACCGGATGGCCGCCCGCGCCTGGGACCTCGGGGTACGGATCGAGACCGGCTCCCGCGTCGACGCCCTCCCGGAGGACCACGCGGTCGTCGTCGCCACCTCCCTCGACGCCGCCCGACGGCTGCTCGGGGACGAGGCGCTGACCTGGCCGAGCGGGGGCGCCGCCCTGGTCGACATCGCCGTACGGACGCGGCGCGGGGACGCGTTCGCGGTGTCCGACCTGGACGCGCCGGGGTGGATCGAGCGGTTCACCGCCCAGGACCGGACGCTGGCGCCGGCGGGCGAGCAGCTGATCCAGGGGCAGTTCCCGATCGCGCCGGACGAGCCGAAGGCGGCCGGGGTCGCGCGGGCGGAGGAACTGCTCGACCTGGGGTTCCCGGGGTGGCGGGAGCGGGTCACCTGGCGGCGGGAGGCCGTGGCGCGGGGCCGTACCGGCGCGGTCGACCCGCCCGGCAGCACCTGGCGGGACCGGCCCGCCGTCGACCGCGGCGACGGGGTGTACCTGGCGGGCGACCAGGTGGCGGCGCCGGGGCTGCTGTCGGAGGTGTCCTTCAACAGCGCGCTGACGGCGGTGTCGCTGGCGCTCGGGCTGCGGGAGCTTGACCTCAAGCACGCTTGAGGACGTTGGCTGGGGCACGACACGGCTTCGCACCGCAGCGAGGGGACCCCATGCACGCCATCCGTCTGCACGCCTTCGGCCCGGCCGAGAACCTCACCTACGAGCGGGTTCCGGACCCCGAGCCGGGTCCCGGCCAGGTCAGGATCGCCGTACGCGCCGCGGGCGTCCATCTGCTGGACACCGCCCTGCGCGAGGGCGAGCGGGGCCCGGCACCCGCCCTGCCCGTACTGCCCACCGTGCCCGGCCGCGAGGTCGCGGGCGTGGTCGACGCGGTGGGGGACGGGGTGGCGGCGGAGTGGGTGGGCAGGCGGGTCGTCGCGCACCTCGGGTTCGCGCCCGGCGGGTACGCCGAGCTGGCCGTGGCCGACGCGAACCGCCCGCACGAGATCCCGGACCGGCTGGACTTCGCCGAGGCCGTCGCCATGATCGGCACGGGCCGTACGGCGATGGGGATCGTGCGGTTCGCCGAGCTGGGCCCGGAGTCGGTGGCCGTGATCCCGGCCGCCGCGGGCGGCATCGGCACCCTGCTCACCCAGTACGCGCGGCACGCCGGCGCCACGGTGATCGGACTGGCGGGCGGCCCGGAGAAGGTGGCCCGGGTGGCGGCGAACGGCGCCTCGCTCGCCGTCGACTACACGCTGCCCCACTGGCCCGCCGAGGTCCGCTCCCACCTCGGCGGCCGGGCGGCCACCGTGGTCTTCGACGGGGTCGGCGGCGACGTGGCCCGCGAGGCGGTCGCGCTGCTCGGGCCGGGCGGCAGGCACCTCGTCTTCGGCTGGTCCGGGGAGGGGATACGCGACGGCGGGCCCTACCTCGTCGAAGGGGTCTCCGAGCAGGTGCTGGGCCCGGCGATGCTGGCGCGGGCGGGCGGTCCCGACCCGGTGCGCACCCTGGAACTGCACGCCCTCGCCGAGGCCGCCGAAGGGCGGCTGCGCCCGACCGTCCAGCGGTTCCCGCTCGCCGAGGCCGCCGCGGCGCACCGGGCGCTGGAGACGCGGGGGACGGTGGGGAAGGTGGTTCTGGAACCCTGACCCACGCCGCCGGCGCCTGGGTGCGGAACGCCCCGATCCATGGTGTCCTGTCCGGGTGACTCCCGCCCGGACAGGTGAGGAAGCCGTCCGCTCGGCCACCGGTGCCCGGCGCTGGTGGGCCCTGGTCGTGATCGCGCTGGCCCAGCTGATGGTCGTCCTCGACGCGACGATCGTGAACATCGCGCTGCCCTCCGCCCAGCGCGACCTGGGCATGTCGGACGGCAACCGGCAATGGGTGATCACCGCCTACACCCTCGCCTTCGGCGGGCTGCTGCTGCTCGGCGGGCGGATCTCCGACCTCGCCGGCCGCAAGCGGAGCTTTGTGACCGGGCTGATCGGGTTCGCGGTCGCCTCGGCGATCGGCGGTGCGGCCGGCGGCCCGGGGATGCTCTTCGCGGCCCGCGCCCTCCAGGGCGTCTTCGCCGCCGTCCTGGCCCCCTCCGCGCTGTCGCTGCTGACGACGACGTTCACCGATCCCGGGGAACGCGGCAAGGCGTTCGGCATCTACGGGGCGCTGGCGGGCAGCGGCTCCGCGATCGGCTTCATCGTCGGCGGGGTGCTCACCGAGTACCTGAACTGGCGCTGGTGCCTGTACGTCAACATCCCCATCGCCGCCGTGGCCGTACCGGGCGCCCTCGCCCTCCTCCACGACCGGCCCCCCGGGCGCGCGGACGCCCGGCTCGACGTCCCCGGCGCGCTGCTGGGCTGCGGGGGCCTGGTGGCGCTGGTCCACGGCTTCAGCGAGGCGGAGGCGCGGGGCTGGACCGACGCGCTGGTGCTGGCGCTGTTCGCCGCCGCCGTCGTACTCCTCGTGGCGTTCGTGCTGTGGCAGACCCGGGCGCCGAGCCCGCTGCTGCCGCTGCACATCGTGCGGGACCGCGACCGCGCGGGCTGCTTCCTGACGATGGCGCTCGCGGTCATCGGCATGTTCGGCCTGTTCCTCTTCATGACGTACTACCTCCAGGTCGTCCTGGGCTACTCGCCGCTGAAGACCGGGCTGGCGTTCCTGCCGCTGACCGCGGCGATCATCGTCGGGTCCACGCAGATCTCCGCGAGGCTGCTCCAGCGCGTGCCGCCGCGGGCGCTGATGGTGCCGGGGATGATCCTGGCGGCGGGCGGGATGGTGATCCTGACGCGGATCACCGTGCGCTCGGAGTACGCCGCCGAGGTCCTGCCGGCGCTGGTCCTGATGGGGCTCGGCATGGGCCTGACCTTCATGCCGGTGTTCGCGACCGCCACGGCGGGGATCGCCGCGCGGGACGCCGGGGTGACGTCGGCGACGGTGAACACCGCGCAGCAGGTGGGGGGTTCGATCGGGACGGCCCTGCTCAACACCATCGCCACGACCAGCAGCGCGTCGTACGTCGCGGCGCACCTGACCGGTCCCTCGCGGCGGGAGGCGGTGCTGCGGGAGGGGATCGTGCACGGCTACACGGTGGCCATCTGGGTGGCGGCCGGGGTGATGCTGCTGGCGGGGGTGGTCGCGGGGGTGCTGGTGACGGCGCGGGCGCCCCGGCACGGTGCTCCGGCCGGCCCGGCGGCAGCGGAACGGACGGCCGACGGACGCCCCCGGCGGTAACCTCACCCCGTGTTCCGCGTTCCGGACGCTTTCGCCGCCTCACAGGTCCGATGGCACGGACAGGCCGGGCGGGCCTTCCTCGACGCCTTGCCCGCGCTGGTGGCCGGCCGGCTGGACCGGTGGGGGCTCCGGGTCGACGGCCCCCCGATGCACGGGGCCGTCGCGCTCGCGCTGCCCGTCGTGCGACGGGCGGACGGGGTGCCGGCCGTGCTGAAGCTCCAGGTCGTCGACGAGGAGACCGAGGGGGAGCCGGTCGCCCTGCGGGCCTGGGGCGGGCACGGGGCGGTACGGCTGCTGGAGCACGACCCGGGCAGCGGCGCGCTGCTGCTGGAGCGGCTGGACGCCGCCCGCACGCTCGGCCGGGTCGCGGACTCCCGGGCGGCCGTCCTCGTCGTCGCCCGGCTGCTGGACCGGCTGACGGCGTTCCCCGCGCCGTCCGGGCTGCGGCGGCTCGGGGACATCGCGCGGGGCATGCTGGAGCGGACGCCCCACGTCCTCACCCGCGTCCCCGATCCGCGGCTGCGCCGGCTCATCGGCGACTGCGCCGCCGCCGTACGCGAGGTCGTGGACGAGCCCGGGGACCGGCTGCTGCACTGGGACCTGCACTACGGGAACGTCCTCGGCGCCGGCCGGGAGGACTGGATCGCCATCGACCCCAAGCCGCTGGCCGGCGACCCGGGTTTCGAGCTGCTGCCCGCGCTCGTCGACCGCTTCGACCCCGGCGAGGTGCGGTGGCGGTTCGACGCGCTGACCGGCGTACTGGGCCTGGACCGGGAACGGGCGCGGGCCTGGACGCTGGGCCGGGTGCTGCAGACCGTCCTGTGGGAGGTGGCGGGCGGGCAGCCGCCGGGGGCCGAGCGGCTGGAGGTCGCCCGTCTGGTGCGCCGTCGTCCGGGCGTCGCCGGGGGCGGGCGGACGGACGGAGGGGGATGACCACTGCCGGGTTCAGTCCCGGCGTCCCCGGCCCTGACCCTGGCACTGGGGTTCGAGCACCGCGCGCAGTTCCACCCGGCGGCGTATCCGCAGCTTGCGGTAGGCGCTGGTGAGGTGGGTCTCCACGGTGCGGCGGGCCAGGTGCAGCAGGTCGGCTATCTCCGCGTTGGTCCGGCCGTCCGCCGCCAGTTCCGCTATCCGGCGTTCGCTGCCGGTCAGGGCGTCGCTGCCGGTGCGGTCGGTGCCGGTCCGGCGGGCGCCGCCGTCGCGCAGGGCCGCCCAGGCCAGGGCGCGCAGCCTGAGGGCTCCCTTGTCCTCGGCGCGTTCGGCGGCCTCCCGCAGCAGGGTGCGGGCGCGGACCCGTTCGCCCGCGTCGATGAGCTGGCGGCCCCGGGCGAGCAGCGCCTCGGCCAGCTCCATGCCGGTGTCGGCCGGCGCGTCCCGCAGGACCCGTACCGCCTCCTCGGTCAGTTCCAGGCCGTGCCGCCCGCCGGTCGCGGTGCCCAGTACCCGCAGCGCCCGGCCCACCGTGCGGGGCGTGTTCCACACCCGGGCCAGGCGCAGTTCCTCCGTGGCGATGTCCAGCGCCTCCCGGGTGCGGCCCAGGGCGATCCGGCACTCGGCGACCGCCGTGCGCCACGGGGTGACGACGGGGCTGAACACCTCGCGGGCCGACTGGCGGCGTCCGCACTCCAGGAAGTCGTGGAGGGCACCCGTGTGGTCGCCGGTGGCGGCCCGCAGCGCGCCGCGCGCGTACAGGAACCGGTTCAGCTCCCAGGAGCCGGGCTCGTCCCGCAGGTCGAAGCCGTCGGCGAAGCGGCGCGCCTCCTCCAGGCGGTCGGTGTGCACGAGGGCCAGCAGGGCGTGCGCGTCGGTGTTGAGGGGGGCGCCGCGGGCCCACGGGGCGCGCCGCGCGGTGCCGTCGGTGAGGTGGGCGAGCAGCGCCGCGTGGTCGCCGCGGGCGGCGGCGATGTCGGCGCGGGTGTCGAGCAGGGCGTGCCGCATCGGGTGCAGCAGGGACAGGCGCTGTCCGGCCAGGCCGCGTTCCACCAGCTGTTCGGCCTCGTCGAGTTCGTCGGCCCACTGGGCGACGGTGGCGGCGGTGCCCAGCAGGAACGGTTCGGAGAGCGGGTCGCCGGGTTCCGCGAGCAGCTCCCGTACCCGCTTCATCGCCTCGTCGGCGGAGATCCGCCCGGCCGTCGCCTCGTACCGGACGAGCAGGGCCCGCCCGGCGGTGCCGGCCGTCTCCGGGGAGCGGGCGGCGGCCTCGCTCAGCAGGCGGTACGCGTCCTGGCGGCGCGCGGGGTCGTGGTCGGACAGCAGCACGGAGGCGGTCCGCACGGTACGGGCCAGGCCGGGGTGCCCGGTGAGGTGGCCCTCGGTGCGGCGCAGTACGCCCAGGGCGGTACCGGTTTCGCCGCGGCCGGCCAGGGCGGTGCCCAGGGCGATGGCGGTGCGTGCCCGGTCGCGGGGGGCGGCCGGCAGGTGCAGGGCCTCGCCGAGGCGGGCGATGGCCGAGGCGGTGTCGGCGGCGGCGTACTCCAGGGAGCCCAGCTCGGTCAGCATGCGCTGGCGCAGGTCGTCGGCGACCGGCTCCTCCAGGGCCCGGCGCAGATAGGCGACGGCGTCCTCGGGGCGGGACTCGTCGACGGCGGCGGTCACCGCGTCCCGCAGCACGCGCAGCGCCCAGGGCAGGCCGACGGCCGGGGTGCGCACCAGGTGCCGGGCGACCGCCTCGACCCGGCCGCCGCGGCGCAGCATCGCCTCCGCCGCCACCCGGTGGGCCCGTTCCCGCCGCGCGGTGGGCCAGCCGGTGAGCACGGCGTCGCGCAGCAGCGGGTGGGCGTAGCGGGGGCGTCCGGCGGGGTCGGGGCGCAGCAGGCCGAGCCGGGTCATCGCGGTGAGCCAGCCCGCGACCCGGGCCGGGTCGGTGCCGGTCGCCTCGGCGAGCAGGCCCGCCGGGTCCTCGGTGGTCTCCGTCGTCCAGGCCTGTTCCAGGGTGGCCAGCGCCCGGGCCACCTCGGCGGTGGCCGTCCCGGCGTTCTCCAGCCACCAGGAGACGGCGGCCGGGTAGGCGCCCGGATACAGCGCGGCGCAGCTGTCCGGCACGGGCTGCGGCACCTGCCGGGCGGGGACGGCGCCGGGACCGACGGCGACCGCCTCCCCGGCCGCGGCACGCCGGACACCGGCCGACGGAGCCCCCGCGGCCCAGGCCCCGCCCACACCGGCCGACGGAGCCCCCGCGGCCCAGGCCCCGCCCACACCGGCCGACGACGACTCCCCCGCCGCGATCCCCCGCACACCGGCCGACGACGACTCTCCCGCCACCGCCCCGCACACACAGGCCGACGACGACTCTCCGGCCACCGCCCCGCACACACAGGCCGACGACGACTCTCCGGCCACCGCCCCGCACACACAGGCCGACGGCAACTCGCCGGCCACCGCCCCCTGAGGGCCGGCCGGCGGCAGCCCCCCGGACGCCGTACCGCCCAGGTCGTCCAGGAGGGCGCGCAGCAGCAGCGGGCTGCCCGCGCCGGCGTGGACGCACTCCGCCGTCCAGTCGGGGCCGGCCGCCGGGAACGCGGCACGCGCCAGCGCCGCCGCGGCGACGTCGCCGAGCGGGGCGAGGGTGTGGACGCTGACCAGGGAGGAGGGCAGGGCGTGCGTGAGTCCGGGCGGGCCCGGTTCCACGTCGTACTGACTGCGTTCGGTGGCGACCAGCAGGATCGGTAAACGGCCGACCCGGCGGGCCGCCTCCACCAGCCAGCGCCGGGAGGCGGAGTCGGCCAGGTGGACGTCGTCGACGGTGACCATCACCGGGGACTCGGCGGCGTACGCGCACAGGCACCGCCACAGCCGGACGGCGGTCTCCCGGTCGTCACGGCCGGGGTCCGGTTCCGCGAAGTCCGGTACGTAGCTGAGGCATTCGCGGACCGCCGAGAAGGGTATGTCGCTGTCCTGCGGGGAACAGTGCACTCGTAGCACCTTCAGTCCGCGGGCCTCGGCGTGCTCGGCCGCGGCCTCCAGGACGGCGGTGCGGCCGGTGCCGGTGGCGCCGCGCAGCAGGACGAGGCGGCCGTTGCCGGCGCGGGCGCGCTCGGTCGCGGCCGCGATCAGCGCGTGCGCGTCGTCGCGTTCGCACAGCGGTCGGAACATGGCTGCCTCCCGGGGTGGACGGTGCGCCTCGGCCTGTAGGACGGAGTGGAGTGGTTCGGGTTGCGTGGCCGCCGCATCGCCGTAGTGATGCTCACCACGGTGCGCGTCCGGCGGCCCGGAGACCGCCGGACGGCCGCGAACACCGCTGACCTGCGGTGACGTTGGCCTTTCCGGAGCGACTCCGAGAGTTTGCGGGCTGGTCTCGTGGTGTACCTCGTGGTGCTCCACGATTGCGTGCGTCACGGCAGACACAGAAATCTGGAGCATGCCCATCCGCCTCCGCCCCTCACCGGACGTGCGGACACGTGAACTTGGGGGAAACGGTTGCTCAACTCACCCCGGACCACAGACACCGGCCGCACGGCCGGCACCGGGCGCAGGACACCCGTGTCGGTCACCGCTCCGGACCCGATCAGCCGCGAGGGCGCGATCAGCCAGCTGCGCCGGCACCCGGAGATCGAGCTGCGCGAGGAGACCGGCCCCGGCACGGTCGCCCTGCTGATCGAGGACGCGCTCGACGACGCCGGGCTCACCCGGCTGCGCCGGCTCGTGCGCAGCGAGGGCGCCCACGCCGTGCTCGTGGTGGGCACGATCCGCGAGAACGAACTGCTGGACGTCATCGAGTGCGGCGTCGGGGCCATCGTCTGGCGCCGGGAGGCCACCGACCACCGTCTCGTACAGGCAGTGCTCGCTGCCTCCAGGGGCGACGGCGATCTGCCCTCGGATCTGCTCGGCCGGCTCATCAACCAGGTCGGCACGCTGCACCGGGGAGCGGCGGGCCGGGCCGGCTCGCCCGCCCTGGGCCTCGCGGCGCGCGAGGTCGACGTACTGCGGCTGGTGGCCGAGGGACTCGACACCGGTGAGATCGCCAGCAAGTTGTCCTACTCCGAACGCACGGTCAAGAACGTGATGCACGGCCTGACCACACGCCTGCATCTGCGCAACCGGGCGCACGCCGTGGCCTATGCCCTCAGGGAAGGCTACATCTGACCGAACGGGCAACCGAAGGCGGACTCCCGGGCAGCATCCGCTGCCCGGTCCCCGTCCCCGCCGCGCGTGCGGTACGGGCGGCCCGCCGGGCACCATCGAGTCCGGCGACCGGGTGACGGAACGGCACAGCGAGCGGGCGAGGCAGGAGCACGACGGTGATCCACGAGGTGGACGAGGTCCTCAAGGACCTGCTCGGTAGTGGGACACTGGCCGGTTCCGGCATCGACGTGTCCTTTGACGCCCCGACCCGTGACTGGGCGGCCCGGCGCAACGGACCGGGCCTCAACGCCTATCTGTACGACATCCGCGAGGACCTCTCCCGGCGCCACCGCGGCCAGATCCCCGTGCACGACGAGAACGACATCGTGATCAAGCGCCGTACGCCGGTCCGCTGGTTCCGGCTGGCCTATCTGGTCACCGCCTGGACCAAGCAGCCGCGCGACGAACACCGGCTGCTGTCCGCGGTGATGGCCACCCTGATCCCGCGCGAGACGATCCTCCCCGCTCAGCTGCCCGGTTCGCTGGGCGAGCTGGGCCTGACGGTCCAGGTGGTGCTGGCCGGTCACCAGACGGAGGCCCGTTCGCTGGCCGAGATCTGGTCCGCGCTCGGCGGCGAGCTGAAGCCGTCCCTGGACGTCGTGATCACCGCGCCCTTCCCGGCCTTCCGCGAGTACGACGCCGGACCGCCGGTCACCGAGGGCGCGGCGGTGCGGGTCCGGGCCTACGACAGCGGAGAAGCCGACTGGGCCGACCGTACCGAGCGCCTCACGGACGAACGGGCCCACCGGCCGCGGCAGGTCACGATGGCCAAACGGGCGCGGCGCACCCGGCACATCGCGGAACAGGACGACGAACGGTCATGACCCTCCCCACCCCGCCGGCCTCCCCCACCCCGGCCGCTCTGCTGGACCGGCTCGCCCGGCTGCGGGAACGGGTGGCCGCGCTGGTCGAGCACCGCGCGGCGGCCGACCCCACGGCCGACGACCCGCTGCGCGGCCTGTACCTCTCCGAGGACGCGGTACGGCACCTGCTGGCCCGCCCCGCCGGTCTCGGCCCGGCCCCGGCGGCAGCCGCGCCGGCCACCCCCGACGCCCCCGGCCCGGCCCCGGCGGCGGCCCCGCCGCTCCAGCGGGCCGCGCCCGGCGACCCGCTGGACGCGCTGGCCGCCCGGCTCGGGCTCACCGACACGGACGCCGCCGTCCTGCTCATCGCCCTCGCCCCGGACCTGGACCGCTCCTTCGAGTCGCTGTACGGCTACCTCAACGACGACGTCAGCCGCCGCCGCGCCACCGTCGCCCTCGCCCTGGAGCTGTGCGGGCTGCCGGTGCACGACGCGGCGGCCCGGGCCCGGCTGCACCCCTCGGCGCCGCTGACCGCGCTCGGCCTGCTGGTGCTGGAGGAGCCCGAACGCCCCTTCCTCAGCCGGTCCCTGCGGGTCCCCGACCGGCTGGCGTCCCATCTGCTGGGCGACGACACCCCGGACGCCGCGCTCGCCGGGCACATCCGCCCCCTGACGTCGCCCGTCGTGCCGTACGACGACGAGGGCGAGGACGGCGCCGAGGCACCGGACGCCGTGTTCGTGCGCCGGCTGGCCGCGCTGCTCGCCGACGCCCCGCTGACCGCCTACGTCCGGGAACGCCGCGAGGGCGACGGCCTGGCCTGCGTGGCCGCCGCCCTGCACGCCGCGGGCGTCCCGGCGCTGCACTTCACCGGCCCCGAGGACCACGTCCCCGACCTGCTGCGCGAGGCCCGGCTGACCGGCCGGGCAGTGGTCCTGACGGGGCTGCCGGAGAAGCCGGCGGCCCTGGTGCGTGCGCTGACCGCCGCCCCGGACGTCCCGGTCCTGATCGTCTCGCAGGGCCCCTACGACCCCCAGTGGTGCGAGCGGGACCCGCTGGTCCTGGAGGCGCCCGCCCGGCGCGCGGGCGCGGTGGACACCTGGTCGGCGGCGCTCGGCCCCGCCGACGGCACCGACCCCGGCCTGGACCTGGCGGCCACCGTCGCCCCGTACCACCTCGGCGGGGAGCGTGTGGTGCGCGCCGCCCGGGCCGCGCGGGCGCTCGCAGCGTTCGACGGCGCCCCGGTCGGCGCCGGCCACCTGCGCCTCGCCGCCCGCCAGCAGTCGGCCTCGGGCCTGGAACAGCACGCCCGGCGCATCCGCCCGGACGTGGACTGGGGGGACCTGGTACTGCCCGAGAGCCCCTTGACCCAGCTGCGCGAACTGGCGCTGCGCGCCCGCCACCGCGACCGGGTCCTCGGTGACTGGCGGCTCAGCGCGGGCGGCGGACGCGGCCGGGGCGTCCTCGGTCTGTTCGCGGGCGAGTCCGGCACCGGCAAGACCCTGTCGGCGGAGGTCGTCGCGGCCGACCTCGGCCTGGACCTCTACGTCGTCCAGCTCTCCTCGGTCGTGGACAAGTACGTCGGCGAGACCGAGAAGAACCTGGAGCGGATCTTCTCCGAGGCCGACCGGACCGACGCCGTGCTCCTCTTCGACGAGGCGGACGCGGTCTTCGGCAAGCGCGGCGAGGTCAAGGACGCGCACGACAAGTACGCCAACATGGAGAGCGCCTACCTGCTCCAGCGCCTGGAGGCGTTCGACGGGATCGCGCTGCTCACCACCAACCTGCGGGCCAACATCGACGAGGCGTTCACCCGCCGGCTCGACCTGGTCGTCGACTTCCCGTTCCCGGACCCCGAGCAGCGGCTCGCGCTGTGGCGGCACGGGCTGAAGCACGTACCGACCGTCGAGAACATCGACGTGGCCCCGCTGGCCAAGGAGTTCGAGCTGGCGGGCGGTTCGATCCGCAGCGCCGTGGTGACCGCCGCCTACCTCGCCGCCGGGCGCGGCTCCGCGGTGACGGCGGCCGACCTGCTGGAAGGCGCCCGCCGCGAGTACCGCAAGGCGGGGCGCCTGGTGCCCGGCGAGGGAGCCTGGTGACTCACCCGTCCGACGGGTTGACGATCTTCCATTCCTCGTCACCGATGTTGGTGCACTCGGAGATGTCCAGCTTGGCGAAGAGGCCGCCTCCGGTGCCCTCCACGGCGAGGCACAGGTTGTCGCTGGCGACGTTGCGGATCCAGTAGTCGCCGCTGTCCTGCTTCTCGACCCACCACAGCTGGTTGTCGGTGTTGTCGACGCTGTCGCAGGTGAACTCGGTGACCGGCGTGCCGGCGCCGGCCGGCCCGTGGTCCGGCAGGTCCATGCAGTACTGGTCCTTGGTGTTGCGGATCTGGAAGAGCGGCGTCCCGCCGGGGCCGTCCTTCGGGTACAGCACTTCCAGGTTCCACATCTGGTTGTCCTGGTCGCCCGCGGCGCACACGGCCTGCTGGGTGGGCCCGTCGGTCGTTCCCTCTTCCCGTCCGGGAAGTTCGGCGCACATGTCGCTGGTGGTGTTGCGCAGCATGATGTTCTGCGCGGGCACGACACTCGCCTCCGTCTCCTCGGTCTTCTTCTCACCGCCGCCACCGCCACCGCCGCCGCCACCGTCGCCCGTGTCCTGCGACTCCCCGGACTCCGGCTGCCCGGCTCCCGCCTCGGGCGACTCGGCCGGCACACTGGGAGCGGCCAGCTCCTGGGTCGCACTCGGAGACGGAGCCAGCGCGATACCGGCCTCATCGGTCAACTCCGTGGCAGCCGTACGCACCTGTGGCTTGTAGGCGATCCAGATCAGCACGAACGCGATCGCCAGAGCCAGGAAGACACTCAGGAAAGTCGCCAGCCAGCGCGGCAGGAAACCCCGCTGGACGAACGTGCCGGGAACCTCCAGCGGATCCACGCCCGAGCGCTGGAGGGTGAGCGCGTACGGCCGGTCCTCCTTCGACCCGAACCAGGTGATCTGCTTGGGCCGCAGCGTCCCCTTCACGAACGCCGCACGCCCCGGCTCGATCTGCACGTTCGCCGGGTGCAGGTCATAGGAGAGGTGATCGCCCTGGTCGGTGCCGGCGATCGACGCCGTCACCTTCGTATTGCCCAGGTTGTCCACCGCGAGCCGCGGCTTGCCCCGGAACCGCCCCTTCACCGTCGTCGGCACCAACTCGGCCCGCACCTCGGTGAACGGAGTGATCGTCACGTTCCCCTCGGGAACCGTCACCGCGTCCGGGTGCTCCGTCGGCGTGATCCGCACCCCGTACGGGTTCGGACCCGCCACCGCGTCGGGGGTGCGGGGCGGGGAGAAGGTGAGTTCCACCGTCCCCGTCGTCCCCGGGTACAGACGCATCGTCGGCGGCTCGATCACCGTCCACGGAGCCAGGTCCCCGACCGGCTCGAACCGGTACTCATCGACCACGTCACCCGTGTTGCGCACCCGCAGCCGTACGCGCGTACTGCTGCCGGGGTCCACGGTGGCGGAAGCGGGCTCAAGAGAGGTCCAAAGGCTCACACTACGACGATACGGAGTCGTACCGGCGTACGGAGGGGACTGCCGGGCAGATCCGCTTGCCCCAGCGGCCCTCCGGGATGCACGGCGGTTCCGGTCGCACGGCGCGGCGGACCGTTTTTCGAGCCGGAGCTCGGGAGGTGCCGGCCGTCGCTGCGGGCGGCGGTCTCCCTCACCGCGGTGGTCGCGGTCCGCTCCGGCTCCTCGGCCCTCTTCTCCCCGCCGCCGTCCCCGCCACCGGCGCAGCGGCCGCACGCACCTGCGGCTCGTAGGCGATCCAGATCAGCACGAACGCGATCGCCGGGGCCAGGAGACCGGATGGTCTGCTCGGGCCGCGGCGTCACCTTGCCGTCACCTTCGTATCGCCCAGGTCGTCCACCGCGAACCGCGGCTTGCCCCGGAACCGCCCCTTCACCGTCGTCGGCACCGATTCGGCCCGAACCTCGGTGAAAGGAGTGGCTCCGGGGCAGCTTGGACTGCCTGTCGGGGCAGTGACGTCTACGGGAGGAAACCCCGGGCCAGCTGCGCGCCGACCTGCGCGGCCTCGATCTCCTCGGAGTGGTCCGGACTGGAGACGGACTCGCCGAACCCGTTGTCGGTGCCGGCCACCGCGCCCTGGGACTGCTGCCAGATGTGGTGGGTCTCGTGGTAGAAGTTCTCGTCACTCGTGGTCGAGCGCTGGAGGACGATGTGCTCGCCCGTGGTGTAGGCCTCCGCCTGCTGGTTCCTCGCGGACTCCTGCGCCACCGGGTTGTCATGCACCTTGACGTGCCCGAAGCTCGTCCCGTACACCTGCTCCGCGGTGCGCTGGATGTGCGACGGCAGCGACCTGTAGGGCGTGTTGATCGCGTCGTTCACCGACACCCGCGGCCCCTCGAAGTCAGGTGCTCCCGGGTCCACCCTGCGCTGCACGTCCTGCTCCGGGTCCGCGTGGCCGCACCCGGGGCCGTGCTCGTGCCGGGACCGCTGGACGGCCCGGGTCACCGCCGCGTTCCCGGCCAGCCGCTGGAGGGACAGCATCCGGGCTGCGGTACCGCCCGGGCCGCCGGGACGACCGGCCGTGCTCTGCTCGCCGGCCTGTCGGGCGGGCTGTGTTCCGTGTGCGCGCACGACGCTCCTTGGGGGATGCTGTATCCGGCACGTAGATAGGGCTGCTACAGGTCTACCCCCGCGGCATCCCCTGCCGCAACGGCCATGAGGGCAGCCGTCGGGGCAGGGTTCACCGGCGCCGGCCCGCTCAGGAGGCGAGCTGCTTGGCGATCGACCCTTCCCACTCCTTCTGCAAGTCGGGATCGTTGAGCGACGCCTCCCACTCCTTCTCCTTCTGCTTGTGCTGGTCGGGGCCGCACTTGAGTTCCCTGAGCATGTCGCGCGTCAGATCGCGGATGTCCTGGGGAACGTGCCGGCTCGCCGGGACGGCCGGCCCGGCCGCGAGCGCGTAGAACTCCTGCGCCATGCGCTGACGCTCACCCTGCTCGATGGATTTCAGCACCTTCAGGAACTCCAGGACCGCGGCCCGCGACCGGAGGTCGCCGGTCTCGTCCACCGAGCCGCCCTGGGCGTTCTCTGCGCCCTGGGTGTCGTTCACGGTGCTCGGGGTGGTGGCCTCGGTGCTCTCGGTCTCGTCCTGCGCCAGAGTGGTCCGTGCCCACTTCTTGGGGTGCCGCATCACCTCGACACGCTTCCGGCCCTTCCGGCCTGCCTTCCAGGCGGCGATGAGACCCAGGGCTCCGGCTCCCAGACCCCCGACGATCGCCGGGGCGATACCGAGGGTGGCCCCGGAGAGGGCCGCGATCGACAGGGTGGCTCCCGCGATGCGCACCACGTTGCCGCCCAGGTTGGCCCCGCGCTTGAAGATCTTCCGGTTCTGCTTGCGCACCGCGTAGTCCTTGAGGAAGGCGAGGTGGGCCAGGAGCGTGCTCCGGTAGTCGTCGATCTCCCGTCTATGCACACCGATGGCCGCGATCGTCTCCTCGCTCGGGACCTCGTGCGGGACTGCCGTGTTCGCACTGTGCCGCGCGAGCTTCGCACTCGCCGCGCCCAGCCCGTGGAGCACCTCCTGGAGGTTCCCCGCGTGCGCGGGCTCCACGTTCTCCAGGCGTGCCTCCAGCTTCCGGCGCTTCTCGACGGCGTTGGCGATGGCCTTGCCGTCCCGGGCGGCGATGACCGTGGAGAACACCACGGTGGCATCGCTGGAGACGTGCCCGAGAGCCGCCAGCCCGCCCGTGGTGCCCCCGTTCCGCACCGCGTTGTCGACGATCTTCGACACGTCGCCGACCCCCATGGTGACGTTCGTGGCCGCGCCGGCGGACTTCCCCCGCACGTCCTTCCTCGCCTGATGGGAATCCGGTCCTGTTCCGCCGTGCTTCTTGAGCCCGGCCGCGAGCCCCTGGAGGTCCGTCGTGAGGTTGAAGCCGGTCGCCACGGCGTTCATGCCCGACTCGAACTGCCCCTGCTGCGCGGTCCCGACCAGTTTCGCGGTGTCGTGGTCCCGCGTGGCTTCGGTCCGGACGCCTCCTCCGACGGGCGAGGTGATGCGGAGGTTCAGCGTGTCGGGCACGTCGAGCACTCCCTTGATCTTGGCGGGGAGTTGCTTGATCCGTTCCCTCACGCCCTTCTTGCCGGTGTCGGGCCGCGCGGCCTCCTGCGACTGCGCGGCCTGTTCGGCCGCTTCGGCCGCCTCCTTCTTCGCCGTGGCCAGAGCCGTCCGTGCCGAGGTCTCGGTGTCTCCCGCCGCCAACTGCCGGCGCGCCGCGGCGGCCGCCCGGTGCTGCGCGTCCCGGGCCGCCCGCCAATGGCCCTCCGCCTGCGCACCGGCCGTGCGCGCCTTCTCCTCCGCCTCGGCCCGGGTCCTCTCGTGCTCCCTCCACGCGTCCCCGGCCCGCTCCGCCTTGCCCCGCGCCTCGGCCTCGACGGATGTCCGCGCCTTCAGCTCGCCTTCCGCCTCCTGACGCTGCCGCGTCGCGACCGCCAGTTTCTCGGTCCGCTCCCGCATCGTGGCATCGGCGCGTTCGGAGCGGCGGTGGGCGTCCGACAGGGCCTCGGCGCACTTCTTCACCGTGCTGTCGGCCTTCTCCCGCTCCTCGTCCGCGGTCCGGGCCATGTCCGTCCGCTGCGCCGCCGTCGCCTCGTCCTCGGCCGCCCGCGCCACGGCTTCTCGCGCTGCCACGTCAGCGGCCTGCGCCTCGGCCAGCGCCTGTCGCGCGGCCTGCTCGGCCTGCTTCCGCACCTCGGCCTCGGCCCGCGCCCGTTCCCGCACCTCGGCCTCGGCCCGCTCGGCCTTCCGCGCCAAGTCGTCGGCCTGCTCCTGACAGGTCTCCGCCTTCTCCTTGGCCTCGGCCGCGGCCTTCTCCGCCTCCTCGGCCTCCTTGCGGTACCTCTCCGCCTTCTCCTTGGCCTCGGTCGCCGCCTGCTCCGCCTCCTCGGCCTCGGCCTGGCACCTGCTCACCTCGGCCCTGGCCTCGTCGGCCCGCTGCCGCGCCGCCGCCTCCTGCTGGGCCGCGTCGGTCTCGGCGTCGTTCCGTGTCCGTACGTCGCGTTCGGCCTCCTCGCGCCGCTGCTGGGCGTCGTCGGCCTTCCGCGTCCACTCACGTTCCTCGTCGACGGCCTGGTCCCGCTTCCGCCTCGCGTCCTCGGCCTCGTTCCTCGACGTGGTGGCCCGGCCGTCGGCCTCGGTCGCCCGGCCACGCGCCGCGGCCGCCTCCGCGGTCCGGTCCCACACCTCGGCCTCGGCCTCCGCCCGCTCCCGTGCCGCGTCCGAGACGCCGGCCTTGAGCTGCTTCGCCTCTTCCGCGGAGCCCTTGTCCTCGGGGTTCTTGTTTCCCGCGTCCTTGTTTCCCGCGTCCTTGTTCTCGGAATCCTTCTTCCCAGAGCCCTTGTCCCCCGAGTTCTCGTCCCGAGCCTCCGAGGGCCCGGCCTGCCGGCTCGGGCCCGCGGTCTCCTCCTGCGTGGCGGTCGCGCGCTGGATCGCCCTGGCGACGGCCCTGTTCCCGGCGCTGGCCTGCAAGGAGGCGAGCGGGCGGTGCACCGCCCAGGGGCCGGGCCGTACCGGAACGGCCGGGTTCGTGCGACGAGCGTGCGGTTCGTACAAGCGGTCCGACACGGACAGCCCCTCCTGACGTCCGTCACCGTTCGGGAGCACGCAGCACCGCGCCCGGTGCGGCGGGACGGCGTACCCCGGTCAGGGGCGTGACCACGAGATGACATCCTGGCGAACTGACACCCAACAAGTGCTGTTCAAACAGAAACGGCGGGCCGCCGCCAGGGGAAAACCAGGATTTTGCCCCAACGGGCACGATCCAGGGCAGTCAAGATGCCCCCGGTCCGGCACCAGAGGCCGTTTCGACAGGGGCAACGCGCGCGTGAGGCTGAGGGGCGTCCTGTCTCGTACCCCGAGGAGAGCAGAGCATGCCGTCCTACCTGTCGCCCGGCGTCTACGTCGAGGAGGTGGCCAGCGGCTCGCGCCCGATCGAGGGAGTGGGCACGTCCGTGGCGGCCTTCGTCGGGCTCGCGCCCACCGGGCCCCTCAACGAGCCGACGCTGGTGACCAACTGGACGCAGTACGTCGCGTCCTTCGGTGACTTCACCGACGGCTACTACCTCGCGCACTCCGTCTACGGCTTCTTCAACAACGGCGGTTCGGCCGCGTACGTCGTACGCGTCGGCGGCTCCGCCGATGGCGCCGGCGCGGGCGCCACCGCTTCCCCCGCCGCCGTGAACGGCTCCGCCGCCCCGGCCGCGCTGCCCGCCGCCGAGCCCAAGCAGCTCGGCACCTTCGCCGTGACGGCAACGACGGCCGGCCAGCACGGCCCGCTCACCGTCGAGGTCGCCGACCCCGAGGGCGAGGGCCCCGCCGAGCGCTTCAAGCTGATCGTCAAGGACGGCGAGAAGCCGGTCGAGACGTTCGACGTGAGCGCCAAGAAGGGCAACCGCTCCTACGTCGTCACCCAGGTGAAGGAGCGCTCCAAGCTCATCACCGTCACCGAGGCCGCCCCGGCCGCGCAGCTGGCCCGTCCGGAGAACCAGACGGTGACCCTGGCCACGCCGCCCGCCCCGGCCGCCCCCGTCGAGCAGGTCCCGGACGAGATCGCCCAGCCCGGACCCGCCCAGTACCTCGGCGACAGCTCCGACCGCACCGGCTTCGGTGGTCTGGAGGCGATCGACGAGATCTCCATGGTCGCGGTGCCCGACCTGATGGCCGCCTACCAGGCCGGCGCCATCGACCTGGAGGCCGTCAAGGCCGTCCAGCTCGGCATGATCGCCCACGCCGAGCTGATGGGCGACCGCGTCGCCATCATCGACCCGCCGCCGGGACTCAACGCCCGCCAGATCCGCGTCTGGCGCCAGGAGACGGCCGGTTACGACTCCAAGTACGCCGCCCTGTACTACCCCTGGATCAAGTCCTTCGACCCGGCCACCGGCCAGGCCCGCCTGGTCCCGCCGAGCGGTCACATGGCCGGCATCTGGGCCCGCAACGACTTCGAGCGCGGTGTGCACAAGGCCCCCGCCAACGAGGTCATCCGCGGCGCCGTCGACCTGGAGCTGCAGATCACCCGCGGCGAGCAGGACCTGCTCAACCCGATCGGCGTCAACTGCATCCGCTCCTTCCCGGGCCGCGGCATCCGCGTCTGGGGTGCCCGCACCCTCTCCTCCGACCCGGCGTGGCGCTACCTGAACATCCGCCGGTACTTCAACTACCTGGAGGAGTCGATCCTGATCGGCACCCAGTGGGTGGTCTTCGAGCCGAACGACCACAACCTCTGGGCCCGCATCCGGCGCAACGTCTCGGCGTTCCTGGTCAACGAGTGGCGCAACGGCGCCCTCTTCGGACAGAGCCCCGAGCAGGCCTTCTACGTCAAGTGCGACGAGGAGACCAACCCACCGGAGTCCGTCGACCTCGGCCGGGTCATCTGCGAGATCGGCATCGCGCCGGTCAAGCCCGCCGAGTTCGTCATCTTCCGGCTGGCCCAGTTCTCCAGCGGCAGTGGCGAGCTGGAGGAGTAGGCGCGCCGCGTTCCCGCGGCCCCTCCCCCACTTTTCCTAGAAGGACAGCGAACCCATGGCTCTCCCCAAAGAAGAAGATGTCCTCGTAGCACCGAATTTCGGTCTCCAGATCGACGGTGTGATGGTCGAGTACCTCAACTCGGTCAGCGGCCTCCAGGTCGAGCAGGACGTCATCAAGTACCAGCAGAACGCGGGCGCGACCGGCCGCAACAACGTCACCCTGATGCCGGGCGTGGCCAAGGACGGGCAGGTCCAGGTCGAACGCGGCGCGAGCATGTCGCCCGCGTTCACCCAGTGGATCGACGACTCCCTGAACGGCCGGATGGCCACCGCCCGCAAGAACGCCTCGATCATCCTGATGGACTACGAGGACAGCCCGGTCAGGCGCTGGAACCTGCGCAACGCCTGGTGCAGCAAGATCGTGATGGGCACGCTGAAGGCGGGTGACACCAATCCGCTCACCGAGACCGTGACCATCGTGTTCGAAGAACTGGTCGTCGAGTAATGCGGCGTTCGGCTGTCGGCGCGCCAAGTGCGAGCAGGGTTGCCGAGGCGCCCGCGGCCGACCGGTCCGCGGCGGCGGGAGCGGAGGTCACCTCTCCGGCTCCCGCCGCCGCGCCGCCGGCGGACGTGGCCTCGCGGCAGACGCTGCGTACCGAGTTTCCCTTCGAACTGCCCCGCGGCTACGTGGACGACAACGGCACGGTGCACCGCAAGGGTGTGATGCGCCTGTCGACGGCACGGGACGAACTCGTGCCGCTGCGCGACGTCCGCGTCCAGCAGAACCCGGCGTACCTGTCGGTCGTCCTGCTCGGCCGGGTCATCACCCAGCTGGGTACGCTGCCGTCGGTGCACGACGGGATCGTGGAGAGCATGTTCGCCTCCGACCTGGCGTTCCTCCAGGACTTCTACCGCCAGATCAACGCCGAGGGCCACACCCGGGCGGCGGTGGAGTGCCCGCACTGCTCCGAGCCCTTCGAGGTGGAACTCGGCGGGAGCCGCCTGGGGGAATCGTGACGTACGCGACCGACCGGCTGCAGGAGGAGATCGCGTACGTCGCCTACCACTTCCACTGGAGCCTGGAGGCGATCCTGGACCTGGAACACCATGACCGCCGCCAGTACACGGAACAGATCGCGTCCTTCGTGACGCGCGCCGAGGCGGAGGGCTAGACGTGGGCTTCCTGGACCGTTTGCGGAGCCGGGGCGAGCGTCCCGCCGCCACGGCCGCGACACCGACGGGGACACCGGCGGCGGCAGAACCGGCGCCGGTGTCCGAGGCGACCCCCGCGCCGGCCCCGGCCGCGGCCCCCGCGCCGGGGCCGGGGCCGGTGGTGCGGGCCGCGTGGTCGGCGCTGCCGCCGATCCAGCGGTCCGCGGCGGCCGGTCCCCCCGGGGTCGCCGACAACCGGTTCGGCGGACGCCTGCCGACCTGGCAGAACCCGTCGTTCGCGGAGCCCGTGACCGTCGGCGTCCTGGACACCTCTCCGCACCGTCTGCTGCCGCCCACGTCGGCGGTCGGCGGCGCGGGCGCCCCGGTCACCGGCCTGGAACGGCCGGCGCGCCCACTGCCCCCGGCCATCGCCTCGGCGGGCGGCCCGGCGGTGCAGCGCGTGCCGGTGGTACCGCTGCGGGCGGTTCCGGAGACGGACCCGACGGCTGCCGTGGGGGAGGCCGGAGGACCGGTGCCGGCGGCGTCCGCCACGCCGTCGGCGTCCTCGGTGCCGTCCTCGTCGGCCGCGCCGTCCGCGTCCGCACCGGCGGCGGGCGGTGGACCGGCCGTCCAGCGGGCGGCCACGTCCTCCGGGCCGGCCGCCGCCTCCGTGCCCCCGGTTCCGGTGACCCCGGTGCTGCCGCCGGCGCCGGCCCCGGTCCCGCAGCGCGGCGTCCGCGTGACCGCCGCGCCGCCGGCACCGGCCGTCCCGCGGCTTCCCCTGGTCAAGGCGCCGGTCGCGGCACCGGCCGTACAGCGCAGGTCACTGCCCACGACGCGCCGGGAGTCCGCGCCGTCGGGCGAGAGCCCTGCCACCGCGTCACGGCCGACGGACGGTGACGGCGGGGGAGGCGGTACGTCCGTCTCCCCCGCGCCCACGTCCCCCTCACCCGCGCCCGCGCCCGCGCCCGCATCCTCCGTACCCGCGTCCCCGCCGGCCGCCACGCCCGGCCGTGCCGCCGCGCCGTCCGAGGCCGCCCTGCCGATCCAGCGGGCCGTCACCCGCGACACCGCCGGCCCGGCGCCGCGCGGCGCGCTCGGCAGCCCGGTGACGCCCTCCGCTTCCTCCGCGGCCACGCCGCCGTCGGCACCGGCCGCCACGCCGGGCCGTACGTCCGCCCCCGCGAGCCCCTCCGCTACCGCCCCGGCACCCGCCGTCCAGCGCCGGGCCACCGACACCGCACCGTCGGCCCCGCGCGCGGCGGACCCCGTGCGCGACGCGAGCGCCTCCGGCACCGCCCGGCCCGCCGTCCAGCGGCAGAGCGCCGACCCGGTGCGGCCCGACCGGCCGGCGCCCGCACCGGGTCCGGACAGCGCCGCGACCCCGCCCGCCGTACGGCCCCTGCCGGCCGGCGAGCCGGCACCGCCCGCGCGCGGCGCCGGTGCCGCCGACACCACCCCGGCGCCCGCCGTCCAGCGCCGGACGAGCGGCGACCCCGTACCGCCCGGCCTGCCGATCGCCTCGAAGGGCGCCGGCGCTCCGGACCGGGACACGCCGCCCGCGGTCCAGCGCCGTACGGCCGAACCCGCGCAGCCGAGCCGTCCGGCTCCCGCGCCCGCCGCCGACACGCCGAGCGCCGCCCCGGCGCGGCCGGACCGTCCCGCGGCCACCTCCCCGGCCGGCCCGCCCGCCGTGCAGCGCCGGACGGCCGAGCCCGCGCAGCCCGCCCGGCCGGCCCCCGCGCGCGACGCGGCCGCCGGCGGCGCCTCCCCCGCCACCGGGACGTCCAGCGCCGCCACGCCGCCCCCCGTCCAGCGCCGGACGTCCGCCACCCCGGTGCCGCCCGCCCTGCCGATCGCCTCGAAGGGCGCCGGCGCTCCGGACCGGGACACGCCGCCCGCGGTCCAGCGCAGGACCGCGACCGGTGACCCGGCGCAGCCGAGCCGGAGCCCGAGCACCCCCGGTACCGCCACGCCGTCGGTGCCGCAGTCCGCCCCCACCGCGCCCGCGGCCTCCCCGGTCCAGCGGCAGGCCACCCCGGCCGCGGCCCAGCCGGCCCGCCCGAGTACGCCCCCGTCGGCACCGGCCGCGCCCGGCACGCCGGCTCCCGCGCCCGCCGTCCAGCGCCGTACCCCGGACACCGCCCGCACCGACGCCCCGCCCGCCCTCCCGGTCGAGCACAAGCGCCCCGCGTCCGCCTCTGCGGCGCCCTCCGCCACGCCCGTGCCGGCCCCGGCGGCGCCCACCGCCTCCGGACCGGCACCGTCCGTCCCGTCGGACCCCGCGCCCGCCGTCCAGCGCCTCGCCTCGGACGCCGCCCGCCCCGACGTGCCGCCCGCCCTCCCGGTCGAGCCCACGCGTCCCGCGCCGCCCGTTCCCGGCCAGGTGCAGCGCGCCACGGCGCCGACGGCACCCTCGTCCGGCACGACGCCCCGGCCCACCCCGCCGAAGTCCCCGGTACGGCAGTCCGCCGCCGAGGCGTCCGCCGGGCACCTGCCGGTCCAGCGGGCCGCCGCCGCCCCGGCGCCCGCCCGCCGTCCAGGACTCGGCGCCCCCCTGCCCGCCTCCCCGGCCGGCCCGCCTGCCTCCCCCTCGGCCCCGGCACCCCGCTCCGCCTCGGCGGGCACGGGCACCCCCGCCGCCACGCCCACCGGACCCGCCGTACAGCGTCTGCCGCTGTCCTCGCCCCCGGCCGCGCCCGCACCGGCGCCCACCGCCGACGAGCCCTCCGCTCCCCCGGTGCGGCACGCGACCCCCGCCGGGCCGCCGGCCCTGCCGGTCGCGTCCGCCGCGCCCGGCGAGCCCCGCGTCCAGCGCGCCGTCGAGTCCGGGCACGCCCCGGCTCCCGCACCCGCGCCCGTCCCCGTCGTGGCCCCCGTCCAGCGGGCCGTCGCCCCCACGCCCCGGACCGCGAGCACCGCACCCGCCGTGCAGCGCGCCGTGCTGCCCGTCGCCTTCGGCCCCCAGTCCCGCCGGTCCGACGCGCCCTCGACCGCCTCGGCCGCCTCGGCCACCTCGGCCACCCCTGCCGTCCCGGTGGTCACGACCTCCCTGTCGTCTCCGCCGCCCCCCGCGCTGCCCGCCCCGGCCCCGCTCCCGACGGCCACCCCGGCCCACACCCCGGCCCCGGCCCCCAGCGTCCAGCGCGTCCCCCTGGACACCGCCCCCACCCCCGTACCCCTGCGCGCCTCCCAGAGCCCCTCGGGTCCCGCGGGCCGCACGAGCCCCGCCGGCCCCGCCACCCCGCTCCCCGTCGCCTCCCTCACCCCGCCCCCCACGGCACCGCCCGCCCCGCTGCCGCGGCCCGCCGCGGCCTCCGGGACCGAGGCGGCCTCCGTGCAGCGCGCCCCGGCACGGTCGGCCACCAGCGCGCTCGCCGCCGCCGCGGCGGCCACCGTCTCCGCCACGCTGGGCCGGTTGCAGCCGCACCAGAACACCCACGGACAGCACGGACAGCACGGGCACGAAGGACACCACGGCAACGGCCCCGAGGACCCGCCACCGCCCTACACCCCCGCGCCCACCGCCCAGGCCGCCCGGCCCTCGCCGACGGCCGCGTCCGCCCGGGTGCCGGCACCCGCGTGGAACCCGAAGGAGCTGACCGACCCCCAGCTCGACGAACTCGTGAACCGGATCATCGGCCGCGTGACCCGTCTGGTCCGCACCGAACTGCGGATGGACCGTGAACGGATCGGCCGACTCCGCGACGACCGCCGCTGACGTCCCCGCCCCGACCGCCCCCGACGCCTCCGACAGAAAGGCCGACCCCCGATGCCCCGCCAGGACCCGGGTTCCACCATCTGGTTCTCCCTCTCGATCGACGGCCAGAGCCTGGGCTACTGGAACGGGTGCGACGGCCTGTCGTCCCAGGTCGAGGTCGAGCAGCGCCAGGAGGGCGGCAACAACGGCTTCGTCTGGCAGCTGCCGACCCGCGTGACCTTCTCCAACATCCGGCTGACCCGTCCGCTCACCCCGGACACCACGAAGGTCGCCAAGTGGATCTCCTCCGTACAGACCGGCATCAAGCGGCCCACCGCCACGATCGTGGCCCGGCGCGCGGACGGTTCGGAGGTCGCCCGCTGGGGGCTGCTCGACGTGCTGCCGGTCAGCTGGCAGGGACCGTCCTTCGACGCCGGCAACCCGGCCGTCGCCACGGAGGTCCTGGAGATCGCCCACCACGGCTTCACCGACTGAAAAGCCCCAGCGGAACCACCGGAACCACCGGAAGCAGCGGAACGAAAGGAGCGGCCCACCCCATGGCCAAGAGCAGCGCCGGCAAGAGCCTCGTCCACGCCACCCTCGCCATTCACGAGCCGCCCACCGGCGACAGCACGTCGCCGGGCGCCCTCATCCAGAACTTCTCCTTCCAGTTCAACCCGGCGCAGCTGAGCCTGTCCCGCCGCGCCGAGTGGAAGGAGGGGCACGCGGCGAGCACCCGGAACGCCGCCATACCCGAGTTCATGAGTCCGGTGGCCCGCGAGATGTCCGTGGAGATCTTCCTGGACACCTCGGACCAGCCCAGCAGCAACAAGGTGCTCAAGCAGGTCGACGCCCTGCTGGAGTGCTGCGTGGTGACGTCCAAGAGCCTGGCCGCCGACCGGCCCTCGCCGCCCTGGGTGATCTTCCAGTGGGGTTCGTTCTCCACGGCACGGTTCACCTCGTACGTCAGCTCCGTCGACGTCTCGTACACGCTGTTCGGCACCTCCGGCGTCCCGATCCGCGCCACCTGCCAGCTCCAGCTGCACGAGCTGCCGCAGGCCACCGAGGGCCAGAACCCGACCTCGGGCGCGCTCACCGCCCAGCGTGTGCACCGCGTCGTCGCCGGGGACTCGCTCCAGTCGCTGGCCTGGCAGGAGTACGGCGACGCCTCCGCCTGGCGGGCCATCGCCGAGGCCAACGGGATCGACGACCCCGGGCAGCTGCCCAACGGCACCGACCTGCTCCTCCCCGCCACCGGAGAGGTGCACCGCTGATGCCGCCGTTGACGTATTCCAACATCATCAAGGTCAAGATCAACGGCGTCGATCTGCGCAAGACGATCGCCCCGCTGCTGGTCGGGGGCTGGGTCGACCAGGGCGTCGGCGTCCCCGCCGCGTTCCGCCTCACCTTCCGCGACCCCAACCGGACCCTGCTGACCCGGCTCGGAGTCAACATCGGCAGCAAGGTGGTCCTGACCCCCGTCGCCAACGGCAAGGGCGTCTCCGACCCGCTGCTGACCGGCGAGGTCACCGCCCTGGAGGCCGACTACGACGGCACCGGCTCCTTCACCGTGATCCGCGGCTACGACCTCGGCCACCGCCTGCTGCGCCAGCGCCGGGTGGCCGCGTACACCAACGAGACCGCCTCCTCGATCGTGCAGAAACTGGTCCGTCTCAACGGGGTGCCGGTCGGCCGGATCGAGTCGACGAAGACGCCGTACGAGTTCATCAGCCAGGGCAACGTCACCGACTGGGACTTCATCGCGCGGCTCGCCGACGAGAACGAGATGGTCATGTCCCTGGACGCCAAGGGCAAGTTCAACTTCGTCTCGCCCAAGCCGTCCTCCGGCGCGCCCTCCCCGGAGACCGACGGCGACAAGAGCCCGTTCGTGCTCCAGGCCCGGCACGACATCCTGCGGCTGCGCACCGCCGTCACCGCCGCCGACCAGGTCGCCAAGGTGGAGTCGCGGGGCTGGGACGTCAACCTCGCCAAGGAGATCGTCGCCACCGCCCCGGCCGTCACCAACCCGGGTTTCGAGATCGGCGCCACCCCCGGCAGCGCGGCCCGCTTCTTCCCGCCGGCCAAGCGGGTGGAGACCACCACGCCCTACGACAAGCAGGCCGAGGTCACCTACGCCGCGAAAGCCCTCGCCGACGACGTCACCTCCGCCTTCGCCGAACTGGAGGTCGCCGTCCGCGGCAACCCCAAGCTGCGGCCCGGCGTCCCGGTGGCGCTCGCCGACACCGGCAAGCCCTTCGAGGGCAAGTACACCGTCACCTCCGTCCGCCACAGCTTCGGCAGCGGCGAGCACTACGAGTCCGCGCTCACCGTCAGCGGACGCCAGTGGCGCTCCCTGTACGGCCTGGCCTCCGGCGGCACCGAGACCGCGCCCAAGCTGCCCAGCGTCGCCAACGCCGTCGTCACCGATGTCACCGACCCGCTGAAACGAGGCCGGGTCAAGCTCAAGTTCCCGTGGCTGGACGACACCTACGTCAGCGACTGGACGCGCTCGGTGCAGCTCGGCGGCAAGGGCGGCGGCGGCTTCTTCCCGATGGACGTCGGCGACGAGGTGCTCGTCGCCTTCGACCGGGGCGCCCTCGACCACCCCTTCGTCATCGGCGGGCTCTACAACGGCCGCGACCAGGAGACCAAGAACGACGTCCAGCTCTACGCCGGTGCCCGCAACCAGGCCAGCCGGCACACCATCTCGGACCGCACCGGCAACCGCGTCGACCTGCTCAGCGCGAAGCTGGCCCGCAAGCAGGGCGTACGCATCCAGTCCGGCGACGACAAACTGATCATCAACCTCGACCGGGCCAACACCGCGATCACCGTCGACAGCAAGGGCACGGTCAGCATCACGGGCAGCCGCTCGGTGTCGGTGGAGGCCGGCACCAGCATGTCCCTGACCGCCGGACGGTCCCTGACCATCAAGAGCGGCGGCCCGCTCACCCTGCAGAGCGGCAGCCTGATCAACATGCGGGCCGCCACGCAGATCGGCGTCAACGCGGGAGCCGCGCTGAACCTGACGGCGGGCGCGGTCGCGAACCTGACCGGCGGGGCGATGACGAACGTCACCGGCACCGCCGGCCTGAACCTCACCTCCCCCGTCCAGACCAGGGTCACGGGCGCGCAGTTCACGGTCATGTCCCCGATCTTCAAGGTGGCCACGATCCCCATACCGGGTGCGTCATGACCCGCAGTCCAGGAAGGCAGGTGGCCCGCTGATGGCCGAACAGTTCGTAGGCTCCGGCTGGTCGTTCCCGTTGCGCATCGGGCCGACCGGCGGCATCGCCCTGGTCAGCGGCGAGAAGGAGATCGAGGAGGCCATCCGGCTCATCCTGTCGACCGCGCCGGGCGAACGGCCCATGCGCCCCGAGTTCGGCTGCGCCATCCACGACCTGGTCTTCGCCCCGGTCAACGAGCAGACCGCGGGCCGCATCCAGCACGAGGTCCACCTCAGCCTGGACCGCTGGGAGCCGCGCATCGAGGTGCACGACGTCGAGGTGTCGGTGGGCGCCGAGGAGAGCACCCTCCTCATCGACGTCCGCTACTCGATCCGCGGCACCAACAACCCGCGCAGCCTCGTCTTCCCGTTCTACGTCATCCCCTCCCACGAGGAACCGGGCGCACCGGCCCCGTCCGGCGGCCCCGGCACCCTCCCCGAAAGCGACCGCTGATGCCCCTGCCCTCCCCGAACCTCGACGACCGCCGCTTCCAGCAGTTCGTCGACGACGCCAAGCGCTACATCCAGCAGCGCGCCCCGGAGTGGACCGACCACAACGTCTCCGACCCCGGCGTCACCCTCGTCGAGACGGTCGCGCACATGGCCGACCAGATCGTCTACCGGCTCAACCGGGTCCCGGAGAAGAACCACCTGGCCTTCCTGGACCTGGTCGGCATCACCCTCTTCCCGCCCAGCGCGGCCCGCACCGACGTCACCTTCTGGCTGTCCGCGCCGCAGGAGGAGGCCGTCTCCGTACCGGTGGGCACCGAGGTCGCCACCCTGCGCACGGAGAACGAGGACGCGGTCGTCTTCGCCGTCGACCGGGACCTGCGCATCGCCCCCAGCGCCCTGCGGCACCTGGTCGTCCAGCAGCGCGGCGAGGCCGTCGCCGACCGCACCCACGACCTCGCCGAGGGCACCGACATCCTGTGCTTCGCCGAGGCGCCGAGGCCCGGCGACTGCATGCTGCTCGGCCTCACCGCCGCCGTGCCGCACTGCGCCGTGGTCCTGGAACTCGACAGCCGCGTCGACGGCGTCGGCGTCGACCCCCGCCAGCCGCCCCTGGTCTGGGAGGCCTGGACGGAGGACGGCTGGCAGCCCTGCGAGGTCGACCGCGACAGCACCGGCGGTCTCAACCGCCCCGGCGAGGTCGTCCTGCACGTCCCCGGCACCCACGTGCTCTCCCGCACCGGCGGCCACGAGGCGGGCTGGCTGCGCTGCCGGGTCACCGAACCGCTGCCCGACCAGCCCTTCTACACCACCTCCCCGACGGTCCGCTCCGCCGAGGCCTGCACCATCGGCGGCACCACCAGCGCCATCCACGCCGAGACCGTCTACGACGAGGCGCTCGGCGAGTCCACCGGCCTGCCCGGCCAGCGCCTGCGCCTGGAGCACGCCCCCGTCGTCGGTGACACCCCGCCCGTCCTGCTGCAGAGCGCCGAGCACGACGGCTGGATCGACTGGGACGTCGTACCGCACTTCGCGGGCTCCCGCCCCGACGACCGGCACATCACCCTCGACCCCACCACCGGCGAGATCGCCTTCGGCCCCTCCGTCCGCGAACCCGACGGCAGCCTGCGCCAGTACGGCATGGTCCCCCCGAAGGGCGCCGTGCTGCGCGCCCGCCGCTACCGCACCGGCGGCGGCCGGGCCGGCAACGTCGCCCGCGGCGCCGTACGGATCCTGCGCACCTCCATCCCGTTCGTCAGCGAGGTCGTCAACCGCGAGGCCGCCCGCGGCGGAGTCGACGGCGAGACCGTCGAGGAGGCGAAGGTCCGCGCCCCCATCACACTGCGCGCCCAGGAACGCGCCGTCACCCTGCGCGACTACGAGGAACTCGCCCGCCGCGCCGCCCCGGAGACCGCCCGCATCACCTGCCTGGAGGGCGAGGAGAGCGAGCACGGCGCCTACGCCGTCCGCGTCCTCGTCGTCCCCCAGGCCGTCCCCGACCCCGGCGGCCGGCTCCGCTTCGAACAGCTCGTCCCCGGCGACGCGCTGCTCGACCGCATCACCCGCTACCTGGACGAACGCCGCCTCATCGGCACCCGACTGGCCGTCGGCCCGCCGTTCTACCAGGGCGTCACCGTCGTCGCCACGCTGCACGCCTTCCGCGCCGCCGACACCGACAAGGTGCGCCGCCAGGCCCACGACGCCCTCTACCGCCACCTCGACCCGCTCACCGGCGGCGCCGACGGCAAGGGCTGGCCCTTCGGCCGCCCGGTCCAGGCCGGCGAGATCTTCGCCGTACTCCAGCGCGTCCCCGGCGTCGAACTCGTCGACGAGGTCATACTCCACCCCGCCGACCCGCTGACCGGCAAGCGCGGCGACGCCACCGACCGCATCGACCTCAGCGCCCCGTCCCTGGTCTTCTCCTTCGACCACCGGGTCCGCGTGATCGGAGACGACCGGTGAGAGGCTCCGTCGACGGCCTCGGCTCCTCCGCGCCCATCGGCATGATGCTCCCGGCCGTCTTCGCCGACGATGACCTCGCGCTGCGGTTCGTCGGCGGCCTGGACGACGTCATGGCGCCGATCCTCAACGTCCTGGACTGCCTGCACGCCTACTTCGTCCCGTCCCTGGCCCCCGCCGACTTCACCCGGTGGCTCGGCGACTGGATCGGCGCGGAGACCGACGGCACGGAGACCGAGGACCGGCTGCGCGCCGCCGTCGCCGCCGCAGCCGCCCTGCACCGCGTGCGAGGCACCCGGCGCGGCCTGTCCGAGACCGTCCGCCTCGCCTTCGGCGTCGAACCCGAGATCACCGAGAGCGGCGGCGCGGAGTGGAGCGCCCGCCCGCTCGGCCCGGTTCCCGGCGACCGGCGCCCGCGCCTGCACGTCAGCATCCGCCTCGCCGACCCGGTTCCGGCGGACACCCACCGCCTGGACGCCCTCGTGGCGGCCGCCCGCCCCGCTCACATGCCCTACACGGTCCAGGTGACCGCCGCCGAAAGGACTTCGGAGAGATGACCACGCAGAACTGCGCGGAGTGCGGCACCCGTGCGGAACCGGGCCAGTCGTTCTGCGACGCCTGCGGCTCCGTCCTCAGCTGGGAGTCGTCCTCCCGCTCCCGTTCCACCCCGAACGCCGAGTCCACGGCCGCCGCCCGCACCAACGGCTCCACGCCGACGGCCACGGCCGCCCCGACGACCGCGCCCCCGGCCGGACAGGGCCCCCGGGGCTCCCAGGAACCCCAGGGCGACCAGCGCGGACCCGCCGCTCAGGACACGTCCACCCCGTCCGAGCCCCCGGCCCCCGCCACGTCCTCCGAAGGAGCCCCCACCGCGCCCACCCCGGCCACCACCCCGGCCCCCGACCACAGCGACTCGGCGGCCACCACCGCCCTGCCCGCCGCCGCGGCGGCCCCCGCGCCCGCGGCCCCCGCCGCCCCCGACATGGGCGACACCATGGCCCACCGCGCCCGTTCCCTCCTCGTCCCCGTCGCCGACCCCGAGGCCCGCACCGTCCCCTCGGACCCGGCCGTCGCCCCCGTCCTGCCCGGCGTCCCGATGGCCGACCGGCCCCAGGTACGGCCCGTGGGACCGCAGGACGGCGAGAGCGGCCCGCCCTGCCCCTGGTGCGCCACGCCCAACCGCGTCGACCGCCACTTCTGCATCCGCTGCGCCATGCCGCTGGCCGGCGACGAACGCCAGGACGCCCGCCCCCTCCCCTGGTGGCGCCGTATGTTCCGGGGCACCCAGGAGACCCCCTGGGCCGGCGACCGCCCCCGCCTGCGCCGCACCTTCGACCGGATCGGCACCTGGATCTGGGCCGCGATCACCATCACCGCGGTGATCCTCGCCATCATCTACATCCCCGACGGCTACCAGGCCACCCGCGACCACTTCGCCAAGCGCGCCCCGGTCGCCCCGGACTCGGTGAAGGCGTCCCGCTCCTACCCCGGCCACAAGCCGGAGCTGGTCTTCGACAAGGTCAGCAACACCTGGTGGGGCCCGGGCGTGGCCCAGTCCGGCAAGGGCGAGTGGATCGAGGCCCGCTTCAGCGAGCCGGTCCGGCTGCTCGACGTGATCGTCACCTCGGGCGTCTCCAGCCGCGCCGACAAGCTCCAGGAGCAGGCGCTGCCGCACCGCGTCAAGGCGACGATCACCATGAGGGACGGCACCAAGAAGACCCGCGACCTCACCCTGGACCAGGCGGCCGGCGGCCAGCGCCGCGCCTTCCGCGTCGGCGAGGTCACCGCGGTCCGCTTCACCATCGAGTCCGCGTACGGCACCTCCGACAAGAAGCAGGTGGCGATCGCCGAGGTCGAGTTCTTCAGCCGCTCCACGGGGGACAGCTCCTGACCCGCCCCGGAACCCGGAACGGCCCCCCGCCCGCCGGCGGGGGGCCGTTCTCCTTCAGGTGCCGCGTCGTCATGCGGGTTTCACCGTCCGCGCCGGCCCAGGACGAGACGACCGAGGGGAGTCGGCACCACCTCCACGCCGGTGAAGCCGCCGGCCCGCAGTTCTTCGGCCAGGTCCTCCGCGCTCACGACGGGCGGGACCCCACGGCAGTCGGCGACGAGCGCGTCGAGGGACGCGCTCAGGCGGGCGGACGTCGAGTCGTCCGCCGACGGGGCGAGTTCCTGTACGAGAAGCAGTCCGCCGGGGGCGAGGGCGCGCAGGATGGTGGCGAGGGTGGCCTTCCGGGTGTGGCTCGGGAAGAACGCCTGTGCCCAGTAGCAGACACCGTGGACGGCTTCGTCGTCGAACTCCCGGGCGTCGATGTGCCGGATCTCCAGCCGGGAGGCGACACCGGCGGCTTCCGCCCGTTCCCGCAGTTCCTCGACGACGTCGCCGGCCCGCTCGATGCCGACCGCGCGCAGCTCCGGGTACGCCGTCAGAGTGCTGAGCAGGGCTCCGCCGACCCCGCTGCCGACATCCAGGAGAGGGCCGCCCGCGGCCAGCCGGTCGCGGTACTCCGGTATCTCCGCGTAGGCCATCCCGAACAGGGCGCGCGACGCGTCGGAGGGCCGCATGCCCCAGTCCCGGGCCACGACGAGCGCGTCCTCCCGCCAGTCGTCCGGCGTGCGTGGTGACAACGCCGAGCGGACCCGGTCGCGTGCCGCGTCGACGGCGTCGAGCGCGATGTCCGTCCGTACCCCGGACGGTCCGGCCTGGAGCGAGGCGAATTCCTCGGCCAGCACGAAGGAGGGTGCCACGTCCCCGGTCTCACGGACCACCCCGGCGGCGAGGAGCACCTCGACGACCCGAGAGGCACGCTCGGCGGGGACGCCGCTGATGCCCGCGAGTTCCTCGACGGTGACGGGCCGGGCCAACGCCTCCAGCCATCCCTTCGCCGCCGCCGCGTGCAGCAGGTCGAGCAACTCCGCGCTCTGCGCCCACTGCCGAAGACGCGCGCGGGCAGCCAGGGCCGCCTGGAGGACCTCAAGGTCCGGCTTCTCTCGACCCACCATGACTCCTCCGCTCGCCCCGGCCGACCGTGCACAGGACACGACTTAACCATGTTAAGGAAGAGGTGTTCAACAGCCCCGCCCCACCGGCCGGACCGCTCGCGGACGAAGTCTTCGGCCCACGCCATGAAAAAACCCCAGCTCACGGCGAGTGAGTCCTGGGGTTGATCCGAGCCCCCTGTCGGATTCGAACCGACGACCTACGCATTACAAGTGCGTTGCTCTGGCCATCTGAGCTAAGGAGGCACCGCGCGCGTACCCGCGCGGAGGCTGCTCCACTGTACACAGACCCCGTTTCGCTGAGCCAGGAAGTTCCCCGTCACCCCAGCTCGTACGTGAACGCGTACGCCACCGACGCCTCCCCGTGCCGGGCGGTGAACTCCCCCGTCCCGCGCAGCCCGGTCAGCTCCCCCGTCCCCGACCCGGCGATCACCTCGAAGGCGCAGTGCACGGTCCCGTCGGCGTCGAAGCGGCCGCGCTCCTCGACCGCGAAGGTGCCCTCACGGCCGTCGAGCCGGCCGGTCAGCAGCTCCACGCCGGTGAAGGTGCCGGTGGCGCCGGGGACGTGGACGACGACGTACTCGCAGACCGTGCCGGACGCCTCGATGCCGCCGGTGAAGCTGTTGGTCACGGACGCGCGGGCGACGCGGGGGCTCTCGTCGGCCGGGGTGAGCGGGTGCTCCTTCCAGTCGGCGGCGGTGAAGTGGCCGGTGGTGCGGGTGCCGGGCATGGCGGTGTCCTCTCCGTCGGTACGACGCGGTGCGGGACGACTCTGGACGCCGTACCTGACACCTCCTGTCAGGTACGGCCCCGCTCCGCCCACCATGGCCGCCATGCGCGCCGGCCGGCTCCTCTCCCTGCTCCTGCTGCCGCAGAGCCGCGGCCGGATGACCCGCGCCCGAACTCGCCGCCGAACTGGAGGTGTCCGTCCGCACGGTCTACCGGGACGTCGAGGCGCTCGGCGCGGCCGGTGTCCCGGTGGCCGCCGACCGGGGGCCCGCCGGCGGTTACCGCCTGATGGACGGTTACCGCACCCGGCTGACCGGCCTCACCGGCGCCGCAGCCACCTCCTGAGCGCTTCCACCTGGACGCCCCGGCGTGGTTCCGGGACGCCGACCCGGTGCCGTACCTAAAGGCGGTCGCGGGGGCGGTGTGGGACCAGCGCGCTGGGCCGGGGAGGTGGAGCGGGAGCTGCGCCCGCTGGGCCTCGTCCTCAAGGGCGGGATCCGGTACCTGGTGGCGGAGCAGCAGGAGGGGACGGTCCGTACGTACCGCGTCTCCCGGTTCCTGGACGCCGAGGTGACCGGCGAGGTCTTCGACCGCCCCGCCGGCTTCTCGCTCGCCGCCCACTGGGCGGAGTCCTCCCGCCGGCTGGAGGCCCGGCTGCACCGGGGCACGGCCCGGCTGCGGATCTCCCCCCGGGGCCGCACGCTGCTGCCGATGCTGTTCGGGGCGGCGGGCGCACGGGCCCTGGAGGGGGCCGGGCCGGCCGGCGCGGACGGCTGGGCGGAGGTGGAGCTGCCCGTCGAGACGGAGGCGGTCGCGGTCGGCGACCTGCTGCGGCTCGGCACGGAGGCGGAGGTGCTGGGTCCCGAGCCGCTGCGCCGGGCCGTGGTGGACACCGTGGCCGCACTGGCCCGGCGCTACGCGGGCCGCCCGCCGGGTTCCCCTGAAGTTCACACCGCCTCAGGTACTGACAGACCAGGTGAACGCGGGGTACCGTCCTGACCCAGTTCACCTGTGTGGCCTACACCAGGCACGAACCCGCACAACTGAACATCCACGGACACCGCGACGGCCCCGATCAGGGACCCCCGTCGTGGCACCACCTTCCTACAACGGATCGTCCGGCACGTTCCTGCCGGTAGAAGGGGGCCTTCCACCATGGCCACTGTCACGTTCGACAAGGCGACCCGGGTCTACCCGGGTTCCACCAAGCCCGCCGTCGACGGCCTCGACATCGAGATCGCGGACGGCGAGTTCCTCGTCCTCGTCGGTCCGTCCGGCTGCGGCAAGTCCACCTCCCTGCGCATGCTCGCGGGCCTGGAGGACGTCAACGGCGGCGCCATCCGCATCGGTGACCGCGACGTCACCCACCTGCCGCCCAAGGACCGGGACATCGCCATGGTGTTCCAGAACTACGCGCTCTACCCGCACATGACCGTCGCCGACAACATGGGCTTCGCGCTCAAGATCGCCGGCGTCAACAAGGCGGAGATCCGGCAGAAGGTCGAGGAGGCCGCGAAGATCCTCGACCTGAGCGAGTACCTGGACCGCAAGCCGAAGGCGCTCTCCGGCGGTCAGCGCCAGCGTGTCGCGATGGGCCGCGCGATCGTCCGTGAGCCGCAGGTCTTCCTCATGGACGAGCCGCTGTCCAACCTGGACGCCAAGCTCCGTGTGTCGACGCGTACGCAGATCGCCTCGCTCCAGCGCCGCCTGGGCATCACCACCGTCTACGTCACCCACGACCAGGTCGAGGCCATGACGATGGGCGACCGGGTCGCCGTGCTGAAGGACGGCCTGCTCCAGCAGGTCGACACCCCGCGCAACATGTACGACAAGCCCGCCAACCTCTTCGTCGCCGGCTTCATCGGCTCCCCCGCGATGAACCTCATCGAGGTGCCGATCACCGACGGCGGCGTGAAGTTCGGCAACAGCGTGGTGCCGGTCAACCGGGACGCGCTCAAGGCCGCCGCCGACAAGGGCGACCGCACGGTCACCGTCGGCGTCCGCCCCGAGCACTTCGACGTCGCCGAGCTGGGCGGCGGTGCCGCCGCCGGCCTGGCGAAGGCGGCCGCGGACGCCCCGGCCGGCCTCGCGGTCACGGTCAACGTCGTCGAGGAGACCGGCGCCGACGGCTACGTCTACGGCACGGTCCAGGTCGGCGGCGAGACCAAGGACCTGGTGGTCCGCGTCAACAGCCGCGCGGTGCCGGAGAAGGGCGCCACCGTCCACGTCGTGCCGCGGCCGGGCGAGACCCACGTCTTCTCGACCTCCACGGGCGAGCGCCTCTCCGACTGACGAGGTTTCGCGGGGAACATTCACCCGCGTTGACGAAAAGGGCCCTGCGGCCTTGCCGCGGGGCCCTTCCCGTTGTCGACAAATACCCCGGCACACCCGACGTTTCGACCCCCGTTCGTCAACCTCCCGCCCCCGCGGACCCCCTTCCCCGTCCCTCGAACCGGTGACTAAATGTCGCCAAATCATTACCGGACGCTACCCTCACTCGCGTGAAGCACTCCGTGAAGCACTCCACCGCCCTTAAGACGCGACGCGGCCGGGGACCCGCCCGCCGGATCGGCCGCTCCCTCGCCTTCGTCCTGCCCGTCGTCCTGGTGCTCTCCGGGACCCTCGCGGTCACCCGGGTCAACTGGTCGGGGGCACCCTCGAACTCGGTGCTCACCGCGTCGGACGTCACCGCCCCCGAGGCGTCCTCGCCCGCCGCCGCCCGCGCCCCGCAGGAGGTGCTGCGCGACCGGCTGCTGACCGAGTTGCAGGAGGAGGACCCGGGCGTCGCCCTCACCCACCTCCAGGAGGCCGTCGACGAACGCCCCGCCCTCGCCCGGCACTGCGCCTCCATCGCCCGCGCCCTCGGCCGGGCCGCGGTCCGCGTCTACGGCCCGACCCGTGCCCAGTCCTACTCCCGCCCGGTCTGCGACACCGCCTTCGCCTCGGGCGTCCTGTCCGCCCACAGCTGACCCGCGGGCGGGCCGGGTGCCCGGCGTCGCCCCCGGGGGCGCGGGGCCGTGACACCACGCGGCTCCGGCCGCCCGGACACGACCGGTCACGTACCGCCCGCCCCGCCGGACCCCGCGCCCCCTTGCCGGACCACGGCGTACGTCCCCGAGCCGCACCCCCGTAAAGTGCGGCTCATGACCGACCCGACCGTGTCCCGCCGCCCCACCCAGGCCGTCGTCCTCGCCGGCGGCCAAGGCTCCCGGCTGCGTCCGTACACCGACGACCGGCCCAAGCCGATGGTCGAGATCCCCGGCACGGGGACGCCGATCATCGGTCACCAGCTCGCCTGGCTCGCCGAGGAGGGCGTGACGGACGTGGTGGTCTCCTGCGGCCACCTCGCCGAGGTGCTCCAGAAGTGGCTGGACGACACCGACCTGCCGGTCTCCGTGACGACCGTCGTGGAACCCGAGCCGCTCGGCCGCGGCGGCGGCCTGAAGTACGCCGCCGCCCGCCTGCCCCACCCGGACCGCCCCTGGTACGCCACCAACGGCGACATCTGGACCCGGTTCTCGCTGCGCGACATGGCCGACTTCCACACCGAGCGGGACGCCGTCGCCACCCTCGCCCTGGCCCGCCCGCGACTGCCGTGGGGCGCCGTGCAGACGGACGGGTTCGGCCGCATCACCGACTTCATCGAGGCGCCCCCGTCGACGTTCGAGATCAACGCGGGCGTCTACGTGTTCTCCCCGGCGTTCGCCGCGATGCTCCCGGAGCGCGGCGACCACGAGCGGACGACGTTCCCCCGGCTGGCCCGCGAGCGCCGGCTGTCCGGCTTCCCGATCCCCCAGGGCTCCTACTGGCGGGCGATCGACACCGCGAAGGACCTCACGGAGGCGGCGAAGGAACTGGCCGCGCTGAGCCGTTGACCACCCGTCCGTAAAGCGCGGACGACAAGCCCGAGGGCCCCGCACCTCCGTGATCCCTGGAGGTGCGGGGCCCCTGTGTGTACGTCCGTCCCGTGCGGTCAGCCCAGCAGGCCCCCGACGAGACCGGGCCGCCCGGAGGAGGTCGTCCCGCCGTCGCCGCCGCCACCGGTCTCCGTGCCGGAGCCGGTGCCCGTACCACTGGTCGCGGCGGAGCCGCCGCCCGTGGTGGCGCCGCCGCCCGTCGGGCCGGCGCTGGTGCTCGGGGCCTGTCCGGCCGGGTCGGACCGGGGCGGCGGGGCCTGCCCGCCCGTGGCTCCCTGGGTCTGGCTCGGCGCACTCCCCGTCGCGGCACCGTCGGTGGTGCGGGTCGCGCCCGGCGTGGCCGCCGCGCCGCTGGGGCCGGTCGTCGTCCCGGAGGTGGCGCCCTGGGTCGGCGAGGTGGACGCCTCGGGGCTGCCGTCCCGCCGCTCACCGGGCTCCTCGGGCAGCGGCGAGCCCGGCAGTTCGTTGCGCGGGCTCTCGCCCGGCCCGGGGACGACCACCCGGTCCGCGTCCCGCACGGCACCGCCGAGGAGCGAGCCGACCAGCAGGGTCACGCCGGTGACGAGGAAGGTGATCAGGGCACCGCGGCGCAGCACGTAGCGGCGCAGGTCCCAGATGTCGGAGCGCGGGCCCAGCCGCCGCCAGGCACCGCCCGCGAGCCGGCCGTCGACCGAGTACACCGGCGCCCCGGCGATGACCAGCGGCGACCAGGCGGCGAGGTAGATGATGTCGGGGGCGTCGTAGACGGGGACGCTCTTCCAGCTCACCGTGAGCAGCAGGGCCGCCGACAGGAACGCGCCGACCGCCGCGACCACCCGCTGCCAGCAGCCGAGCACGGTCAGGACGCCGACGATGACCTGGAGGAAGGCGATGACCAGCCCGGAGCCGACCGGGTGGGCGAGGGCGAACTGGCGCAGCGGCTCGGCGACTTCCCACGGGTGCAGCGTGTTCAGCCACTTCACCATGGAGCCGCGTTCGCCGCCGTCGAAGTAGACCGGGTCGCAGAGCTTGCCCATGCCGGCGTAGACGGAGATGAAGCCGAGGAAGACGCGCAGCGGGAGGAGCACGACGCCCAGGTTCATCCGGCGGCCGGGATAGTAGGCGTGCCGCGCGGGGTCGTCGGCGTACCGCCCGGAGCGGGGTCCGGCCGGTTCGAGGCCGTCGTCCGCCTCGTCCTCGTAGGCGCCGTACTCGTCGTCCGGGTAGGGCGGTCGCCCGAAGCCGGGTTCGTCGTAGGCGCTGCCGACGGTGCGCATGGCGGGGAGCAGCCGGGTGCCGTCCGTACCGCCGCCGGTACTGCCGCCGGTACTGCCGCCGGTGCGCTGGGCGCCGACGACGGGGGTCGGGAGCGTCTGGGTGGAGCGGTCGTCGTACTCGCCGTACTCGCCGTACCCGTCGTCGTAGCCGTCGCCGGGCGGGCCGCCGGCGTCGACGTGCGGGATGACCTGGGTGGCGCCGGTGTCGGCCGGGGCGGCGCCGGCCCGTACGGCCTGGAGCAGCCGGTGGGCACCGGTGTCGTCCGGGTCGGACCGGCCGCTCCAGACGACGGGACGGCGGCGGGCGGGCGCGGCCGGGGCGCCCGTCCGCCCGTCCTTGCCGACGACGGGGATACGGGCGGTGTCCTGGGTGGCGCTCAGATGCCGGGTGATCCGCGCGGACCTGGTCCGCCCCGCCGAGGTACCCAACTGCACGCGGAAACTCGCGTGGTTGACGATGACCTCGGCCGGATCGCTCGGCACCTTCACCATGCTCAGCGCGGGAGCGTCGTCGATTCCCGACGAGCGGTCCCCCGTGGGTGTGCGGGGTGTTCTGGTGTCCACACTCATCTAACCGAGTGACGTGACGTTAGGACACTGCTTTGACCCGCCGAGTCTGTCCGGACCCCGTCAAGATCACCCGCACCACCGGCACCACCCGGTGCCCGTCAGGAACGCCTGCGGGCCGCCTCGTAGAGCACGACGCCCGCCGCCACACCGGCGTTGAGCGACTCGGCGCCGCCCGGCATCGGGATGCGCACCCGGAAGTCGCAGGTCTCGCCGACCAGCCGGGACAGTCCCTTGCCCTCGCTGCCGACGACGATGACGACGGGCCCCGCCAGGGCCTCCAGCTCACCGACCTCGACCTCCCCGTCGGCGGCCAGTCCGACGACCGTGACACCGGCCTTCTTGTACTGCTCCAGCGCGCGCGTCAGGTTGGTGGCGCGGGCGACGGGCGTACGGGCGGCCGTGCCGGCGGACGTCTTCCAGGCGCCCGCGGTCATCCCGGCCGCGCGCCGCTCGGGCACGACCACGCCGTGCCCGCCGAACGCGGAGACGGACCGGACGACGGCGCCGAGGTTGCGCGGGTCGGTGACCCCGTCGAGGGCGACGATCAGCGCGTCCTCGCCGTCGTCGGCGGCGGCGTCGAGCAGGTCCTCGGGGTGGGCGTACTCGTAGGGCGGCACCTGGAGCACGAGCCCCTGGTGGTTCAGCCCGTTGGTCATGCGGTCCAGCTCGGGCCGCGGCGCCTCCATGAGGTTGATCCCGCCGCGCTCGGCGGCGAGCTGGAGCGCCTCGCGTACCCGCTCGTCGCTGTCGATGAACTGCTGGACGTAGAGCGTGGAGGCGGGCACGCCCCCGCGCAGCGCCTCGACGACGGGGTTGCGGCCGACGACCATCTCGGAGGCCGACCTGCCGCCGCGCCGCGCCTGCGTGCGCCCCTGGGCGCGGCGGCTCTTCGCGGCGGCGGCGCGCTGCTTGACGTGTCCCTTGCGCATCTCGGCGGGCGGCGTGGGCCCCTTGCCTTCCAGGCCCCGGCGCCGCTGGCCGCCACTGCCGACCTGCGCGCCCTTCTTGCCGGACATGCGGCGGTTGTTAGCGGCCATGAGTACGTGTCTCGCTCTCTGATGTCTGTCAGTACGTCTTATGCAGTGTGCCGCCCGGGGGGCCGGGCGGCACAGTCGATCTTCGGTTGAGGGTGCCGGTCAGCGGGGTCCGACGCTCCAGCGCGGCCCCTGCGGGCTGTCCTCGATGACCAGCCCGGCCTGTCCGAGCCGGTCGCGGATCGCGTCCGCGGTGGCCCAGTCCTTGCGGGCGCGCGCCGCTTCCCGCTGGTCGAGCACGAGGCGTACGAGGCTGTCGACCACGCCGTTCAGGTCCTCGCCGCTCTCGGTCTCGCCGGCCCAGCGGGCGTCCAGCGGGTCCAGGCCCAGCACCCCGAGCATGGCCCGCACCTCGGCGAGCCGCGCGACGGCGGCGTCCTTGTCGTCGGCGGCCAGCGCGCTGTTGCCCTGCCGGACGGTGGTGTGCACGACGGCGAGCGCCTGCGGGACGCCGAGGTCGTCGTCCATCGCCTCGGCGAAGGCGGGCGGCACCTCGGCGGCGGGCTCGACGGTGGTGCCGGCCAGTTCGGCGGCGCGCTGCACGAATCCCTCGATCCGGGCGAACGCCGTCTCGGCCTCGCGCAGCGACTCCTCGCTGTACTCGATGGTGGAGCGGTAGTGCGGGGTGCCGAGGTAGTAGCGCAGCACGATGGGCCGCCACTGCTTGACCATCTCGCTGACGAGCACGGAGTTGCCGAGCGACTTGGACATCTTCTCGCCGCTCATGGTGACCCAGGCGTTGTGCACCCAGTAGCGGGCGAAGGCGTCGCCGAACCCCTTGGCCTGGGCGATCTCGTTCTCGTGGTGCGGGAAGATCAGGTCGATCCCGCCGCCGTGGATGTCGAACTCGCGGCCCAGGTACTTGTGCGCCATGGCCGAGCACTCCAGGTGCCAGCCGGGCCGCCCCCGGCCCCACGGCGTCTCCCAGCTCGGCTCCCCGGGCTTGGCCGCCTTCCACATGGCGAAGTCCCGGGGGTCGCGCTTGCCGGACTCGCCCTCGCCGGAGGGCTGGCGCAGGTCGTCGAGGTCCTGGTTGGACAGCGCCAGGTAGCCCGGCAGCGACCGTACGTCGAAGTAGACGTTGCCGTCGGCCTCGTAGGCGTGGCCGCGCTCGATCAGGCCGCGCATCATCTCGACCATCTCGGTGATGTGGCCGGTGGCGCGCGGTTCGTAGGTGGGCGGCAGGCAGCCGAGGGCGGCGTAGGCGTCGTTGAACGCCCGCTCGTTCTCGTAGCCGATGGACCACCAGGGGCGGTTCTGCTCGGCCGCCTTCTTGATGATCTTGTCGTCGATGTCCGTGACGTTGCGGATGAACGTGACGTCGTAGCCGCGGTGGGCGAACCAGCGGCGCATGATGTCGAAGTTCAGCCCCGACCGGATGTGCCCGATGTGCGGGGCGGCCTGCACGGTGGCGCCACACAGGTAGATCGAGACGCAGCCCGGCGTGAGGGGGGCGAAGTCACGGATCTGCCGGGCGCTGGTGTCGTACAGCCGAATAGTCACGAGTCCAGGGTAGTGGCCCGCGGGCAGTGCCCCAGGACTTTCGGGAACCCCGACGGCCGGCCTGGCCGGCGGCGGGCGGGCGGGGCCCCGCCCGCCCGGGGCGGGGACCCCTTCTGCCGGCCGGGTCAGGCGGGCGGGTGGGCGGCGGCCGGGTCGGAGACGACCAGTGCCGTCGCGACCGCCATCAGCCCCTCCCCCCGGCCCGGGAACCCGAGGCCGTCCGTCGTCGCGCCGGACACCGACACCGGCGCCCCGACCGCGTCCGACAGCACCTGCTCCGCCTCGGCCCGGCGCTTGCCGACCTTGGGCCGGGCGCCGACGACCTGGACGGCGACGTTCCCGATCCGGAACCCGGCCGCGCGCACGATCCGCGCGGCCTCCGTCAGCAGCGTCACCCCGGACGCCCCGGACCACTGGGGCCGGCCGGTCCCGAAGTGCTGGCCCAGATCCCCGAGCCCGGCCGCCGAGAAGAGCGCGTTGCACGCCGCGTGCGCGACCACGTCCGCGTCGGAGTGCCCGGCCAGTCCCGGCCCCTCGCCCTCCCACTTCAGCCCGGCGCACCACAGCTCGCGCCCGTCCTCGAAGGCGTGGATGTCGGTCCCGACGCCGACCCTCGGCAGGACCGGGAGGGTCTCCCGCACGGCGTCAGAAGCCATCGTTCAGCCTCCTGCGCGCCACGACCGCCTCGGCCAGCACCAGGTCCAGCGGGCGCGTCACCTTGAACGCCTCCTCGTGGCCCGGCACCACCATCACCGTCAGTCCGAGCTGCTCCACCATGCTGGCGTCGTCGGTCACGTTCTCCGTCACCTCCGCGTGGGCCCGCACCAGCACCCGCCGGTCGAAGCCCTGCGGCGTCTGCACCGCCCGCAGCCGCGCCCGCTCGGGCGTCGCCACCACCGGCTCGGCGCCGCCCGGCGCCTCGGCCGGCGCGACCTCCTTGACCGTGTCGGCGAGCGGCAGCGCGGGCACCACCGCCGGGGCGCCCTCGCGCACCGCCTCGATGACGGAGTCCACCGTGTCGACGGGCACCAGCGGCCGGGCCGCGTCGTGGACGAGGACGACGTCGTACTCGGGCGGCAGCGCGTCGAGGCCGAGCCGTACGGACTCCTGGCGGGACTCACCGCCCGGGACGACCACGAAGTCGGTGCGCTCGGGCAGGGCGTGGGCCGCGAGCAGGGTCTTGACCTCGACGGCTCCTTCGGGCGGCGCCACGACCACGACCAGGGAGACCGCGCGGGAGGCGGCCATCGCGCGGACCGCGTGGATGAGCATCGGCGTGCCGCCCAGCGTGCGCAGGGCCTTGGGGGCGCCGGGCCCGAGGCGCACGCCCCGTCCGGCAGCGGGGATGACGGCGGCGGTACGGGCCCCGGCGGGGCTGGTCACAGGGGTGTCCGCGGGCGAGGGACGCGATTCGTCAGACATCGGTTCCTGTCAGGTTTGTGTGCTGGCCTGGCGTGGGTATGGCCCTGGGAGTGCCGGGCGCGACGCCTTGACCGGACCCTTCCGTGACACTGGTCGAGGCAGCTGCCCGGGCCCGGCACACCAGGACTCGGGGGAGGTCTCAGGAATTCCCCCGGGGTGAGCGTACGGAAAGCACCGTGCGGAAGGCACCTGGGTACGGACATGCCGCAGTGCCCGCGACGGCAAAGACGTCATCGGGCACCGCGGCATTTCATGTGCGGAACCGAGTGGTTCCGCCGTGCTTCAGGAGCCGTACTTCAGGAGGAGTGCCTCAGGAGGCGAGCACCTCGTCGAGCAGGGCTTCGGCCTTGTCCTCGTTGGTGTTCTCCGCGAGAGCCAGCTCGCTCACCAGGATCTGGCGGGCCTTGGCGAGCATGCGCTTCTCACCGGCGGAGAGTCCGCGCTCACGCTCCCGGCGCCACAGGTCGCGTACCACCTCCGCGACCTTGATGACATCGCCGGAGGCGAGCTTCTCCAGGTTTGCCTTGTAGCGACGCGACCAGTTCGTGGGCTCCTCGGCGTACGGCGCGCGCAGCACCTCGAAGACCCGGTCCAGCCCGTCCTGACCGACCACATCACGCACGCCGACGAACTCCGCATTGTCCGCTGGCACACGTACCGTCAGGTCGCCCTGGGCGACCTTCAGCACCAAGTAGGTCTTGTCCACGCCTTTGATCTGGCGAGTTTCGATAGCCTCGATCAGCGCGGCCCCGTGATGGGGATAGACCACGGTGTCGCCAACCTTGAACGTCATGTGACAGGTACCCCTTCCGTGGCTATCCAGGGTAACACGGAAACGGCGGGTTCTGAATGGCGTTTTCGCAGGTCAGGGCATATCTCGGGGCTTGACAACAGCAACCGGGACGTGCTGCGCGGGCCGACCGGAAGAAGGTATTCGCAGGTCGGAGCGGCTCTTCGGGGCGGGCGAAACACCGGCGTCACACACCTCCGGAGGCCCCGCCGAGCGGCCGAACGTCCCCTTATGTCCGGTTCCATGCGTGCGACTTCCGCTACTCCGTTCGGTGCCCCGGGGTGCTTCCGGACGAATCCAGAATTGATCACGACACGTTCGCACTACCCGGCCCGTGATCAATTTCGCCGTCGCCCGCACATTCCTTCACGGAAAATGTGTGGTCCGTTCGGCCGGTGGTATGCCGGGAGGGTTCTCCGGGGGCTTCTTATGTGAATGACGGGGCGCGGATGGCTCAATGTGACTGGTGTGGCCGGTGTGGCGCGGGTGGTCTCGCGGGCCCTCAGGTGGCCTCCGTGATCCGGGGCACCGAAGGACCGCCGGGCCGCCCTCCGGGCGAAGCCGGAGCCCAGGGGGGAGGGTCGGGTGCGGCGGCGGGCGACCCGGTCGGTAACCTGAAGCCGCTGACCATCACTTAGGGCGGCTTTATCCGTTGCCGCCGCCTCGACGAGTCAAGGAGTTGCCGCCGCCGTGAGCAGCAGCCTTCGACGCGGCGCCCTCGCCGCCGCCGCCATCGCGTTCTCGATCGCCTCGCTCGCCGCGTGCGGTGCCGGCAACAACGCCCAGACCTTGCAGATCAAGCCGGACAACGCGGCGACGACCGTCGGCGACATCAAGATCCAGAACGCCATCGTCATCACCCAGCCCGACCCCGAGTCGACCGGCCCGGCCGCCGTCTCCGCCACCCTCTTCAACAACGGCTCCACCGAGCAGACGCTGGAGTCGGTCCGCGTCGACGGCACCGGCAAGACCGCGGAGCTGAAGCCGGTCGAGGGCAAGGAGCTGACCGTCCCGGCCGGGGGCTCCCTGATCATCGGCGGCGAGAACAACGCCGCCGCCGTGCTGACCGACGGCGGCGAGGCCGTCCAGGACGGCGACGCGCAGAAGATCACCTTCACCTTCAGCAAGTCCGGTGACGTGAGCCTGAAGGCGTTCGTCGTCCCGGCCGAGAGCTACTTCACCTCGTGGGGCCCGAGCGAGGTCCCGACCGCGCCGGACGCCACCGAGAACCCGGCGACGTCGTCCGCCTCCCCCGACGAGGAGACCTCCGAGCGCCAGGACGGTGACGCGTCGGGCGACCCCGGAGCCGAGTCCTCCGTGTCGGGCACCCCGACGGACTCGGCGTCCGCCAGCGTCTCCGCGGACGCGGACGCTGACACGGACGCGGACACCTCCGGCCACTGAGCGCCGTACGCCGAAGGGCGGGACACCCGGCACCGGGAGTCCCGCCCTTCGGCGTGGCGCGTGGTCCGTGGCGGTTTACGGCTCGAACTTGTAGCCGAGGCCGCGGACCGTCACCAGGTACCGCGGCGCGCCCGGGTCCGGCTCGATCTTGGCGCGCAGGCGCTTGACGTGGACGTCGAGGGTCTTGGTGTCACCGACGTAGTCGGCGCCCCAGACCCGGTCGATGAGCTGCATCCGGGTCAGTACCCGGCCGGCGTTGCGCAGCAGCATCTCCAGCAGGTCGAACTCCTTCAGCGGCAGGTCGACCTTGGCGCCGGCCACGGTCACCACGTGCCGGTCGACGTCCATCCGGACGGGCCCGGCCTCCAGGGCGGCCGGGGTGACCTCCTCCGGCTCGCCGCGGCGGCGCAGTACGGCGCGGATACGGGCGACCAGTTCGCGGGTGGAGAAGGGCTTGGTGACGTAGTCGTCGGCCCCTATCTCCAGGCCGACGACCTTGTCGATCTCGCTGTCCTTGGCGGTCACCATGATCACGGGGACGTTGGAGCGGGACCGCAGCTGACGGCAGACCTCGGTGCCCGGCAGGCCGGGCAGCATCAGGTCGAGGAGGACGAGGTCGGCGCCGTTGCGCTCGAACTCGTCGAGTCCGTCGGGGCCCGTGGTCGCGACGGCGACCTCGAAGCCCTCCTTGCGGAGCATGTACGACAGGGCGTCGGAGAAGGACTCCTCGTCCTCGACGACGAGCACACGGGTCACGGAAGGACCTCCGGGGCGGGAAGCGTTTGGTACGGGGATGGAGCAGGGGGTGTGGCGGGTGCGGCGGGTGTGACTGGTCCGGCGGGTGTGGCGAGTGCGGCTGGTGCGGCGGGGGACGCGACGGAGGAAGCGGTGGACCGGTCGTCCGCCGGGCCCTCCCTGTCCTGCCTCTCCTGCGTGTCCTCCGCGGCCTCAGCACCCTCCGTGTCGGCCGGGTCGGCCGGGTCCGCCATGTCCTCGGCGTCGTCGGTGTCGTCGTCGGCGAGTCCGAAGCGGTCGGGACGCTGCCGCGCGCGGACGCGGGCCGAGCCCGCTTCCGGCAGCCGCAGGGTGAAGGTGGAGCCCTGGTTCTCGGCGCTCCACACCGTGACCTCCCCGCCGTGCGAGGCGGCCACGTGCTTGACGATCGCGAGACCCAGGCCGGTGCCGCCGGTGGCGCGGGACCGGGCCGGGTCGACGCGGTAGAAGCGCTCGAAGATGCGCTCCTTGTCCTTGTCGGAGATGCCGATGCCCTGGTCGGTCACGGCCACCTCGATCATGTCACCGCCGGAGGCGGAGACGCGACGGGCGGCGATGCCGACGCGGGTGCGGGCGGGCGAGTAGTTGACGGCGTTCTCGACGAGGTTGCCGAGGGCGGCGGCGAGCTGGCCGCGGTTGCCGTGCACCCGCAGGTCCGCGGTGCCGCCGGCGGCCATGGTGATCTGCTTGGTGCCCGCGGCGTGCCGGCAGCGGTCGATGGCCTCGGCGACCAGTTCGTCGACGCGGACCGGCTCGGCGTCCTCCAGCGGGTCGTCGTTCTGGACCCGGGAGAGGTCGATCAGTTCCTGCACGAGGTTGGTGAGCCGGGTGGCCTCGATCTGCATGCGCCCGGCGAAGCGGGTCACGGCCTCGGGGTCGTCGTAGGCGTCCATGACGGCCTCGGACAGCAGCGAGAGCGCGCCGACGGGCGTCTTCAGCTCGTGGCTGACGTTGGCGACGAAGTCGCGCCGTACCGCCTCGATGCGCCGGGCCTCGGTGAGGTCCTCGACGAGGAGCAGCACCAGGCGGGAGCCGAGGGGGGCGACGCGCGCGGAGACGGCCAGGGCCTCGCCCCGTCCGGTGCCGCGCCGGGCCAGGTCCAGCTCGACCTGGCGTATCTCGCCGTCCCGCCGGGTGTCGCGCGCCATCTGGAGCATCGGGTCGACGGCGAGCTTGCCGCCGCGGACCAGGCCGAGGGCGTACGCCGCCGAACTGGCCTTGACCACCGCGTCCTCCTCGTCGAGCACGACGGCGGAGGACCTCAGGACCGACAGGACGGTGTCCACACCCGGCGGGAGCACCGGGTCCGTGTGCAGCGAGGTGCGGGTGGGGCGCTTCTGGTCGCGCTCGCTCCAGCGGAACGCGAGCGTGGCGATGACGCCGGTGAGTGCTCCGGCGATCGCTGCCATTGCGGCGACCGCCGCGTTCACGTCCATGCGTCCAGGTTAGGCATGGGGTGTGGCCCGGCCGAAGCCATCGGGGTGCGACCTCGAACACTCGTCGCCCAGAGTTCACCTTGCAGCCAGTGCCGATTCATTTGAGATGCCGGAAACGGACGCGTACGAGCCGGAACGTGGCAGCGTGGGAGTCAGGACCCCCTGACAGGAGCCCCCTGACAGGACGTACGAGAGGGAACCGAAGATGCGGGACGCGTACCACGAGGAACTGGATTCGATCGGCGACGGACTGGTGGAGATGGCCCGGCTGGTCGGGTCGGCGATCGGGCGCGCCACGACCGCCATCCTCGACTCGGACCTGAAGCTCGCCGAGAACGTCATCGAGGGCGACCAGAAGGTCGACGACCTCCAGCACGACCTGGAGGCCAAGGCGATAACCCTGCTGGCCCGGCAGCAGCCGGTGGCGACGGACCTGCGGATCGTCGTGACGTCGCTGCGGATGTCGGCGGACCTGGAGCGCTCGGGCGACCTGGCGCAGCACGTCGCGAAGCTGGCCCGGCTGCGTTACCCGGAGCGCGCGGTCCCGCAGGACCTGCACGCCACCATCCTGGAGATGGGCCAGCTCGCGCAGCGCCTGATGGCGAAGGCGGCCGAGGTCATCATCACCAAGGACGTCGACCTGGCGCTCCAGCTGGAGCAGGACGACGACGAGATGGACCTGCTGCACCGCACGCTCTTCCAGCACCTGATGGAGGAGAAGTGGAAGCACGGCATCGAGACGGCCGTCGACGTGACGCTGCTGGGCCGCTACTACGAGCGGTACGCGGACCACGCGGTGGCCGTGGCCAAGCGGGTGGTGTACCTGGTCACCGGTGAGCACGCGGACGAGATTCAGCCGGACATCCAGCCGGTGACGGGGGTGGAAGGGGCCTGAGCCCCCGGTGGATCGGCGCGCGGTGGGGCGTGCCGGCGGCTGGGACGCGCTCCTGACAGGGCGTGCGGGGGCCGCGCCGGGGCGTGCGTCGGCGCCTCTGTGCGCCGTTGATGCGACCGCCGCCCCGGGCTTCCAATGGGCTCAGGCACCACTCTCAGGAGGGACCATGGCCGAATCCCCCAGCACGACGCCCGACCCCGCGCGGGAACGCCGGACCGAGCAGCCCACCGACATCAGGAGCCTGCCCCTGATCGCTTCCTGCGGCTGCGGCTCGGGCTGCGGCTGCGGTTGTCAGTCGGGCAATCCCTGCCAGTGCGGCTGACGGTACGGAAGTGAAGGCGGAGGGCCCCGGTGGACGCCGGGGCCCTTCGCCGTACGGCGTGGGGGGGCGCCCCGGCCTCCGTAGGGACGCGTCGGGGAAGAGAGCGCACCATGGAAGAGGGGCGAACGGGAGAGGGACGAACGGAACAGGGGACGACCGCACACGGACGCAGGAGGTGCGAGGCCATGGCTCGGTTCATGGACGTCCATCACGGGATGCACGGCATCACCGCCGACCAGCTCCACCAGGCACACCAGGCGGATCTGGCCATCGAGAAGGACGAGGGCGTGCACTTCGCCCGGGCCTGGGCGGACCCGGACTCCGGCACGGTCTACTGCCTCTCCGAGGCGCCGTCCGCGGACGCGGTCCAGCGCGTCCACACCAGGGCGGGCCACCGCGCCGACGAGATCCACGAGGTGCCGCTCACGGCGTGACGGGTACGGGAAGGCGAGTAGTGCTGTTTCAGGCCTTCCACGCGGGCGGCGGGCCCGGCGTCGACGATGGGATCAGATCTGGGTCCGCGTCCGGGGCCGCGGCTGGGTCTGGGTCTGGGTCTGGGTCTGGGTCTGGGGCGGGAAGGACGCCGGCTCCTCGTCCGCCGGGAAGGTCCAGTCCTCCTCCGGGCCCAGGTCCGGAGTCAGGAAGGGGTTGGTCACCGGCGGCGGCGAGGCCGCGGTGGCGTGGCTGTACGCTCCCTCGGGAGCGGAGAACAGCGAGGTCGAGTCGATGAGAGTTCTCCCGTTCGTGTAGCGGTCGGTCGCCGCGGTCCTAGAGCTTGCTCATCTTGGCGTAGGGGCTCAGGATGCGCTGCCGGGCGGAACCGAAGTCCACGAGCGCCGCGATTCCGTCTTCGATGCCGATGACCCGGCCGAGGCCGTACATGTCGTGTGTGACCTGGTCGCCGACGGCGAACTCCTTGAGCGGCGGTGCGACCGGTGCCTTGAAGGGACTGGTGGGCAGATGGCGCTTCAGTGGCTTTGTCATTGACCTCAGTATGACCCGACCCCACGGGCTGCGGGGCCCCGGCGGAGCACGGGAACGCCTCAATCGCCGTCGATCAGCCCGGTGACCTGGCCTCGACGGCGTGACATCGGGGTGGTTTCCGCCGTCCGAGGCCGGTCACGTCCGTGGTCAAGTTCCGCCGGGTCACAGCTCCGTCCCAGCGGGGCACCGGGTCCGGGCCCCGTCACCCAGGGCCGGCCAGGGCCGCCCGGGAACTTTGTCACAGGGATGTCCTGACGGGCGGCCGGGTGGAACGCGGCTACGGGTCCGACGACTCCTCGTTGTCAGAAACGCCCGCTCGTACCGGCTCCGACTCCGACTCGGACCGAGCAGCGCCACCGCGTCCCACCGAGACCGAGGAAGAAAACGATGCGCGTTCGCAAGCTCACCTTCACCGCCCTGGCCCTCGCCGCCGGCCTCTCGCTCACCGCCTGCAACGGCGACGACAGCGCGGCACAGAGCAGCGGGACGTCCACGTCCTCCGCGTCCACCGCGGGCGGCGGTTCCGCCGAGGGGAGCGGGCAGGGCTCCGCCGGGAAGTCCGCCACGGACCAGGGCACGGCCACCGGGACCGGCTCGGACACGAGCGCGGCGTCCGGGAACTGCGGCACCGACGCGCTGGAGATCACCGCGTTGGACGCCACCAGCACCGGTGACCCCGAGGGAATGGTCGCGGTCACGTTCAAGAACGGCGGCGGCCAGGACTGCACCCTGTCCGGCTACGCGGGCGTCGACCTCAAGACCAACGCGGGAGACCTGTCAGCCGAGCGCACCGGCCAGGACTCCGACCCCGTGACCCTCGCGGACGGGGAGTCGGTGTCCTTCGGCATCACCTACCCGGTCAACGACTCGGGCGGCTCCGGCGTCCGTATCACCGGCCTCGTGGTGACCCCGCCCAACGAGACCAAGTCGGTCACCCTCGACTGGCCGGGCGCCGCCTCCCTGCCCGTCACCGACGGCTCCGGCGCCACCGTCAAGGTCGGCCCGATGGGCAGCGCGGGCCAGGGCGGGGCGAGCTGAGGCGAAGTCCCTGAACTCCCCGTCCCGGCCACTGCCCGCCGGGGCGGGGAGGAAGCGGAAGGGGCCGCTCCCTTCCTGCAACGCTTCCTAGGACGCTTCCTACGACGCCGAAGCGTCCGTCCGCCGGCGTGCCGGGGTGGAGAAGGCGGCGAACGCGGTGTCCAGCAGCGCACCGAGGTCCTCTTCGCCGCCGCTCGCACTCCACTTCCCGAGCACGATCCACAGACACTCGAGCGCCGCCGCGGCGCGCACGTCGGCGATGACCGATCCCCCTCCGGCGCCCGCGTCGGCGTCGTCACCGTCACCGGCATCGGCACCGTCACCGGCATCGGCACCGGAGGTCGTCTTCCGCAGCCGGGCGACGATCTCCGGTCGCCATCCGGTCTGCTTCTCCCGCAGCCGCGCGCACAGAGCCGGGGTCCGGTCGATGAGACCGAGGATCGTCACAAGCTCCTGGACCTCGCGCACGAGGAACGTCACGGCCGCCTCCAGAGCGCCGCGCAGCCTGCCCCAGTCGTCCTCGCCGGCCCGGTCGGCGTCCAGCGCGTCGGTGATGACGTCGCCGACCGGGTCGAAGACGAACAGGACCACGTCCTCCTTGGTCCCGAAGTAGCGCAGGAAGGTGCTGCGCGACACTCCGGCGGCCTCGGCGAGGTCGGCGAAGGTGACCTGGTCGAAGCCGGTGAGACAGAACCGGTTGAACGCCACGCGGGCCAGCTCCGCCCGCACCGCGTGCCGGCTGATCTCTCGGGTACCGACGGGTGCCGCACTCATGGACCCAAGCGTACTCCGTCACACTCGTTTGCCTATCTGCACCCAAGTTCCTAGGCTGATACTCAGTGTCAGCCGCGATGCCGAGCGTCGCGGCGCCTTCACGGCCGACGGCCCGTCACGCGCCGGCCCACGCGACAATGGAGCAGCCCCATGAGTTACGACGACCTCTCCGCCCTGACGATCGATGTCTCGGACGGCGTCGCGACGGTGACGATCGATCACCCGCCGCTCAACCTGATGGACGCGGTCCTGCTGCCGTCCCTGCGGGCGTTCCTCGCCCGGGTGCGCGACGACGCCGGCGTCCGCGTCATCGTCTTCGAGAGCGCCGACCCGGAGTTCTTCGTCGCGCACGGCGACATGGCCTACCTCACCGACCCCGACGCCCTGCCCGCGGCCACCCGCGCCGCGCTCGCGGCCGCACCGGACACGCCTCTTCCCGAGGACCTGAACATCCTCCAGGCGATGAGCGAGGAGGTCCGCTCACTGCCGCAGGTCACCATCGGCAAGCTCGCGGGCTTCGCTCGCGGCGCGGGCAACGAGTTCTTCATGTCCCTGGACATGCGCTTCGCGGCGATCGGCAAGTCGGGGCAGGCGCAGCCGGAGTCCTTGATGGGGATCCTCCCCGGAGGCGGCGGCACGGTGAACATGACGCGCCTGGCGGGCCGGGCCCGCGCGCTGGAACTCATCCTCGGCGCCGAACTCGTGGGCGCGGAGCTGGCGGAACGATACGGCCTGATCAACCGCGCGCTGCCCGCCGATGAAATCGACGCGTTCGTCGACACCCTGGCCCGGCGGATCGCCGGCCTGCGACCGCAGGTGATCTCCATCACCAAGGCCGCGGTCGACGCGGTCGCGCCTCCGATCCCTCACGCGGCGTACGCCGTGGAGAACGAGGGCCTGTTCGCGGCGTTCGGCGACGAGGTCACCGAACTCGCCCACAAGCTGGTCGCCGCCGGCATCCAGACCCGCGAGGGCGAACGGCACCACGAGCGCATCGCCAACAGCATCTGACACGACGGCCGGCGGACGGCCCAGGAACACGAACAGGCCCCCTGCCTGCGGAGAACCCGCAGGCAGGGGGCCTACACGCGTCTATGCGTGGGCGGTTACTTCTTCTTGCCCTGGTTCTTGACCGCCTCGATCGCCGCCGCCGCCGCGTCCGGGTCGAGGTAGGTGCCGCCGGGGTTGACCGGCTTGAAGTCGGCGTCCAGTTCGTAGGAGAGCGGGATGCCGGTGGGGATGTTGAGGCCCGCGATGTCGGCGTCGGAGATGCCGTCGAGGTGCTTGACCAGGGCGCGGAGCGAGTTGCCGTGGGCGGCGACCAGGACGACCCGGCCGGTCAGGAGGTCGGGGACGATCGAGTCGAACCAGTACGGGAGCATCCGCGCGACGACGTCCTTCAGGCACTCCGTCTGCGGGCGCAGCTCGGGCGGGAGGGCCGCGTAGCGCGGGTCGGAGAACTGGGAGTACTCGGCGTCGTTGGCGAGCGCCGGCGGCGGGGTGTCGTAGGAGCGGCGCCACAGCATGAACTGCTCCTCGCCGAACTCCGCGAGGGTCTGGGCCTTGTCCTTGCCCTGGAGGGCGCCGTAGTGGCGCTCGTTCAGGCGCCAGGAGCGGTTGACCGGGATCCAGAGGCGGTCGGCGGACTCCAGGGCGAGCTGCGCGGTGCGGATGGCGCGCTTCTGGAGGGAGGTGTGCACGACGTCGGGGAGCAGGCCGGCGTCCTTCAGCAGCTCACCGCCGCGCGTCGCCTCCTTCTCGCCCTTCGGGGTGAGGTTGACGTCCACCCAGCCGGTGAACAGGTTCTTCTCGTTCCACTCGCTCTCGCCGTGGCGGAGGAGGATCAGCTTGTACGGTGCGTCGGCCATGGGTCCGAGCGTAATCGACGCCCTGCGGCGACCGCCCCCGGTGCCCGGTGGGCGGACGGCCCGGGGCGGGTGTTAATCCAGTGGTCGCCGGGACGACGGCTGAGTAAGGTGTGCTTGCTGCTGCGGTGCTTACATCTGCTCTACGGGGGGTCCATGCCAGCCGCCGGTCCGATACGTGCCGTCCGGGAGTCCGTCTCGGGGCTCCCCCGCGAGTTCTGGTGGCTGTGGACCAGCACCCTCGTCAACCGGCTCGGTGCCTTCGTCGCCACGTTCATGGCGCTGTACCTGACGCTGGACCGCGGCTACTCCGCCTCGTACGCCGGTCTCGTCGCCTCCCTGCACGGGCTCGGCGGGGTGATCTCCTCGCTGGCCGGCGGGGTGATGGCCGACCGGCTGGGGCGGCGGCCGACGCTGCTGGTGGCGCAGACGTCGACGGCCGCGTCCGTCGCGCTGCTCGGGTTCATGCAGCACCCGGTGGCCATCGCGGCCGTCGCCTTCCTGGTGGGCGCGGCCTCCAACGCCTCGCGGCCGGCCGTGCAGGCGATGATGGCGGACATCGTGCGGCCCGAGGACCGGGTGCGGGCCTTCTCGTTGAACTACTGGGCGATCAACCTCGGGTTCGCCGTGTCGTCCATGGCGGCCGGGTTCATCGCGGAGTTCAGCTATCTCGCCGGGTTCCTGATCGAGGCGGGGATGACGCTGGTCTGCGCGGTCGTCGTCTTCCTGAAGGTGCCCGAGTCCCGGCCGAAGCTCCGGGCGGCCACGGCCGACGAGGTTCCCGTATCGCTGGGCACGGTGCTGCGCGACGGGCGGTTCATGGGTGTCGTGGGGTTGTCGTTCCTGGTGGCGCTGATCTTTCAGCAGGGGTCCGTGGGGCTGCCGGTGGCGATGGGGAACGCCGGGTTCTCGGCGGCCGACTACGGCCTGGCCATCGCCGTCAACGGCGTGCTCATCGTCGTACTCCAGATCCCGGTGACCCGCTTCATCGAGCACCGCGATCCCCGGCGGTTGCTGATCGTGTCGTCCCTGCTCGCCGGGTACGGGTTCGGGCTCACCGCCTTCGCCGGGTCGGTCGGCGTCTTCGCCCTCACGGTGTGCGTCTGGACCCTGGCCGAGATCGTCAACGCGCCGACCCAGACGGGGCTGGTCGTCCAGCTCTCCCCGGCGCGGGGGCGCGGCCGGTACCAGGGCATGTACAGCATGTCCTGGTCCGTCGCCGCGCTGGTCGCGCCGCTGATGAGCGGTTTCGTCATCGACCGGTACGGCGCCGCGTGGCTGTGGGGCATGTGCGCGGTGATCGGCACGGTGGCCGGGCTCGGGTACGCGGTACTGATGCGGCGCCTGCCGGCGGAGGCGTCCGCGATCGCCGAGGGCACCGCGACCGGTACCGAGCAGGAGGTCAGCCGGGCCTGAGGGGACCCTGTCGCACCACGCGGTGGCGGAGATAAACGACCCCCGACCCGAAAGTGCGGGTCTCGACCAGTTCGAGGTCGACCCGGCGTTCGTGCCGGGGGAAGAACGGGATGCCGCCGCCGAGCAGCACCGGACAGACCAGGGTGCGGTACTCGTCGATCAGGCCCGACGCGGCCACGTCGGCGGCCAGGGTCGCGCCGCCGATCGCGATGTCGCCCTCCCCCGGCTCGGCCCGCCACCGCTCGATCTCCTCCGCCGGACTGCCGGAGGCCAGGCGGGCGTTGCCCTCCACCGCCGTGAGGGAGTGGGAGAACACCACCTTGGGGAGCGGCTTCCACAGCGCGGCCCATTCGAGCGACGGCTCGTCGAGCGACGGGTCCTGGTCGGCGGTCTCCCAGTACAGCATCGCCTCGTACAGCCGTCGTCCCAGCAGGTGGACGCCGATGTCCCGGGTCTCGTCGAGCCAGAAGCGGAAGACGTCCGGGTCGGGTTCCGACCAATCGATGCCGCCGTCCGGCCCGACGATGTAACCGTCGAGCGAGACGTTCATCGCGTAGGTCACGCTGCGCATCGGGGGGCCTCCTCGGTGACGGTTTCAACGATTTCGACGGTTTCGACGTTTTCGATGGTTTCAACCGTAATACCCCCCCCTTGAGGGCCTCCCGAGGCACTCACGGATGCATCCGCGCCCCCTTCAGCACCTTGTCCACCGCGTTCCTCGGCCCGTACACCGCGAGGCCCACCAGGTCCAGGTCGGCGGTGGGGACGGCGCGTACCGCCGCGCGGTTGTCGCGGTCGTTGCCGGTGGTGAAGAGGTCGGCGGTGAAGACGGAGCGGGGCAGGGCGCGGGTCAGGGCGCGGGTGTGGGCCGTCCTCAGGGTCTCCTTCGTGCCCTCGAAGACCAGGACCGGCTGCCGGAACATGGGGAGGTAGGGGACGCCGTCCGCGTCCTCGTACGGCTCGCCGACCACCTCGGGGACCTGCGGGCCCAGGCCGCTGACCAGGAACGCGGTCACGTTCAGGCGCTGCCAGGTCTCCAGGTCCGCGCGAAGCAGTACGGCGATCTTGGTGTCGAAGCGGACGGGTCCGGTGTCAGTCGTGCCTTCCATGATCCGAGCATGGCGGCCGGCCCGCCGACCGGTCTTGTACGTTTTTTGCATGGCCGCACCCAGGAGCGCACACCGGGACGGCACCGCCGTCTCCGCCTGGCGTCCGCGCGTCCCGGGCGTCGTGGAGGTCTTCCACGCCCGGTTCACCGAGTACGCCTACCCGATGCACGTGCACGAGGCGTGGACGCTGCTGATCGTGGACGACGGGGCCGTACGGTACGACCTGGACCGGCACGAGCACGGCACCCCGCACGACACAGTGACCCTGCTGCCGCCGCACGTCCCGCACAACGGCTCCCCCGCCACGCCGGGCGGCTTCCGCAAGCGGGTGCTGTACCTCGACGGCTCCCGGCTGGGGGACGATCTGATCGGGCCGGCCGTGGACCGGCCGGACCTGCGGGACCCGGTGCTGCGGCGGCGGGTGGGACAGCTGCACGGCGCGCTGACGCAGCCCGGGGAGGAACTGGAGGCGGAGAGCCGGCTGACGCTGATCGGCGAGCGGCTGCGTACGCATCTGCGGCCGGCGGGCGCGCGGCCGGTGCGCCGGGACCCGGCGCTGGCGCGGCGGTTGCGGGAGCTGCTCGACGAGCGGCTGGTCGACGGGCTCAGCCTGGCGGAGGCCACCGGTCTGCTGCCGGCCCATCCGGCCCACCTGGTACGGGCGTTCAGCGGGGCGTACGGGATCGCGCCGCACCAGTACCTGATGTCCCGCCGGGTGGACCGGGCCCGGCGGCTGCTGCTCGCGGGCGACGCCCCGGCCGACGTGGCCACCGCCACCGGCTTCTACGACCAGGCCCATCTGACCCGGCACTTCAAGAAGCTGGTGGGGGTGACCCCCGGCCGCTACCGGACCAGTACGGCCACGGCGCTCACCTGACGTCGACGTAGTCCCCGGCGGCCGTCGCGCCGCCGGTGGTGGCCGTCTCGCCGAACGTCCAGCGCCAGTAGCCGTCCGTGGCCGCCTTGACCGTGGTCTTCAGGGCGCCGGTGGAGTTCGCGCGGACCGTCTTGACCGTGCTGTAGCCGCTGGTGCCGGCCTCGCGGAACTGGAGCTTGGCCAGCTTGTCGCCGAAGCCGGTGTACTTGTGCTTGACCCAGTCGGCGCGGGTGGCGGTGCCGGTGACGGTGAGGGTCTTGCCCTTGGCGACCGGTTCCGGGGCGGCGTTGACGGTGACCTTCGCGGCCCGCTTGACCGCGACGCTGCCCTTCCCGGTCAGGTACTCCTCGGACTTCACCTGGCCGGACTTGGTCCACAGCATGGCGTGGAAGGCGAGCTTCCAGGTGGTGGCGTCGTTGTTGGAGTCCAGCCGGTAGGGCGGGTCGATGTAGAGGGTGCCCTCGCAGTCGGCGGCGCGGGTGCCGTCCTCGTAACAGGTGTACGAGCCCGCGTAGATGCCGCCGGACTCGGCGCCCTTGGCGGCGGTGGTGCCGTGGTACAGGAACGGGCTGAAGTCCACGGTGCTCATGGAGTAGCCCGCCGGCCAGCTGACGTGGAAGCTGATCGTCGGTTCGACCTCGGCGGTGGTGCCCACCACGATGGGCTTGCCCTTGTTCAGGACCACCTGGGACACCGATATCCCGGTGTCGGCGGCCTCCGCGGCCGGGGCGGTGAACGCCGCGAGGGCGAGCGCTCCCGCGAGCGCCGCGGCCACGGTGCCGGTTCTGCCTGTGCTCATGCACGGCCTCTCAGTGGAGAAGGGAGTGAACCGCCGCACATTAACAGGCTGTTCAGCCGGCGTCGTCCCCGGTGGGGCGCTGGGTGAGCGACTTGAACGCGTCCAGGTTGCGGGTCGGCTCACCGCGTGCCGTGCGCCACTCGTACTCCTTGCGGATCGCGCTCGCGAAGCCCAGCTCGAGCAGGGTGTTGAAGGCGCCGTCGGCGGCCTCCAGGACCTGGCCGAGCAGGCGGTCGATCTCGTCGGGGGTGACGGCGGGGAGGGGGAGGCGGGCGGTGACGTAGATGTCGCCGAGGCGGTCGACGGCGTAACTGACGCCGTAGAGCCTGAGGTTGCGCTCCAGCAGCCAGCGGTGGACGCCCGGCTCGTTCTCGTCGGGGTGGCGGATGACGAAGGCGTTGAGGGAGAGGGAGTGGCGGCCCGCGATCAGGGAGACGGTGGTGGAGAGCTTGCGGGTGCCGGGGAGCGTGACGACGTAGCTGCCGGGCTCGGGGCTCTCCCACTCCAGGCCGGCGTCCCGCAGGGCCTCCTCGACGGTCCGCGCCGCCGTCCGCTGTGCATCGTCAGCCATGGTGGGAGGGTACGCGACGGCGGTGGGACTGCATCGCGGCCGCGTAGACGTCGGCGGTGGCGGCGGCGGCCGTGTCCCAGCCGAAGGACCGCGCGTGCCGGGCGGCGGCGTCGCCCATGCGGGGCACGAGTTCGGGATTGTCGGCGAAATCGCGCAGTACGCGCGCGTACGCGGCCGGATCGTGGCCGTTCACCAGGAAGCCGGTCCGTCCGTCGCGCACCGCGACCGGCAGACCGCCGACCGCCGCGGCGAGCACCGGAGTGCCGGCCGCCTGCGCCTCTATGGCGACCAGGCCGAAGGACTCGCTGTAGGACGGCATCACCAGCACGGACGCGGCCCGGAACCAGTCGGCGAGCTGGTCCTGTCCGACGGGCGGGCGGAACCGTACGACGTCCGCGATGCCGAGCCGGGCCGCCAGCTTCTGCAGGCCCTCCGGTTTGGCGAGGCCGCTGCCGCTGGGACCGCCGACGACGGGGACGACGACGCGGGAGCGCAGCTCGGGGCGTTCGGCGAGCAGGACGGCCACGGCGCGCAGGAGCACGTCGGGGGCCTTGAGGGGTTGTATACGGCCCGCGAAGAGGGGGATCAGGGCGTCCTGGGGCAGGCCGAGGCGGGCGCGGGCGGCGGCGCGGCCGTCGGCGGGGCGGAACCGGTCGAGGTTGACGCCGGGGTGGACGACGGCCACGCGCGCGGGGTCGGCGGCGTAGTGCCGGACCAGCTCGCCGGCCTCCTCCTCGGTGTTGGCGATCAGCCGGTCGGAGGCGGTGACGATCTGGGTCTCGCCGATGACGCGGGCGGCGGGTTCGGGGGTGTCGCCCTCGGCCAGGTTGGCGTTCTTGACCTTGGCCATGGTGTGCATGGCGTGCACCAGGGGGGCGCCCCAGCGCTGGGCGGCGAGCCAGCCGACGTGGCCGGAGAGCCAGTAGTGCGAGTGGACGAGGTCGTAGTAGCCGGGGCGGTGGCCCGCCCACGCCTGCATCACGCCGTGCGTGAAGGCGCACAGCTGGGCCGGGAGGTCCTCCTTGGCGAGGCCCTCGTAGGGGCCGGCGTCGACGTGCCGGACCAGGACGCCGGGGGACAGCTCCACGGTCGGCGGGAGGGTGGCGGTGGTGGACCGGGTGAAGACCTCGACCTCGATGTTGATCGCGGCCAGGCGCTGCGCCAGTTCCACGATGTAGACGTTCATGCCGCCGGCGTCGCCCGTGCCGGGCTGGTGCAGCGGTGAGGTGTGCACGGAGAGCATGGCGACGCGACGGGGCCTGCGGCGGGGCCGCAGGCGCGCGGGGGCCGCCGCCGAACGACGCCCGAGCCTGCCGGCGTACTGGCTCACGGGGCGTTCCTCCTTGCTGCGGGCGGCCGGTCCGGAGGGCGCGCCTCGCCCTCCACCGGAGTGGAACGCGGGAGCGCTGTGCCTCATTCCGGTTTCCTCGCTTTTACCGAATCATTGCCATTGATCGCTCAACCGTTCGATGCGTGGCTGCGTACGCGTACCTCCGGACAGCGCGGTCCGGCTCCGGCCCGCCGCTTACCCTCGTAGGCATGCCACCCCGCGCCGCGCCCGTCCCTCATTCCCGGATCCGTTCGGCGAGCGGGGGGTCCCGCGCCGTGGGCACGGTCACGCGCGGGACGACCAATCCGAACCGGCTGCGCCGCATGGACCGGTGGATCGCGGCCACCCACGGCGCCGAACTGCGCCGGGCCGGCGACCCCGTCGCCGTCGACCTCGGGTACGGGGCGGCCCCCTGGACCGCCGTCGAGCTGCTGCACCGGCTGCGGGGCGTGGCGCCACGCGCGCGTGTCGTGGGCGTCGAGATCGACCCGGCGCGGGTCGCGGCGGCCCAGCCGTACGCGCGCGAGGGCCTCGGCTTCCGGCACGGCGGCTTCGAGATCCCGCTCCCCGGGCGGCCCCTGCTGGTCCGCGCGGCGAACGTGCTGCGCCAGTACGACGAGGCCGAGGTCGCCGCGGTGTGGCGGCGGCTGTGCGCGCGGCTCGCCCCGGCGACCGGACACTCCCGGGGCGGACTGCTGGTCGAGGGCACCTGCGACGAGATCGGGCGGCGGCACGTGTGGGTGGCGCTGGGGCCCGAGGGGCCGCGCACGGTCACCTTCGCGACCCGCCTCGGCTCCCTGGACCGCCCCTCGGACCTGGCCGAACGGCTGCCGAAGGCGCTGATCCACCGCAACGTCCCCGGCGAGCCGGTCCACGCCTTCCTGCGCGACTTCGACCGCGCCTGGGCCGCCGCCGCGCCCTACGCCTCCTACGGCGCCCGCCAGCGGTGGATGCGCGCGGTGCGGGACCTCACGGCCGACTGGCCGGTGACGGACGGGCCGGTGCGATGGCGGCAGGGGGAAGTGACGGTGCGGTGGGGGGCGTTGGCGCCGCGCGGGTGACTTCTGCGGGGCGGCGGGGCGCTGGGGCGCTGGGGCGCTGGGGCGCTGGGCTGCCGGGAACGATCGTTTCGTGCCGTTCGTCACCTGGGCGGGAGGTGCGGTGCGGCTCGGCGGGAGGTGTGGTGCGGCTCGGGGGTCAGGTGCGCCTGGGGGGCGAGGTGCGCTCGGGGGACGAGGTGTTCCTGCGGGACAACGGGGAAAAGAACGGCTTCTGTCGGTCTCTGACTGCCTCTGTCGCTCCGCGATCCGACATGGCACGATCCCCGGGGAAACGGGGCGTTACCGACGGTTGACCAGCGTGGGGGCACAGATATGGGTTCGGGGAAGCGTGGCCTGATCACCGCGGCCGTGGCCGTGGTCTGCGCGGTGACGGTGCTGACCACACCGGGCACGGCGTTCGCGGACCCGGGCCCCGTCCCGGCCCCGGCGGTCACCGTCACCCCGGACGAGGACCTGGAAGCCGTACGCGACAAGCTCGACCGGCTCTACCGGGAGGCCGCCGCCGCCACCGACGCGTACAACGCGGCCGAGGAGCGGGCCGAGCAGCAGTCCGCGCAGGTCGTCGAGCTGGCCGAGAAGATCGTCGAGGGCCAGGAGGAACTGGACGGCCTGGAGGCGCGCGCCGCCGCCTCGGCCCGTGCCCAGTACCGCACCGGTGGCCTGCCCGACGAGGCCAGGCTGATGCTCAGCGACGACCCGCAGGAGTTCCTGGACGGCGCGGGCCGGGTGCTCCAGGGCCAGCGCGCCACCAAGGGCCTGCTCGGGGAGATGAAGCGCGCGCAGGCGGCCCTGAAGACCTACACGGCGGACGCCTCCGAGCAGTGGGAGCGGATGGAGGCCAACCGCGCGGCGAAGGCCGCCGCGCGGAAGACGGTGGAACAGCGGATCGCGGCGGCCGAGAAGCTGGAGTCCGCGCTGGAGAAGGAGGAGAAGAAGCGCCTCGCCCGGCTGGAGCGCGAGGCGGCGCGGCGGGCGCAGAGCGCCTGGCTCGACTCCGGCGTCCTCGACGGGATCGGCGAGGAGGCCACCGAGCGGGGCGCGAAGGCGGTGCGGTACGCCACGGCCCAGATCGGCAAGCCGTACGTGTGGGGCGCCGAGGGCCCGGCGTCCTTCGACTGCTCCGGGCTCACGTCACAGGCCTGGGCCTCGGCCGGCCAGGGCATCCCGCGCACCTCGCAGGAGCAGTGGCGGCAGCTCAGGCGCGTGGCCGTGGAGGACATGCGGCCCGGCGACCTGATCATCTACTTCGACGACGCCAGCCACGTGGGAATGTACGTCGGCGACGGCAAGGTCGTGCACGCCCCCCGGCCGGGGCGCTCGGTGACGGTCGCGGGCGCGGGCACCATGCCGATCCTCGGGGTGGTCCGGCCCGAGGAGTGAGGGCGCGTGACACGGGCGGGCGTGAGGCACACCACGTGACCGACTCCACGCCGCCGCCCGGTACCGCCCGCGCGGCGACGTGACGTTCGTCATCCCCCGGAGCCCGGACGGCTGTCCAACTGCGTTACGGAACGCGGCATATGACAGTGGACGTTGGCAAGCCGACGTGCCGCGCGCCATTCCGCTGCCCGCCCGGCACCCGCTATGGTCCCCGTCGGTGGGTCGAGGTCCCTCGCCCCGCCGTGCCCTCGGGGGGAGGGAAGGAACCAAGACGATGCCCGTACCCGTACCGCGGCAGAGAGCGATCCCGGCCGCGGAGAGTGGTCAGGCGCAGGCCGCGTCCCATGACGGCGGCCCTTCAGTCGAACAGGCCCCACCACGGAAGGACACCGCCCGAGACACCGGCAGCGGCGCAGGCACCGGCACCGGCGCAGGCACCGGCGGGCAGGACTCCCGCCAGGAGCCGGCCGCCGCCGAACCCGCCGCGCACACCAACCTCACCCTGCTGCTCATCGAGGACGACCCGGCCGGCTCGCCCATCGTGCCCGACCTGCTGGACCAGACCGGCAAGCCGATCCGCGTCCGCACCGCCCGCAACCTCACCGAGGCCGAGCGGCTGCTGACCCACGACGTCCACTGCATCCTGCTGGACCTCGCCCTGCCCGCCCCCGGCGGCGCGGACGACGACGAACTGGCGGTCCTCAAGCACGTACTGGAACTCGCGCCCCGGCACGCCGTCCTCGCCCTCACCTCGTCGTCCGACGCCGAGCGCGGCGCCGAGGCGGTGGCGGTCGGCGCCCAGGACTACCTCTTCCGCGACGAACTGGACGGACGGCTGCTGAGCCGCGCCATCCGGTACGCCGTCGAGCGCAAGCGGTCCGACTCCGCCGAGCGGCGGCTGGCCGAGGGCAGGCTGCGCGCCCAGGAGAACCGCCGGCTGGAGCGCGGCCTGCTGCCGACCCCGCTGCTGGACGGCTCCCCGCTGCGGTTCGCCGCCCGCTACCGCCCCGGCCGCTCCCGCGCCCTGCTCGGCGGCGACTTCTACGACGTCGTCCGCACCCCCGACGGCACCGTGCACGCCATGATCGGCGACGTCTGCGGGCACGGCCCGGACGAGGCGGCGCTCGGCGTGGAGCTGCGGATCGCCTGGCGGGCGCTGACCCTGGCGGGGCTCTGCGGCGACCAGTTGCTGGGCACGCTCCAGGAGGTGCTGGAGCACGAGCGCGGGGACGACGAGATCTTCGCGACGCTGTGCACCGTGGACATCGCGCCGGACGGCCGCCGGGCCGGGCTGTGCCTGGCCGGGCACCCGGCACCGCTGATCGCCCGTCCCGGCGTACCCGCGCGGCTGCTGCCGTACGACAACAACGGCCCGGCGCTCGGGCTGCTGCCGGGGGCGCGCTGGCCCCGGACGCAGGTGGAGCTGGGGGCCGAGTGGAGCCTGATGCTCTACACCGACGGGCTGATCGAGGGCCATGTCGGCGAGGGCCGGGAACGGCTCGGGCAGGACGGCATGGTGGAGCTGGTGCGCCGGCAGCGCGAGGAGGGCCTGCGGGGGGAGGCGCTGCTGCGGGCCACCGTCACCGAGGTCCGCCGGCTGAACGGCGGCGAGCTGGCGGACGACGTGGCCGTGGTGCTGCTGGACCGGGTGGCCTGAGCCGTCGGCCCGCGCGGGGGTCAGCGGCCCCCGTTGTACGGCCCGTACGGACCGTCGCTGCTGCTGCCCCGGCGGGTGTTGCGGCCGCCGCCCGGCAGGCCGCGCAGCGCGGGGCGTACGTCGACCATGTACACGATCGTGGCGATGAGGCCGATGACCGGCAGGAACGACAGGATGTTGAAGATCAGGTTCACCACGAAGGCGAGGCCGAGGATGATCAGCCAGAACGGCTTGGTCTTCTTGTCGGCCGCGCGGTAGGCGTCCTCACGGCGCGTGGCCGCGTCGATCAACGCGAAGCCGCTGAACACGATCAGGGCCATGCTCAGCAGCCACATGAAGCCCGCGAACCCCTGCATCAGCACAACGTCCACCACCAGACTCGGGTCGTCCCTACGCCGTCACCGTACCCGTACAACGGACCGGGCACCCCGAGGGTGCCCGGTCCGTCGCCCCCGCCGTCGTCACTTGGCGGACGGCGTGGACTTCTTGGTGCCGGCGGTCGTGCTGGTGGTGGCGGTCTTCTTCGCCGGGGCCTTGCGGGCGGCGGGGGTCTTCTTCGCCGCGGCGGCGGCGGTCGCCGGAGTCGCCACCGGGGTGGCCGTGGCGGACTTCTCCTCCTCGACCTTGACCGGCTCGGCCTTCGGCTCGACGGCCACGGCCAGCTCCTCGACCTCCTCGGCGACGTCCTCGATGCCCTCGGCGGCCTGGCCGCGCCAGGTCCGCACGGCCTGCTCGCCGTGCTCGGCGACCTTCTCGTAGGTCTCCTTGGCCTTCACGGCGTACTCGGCGGCCACGCCGACCGAGCGCAGCGCGAGGTCCTGGGCGGTCTCACCGAGCTTCTTGAGGTCGGTGTCGAGGGAGCCGATGAACTCGTTGACCTTGGTCTGGAGCGTCCCCTGCGTCTCCTTGACGCGGGCGCTCGCCTTCTCCTGGACGGCCTTGGGGTCGGTGTTGCGCACGGCCTCGATACGGGCGGGGGCCTCGGTGCGCAGCTGGTCCACCAGGACGGGCACCTTCTTGGCCTGCTGCCAGGCCAGGTCGGCGGTGCCCGCGGCGAAGTAGAGCGGCGTGGGGTCGCTGAGGGTCTTGCGCAGATCGTCGGTGATGGCCATGGTGACGGTCCTCCCGGATCACGTTCGGCTGAGGGTTTTCGGAGCGTTGTACGGGTCTCCCGCGCGGGGCCGGCGGCCGGTGGCCGCTTCCTACCCGGCCGTCCGCCGCGGGGCGGCGTCGTCGCCGCCGGTCCCGCGGGTACGCGCGTCGGCCGCGCGCGGGCCACGTATGGAGGTGTCGTCGCGCACGTCGTCGCGCACGTCGTCGCGGGCAACGCCGGGGGCACCGCCGGGGGCGCCGTCGCCCCCCTCCGCGTCCTGAGCCTCCGCCGTGTCCCGCGCGCCGGCCACGAACCCGTTCTCCTTGCGGAAGGACTCGTAGATCTGGAGCAGCACCTGCTTCTGCCGCTCGGTGAGCGTGGGATCGGCGAGGATGACGGCCGTCGTCGCGCCGTCCCGTCGGTACTCCTCCCGGTCCCGCTCGGCATCCAGGATCCCGGCCCGCACGTACAGCGTCTCGGCGGAGATCCGCAGCGCCTTGGCGACCTGCTGGAGCACCTCCGCGCTCGGCTTGCGCAGCCCGCGCTCGATCTGGCTCAGGTACGGATTGGACACCCCCGCGGCGTCGGCGAGCTGCCGCAGCGACAGCTGCGCACTGCGCCGCTGCTCGCGCAGGTACTCACCGAGACTGCCGACGTTGAGCGATGCCATGCCTCCACGATGCACGACTCTGCTAACTATTGCAAGCAAGCTGCTTGCAACAGTCGCCCCCGCCCCGCGCCCCCGGGCCGCGCGCGGCGGCCCCGGCCCGCTACCGTGAGCGCCCGTGATCGTATGGCTCAACGGCACCCACGGCGTGGGCAAGACCACGACCGCCGCGCTCGTGCAGCGGCTGATCCCGGACTCGCGGGTGTTCGACGCCGAGAAGGTCGGCGAGACGCTCATGGACATCAAGCCGCAACTGCCCGGCGCCGGGGCGGAGAACTTCCAGCACTGGCCGCCGTGGCGACCGCTCGTCGTCGAGACCGCCCGCCGGGTGCTCGACTACACCGGCGGCACCCTGGTGGTGCCGATGACGGTCCTGGTCGAGCAGTACTGGCGTGAGATCAGCACCGGCCTCGACCGGCACGGCGCCCCGGTACGGCACTTCGTCCTCCACGCCGACCGGGCGGCCCTGCGCGAGCGCATCGCGGGTGACACGGCCGTCGGCCCGGACTCCTCGTTCCGTCTCCAGTACCTGGAGCCCTACGCCGAGGCCGCCCGCACCTGGCTGCACGCCGAGGCCGAGGTCGTCGACACCACGCGCCTCACCCCGGCCGAGGCAGCGCGGCGGATCGCGGAGGCCGTCAAGGGCTGAGGCCGGCGGGGTGCGGGGACTGCCCGGCCCCACCGGACTGGCCGGCCCCACCGGACTGCCCGGCCTCGGGGCTAACCGGCCGATCCCGGTGCGCGCAGTCCCGCCGTCAGCATGCGGATCAGCAGGTCGTAGCTGTCGTCCATGTCCTCGGGGAGTCCGAAGCCGCCCTGGGCCTCCAGTACGGCGAACCCGTGGACGGCCGCGCGCAGGCAGCGGATGGCGTGGACGGCGGCGGAGTCCTCCAGGCCGTAGGCGCGCAGGGCGGCGGCGATGATGCCGATCAGCCGGTCGCCGACCTCGGTGGTGCGCGGGTCCGGGCTCTGGAGGGTGGCCGTGTAGCGGTGCGGGTACTGCTGGACGTAGCGCCGCCAGGCCGTCAGCAGCGCGCGGACCGCCTCGTCGGCCGAGCGGCCGAGGACCGCCTCCCCGACCTGGTCGGCGAGGTCGCCGATGACGCGGGCGGAGACCAGGGCGCGCAGTTCGGCGAGGTTGCGTACGTGCTTGTACAGGGACGGGGTGGCCACCCCGGCCCGGGCGGACACCGCCGCGAGGGTGAGCGCCTCGGGCCCCTTCTCGTCGAGGATCGCGAGGGCGACGTCCACGACCGCGCCCGGGGACAGCGCCGCCCTAGCCACGCCGCACCTCCGCCAGGAAGTCCAGGACGAGCGCGGCGACCGTGCCGGGGAACTGGGTGTGGGGGTAGTGGCCCGCGCCCTCGACCAGTTCCAGGCGGCCCAGCCCGGCCGGCAGGGCGGCCACGACGCCCTCCCCCTCCGCCCGGGGGTCGGGCCAGTCGGGATCGAGCGTGCCCATCACCACCAGGGCGGGGCAGCGGACGTCGGCGAGCCGGGCGCCGGCGTCGCCGGGCGAGGCCATGCCCACCTTGCCGAGCACGGCCATCCGGCCGGGCCGGCGCAGATCGGCCTCCAGCGCGGCGAGGTGCGCGTCGAACCCGGCGGGCCTGGCGCCGGGGCAGGCGTGGCGCAGGTAGCGCTTCCACAGCCGCACGCTGCGCAGCAGGCCCGCGCCCATCAGCAGGGCCATGCCCTTGCGGTACCGGGCGTTCGAGAAGAGCGCGCGGACGTCGGCCTTCTGCGGGCGGGTGAACGGGCCGATCTCGACGACGCCGTCGACCAGACCCGGCTCCTCGGCCGCGGCGACGGTGGCGGCACCGCCGCCGAAGGAGTGCCCGACGACGACGGCGGGACCGCCCAGGTGCCGGATCAGGGCGAGGACGTCGCGAGCCGTGTCGGTACGGGTGTACGACGCCCAGCCGGCGCTGGACCCGCCGTGCCCCCGCAGATCCGTCGCGGCGACCCGGTACCCGCCCGCGACCAGCCGGGCGGCCACCTCCCGGAAGGCCGCCCGGTTGTCCCCCATCCCGTGCACCAGGACCACCAGCGGTCCGCTGCCGGCCACCTCGTACGCCAGCCGGCCGCCGTCGACGTCGAGGAACGCGGTCTCGCCCACACCTTCGCTATTACTCATAACCTAAAGGCTAATACTATTAGCCGCCCCGCGCCACCCCGATGCGCCCCCGGCTCCAGCAGCCGGGCGCCGGTCTCCGCCAGACCGACGTCGACCTCACCCCGTTGCCTAAAGGGTTTAGGCAATGCCATACTGTTTTAGGCAAATGAAAGGACCCTCATGGCAAGAGCCGGACTGACCAGGGAGCGGCTGATCTCAGCCGGTGCCGAGCTGGCGGACGAGGCCGGCTTCGCGCAGGTGACCGTGTCGGCGCTGGCCAGGCGGTTCGACGTCAAGGTCGCGAGCCTCTACTCCCACCTGAGGAACTCCCAGGAGCTGAAGACCGGCATCACCCTGCTCGCCCTCGACGAGCTGGCCGACCGGGCCGCCGACGCGCTCGCCGGACGGGCCGGCCGGGACGCCCTGACCGCCCTGGCCAACGTCTACCGCGACTACGCCCGCGAGCACCCCGGCCGCTTCGCCGCGGCCCAGCTCCGGCTCGACCCGGAGACCGCCGCCGCCAGCGCGGGCGTCCGGCAGGCCCAGCTGACGCGGGCGCTGCTGCGCGGCTACGACCTGACCGAACCCGACCAGACCCACGCCGTCCGTCTCCTCGGCAGCGTCTTCTACGGCTACGTCAGCATGGAGCTGGGCGGCAGCTTCAGCCACAGTTCCCCCGGCCCCGACGAGTCCTGGACCCGCGTCCTGGACGCCCTCGACGCCCTGCTGCGCAACTGGCCCGCGGCCCCCGCCCCCTCACCGACAGGTCACTGACCATGCACACCATCGCCCTCGACACCCCAGGTCTCCTCCGCGGCGCCCTCGACCTCGAACGCACCCCGCACGGCCTGCTGCCGCACCGGCTCCCCGCCCGCGCCCGCGCCCAGTGCGCCGACCCGCAGCTCGCCCTGGCCGAGAGCCAGCCCTCCGGCGTACGGCTGGCCTTGCGCACCCGCGCCACCACCGTCGAGCTGGACACCCTCCCCACCAAGCGCCTCTACACCGGCGCCCCGCCCCGCCCGGACGGCGTCTACGAACTCCTCGTCGACGGCGTCCCGCACGCCCGGGCCACCGCCACCGGCGGCCACACCCTCACCGTCGACCTGAGCACGGGCAGCACCGAGCACCGCACCGGCGCCCCCGCCACCCTGCGCTTCACGGACCTGCCGGACCGCGACAAGGACGTCGAGATCTGGCTGCCGCACAACGAGACGACCGAGCTGGTCGCCCTGCGCGCCGACGCCCCCGCCGAGCCCCTCCCCGACCGGGGCCGCAAGGTCTGGCTGCACCACGGCAGTTCGATCAGCCACGGCTCGGACGCCGCGCACCCCACCGGCACCTGGCCCGCCCGCGCCGCCCTGCGCGCCGGGGTGGAGCTGGTCAACCTGGGGCTGGGCGGCAGCGCCCTGCTCGACCCGTTCACCGCCCGCGCGATGCGGGACACCCCCGCCGACCTGATCAGCGTCAAGATCGGCATCAATCTCGTCAACGCCGACCTGATGCGGCTGCGCGCCTTCGGCCCGGCCGTGCACGGCTTCCTGGACACCATCCGCGAGGGCCACCCGACGACCCCGCTCCTGGTGATCTCCCCCCTCTACTGCCCCCTGCACGAGGACACCCCCGGCCCCACCGCCTTCGACCCCGCCGCGCTCGCCGAGGGCCGGCTCGGCTTCCACGCCGCCGGCGACCCCGCCGAGGTCGCCGCCGGAAAGCTCACCCTCACCGTCGTCCGCGCGGAACTCGACCGCATCGTCCGCGACCGCGCGGCCGACGATCCGCACCTGCGCCACCTCGACGGCCGCACCCTGTACGGCGAGACCGACCACGCCGAACTCCCGCTGCCCGACGGCCTGCACCCGGACGCCGCCACCCACCTGCGCATCGGTGACCGCTTCGCCGAGCTGGCCCTCTCCCCGGGCGGCCCGCTCACCTGAACCGCGCTCAGAACGGCAACGGCCGCCCGTGCACCACGTCCAGCCGCGACACCGCCCGGGTCAGGACGACGTACAGCCGGTTGAGCCCCCGCTCCTCCGCCGCCGCGATCGCCGCCGGTTCGACGGCGACGACATGGTCGTACTCCAGCCCCTTGACCGCACGCGCCGGGACCACGGCCGGGCGGGCGCCGGGGTCCTCGGGGCCGGCCGCCGCGATCCCGGCGGCGGCGAGGGCCGCGCGCACCCGGTCCACGTCCGCGTCGGCCGCGATCACCCCGACCGACCCCTCCCGGACGAGCGCGGCGCGCACGGCGGCCACGACCGCGTCCGGTACGTCCCCGGGTCCGGCGACCGGCCGCATCGTCAGCTCACCGTCCCCGCGCAGGGAACGGGCCGCCGGGACGTCCACGTCCAGCCGCCCGAGCAGCCGGTTGGCGAGGCCGACGACCGCCTTCGGCACCCGGTGCCCGGTGGTCAGCTCCGCCACGGCCGCGTCGGGCCGGCCGAGGTGGCCGAGGACCGTCCGCCAGGACCGCGCCGCCCACGGCGTGGTCCCCTGCGCCAGGTCCCCCAGGACGGTGAGCGAACCGAAGGCGGCCCGGCGGGCGATGGCCCGGCACTCCATCGGGGAGAGGTCCTGCGCCTCGTCGACGACGACATGGCCGTACCCCTCGGGGCGGTCGAGGAGCCCGGCGGCCTCGTCGAGGAGGACCAGGTCGGCGGCGGACCACCGCGCCGACCGCCACGACCGCGGCGGACGCCGCCACAGCAGCGCCGCCCGCTCCGCACCGTCCAGCACCCCCTCGGCCGCCTCGGCCAGGGCCACCGGGTCGGTCAGCAGCCCGGCGACGACCTCCTCGGGCCGCACCCGGGGCCATACGGCGTCCAGGCAGGCGGCGAGGGGCCGGGACCGCCCGGTCCGCCGCACCCAGGCCGCGCCACAGGTCTCCCCGCGCCGTTCGGCCCGGTCCTGGAGGTGCCGCACGATCCGGGCCCGTACCCGCTCCCGCCCGGTGTCGTACGGGGGTTCCTCGGCCCGTACGTCCGCCACGATCCGCGCCAGCTCCTCGGCCGGCACCCGCCGGCGGACGGACCCGTCCGGCACCTCCAGATCCCGCGCGGCCCCGGCGCGCACCCGCCCGTACAGCGCCCGGCGCAGCACCTCGGCCATCCGGGCGTCGTGCTTGACGGCGGCGGTCCGCGCCTCGTCGGTGCCGGTGACCGGGTGCCGGGCGATCTCCTCCGTCAGCGTCGACTGCCGTACGCCGCTCTCCCCGAGGGCGGGCAGGACCTCCTCGATGTAGCCGAGGAAGGCACGGCTGGGCCCGAGGACCAGCAGCCCGCCGCGCCGCATCCGGCGCGGGTGGGTGTAGAGCAGGTACGCGGCCCGGTGCAGCCCGACGGCGGTCTTGCCGGTGCCGGGGGCGCCCTGCACGCAGAGCGACTCCGTCAGGGCGGCGCGGACGAGGTCGTCCTGCTCGGGCTGGATGGTCGCGGCGATGTCCCGCATGGGTCCGACCCGGGGGCGTTCGATCTCCCGGACGACGATCTCGCTCGCCCGGGACTCGCCCCGGCCGAGGTGCTCGTCCTCCAGACCGGTGAGGTCGGCGGAGTCGCCCCGGCTGCCGGGCGCCCAGCCGAACCGGCGGCGGGTCTCCACACCCTGTGGATCGCGGGCGGTGGCCTGGTAGAAGGCGCGGGAGACGGGGGCCCGCCAGTCGACGACCAGCGGCGGGGCGGCCGGGTGCTCGGAGATCCGCAGCCGCCCGATGTGCAGCGGGCCCTCGGCGAGGTCCAGCCGCCCGAAGAACAGCGGCCCCTCGGGCAGTTCGCGCAGCGCCTTGGCGCGGCTGCGCAGCCGGTGTCCGAGGACCTCGGCGTCGGCACCGGAGGCGGAGACGTCCTCGTCGGTGACGACGTGGTCCCGGGCACCGTCGACCATCCCGGCGAGGGCGGCGCGGCAGTGCTCGTGATGGGCGCGTTCCCGGGCGAGGGCGGCCCGGAGGGCGGGTTCGGGTGACGTCATTCCACCGAGCGTACCGGAATGGCGTTACCGAGTTAAATAATTTACCGCCTATCAAAATCGGGGAGTCCAGCGGCCAGCCGTCCGAACGCCCGCCCGGCCGCGGCCACGGCGTCCTCCCGTACGTCCGCGAGCCGTTCCCCGGCCGCGATCCGCCGCCAGTTCTCCAGCGCGAGGACGCGCTGTACGGCGATGATCTGGGCCGCCGCCAGCCGGGCCTCCAGGTCGCCGCCGAGGGCGTCGGCGAGCGCGGCCTCGGAACGTTCCTGGTAGGCGTGGATCCGGGCGGCGAGGGCGGGGGTGCCGTAGAGCAGGCGGTGGAAGGCGAGCACCTCGGGGTCGTCGTTCAGCCCGGTCACCGGGTCGCACCGCTCCAGCCCCGCCAGGAAGTGCCGCCACAGTGCCGTCACCGGGTCCGGCCCCTCGGCCACCACCCGCGCGGCCTCGCCCTCGTGGTCGGCGATCCGGTAGAGGACCAGGTCCTCCTTGGCCGGGAAGTACCGGAACAGCGTCGGCTTGGAGACCTCGGCCGCGGCGGCCACCTCGGCGACCGACACCGCGTCGAAGCCCCGCTCCAGGAACAGCCGGACGGCGGTGTCGGACAGGACGCGGTACGTCCGCTGCTTCTTGCGCTCGCGCAGGCCGGGCTCGGTCATGGGGCGAGCGTACGCAGCCGTCGCCGCACATCCGTACTCAGGCGGCCCGCCGGCAGGCCGAGCGCGCCGGTGGCCACCGCCAGGGTGACGGCGTAGGAGTCGACGGCCCGGCGGACGTTGGGCGCGTCGAGCCCCTCTCCGGTGACGATGCGGTCGAGGTCGATGTACGCGGACCGCACCGCCTCCAGCCGGCGGTACGCCTTCCAGTCCTGGCGCCAGCCACGGGTGTGCCCGGACGGCAGGGAGCGTTCCCAGCGGCGGAACATCCGGGCGCGGATCTCCGGGCGGGCCGGGGTGAGGTGCAGGTGCCGGACCAGGTCGTAGAGGGGGTCGCCGACCACCGCCAGCTCCCAGTCGATGATGGTCAGCGCCGGCTCGTCGTCGCGGCGGACCAGGTTCCACGGGTTCAGGTCGCCGTGCAGGAGGGAGGGGCCGCGTTCGGTCACCGTCTGCCGGGACAGGATGTGCCGCAGCCGGTCGGCGTCGGGCAGGCCGAGCAGCCGGGCGTGGCGCCGGGACTCGGCGGGCAGTCCGGCGACGAGCGACGCGAGCCGCTCGACCAGCCGGCCGTGGAAGTCGTTCTGCCCGGCGACCGGGTCGAGCTGCCGGTAGTCCACGCGGGTCAGCGCGCGGAGCTGGTCGACGAGCCCGTCCGCCTCGTGCGGGAGGAGGCCGTGCACGGGGTGGCGGGGGGTCCGGTCGATGTCGTCCGGACCGACGTACGTGTGGATCGCGAACCGGTCCCGGGAGCCGCTCTCGCCCAGGGCCAGCACCCGGGGGGCCGCCACCTCCACGGACGCCTGCTCGATGGCCCGCAGCACGGAGTGCTCGCTGAGGAAGCTCCGCTCCCGGCGGCGGTCCACGGGGAGTTCGCGCCGGACCACCACGGGGGTGCCGGCGCCCGGCACCCGTACGACGGTGTTCAGGTGGCCGGTGCCCTTGAAGACCCGGTGCGCGGGGGCGGCGCCCTCCGCGCGCAGCGCCTGCTCCACGTACGCGTCGGGGAAGTCCGCCCGCTCGGGCACCCGCCGGTCCCGGCGCCAGCGGTGCGCGGGGGCGGGCGGGCGCCGTCCGCCCCCGTCCCGGGCCGCCCACCACCGGAAGAGCGCCCGCTCGATCTCGCCGCCGCCGGGCACCCGGGGCAGCCGGAGCGGCTCCGCCGCCGCGTCCAGGGCCCGCGCCACCGTCTCCGTCGCCGCCGCCAGCCGCTCCCCGCTGAACGACTCCTCCAGGGAGCGCGCGGCGCGGACGGTGTCCGGGTAGACCGACTGGGCGCGTTCGAAGGCGACGTAGTGCGGCAGGTCCCGGTCCAGCCCGTGCGCGGCCGCCGGCCGCACCGCCCGCACGGCCGCCGCCCACGCCTCGATCACCTCGGGCCACTGACCGGCCGGGTACCGCATCCGTACGAGGTGTGTCGCCAGGTCGTGCAGGGGGTCGCCGTAGCCCGCCGGCTCCCAGCCGACGCAGGTCGGGCGGGGGCCGTCCGGGCCGTCGGAGACGATCACGTTGGCGCGGTGCAGGTCGGTGTGGAGCAGGCCGAACGGGCGGCGCGTCAGGGAGGGCGTCCGCTCCCCCAGCCGCCGCAGGGCGTCCTCGGGCAGCCCGAGCGCCGTGAACAGCCCGCCGAAACCGGGCCAGTTGGCCTGCCGGATCTGTACGTCGGCGCAGTGGGCGAGGGTGCGCAGGAAGCCCTGGCCGTCCGTGTGGCCGCGGTGCCAGGGCGGCAGCGGCGGCAGCGCGGCACGGCGCACCAGGGCCAGCCGCGCGAGCCGATCGGCCAGCGCCTCGACGAGGACACGGTCGACGGGCTTGCCGTCCGGGCAGAGCTCCCCGAGGGCGACGCCCTCCACATGGGTATGGACCGTGCCGCCGTCCCACCGCGCCAGGCACTCCGGCACACCGGGCAGCACCTCCCGTACGGCCTTCAGGACGGCCGTCTCGTCCGACCAGGTCCGGATCACCACGGGCGGGGCACCGGCCCGCCGCACGCGCACGGTGACTCTCTCGCCGGGAGCGCGGCCGAGCAGCGCGGCCGCGCGGGGCGGCAGGAGCGTGACGTGGTCGCGGTGGTCGTGGCCCTGGCCGGACGTCCCCCGACCGACGGCCGACCGCACGAGGTCGCGCAGCGGACCGGGAGGGGAAGGCACGGGGGAAGGCACGACGAAAGGCACGACGAAAGGTACGGCGGGAGGTACGACCACTGGTCGCTCCGGTGCGAAAAGGGCTGGTGTGACGACGGTAGAGGCAATGCCGGGGCGGTGCAGGGCGGGGTGTCACCCGCACGGCCGCGACCAGTGGTGTGCCGGGGACCTTACCGCATCAGGATGTTCCCTCCGGGGCGGGACGGCCGCTCCCGGAGGGCGGCGCGAAGGGGCCCCGGGCGAGCAGCGCGGCCCGTACGTCCGACAGGTCCGTGACGACACACGGCTCGGCGGCGCCCGGGTCCACCAGGGCGGCGGCCGTCTCCTCGCTCCGGGCGTACCCGAGGAACGGGACCCCGGCGGCCCGCGCGGCCGCGAGGTCGGACGGCGAGTCGCCGATCATGAGGGCCTGGGACGGATCGGCGCCCATGACGGTCAGCGCCCGCAGCAGCGCGTGCGGGTGGGGCTTCATGAGGCCGAGGTCCCCGGTGCGGCCGTGGAAGGAGGAGAAGCAGCCGGTCAGCCCCCGGGTCTCCAGGTACGCCGCCGCCACCCGCGCCGAGTTGTTGGTGGTGACGGCCGAGACCGCGCCCAGGGCGGTCCACGTCCGGATGAGCGGATCGGCGTAGGGGGTGGGGCGGGCTCCCGGGACGGCCGCGAGTTCCTGCCGGGTCAGCCACTCCTCCAGTTCCCCGACCAGGTCGCTGCCGGGGTGCCGCTCGCTGACCCGCAGCAGTACGGCCTGCGGGTCGCGGTGGGCGCGTTCCCGCTCGGTCAGCGATCCGCCCAGCCCCCGGGCGTCGATCTCGGCCACCAGGTCACGGGCGATCACACCCGCCGGGTGCCCGGCGAACAGCCGGCAGATCGGCCCGTCCAGGTCCCACAGGACGTACCGGACGGGGGCCGTCAACTTCCGCAAGTACTCGGCCGACGCGGTCACCGGAGTGCTCTGCTGCGTATCAGAAGTCACTAGGAGAGTGTCAGGTCCGTCGTGATGGTTTCCCAGAGGGCGTCGAACCACTTCTGGGATTCCTCGACGAACGTCCCGTCCCGGTGGCCGTCCCGCTTCAGGAACGCGAACAGCAGGGATTCGAAGCCGAGGACGTCGTACATCTCCAGCGTCCGGCTCTGCCACTCCTCCTCACGCCTGGTCAGCATGTAGTAGCCGATCAGCGCCTCCTCCCCGTTGAGCAGGTACAGCTTCATCGGCGGGGTGAAGGGCAGCGCGCGGAAGGCGACGCTGACATCGACGCGCTGGGTGGACCGTACGGCGTTCAGGTTGTGCTGGAGGACCCGGGCCTGGGCGTCGCGCATCTGGAGCCACCGCTCGTGCACGGGATCGGCCCCGCCGGTGCTGTCACCGGCGGAGCTGTCGACCAGCACCGGGAAGGCGAGGTTGATGTTCCGGGACGGCAGCAGGACCCGGAAGGAGATGGACCGGGGGCGGATACGGCCCTCGTGGATCATGCGGAGCGGCTCGCTGAGGGCGAGCATCAGCGTCTCGGAGGTGTGGCAGACCACGTCGATCCGCACCTCCGGCTCCCCGAACGCCCGTGTCAGCCGCGGCGCCAGCGCCACCATCGTGGGCTGCGGCTCGCCGTGCGCCGGGGCCGGGACGGCGATCCGGGGCGGGCTGCCCTTGCTGACGTTGCTGAGCAGCCCGTCCTCCTGGAGCGACCGCAGCGCCTGCCGGACGGCGCCGCGCTCCACGCCGAACTCCTCGGACAGCTCCGCCTGCGTGGGCAGGCGGTCGCCCGCCTTGAGGTCACCGGCGCGGATCCGCTCCCGCAGGATGTCTGCGATCTCCTGGGGAGAGGGCCTTTCACTGCCGTCCACCGCAACGTTCTCCTGAGTCACGTCCGAAAACTACAACTGTGATCCATCTTAGGGGAGTTGCCGGGAAGTTGTTTATAGCTGACCGCCAAGTGGGACTAGATAGAAAGAGTTGGTCGCCAACTCGGCGAAGTTGGCAACGGACTTGTCACCTCCGCCCTGCCGAGGAGGAATCCCATGCCCGCCTTCTCCACCGTCGCCACCATCGCCACCGACGCCACCACCGCCTTCGTGATCGCCTTCGAGGAGTTCCTCCACTGGCGGTACGGCGCCACCGGCCTCCTCGGCCTGCTCCTGCTCACCGTGGGCATCACGTCCCGCAGGCCCTCGGTCAGCTCGGCCGGCGCCGTGGTGCTCGCCCTGCTGGTGTCACGTCCCGCCCTGTGAGGGCGGCGTCAGACCGTGAGCACCAGTTCCGAACTGATCGTCCCCCACAGCGCGTCGAACCAGCGGCGTGACTGCTCCACGAACCCGGCGTCCCGCGGACCGGCGCCCTGCTCGAACGCGAACAGCACCGACCTGGTGCCCTCGGTGTCGTACATCTCCACGCTCCCGTCGTCGGTCTCCTGCTGCCGCCGGCCGATCGTGTAGTAGGCGAAGAGCGCCTCCTCGCCGTTGAGCAGGTACAGCTTGACCGGCGGCGTGAAGGGCAGGGCGCGGAAGGTGACGCTCACGTCGATGCCGTACATGGAGCGCAGCGACAGCAGGTTGTGCCGCAGCACCTGCCCCTGGGCGTTGCGCTGGGCCAGCCACCGCTGGTGCACGGGGTCCTCGGGGTTGTTCCCGGGGTGCCCGGCGACCGCCACCGGGAACGCCAGGCTGATGTCGCGGGAGGGCAGCAGGACCCGCAGGTCGACCTTGGCCGGTTTCAGCCGCCCGGCGTGGATCTCGCGCAGCGGCTCCCCGATGGCGAGGGTGAGCGAGACCGAGGTCAGGCAGAGCGCGTCGATCCGCACGTGCGCGGTGTCGAAGGCGGCGGCGATCCGCGGCGCCAGGGCGACCGTGGTGGGCAGGGGCGCCGCCAGCGGCCCCGTCGCCGCCTTGCCGGAGTCGGGGGCGACGGTCGCGGGGCTGCCCTTGGAGACGTTGGTGAGCAGGTGCTCGGACTGGAGGATGCGCAGCGCCTGGCGGACCGCGCCGCGCTCCACGCCGAACTCGTCGGCCAACTGCGCCTGGGTGGGCATCCGCTGACCCGCCCGCAGCTCACCGGACCTGATCCGGGCGCGCAGCTCGTCGGCCACCTCGCGGTGGGTCCGCTGCGGCCGCTGTGACCTCTTCCGTCCATCGACGGTGGCGTGTTCCGGCTCCACGCACGAACCCTACAACTTCTCGCCATCTTCAGACAGTTCGAAAGAAGGTGGTTATGAGCCGCATCCAAGCGGAGATAAGTATGGAAGAGTTGGCAGCCAACTTGCACAACATGGTCCGACCTCACGGGGGTTGGCCAACAGGATGTCAGTGGGGACCATGTCCCGCGGGGGGACGTCCCGGAGGGGGGAACCATGCCGCTCGTCGCCATCGTCATCGCAGCGCTCGCCATCGGGTTCGAGCAGCTCGTCCAGTGGAAGTACGGGCCGATGGGCATCATCGCGTTCGTCGCGCTGTCCATCGGCATCAAGGCGAAGAACACCACGATCGGCGGCATCGGCGCGGTGATCCTCGTCATGCTGCTCGCCCAGTCGGGCTGAGCCCCGCGACGCGCCCGCCGTCCGGGCTCCCTTCCGGAGGGGAGCCGGGAGTCCGGACGGACCGGGCCGGCACCACCGCACGTCAACCACAACCACAACCACAACTGAAGAGCACGCTACGGATACGCACGACACAGCACAGCCCGGCAACACCGTGACGGTCACCGTCACCGCCACCGTCAGCGACCGGAAGGAGGCACCTCAGAACATGTCCGGGCACCAAGGCCGCCCGGCAGTACGCAGCAGGGCGTCGGCCACCAGGGCGGCGCCCGCTCGTTCTTCCCGGACCCGGCCCAGTGCCGCCAGCCGGACCGCCGACTCGTCGCCCAGCCACAGCCGGGCCAGGTCGCCCACGTCGAGGACCAGGTCAGCGCCCTCGGCCGTCGCCCGGCAGGTCGCCCGGCCCCCGGACGCCTCCAGCCGCCACCGCCCGCCGGCCGGCCCGTCCCCGTCCACCACGTCCAGCACCAGGGCGCCCTCACCGCCGTACGTCCGCGCCTCCAGCGCCCGTACGACGTCCAGGATCCGCACCCACAGCCAGTCGGCCTGGGTGGTGATCCGGGCGGCGCGCGGGTCGGGCAGGAAGTGCGGGAGCAGATCGTCGGGGGAGCGCCGGCCGCTCTTCACCGTCACCACCCAGTCGATCGAGCACAGGAAGTGCCACAGGGCGCGCTCGGCGGCCGGTGTCGTCCCGAGCAGCCAGTCCACGGTCGCCGTGTTCAGCGGCTGCTTGGCGTCGCCCCAGGTGCCGTCCGCGCGGTAGGCGGCCATGCCCTCGACCTCCCCGGACGCCGAACGGTGGACGGCGTAGTAGGGCTCGGTCCAGGACGCCTCGAAGCGCAGGTCACCGGTCCGCGCCCGCCACCACAGCTCGTCACGGCTGACCGCGCCCGGCTGTGCCCGGCGCAGCCGCTCGTGGAACCGGGGCCCGAGCGCGCGCACGTCCGCACCGTCCACCAGGTCGATCCGGCCGCCGTCCGCGGGACCGGCCCAGCGGGGGTCGAGGCCGGCCCGGGGCACGTCGACGGTCCACTCGGTCATCGTGGTGGCGGGGCCGAACCCGTACCGTCCGTAGATCGGGTACTCGGCCGCGATCAGCGTGGCGACCACGTCCCCGCGCTCCTTCGCCGCCGCCAGGTCCCGGGCCATCATGCGGGTCAGCAGGCCGCGCCGGCGATGGGTCGGGGTGACGGTGACGTGGGAGATCGCGTTCGCCGGTACGAAGGCGCCGCCGACGGCCGTGACCTCCTGCGCGAAGGAACGGAACGTCGCCACGCACCGCCCGGCGTCGAAGGCGCCCAGCAGCCGCCCCGGCACGAACTGCTCGCGCCGGGCGGCCGACTGCTCCTCGTCGGAGGTGGGCTCCCGCAGGAACCCGGTGTTCAAGGCCCGGTCCCAGTCCGGGAGTTCGGCTTCGGTGACGGGGCGTACGTCCATGGCGGCGCGGCTGCTCATGCGCTCACCGTAGGCCGGGCGCACGGCGGACGTCACGGCGTCTGCACCGCCCCGGCCGGGCCCGGCCGCCCCCGGCCGGCTCAGAACGCGGCGCGGATCTCCCCCACCTCGCGGCCCCCGCCGAGCAGCGGTGACCGTCCGATCCGCTCCCGTACCGGCGCGTCCACGCCGAGCAGGGTCAGCGCGCGGGCCAGTACCGGGCCGAGCGCCCGGGTCGCCCCGTCCTCGATCTTGAAGGCGAGGGCGCGGCCGTCGGGCAGGGCCACCGCCTGGACCGCCTCGGCGCCCATCTTGGACAAGGTGCCCGGCACCTCCCGCATCAGCCAGGTGTCGGCGCGGCGGGTGCCGGCGACGTACTCGGGGTGGGCCCGCATGGCGTCGGCGACCCGGCGTTCGGCCGAGCCCGGCGCGGCGAGGACGAAGGAGCGGAAGGCGCGGGCCAGCCCGGTCAGCGAGATCGCCATCAGCGGCGCACCGCACCCGTCGGTGCCGACGGCGTCGACGGGTTCCCCGGCGGCCTCCTCGACCACCTCGTGGATGAGCCGCTGGAGCGGGTGGCCGGGGTCCAGGTAGCTCTCCAGCGGCCAGCCGCGCCGGGCGCAGACGGCGAGCATGGCGGTGTGCTTGCCGGAGCAGTTCATGGTCAGCCGGTCCGGTACGGCGCCCGAGGCCAGGTACGCGTCCCGCTCCTCGGGGTCGAGCGGCAGGTCGGGCGGGCACTGGAGCTGAGCCGCGTCCAGTCCGTACTCGGCGAGCAGCGTCCGTACGAGATCCAGGTGAAACGATTCCCCGGAGTGGCTCGCGGCGGCCAGCGCCAGCCGCTCCCCCGCCAGCTCCAGCCCCGCGCGCAGCACGCCGGCGGCCTGCATCGGCTTGTTGGCGGAGCGCGGGAAGACGGGGGCGGCCGGGTCGCCGAGCGCCAGGTCGACCGCCCCGTCCGCGCCCAGCACCACCAGGCTGCCGCGATGCCGGCCCTCGACGAACCCGGACCGCACGACCTCGGCGAGGACGGGCGGCACGGCGGGTCCAGGCCCGGCCCCGGCCCCGGACCGGGGCTCGGACGGGGACGGGGACGGGGACCCGGACGTGGGCTGCTGGGGCGCGGGCATCGGCGGTCGCCTTCCGACAGGGGACCCGCCGGACGGTCGGCCGAGCCGTCGGCCCGGGGTCACCGGGCCGGCCCGTCACGCCAGCAGGTCGTCTACTTGTGCTTCCCCTTCACGGTACCGGCGCGCGATCTCGGCGCTGCAGCCGTCCGCCGTGCGCTGGAGCCGCTGGCGCCGCCGGGACACCTGCTGCTCGTAGCCCACCAGCCGCCCCATCGCCGCCGTCAGCTCCGGATCGGTGCGCGCCCGGAGGTCCGACAGCTCGACCTCGCCCAGCATCTCGGCGGCCAGTTGCCGGTACTCCTCGCTGCGCGGCGTGCCCAGCGTCACATGCCGGGCCGAGGAGCGGTGCCGGGCCGGACCGTCCGTCAGGATCTCCGACAGCCGCTCCACCACCGACTGCTCCCGGGCCACCACGGAGGCGGGCCCGCGCCGGGCCAGTTCGGCCCGCAGGATGTCGATCCGCCCCTGCAACAGCCGTCGTACATAACTCAGGTCTGCCTCCTCCCGCTGGGCTTCCCTGCGCAGCGTGCGCAGCTCGGGCAGACTCAGTACGGTCAGGTCGTTCTTCCCCGTCGCCCCCTGTGCCGTTGTCCGCGCCGCCTCCGGCGCGGTCTGTGTGTTCCCCCCGGGCGGTGTGCTCGCGGGCGGATCCGCGGGCAGCTCCGGGCTGTCCGTGCGCTGCACGGGCGGCCGGATCCTGTCTGTGCCGACCGCATAGGTCAACGAGACAGTCCTCGACGGCTGCCCGGTACTCGGTGTGCTCATGTGCCTCAACCGTCCCCTCGACCGGCGTCTGGGAGCATCGTGCCACCCCGTCCGGCCGCTATGTGACCGAGTGCCCCCGATCGGCCCCAGATGGGGGGTTCGGGGACGAAAAGAAACCCGTACGGGGCCGCCCGCCGGCGCCCGGGGGGCGCACGGCATCATGGCCGCATGCGAGCGGTGGTACAGAGGGCGGACGGCGCGAGCGTCGTCGTGGACGGCGAGACGGTGGGCGCGTTCGAGGGCGAGGGCCTGTGCGTCCTGGTCGGGGTCACCCACGGCGACACCGCGGAGAAGGCCGCGCAACTGGCCCGCAAGCTCTGGTCGGTCCGGATGCTGGCGGACGAGAAGTCCTGCAGCGACATCGACGCACCGCTCCTCGTGATCAGCCAGTTCACTCTTTACGGCGACGCCCGCAAGGGACGCCGCCCCACCTGGAACGCCGCCGCCCCCGGCGACGTCGCCGAACCCCTCGTCGACGAGGTGGTCGCCCGGCTGCGCGCACTGGGCGCGACCGTGGCGACGGGCCGCTTCGGCGCGCACATGCGGGTGACGCTGACGAACGACGGCCCGTTCACCGTACTGCTGGAGATCTGACCGTTCAGGGCGCTACGACGGTCTCCTGGGCCGCCGCCGTGTCCCCGGCCACCAGCCGCGCGTCCACCGGCACGTTCCGCTTGACCAGGGCGAGGGCGACCGGGCCCAGCTCGTGGTGGCGTACGGAGGTGGTGATGAAGCCGATCTTCCGCCCCTCCGCTCCCTCGTCCGCGAGCCGGATCTCCGTCCCCGCCACCGGCAGATGCACCTCGCTGCCGTCCAGGTGCAGGAAGACCAGCCGGCGCGGGGGCTTGCCCAGGTTCTGCACCCGGGCCACGGTCTCCTGCCCCCGGTAGCAGCCCTTCTGCAGATGGACCGCGCTGCCGATCCAGCCCAGCTCGTGCGGGATGGTGCGGTGGTCGGTCTCGAAACCGAGCCGGGGCCGGTGCTGCTCGACCCGCAGCGCCTCGTACGCCAGCAGCCCGGCCGGCGGCCCGGCCTGCGCGGCGTACGCCTCCAGTTCGTCGCGCGGCAGGAAGAGATCACGCCCGTACGGCGTCTCCCGTACGGCGACGCCCTCGGGGACGGGGGCGATGGACCCGGCGGGCAGGTGCACGACCGCGATGTCCTCGGTGCGGTCGGCGACCTCGACCCGGTAGAAGAACTTCATCGACTCCAGGTAGGCGACCAGCGCCTCGCGGGTGCCGGGCTCGACGTGCGCCCAGACCGTCTCCCCGTCGTCGACCAGGTACAGGGCGTGCTCGATGTGTCCGTTGGCGGAGAGGATCAGCGCCTCGGTGGCCTGGCCGGCCGGCAGGTCGCTGACGTGCTGGGTGAGCAGCAGGTGCAGCCAGCTCAACCGGTCGTCGCCGGTGACGGTGACGACGCCGCGGTGGGAGAGGTCGACGAAACCGGTGCCGTCGGCAAGGGCACGCTGCTCGCGGAACAGGTCGCCGTAGTGGGCGGCGACGCCTTCGTCCACCCCCTCGGCGGGTACGGCGCCGGGCAGGGACAGCAGGGGGCTCTTCATGGTTCCAGCCTACGACCGGACCACGGCCGCTCTACGACTCGGTAGTTGAACCCTTGAGCGAACAGTCCTCGCACCGGCCGAAGATCGCGAAGTGCTTCATGTCGGTGTCGAACCCGAACTGCTCGCGCAGCTTGTCGGTGAACTCGGCGGCCACCGACAGGTCGGCCTCGATGACGTTGGCGCAGTCCCGGCAGACCAGGTGGATGTGGTGGTGCCGGTCGGCCAGGTGATAGGTCGGCGCCCCGTGCCCGAGGTGGGCGTGGCTGACCAGGCCCAGCTCCTCCAGCAGCTCCAGCGTCCGGTAGACCGTGGAGATGTTGACCCCCGACGCGGTCTTGCGCACTTCGCCGAGGATGTCGTCGGGGGTCGCGTGCTCCAGGGTGTCCACGGCCTCCAGCACCAGTTGCCGCTGCGGGGTCAGCCGGTAACCGCGCTGCCTCAGGTCGCTCTTCCAGTCGGTGCTCACCACACCCCTGAGTCTAGGACTACTTGAAGAAAGCGATCCCGTCGTCCGGCATGTCGTCGGGGAGGGCCTTGGCCCAGCGTTCGACGTCCTCCGGGGTGACGACCTTCTTCAGGTGGGCGGACATGTAGGGGCGCAGTTCGACCTCGGGGGTCTGCTTCTCGCCGACCCACATCAGGTCGCTCTTGACGTAGCCGTACAGGCGCTTGCCGCCGGTGTACGGCTGGGAGGCGGCGGTGCGGGCCACCGCGTCCGTCACCAGGTCGATCTGCGGCTTCTGGGTGGCCATCTCGCCGTACCAGATCTCGATGACGCCGTCGTCGCGGGTCATCGTCACCTCGACCTTGCGGTCGGCGTCGATGCGCCAGAAGCCGTGCTCGGACTCCAGGGGGCGGACCTTGTTGCCGTCGTTGTCGAGCACCCAGGTGTGGGAGGCGTACTCCAGGAAGTCACGTCCGTCGTGGGTGAAGGTGACCTCCTGACCGAAGTTGCACTTCTCCGCGCCGGGGAAGTCGTGCACGCCCGCGCCGGCCCAGTTGCCGAGCAGGAAGGCGAGCGGGACGAGGTCCTTGTGCAGGTCGGACGGGATCTCGATCATGAGCGGAACTTACTTCCTGACGTGCTTCCTGGCGTGGGGGTCAGCGCTGGCCCTGGAACAGCTTCTTCACGGTCAGTCCGGCGAAGGCGAGAACGCCGACGCAGACCAGGACCAGCAGGGCTTCGAAGAAGATCTCCACGGGGTGCTCCTTGAGCGGGGGTGCGGTGGTGTGCACAGGGCCGGGGCCCAGCTTACGCGGCCGGGGCCCGGCCCTGTCGGGTGAGGTGCGTCCTGCCGGATCAGGCGAGCAGCCGGCTCTGGAGGGCGACGGTCTGCTGGAAGGGGACGGCGGGCGCGGTGCCCTCGCGGGACTGCACGACCAGGGCGAGGACGTCACCGGCGGTGAGGTAGCCCTGCCGGACGTGTTCGGCGCCGTAGGGCTCGGCCTCGGTGTACACCATGCGGGTGACATCGGTGGCCGTGGCCTTCTCCGGGAAGTCCTCGTCCCAGACGGACACGCCGGCGCCGCGCAGGGTGTGGGCGGGGCTGCCGACCTTGGCGATGTCGTTGCCGCCCAGCTCGTCCACGACGGCCGCGGTGCCGAACCGGAGCAGGTAGATCCGGGTGCGGGTGCCGTCGTCGGTGGTCCAGCCGCGGGCGGCGATGTGCCGCAGGCCGTGGTCGGTGAGCTGCCGGCGCAGCTCGTCCCGGTCGTCCTCGGCGTACTCCGCCAGCAGGTCCTTCGTCGCCAGCCAGCCGTCGTCGCCGCGCAGCGCCTTGTCCTCCGTCGCCCCCTCGGGCGCGGGCAGCACCAGCTCGCGCAGGTCCGCGTAGTGGGCACCGGCCGGGTTGGTCTCGGCGAACGGCCCGGGGCTGCCCTCGGGCAGCGGCGGCGCGGTGAGCTCGGGGTAGGCCCAGCGGCCGTCCGACGCGGTGGCCAGCCCCGGTACGTCGGTCCGCTCCAGGCTGCTGATCCCGTACGCCGTCCCGGCCCCGGCCACCGCGAAGACGGCCACGGCGGCCGTCCAGCGCAGGGCGGCGCGCAGGAAGCGGCGGTCCTTCGGGGGCGGTGGGGTGTCGGGGGTCTGTCCGACGGGGGGCCGCTGCCGCGTCGGTTCCGGCTGCTGCGTCGGTGCCGTCTGTCCGGTCTCTGCCGTTCGCTCGGTCACACCGCCTCCCCGGGCTCGGCTATGCGGTCGAGCTGCTCGGTCAGCAGCGCGGCGACACCGTCGGAGTCGAACGGCTTCACGCCCTCGGCCGTGACGGTGACCAGGACGTCGCCCCGGTACGCGGAACAGAACATCAGGTCGAGATCCTCGTCGGAGTCGGCCGGCGGCAGGAAGCACCGGGCGTCGGTGTGGCCCTTGATCCGCGGGCCCTCGCGGAAGATGTCCAGGGACGCGAAGAAGTCGTTCTGGACCGTCGACATGTCCCGCACCGCCGCCCGGCTCTCCATCTGCGCCAGCACGATGCCGGTCGTGACGGAGCCCTTCCCGCCCTCGTCGAAGGCCGGCGTGCGGACGTAGCTGCGCATCGCCATGCCGGCCACGGGTCGGCGGTCGATCTCCTTCTCCAGCCGGCGGCGCTCCGAGCGGGGCAGTCCGCGCAGCGACTCCTTGCGCAGGGCGGTCGCCTGGGCGCCGCTGAGCACGGTGTCGGAGCCGAACTCCCCGAGGTCGGGGCCGCGCGTCCAGCCGTCGGTCCGGTACGGCACGAGGGTGGCGGCCAGCCCGGTGGCCTCGGCCTCCTCCTCGTCCGCGGCGGCCTGCGCGGACGCCCACACGGGCGCACCGGCGTCCCGGTCGGCCCCGTCGACGACGACACCGGTGTACCCGACGCCCCCGACGACGGCGGCCGCCAGCAGCAGGCACCCGGCCACGGCGGCGATCCGGCGCCGGCGGGCGGGCTCGCGGGGGCCGGCTGCGGCGGGGGCCGGCGCGGGTGCCTCAGCGGTCGCGCCGGGGTCGGCCGGGACGGGAGCCGTCTCGGCCTCGGCGGAGGCCGGGAGGTCCGCTGCGGGTCCTTCCGGGGCGGCGGCGGAGGGCGTGCCGGGCGCCGCGGCGGACCGGTCCTCGCGGTGGTCGTCCTCGCGGTGGTCGTCCTCGCGGTGGTCGTCGGTCACAGCCGCTCCATCTGCCGGTCGGCCAGGTCGGTGATCGTCTTCTTCTCGATCGATTCGGCGCTGTAGATCCAGATCTCCACGGCGATGTCACCCCGCCAGGCGTGCGCCTCCGCGCTGTACAGCGAGACGCCCGCCTCGCTGTCGGGCACGTTGTGGACGTACGCCCGCCCGTCCCCCGTACCGGCGATCGGCCAGCTGTCGGTGTCCCCCTGCTCGGCCCAGTACTGGGCCTCCTCACCGGCCTCGGCGGCGGCGACGTACTCCTCCTGCCGGAACTGGATCAGCCGGACCTCGACCGTGCCGTCGTCCGTCTCCCAGCCGGTGACGGCCGCCCGGCGGAACTCCTGTTCGACCAGGGTCTCGAAGGCGCCGTCCGGCCGATTGAAGCCGGCGGAGTAGGCGGCCAGGTCCAGCCAGCCGTCGTAGCCGGCCAGCCACTCGGCCTCCCGGGTCCCGCCGGGCCTCTTCACCAGCAGCTCACGGAGGTCGCCGTCGGTCCGCACCTGGCGGTCCCGCGCGGCCGGCAGCGGCTCGGGCCCGTCGCCCTCGCCCCGCGCGAGCGCGGCCTGCGACAGCGCGGGCAGCCGCGTCGGTTCCCGGCCGGCCTGGACGAGGTAGCCGCCGCAGGTGCCGGCGATCACGCCGAGCACGGCGGCGGTGCCGATCAGCAGGGCGGTACGCCCCTTCCGCCGGGGCCGTACCGACTCCGCTCTGTCTTCTGGTTCTGCTTGTTCTTCCAAGATGTCCCCCACAGGACGTGAAGCGCGCGTTCCGCGAGCGCGCACAGGAGACTCATGGCTGCCACCAGGGGTTGCGGGGGGCGTTGATTACGATTCGGCCATGGCGAAGAAGCTCGTGATCAAGGTGACCGCGGGGGCCGATGCCCCCGAACGCTGCTCACAGGCGTTCACGGTGGCGGCGGTGGCCGTGGCCAGCGGCGTGGACGTCTCGATGTGGCTGACCGGCGAGTCCTCCTGGTTCGCCCTGCCGGGCCGCGCCGCCGAGTTCGAACTCCCGCACGCGGCCCCGCTGCCCGACCTGATCGACTCCCTGCTGAGCGGCGGCCGGCTCACCCTGTGCACCCAGTGCGCGGCGCGGCGCGGCATCACCGAGGAGGACGTCATCGAGGGCGTCCGCATCGCCGGCGCCCAGGTCTTCGTCCAGGAGGCCCTGGCCGACGGCACCCAGGCGCTCGTCTACTGAGCCGCCCGGGGCGAGTGGGCCGGCCGGTCCCGCTGATCCAGCGTCGTCCCCCGCTGGGTCAGCGCCGTCGCTTCCTGCCGTCCAGTTCGTCCCACCACTCGTCCGACTCCGGGTCGCCGGACGGGTCGTCCCACCAGCGGTCCTCGGGGCCGCGGCGGTTGGCGACGATCGCCGCGAACGGCGGGATGACCATGGCGACCACGCACATGCCGACGGCCGCCGGGACGGACCAGATCCGGACGACGCCCCAGGCCAGCACGAAGAGCGCGACGCAGGTGCCCATCAGGGCGAAGTACACGTGCCGCCGCCGTGCGTACATGTACTCCAGGGTAGGTCCGGACACGCCGGAGGGCCGCGCCCCGGGCGTCCAACCCGTGGGGCGCGGCCCTCGGCCGTCACACATGCCGTCACGCATGCCGTCAGACGGCGATCGCGACCTCCGCCAGACCGCCCTGCTGGGCGACCACCGTGCGGTCGGCCGTGCCGCCCGGGACCAGGGCGCGGACGGTCCAGGTGCCCTCGGCCGCGTAGAAGCGGAACTGGCCCGTCGCGGAGGTCGGCACCTCCGCCGTGAATTCGCCGGTGGCGTCCAGCAGACGGACGTAGCCCGTCACCGGCTCGCCGTCACGGGTCACCTGACCCTGGATGGTGGTCTCACCGGGCTTGATCGTCGAGGCGTCCGGGCCGCCGGCCTTCGCTCCACACATGTCCTAGTCCTTAAGGTCGCGGGTCGTCGCGGGTCGTCGCGTAGCGGCGATTACTTGGCGGCGCCGAGCTCGATCGGCACGCCGACCAGGGAGCCGTACTCGGTCCAGGAGCCGTCGTAGTTCTTGACGTTCTCCACGCCCAGCAGCTCGTGCAGCACGAACCAGGTCAGGGCCGAGCGCTCGCCGATACGGCAGTAGGCGATGGTGTCCTTGGCCAGGTCGACCTGCTCGTCGGTGTAGAGCTGCTTGAGCTCCTCGTCCGACTTGAAGGTGCCGTCGTCGTTGGCGTTCTTCGACCACGGGATGTTGCGCGCGGACGGGACGTGCCCCGGACGCTGCGACTGCTCCTGCGGGAGGTGGGCCGGGGCGAGCAGCTTGCCGGAGAACTCGTCGGGCGAGCGGACGTCGACCAGGTTCTGCGCGCCGATCGCCTTGACGACGTCGTCGCGGAAGGCGCGGATGGAGGTGTCCTGCGGCTTGGCCTTGTAGTTCGTGGCGGCCCGCTCGGGGACCTCCTCGACCAGCTCGCGGGCGTCCAGTTCCCACTTCTTGCGGCCGCCGTCGAGCAGCTTGACGTTCTCGTGGCCGTAGAGCTTGAAGTACCAGTAGGCGTAGGACGCGAACCAGTTGTTGTTGCCGCCGTAGAGGATCACCAGCGTGTCGTTGGCGATGCCCTTCGCCGACAGGAGCTTCTCGAAGCCCTCCTGGTCGATGAAGTCACGGCGGACCGGGTCCTGGAGGTCCTTGGTCCAGTCGATCCGGATCGCGTTCTTGATGTGGTTCTTGTCGTACGCGGACGTGTCCTCGTCCACCTCGACGATCGCGATGTTCTCGTCGTCCAGGTGGTCCTGCAGCCAGTCGGCGTCGACCAGGACGTCACTGCGGCTCATGTTCTCTCCTCCGGGGCAGTTGCGGCGGGGCGTGCGAGTGCGGTGGGTGCGCGCACGGCGCACCGGTGCCCTGGAACAGGGCAGGCGGCAGACGCGGAAGGCAGGCTTCCGCTCAGAACGGGCGACAGAGCATGGCGGCAACGCGGCACAGGTCCACTGCCCGCCGCTTGGTGAGATCCGCCTGTTGCTTCATGGTGTCCGATCGTAAGGACGACCCGGCGGGCGTGTCACCGTCGTGTCGGATGATGAGACAGGATCGTCCGCGATGTGGGACACGAGACGGGGTTCGGGGCCCGGTGCGCTGCCGGGCGGACGCGATCGTCTCACCTGACGGACAGACCACGTCCGTCCTGGGTGGCGGACGGAACGCGGCACCGGCCGCGGACGGGGCGGCGGACCGGGCACGGACGAGGTGGCGGACCGGGCACGGACCGGGCCGGACGGGGGGCCGCCGAGCGGTTCGTCCGTCCGCATCCGCGCCCGGGATCCGTCCTACCCGGCCAGCTTGACGTTCGAACCCGTCACCGAGATCTCGACGCCGTCCTTCGCCGCCTCGACCTTGTCCAGCTTGATGCCGCCGGGCAGTTCGTCGATCACCTGCTGGAAGTCGGTGATCTGCCGGATCTGTGAGTCGGACAGGTCGACCTGCCCGAACGACGGCAGGTCGTCGGCGGTCACGCCGACCTTGTCGCCCTCGACCGTCACGGAGCTGAGCACGTGGATCGGCTCGGGCAGCTTGGTGCCGAGCACCGTCGCCTCCACGGCGACGTCGATCTTGCCGTTGCCGCCGTCCGAGAGGCCGACGATGCCGGCGGTGACGCCGGAGGTGATCTGTACGGGCTCGGACCCCGCGGCCTTCAGCAGCTCGTCGTAGGAGACGGTGGCCGTGCCGGACGCGGTGGCCGCGGTGGCGGAGCTGTAGTCGCCGGAGAACTCGACGCCCTTCATCCGCGCCCTCAGGTCGTCGATCCGGATCTGCTCCGTGCCGCCGCCGGCGGTCGCCGCGTACTCGTCCATGGTGACCTCGACGTCGTCCAGTTCACCGCCCGCGACCTGGGTGAGGAAGGGGAAGCCGTTGATCGACACGTCCGGGGTGGCGGTCAGGTCCTCCTGGGCCTTCAGCCGGTCCGCCACCTCGCCCTCCGCGAAGGTCACCGCGAGCCGGTCCGCGGCCACGAACAGCCCGCCCAGGACCACGACGACGATCAGCAGTATTCGCAGTGCGCGCATTTCTTCCCACCCCAGCGGACTTCACGGTCGAGGGCCACCGTAGCCGTCCCCGGCCGACCCCGGACAATCCGTCGATCATCTGTGACAGTGACGGCCCGTGCCGCGGTCAGCCCAGCACCCGCCCGAGCGCCCACACGGCCGGCGCCGCCGCGCTCAGCGGCAGGGCCACACCCGCGGTGAAGTGCACGAACCGGGACGGATAGTCGTAGCTCGCCACCCGGTGGCCGACCAGCGCGCACACCGCCGCGCCCGCCCCGAGCAGCGCCCCCGACGAGCCGAGGTCCGTGACCCCGCCCGCCGCGAATCCGGCACCGGCCGCGGCGAGCAGCGCCACGGCCACCGACACCGGCGTCGGCAGCGGCAGGGCGCGGACCAGGGCGGCGACCGCCACCGCGAGCGCGCCGGCCGTCACCGCGTCCGCGTCGGCCGCGAGCCAGCCGCCCGCCACGATCGCCAGCGCCGAGGCGACGACGGTGGCCGTCAGGCCGTACATCCGCTCGTCCGGATCGGCGTGCGACCGCAGGTGCAGGACGAGGGAGAGGAGCACCCACACCCCGATCGTGCCGAGCAGGGCCGCCGGGGAGCGGTCGGAGACCAGCAGTGCCGCGTCCGCGACCAGCGCGCCGAGGAAGCCCAGCGCGATGCCCTGCCGGGCCGGCCACATGCCGTTCAGCCGGAACCAGCCCGCCGCGGTGACCGCTTGGAGCACGACCAGCGGCACGAGCACGGCATAGCTGCCGACCGCCGCGGCGCCGGCCAGCAGCAGCCCCAGCAGCGCGGTGAGCGCGGCCGGCTGCCCGCCGGGCTCGATGATCGGCGAACGGCCCTCGGCGCGGGCCCGCTGGGCATCGGTGATCCGGGCGTTCCCGGCGATGGTGGCGGGGCCGTACCCGGTGTCCGGGGCGGCGGACTCCGGGGCGGCGGACACCGGGGCGGGGGGCGGCTCGTACGGCTGGGGCTGCGGCCGGGGTTCCGGCTGCGGCTGCGGCCGCGGCGTGTACGTCTGCGCCGGGTACTGCTGAGGCTGGCCGTACTGCTGCTGTCCGTACTGCTGCTGGTCGTGCTGCTGCCCGTACTGCTGCCCGTACTGCTGCTGGGGCTGCTGATACGGCTGCTGGTACTGCTGCGGAGCCTGCTGGTACTGCTGCTGCGGCAGGTACGCCGTCTCCTCCGCCGGCGCTGCGGGCACCGGCGGCTGCACGGACGTCTCCCAGGTCTGCCCCTGCCACTGCTGCGTGTACTGCTCGGCCTCGCGCGGGTCGTCGTACCCCTGCGCGGGACCCTGCCACGGCCGCGGCTCGTGTCTGTCGTACGGCTGGTTCGTCATCGGTCGGTCGTCACCCTCCTGCGAACGGCGGGAGCACCTCGACCGTGCCGCCGTCGGCCAGCCGTACCGTCTCATGTCCGCGCGTGCCCACGGGATCGCCGTCGACGAGGAAGGAGCAGCGCAGCAGCACGCGCGCCAGTTCGGAGCCGGAACCGGAGCCGGCGTGCCGCGCGCGTACGGCGTCGAGCGCCTCGGCGAGCGTGTCCGCCTCGTACGGCTCCTCGGCCACCCCGGCGGCGGCCTTCGCGGCGGCCCAGTAGCGCACCGTGACCTTTGCCATCTAAATCCTTCTGAATCCTGTGTCTACGGGCTGTGGACACCGCCAGGCTAGCCCGCCCGGTCGAGGGCCCAGTCCCCGATACGGCACAGGAGTTCGGCCGTGGCGGCGTGCTCGGCGTGGCCCATGCCGGGCTCCAGCCACAGTTCGCCGTGGTCACCGGCGGCCTCGGCCAGCATCCGGGGGTGGTCGAGGGGGAAGTAGCCGTCGCTGTCGCCGTGCACGATCAGCAGCGGCGTCGGCGCGATCCCCGGCACCGCGTCGGCCGGGGAGAGCGGCACCGGGTCCCAGTCCCGGTCGTGGATGCGGGTGCGCAGGGCGTAGCGGCCGACGAGCCGGCCCTCGGGGCGCAGCACCAGCCAGTGCAGGCGCCGCATGGGGGCGGTGCCCCGGTAGTACCAGCGGGCCGGAGAGCTGACCGAGACCACCGCGTCGACGCCGCCGTGCAGGGCCGCGTGCCGCAGTACCACCGAGCCGCCCAGGGAGAAGCCGACGGTCACCACGCGCGCGTGCCCGAGGCTCCGGGCCCGGTCGACCGCCGCGGCCAGGTCGAGGACCTCGCGGTCGCCGACCGTGGAGCGCCCGCCGGACGCCCCGTGGCCGCGGAAGGAGAACCTGGCGACAGCCCCGTACCGGGTGAATGCGGCGGCGATCCGGCGCAGGTGCGGACGGTTCGCGTCGCCCGTGAAGCCGTGGGCGACGACGAACACGAGATCACGGGAGGGTGGCCGGGGGCTTTCGTATACAAGTCGCGGCGGGTCGTATACGAAATCGATTCGCACCCCGTCGGACGTGCGCAAATACTCCCGGAGGGGCCGCCGACGAGCCGTCTCGGAATGCGGACGAAAGGTGGAACGTGCCACATGACCTGCCGGACCGTCGCTCATGTCGGCTATTGTGCTGGGCAGAGGACTCGGGCAGTGAAGCCCCCGGGTCCTTTTGTGCTTTCGGAAGCGTTGTATACGAGGCGGGAAACCGCAGGTGTACGGAGCCCCGGGATCGCAGAGCAAAGACGCAAACGTCCTCGCAGGGACCGAGGAGGAACCCGACGTATGAGTTCTCTGCTGCTCCTGACCAACGCCCTCCAGCCGTCGACGGAGGTGCTGCCCGCCCTCGGACTGCTGCTGCACAACGTGCGCGTGGCCCCCGCGGAGGGCCCCGCCCTGGTGGACACCCCCGGGGCCGACGTGATCCTGATCGACGGCCGCCGTGACCTGCCGCAGGTGCGCAGCCTGTGCCAGCTGCTGCGTTCCACCGGCCCCGGCTGTCCGCTGGTCCTGGTCGTCACCGAGGGCGGTCTCGCCGCCGTCACGGCCGACTGGGGCATCGACGACGTACTCCTGGACACCGCCGGACCGGCCGAGGTCGAGGCCCGGCTGCGCCTGGCGATGGGCCGCCAGCAGATCGTCGCCGACGACTCCCCGATGGAGATCCGCAACGGCGACCTGTCGGTCGACGAGGCGACGTACTCCGCCAAGCTCAAGGGCCGGGTGCTGGACCTGACCTTCAAGGAGTTCGAGCTGCTGAAGTACCTCGCGCAGCACCCGGGCCGGGTCTTCACCCGCGCCCAGCTCCTCCAGGAGGTCTGGGGCTACGACTACTTCGGCGGCACCCGCACGGTCGACGTGCACGTACGGCGGCTGCGCGCCAAGCTCGGCCCCGAGCACGAGTCGCTGATCGGCACCGTGCGCAACGTCGGCTACCGCTTCGTGACGCCCGAGAAGCCCGAGAAGCCGGCCCGCGCGGCGGAGGAAGCCGAGTCCGGGCGGGCGGCGGCGGACAGCGCGGCCGGGGCGGAGAGCGCCGCCGAGGTCGGCGAGGGCGCGACCACGGTCTGAAACGCCCTGCCCCTGGACTGGTCCATCCGCGTAGACTCCGCGCGTGGCCAAGGTGACTCGGGACGATGTGGCGCGGCTGGCAGGGACTTCCACTGCCGTGGTCAGCTATGTCATCAACAACGGACCCCGGCCGGTCGCCCCGGCCACGCGCGAGCGTGTCCTCGCCGCGATCAAGGAGCTGGGGTACCGGCCCGACCGGGTCGCCCAGGCGATGGCGTCGCGCCGCACCGACCTCATAGGTCTGATCATCCCCGACGCCCGCCAGCCCTTCTTCGGGGAGATGGCGCACGCGGTCGAGTGGGCCGCCGCCGAGCGCGGCAAGATGGTGCTGGTCGGCAACACCGACTACGTGGCCGAGCGCGAGGTGCACTACCTGCGCGCGTTCCTCGGCATGCGGGTCTCGGGGCTGATCCTGGCCAGCCACGCGCTGAACGACCTGGCCGCCGCCGAGATCGAGGCCTGGGACGCCCGCGTCGTCCTGCTGCACGAACGCCCCGAGGGGATCGACGAGGCGGCCGTCGTCACCGACGACCTCGGCGGCGCCCAGCTCGCCGTACGCCACCTGCTGGAGCACGGCCACGACTACGTCGCCTGCATGGGCGGCACCGCCGAGACCCCGTCCGTCGGCGACCCCGTCTCCGACCACGTCGAGGGCTGGCGGCGCGCGATGCGGGAGGCCGGGCTGTCCACCGAGGGCCGGCTCTTCGAGGCCCCGTACAACCGCTACGACGCCTACCAGGTGGCCCTGGAGATCCTCGCCGGACCGCGCCGCCCGCCCGCGATCTTCTGCTCCACCGACGACCAGGCGATCGGCGTGCTGCGCGCCGCCCGCGAACTGCGCCTGGACGTGCCGGGCGAGCTGGCGGTGGCCGGGTTCGACGACATCAAGGAGGCGGGACTGGCCGACCCGGGCCTGACGACCGTCGCCTCCGACCGCTCCGCGATGGCGAGGGCGGCCGTGGACCTCGTCCTCGACGACGGGCTGCGGATCGCAGGTTCGCGGCGCGAGCGGCTGAAGGTGTTCCCGTCCCGGCTGGTGATCCGCCGGTCCTGCGGCTGCCGGTAATTCCTCTCCGCCGAGGGCTTTATATCGGGCATACGAGCTTCTGCCGGGCTTCTCAGTCAGCACTCAGGCGGCTCTCATCGACGGCGGTGATGCTCGTGGACATGACCGAGAGCATCCGCCGCGACGGCGAGTACGAGACCTCCGAGAACCCGTACGCCAACCCCTACGAGGGCGCCCAGCAGCACGCCTACGCTCAGCAGGCGGGGACCTCGCCCGTGAACCCCGAGTGGCCGCCCCCGCCGGCCCAGCCGCCCGTCGCGCCCGCCGTGGACGAAGCCCCGAAGAAGCGCGCCCGGCGGCCCTTCGCCCTGCTGGCCGCGGTGGCGATCGTCGCGGCGGCGGTCGGCGGCGGCACCGCCTACGGCATCCAGGAGCTGACCGGCAGCGACACCGTCGTCTCCAGCTCCACCAGCGCCAACGTGGTGCCGTCCAGCCAGAAGGGCACGGTCTCCGGGGTCGCCAAGGCGGTCAGCCCGAGCATCGTCGAGATCAGCGCCACCTCGTCCGCCGGTTCCTCCACCGGCTCCGGCGTGATCATCACCAGTGACGGCGAGATCATCACCAACAACCACGTCGTCTCCGGCGCCACCTCCGTCAAGGTCTCCACCAGCGACGGCAAGGAGTACACCGCCGAGGTCGTCGGCACCGACGCCTCCAAGGACCTGGCCCTGATCAAGCTGCGGGACGCCTCCGGCCTGACGGCGGCGACCCTCGGCGACTCGGACGGCGTGCAGGTCGGTGACGAGGTCGTGGCGATCGGCTCCCCCGAGGGCCTGACCGGCACGGTGACCAGCGGCATCGTCTCCGCCCTCGACCGTGACGTGACCGTCTCCACGGACGAGAGCCAGCAGCAGCAACAGCAGCAGGGCGGCGGCAGCGGTCAGTGGCCGTTCGAGTTCGGCGGCCAGGAGTTCAACGGCGACACCGGCTCGTCCACGACGACGTACAAGGCGATCCAGACCGACGCCTCCCTCAACCCGGGCAACTCCGGCGGCGCGCTGATCGACATGAACGGCAACATCATCGGCATCAACTCCGCGATGTACTCGGCCTCCGGCTCCTCCTCGTCCTCGTCCGAGGCGGGCAGCGTCGGCCTCGGCTTCGCGATCCCGATCAACACCGTCAAGGCCGACCTGGACACCCTGCGGGCCGGCGGCGCCGACAACTGAGGAGCATCGCCATGATCGAGCAGGTCTCCCACACGGTGCCCGGCACCGACCCGGCCGGGTTCGCCCTGGCCCTGGAGGTGACGTCGGCACTGCACCCGCCGGCGCCCCGGGCCCCCGAGCTGGCGCCCCGCCGCCCCCGCGCCCACCGGTCCCCGGCCCGCCGCCGCACCTCCGTACGCGGCTGAGTCCCCGCTTAGGCTGAAGGGGTCCAGCCCCGTCCCCACCGCATCCGAGGAACACCGAGCCATGAGCCCCGCAGACGGCGACCGTGACACCCAGCGCATCCTGATCGTCGACGACGAGCCGGCGGTCCGCGAAGCCCTCCAGCGCAGCCTCGCCTTCGAGGGGTACGACACCGAGGTCGCCGTGGACGGCGCCGACGCCCTGCAGAAGGCGGCGGCGTACCGGCCCGACCTGCTGGTCCTCGACATCCAGATGCCGCGGATGGACGGCCTGACCGCCGCCCGCCGCATCCGCGCCACCGGCGACACCACCCCGATCCTGATGCTGACCGCCCGCGACACCGTCGGCGACCGGGTCACCGGCCTGGACGCCGGCGCCGACGACTACCTGGTCAAGCCCTTCGAACTGGACGAGCTGTTCGCCCGCGTCCGGGCCCTGCTGCGCCGCAGCTCCTACGCGGCGGCGCAGGCCGCCACCGCCGACGAGCCCGACGACGTCCTCGCCTTCGCCGACCTCACCATGGACCTGACCACCCGCGAGGTCACCCGCGCCGGCCGTTCCGTCGAGCTGACCCGCACCGAGTTCACCCTCCTTGAGATGTTCATGGCGCACCCGCGCCAGGTCCTCACCCGGGAGCAGATCCTCAAGGCGGTCTGGGGCTTCGACTTCGAGCCGTCGTCCAACTCCCTCGACGTGTACGTGATGTACCTGCGCCGCAAGACCGAGGCGGGCGGCGAGCCGCGCCTGGTCCACACCGTGCGCGGCGTCGGGTACGTGCTGCGCCAGGGCGGCGCGGAGTGATCAGGCGGCTGCGTTCCCTGCCCCTGCGCTCGCGGCTGGCCCTGCTGGTCGCGGCGGCGGTGGCCTTCGCGGTGGCGGCCGTGTCGGTGACGTGCTGGTTCATCGTGCAGGGGAAGCTGTACGACCAGCTGGACCAGGAGCTGAAGAAGGCCACGGTGCTCCGGGACCCCAAGCAGGTCGGCCAGATCCAGGAGGCCCTCGCCACCTGCGCGCAGACCCCCCGTCCGGGCGTCTTCGGCAACACCTACTCCCAGATCGTCACCGCCGACGGCACCACCTGCCTGTTCACCAACTCGGACGGCGAGATCAAGGTGACCGACGCCGACCGGAAGGTGGTGGCGCAGTCCGGAACCGGCGACGGCATCCTGCGCAACGGCACCGACGAGGACGGCAAGGCGCTGCGCGTGCTGACGGTGCCGCTGACGCTGACCGACCGGACCACCCAGGCCCGCGCCGACGCCGCCCTCATCGCCGCCGTGCCGCTCGACAGCACCCAGTCGACCCTGAACGACCTGGCCCTGCTCCTCCTCCTCGTCTCCGGCGTCGGCGTGCTCGGCGCCGGCGCGGCGGGTCTCGCCGTCGCCCGCGCCGGACTGCGCCCCGTCGACAAACTCACCGAGGCCGTCGAGCACGTCGCCCGCACCGAGGACCTGAGCGTCCGCATCCCGGTCGAGGACGACAGCGAGGACGAGATCGCCCGCCTCTCGCACTCCTTCAACTCCATGACCTCGTCCCTGGCCAACTCCCGCGAACTGCAACAGCAGCTGATCGCGGACGCGGGACATGAGCTGCGTACGCCGCTGACGTCACTCCGTACCAACATCGAACTCCTCACCCGCAGCGAGGAGACCGGCCGCCCGCTCCCCGAGGCCGACCGCAAGGCGCTGCTCGCCTCGGTGAAGGCGCAGATGACGGAACTGGCCGCCCTCATCGGCGACCTCCAGGAACTCTCCCGCCCCGACACCGGCCAGCACGCGGGCCGTACCCAGATCGTCGCCTGGCAGGAGACCGTCGAGTCGGCCCTGCGCCGGGCCCGCCTGCGCGGCCCCGAGCTGACCATCACGGCGGACGTCGAGCCCTGGTACGTACGCGCCGAGCCGGCCGCGCTGGAGAGGGCGGTGGTCAACATTCTCGACAACGCGGTGAAGTTCAGCCCCGAGGGCGGCACGATCGACGTCCGCCTGGCCGCCGGCACGCTCACCGTCCGCGACCACGGCCCCGGCATCTCCGCGTCCGAACTCCCCCACGTCTTCGACCGCTTCTGGCGCTCGGAGTCGGCCCGCTCCCTCCCCGGCTCGGGCCTCGGCCTGTCCATCGTGGCCCGCACGGTCCAGCAGGCGGGCGGCGAGGTCACCCTCGCCCCGGCCCCCGGAGGCGACGGCACGGTGGCGACGATCCGGCTGCCGGGGGCACCTGTGCCGCCGCCGGAGTCCACGCCGGACGGGGGCGGGGGTCAGGGGTGAGCGGCGGGTTCCGCTCGCCGCGCCCGGCAGCGGATGCGGGACGCCTCTTCGAGGAGTGCCCAGGCCTCGGAGGCGTTCGCTGACTCCGCCGCACGGTGCTCAAGGTCTTCCAGACGGGCCTCCAGCACGGGATCACGAGCGATCGCGTACGCGCCCCACCAGCGAGCCAACGCGGGCACCGTGCTGATGTCGTAGGCCTCGGAGACGGCCCACGTCCAGTGCTCGTCGAAGTCGGTGAGCAGGTGCGGGGCGTACTGGGCGATGGCCGCACGCAGCGCCTTGGGGCTCCGCTCCGGCATGGGCGGGACGGCCGCTCGGGGGTGATCGATGCCGTTCCTTCCGTCAGCGTCACATCAGGTGTAGCCGAGCATCCCCGGGGAGTTGATGTCGACCGCGAGGAAGCCGGGCGGGAAGGCGTCCTCCTGGGCGGTCAGGATGATCGACATGCCCCCGGACTCCAGGTGCGGGGTGGCCACGTAAAGGGCGTGGCAAAGGTCGGCGCCGCCCCACCCGTCCCGGATCATGCCGCCCACCGTGACGGCCGCCACCTGGCCGAGCGGGTCGACCTGGAGGCCGGGCAGCGCCAGCAGCGCGCTGCCCACTTCCGCGTCGCTCTCCTCGGCCTTCATGAGGCAGAGCGCGGGTACGTGCAGCCAGTCTCCGGGGGTGCGCGCCACGTTGTCCGCGAGGCGGTGCAGGGCCTCGTGCCCGTGGGCCAGCGCGAGAGCCGCGCCGGTGTCGAGAATGATCACGCGGCCCGCTCCGCGCGGGCCCGTGCCTTCTCGGCTGCCATCGCGTACACGTTGGCCAGCACGTCCGGTCCGTTGTCCAGTTCCTCGTCGCTGAGCGTGCAGCCCAGCCGGTCGCGCAGCACCTTACGGGTGGCCGCCACCCGCTCCGCGATCTGCTCGGCCGTCGGCTCCCGCGAAGCGAGCTGCTCGACGAGCTTCCCGAGTGTCACGCCCCGCTCCTTGGCCACCTGCGCGAGGTGATCGCGGGCCTCGCGGGACACCTGGATGGTTGTGGTCTCTGCCATAGGGCCACCATAGCCCGACCATGCCCCGGACGCGGCAACCTCGCGCCGCTCGGCTGCGACCTGCGGGTGTCATGTACGCCCTCGCACTGATCGGAAGCAGCAGATGAGCCACCCCCATGGCCGCACCGCCCTGACCGCTCTCCTCCCGCTGACCCTGACCGCCGCCACCCTGGCCTACGCGACGGAGGCGAACGGGCCCGTCGTCACGGCCGCCGTGAGCGCCGCCGCGACCACCCTCACCGTCGCCAAGGACGGCTCCGCCCAGTACACGACCGTGCAGGCCGCGGTGAACGCCGTCCCCGCCAACAACGCCTTCCGCGTCGTCATCGCCGTCGCTCCGGGCACGTACCGCGAGCTGGTCAAGGTCCCGTCCAACAAGCCGCACGTCACCATCCAGGGCACGGGCGCCTCCCGCAAGGACACGGTGATCGTCTACAACAACGCGGCCGGCACGCAGAAGCCCGACGGCTCCGGCACCTACGGCACCGGCGGCAGCGCCACGGTCGCCGTCGAGGCCGACGACTTCCAGGCCCGCAACCTGTCCATCACCAACGATTTCGACGAGGCCGCCAACCAGTCCCTCTCCGGACTCCAGGCGGTCGCCCTGCGCACGGCGGCGGACAAGGTCTTCCTGGACGGCGTCATCGTCACTGGCGACCAGGACACCCTGCTCCTCGACACCGCCGCCAAGGACAAGTTGGGCCGCGTCTACGTCTCGGACTCCTACGTCCTCGGCAACGTCGACTTCATCTTCGGCCGCGCCACGGCGGTGATCGACCGCTCCGTCATCACCCTGCGCAAGCGCTGGGACGGCTCCTCCGCCGGTTACGTCACCGCCCCCAGCACGGCCGCCGATCGCAAGGGCATCCTCATCGCCAACTCCACGGTCAACGGCGACGTGTCCAGCGCCTCCTTCTATCTCGGCCGCCCCTGGCACGCGGGCGGCGACGCGTCCCTCGACCCCCAGACGACGGTCCGCAACACCAACCTCAGCGCGGCGGTCAAGTCGACGCCGTGGACCGACATGAGCGGCTTCTCCTGGAAGGCCGACCGCTTCGCCGAGTACAAGAACACCGGCGCGGGCGCGGGCTCGACCTCCGCCGACCGCCCCTTCCTGACCGACGCCCAGGCAGCCGACCAGGAGGTCACGGACTGGCTCGGCGACTGGACGCCTACGGCTTCCTGAACCCACCTACGAACGCCGCCCAGGCGTCCCGTCCGACCAGGATGACGCTCCCGTCCGGGACTTTGCTGTCTCGGACGGGGGTGAGGGTGGGGAAGCCTTCGGCTATCTCGACGCAGTTCGACGCGCCGCCATCGCTGTAGGACGACTTGCGCCACACAGCGGAGTTGAGGTCTGGGTTCCGGTTCATGAGGTGCAGTCCTCCAGAAGGCGCTTGATGAACGCCGTCGACTCCACTGGAGTCAGCGCCGCATCCCTGAGGAGATCGTAGGACAAGCGGAAGGACAAGACCTTGTCCGGATCGTCGATGAGTTGGCCGAAGCCGTTGCCCTCCACGTACGCGACGGGATCGCCCACTCTCTGCCATAGCAGGATGAGGTCACTACTCATCAGGTCATGGACACCTGCCGCGTACGGCAACACCTGGAGCGCAACCGTCGGCAGTTCCGCCGCATCCAACAGGCGCGACAGTTGACTTACCCACACCTTTTTCTGGGGGACCTGCCTCCGCAGCGCCCCCTCATCCAGGATCACGCGCACGTTCGGCTCCGGTCTGCGGTACAGCAGCTCTTGACGTCCCATACGAGCGGCCACCTGTTCCTCGACTTCACTACCGTTGCCTACCGTTGTCTGGGCTCTGGACATTCCCGACAACACCGCCCGCGCGTACTCCTCCGTCTGCAACAAGCCCGGCACCCGGAGCTGGAACATCCACATGACCCGAGCCGTGTCCTCCAGCTCCATGAACCCCCTGTACTTGTCCTTGAAGACCTCCTTGCGCGCATCCCGCCACAAGCCGACCAACAGGTCCCCCGACCCGTGATACCGGTCCAGGTCCTCCATGACCGCCCGCTTGGAGAGCCGTTCGCCCGTCTCCAGGCGGTACAGATAGCTCTTGTCGTACGACGTCTCCTCGGCGAGCTGCCCCAGTGACTTGCCCGCCTTCTCACGCAGGAACCGCAGCGTCCGCCCCAAGAGCACGCGCTTCGACACCGCTTCACCGAGCGAGTGTTCGTCCATGCCGCCCCCTCTCCCTTGCCTGGCGCACCGACAACGCCAGCCCTCTTCACGAGGGTACGCACGGACAGTGACAGTAGAGACGCGAACCGTAGTCACTGCCCGCTAGGAGCTTCCCATGACCTACCGTCTCCTGCCCTGGACCACCCCCGAAGGCAACCCCTGTTACCTCAGTACCGACGGCGGCCCGGACTCCCTCATGTCCCGGGTCGCCGACGACATCGAGGAGGCGCAGTTGGCCTCCGGCACGCAGGTGTTGGCCGGGGCCCGAGCCGTGCTGGGCGACAAGAAGGCCGGCGAACGTGCCCTCCGCTTCGCGCTGGTGCGGGCGGCCGAGTCGCTGGAGGAGGTGCTGCGGGTGGCGGTCAGCCGGGGAGGGCGGGCAGCGGGCGGTTCGTGACCGCCAGTCGCGCGTACGTCCCGCCCCGCGCGACCAGTTCGGCGTGGGTCCCCGACTCCACCAGCCGCCCCCCGTCCACCACCAGCACGCGGCCCGCGTCCGGTGCCAATGTCAGGTCGTGGGTGATCATCAGCGTCGTACGGCCCGACACCAGGCGGCGCAGGGGCTGGACCACCTGGCGGGCGGCGATCGCGTCGAGGCCGGCGGTGGGTTCGTCGAGGATCAGGACGGGCGACGCCCGGAGCATCGCGCGGGCGATGGTCAGCCGCTTGAGCTGGCCGCCGGAGAGGGCCGCCGTGCCGGGGGCGATGAGGGTGTCGTAGCCGGCGGGGAGGGCCGCGACGAAGTCGTGGGCCGCCGCCGCGCGCGCCGCCGCCTCGATCTCCTCCCGCGTCGCGCCGGGGCGTCCGCACGCGATGTTCTCGCGGATCGTGCCGTGCAGGATCAGGGTCTCCTGGGGGAGCAGGGTCACCTGTTCCCGCACGTGGTCGAGGCGCAGGTCCCGCAGCGGGACGCCGTCCAGGCAGATCACGCCCGCCGTCGGGTCGTAGAAGCGGGTGAGGAGCTTGGCCAGGGTGGACTTGCCGGCGCCGCTGGGGCCCGTGACGACGACCAGTTCGCCGGGGCGGGCCGTGAAGGCCAGGTCGCTCAGGGAGGGCCGGTCGGCCTCCGGGTAGCGGAAGGTCACGTCGTGGAAGGCGACCCAGCCGCGGACCGGACCGGGGGTGACGGGGACGGCCGGGTCCGTCACGGCGGGCCTGGCGTCCAGGATCTCGCCGAGCCGCCGGGCGCCGGCGGTGGCCGCGGTGAGGGTCAGGCCGAGCTGGCCGAGGCTGCGGACGGGCGGGTAGAGGTAGCCGATGAAGGCCGCGAAGGCCAGGAGTTGGCCGAGGGTCATGCGGTCGGCGGAGATCTCCCAGACCCCCAGGCCGATGACGGCCAGCACGCACAGCGTCTCGACGACCTCGACGAACTGCTCGTACAGCTCGCTGAGCCGGGCGCCCCGCACCGACGCCTTCATCCAGGCGCGGGCCTCGCGGTCCAGGCGGGCCTCCTCCGCTCCGTGCCGGTTGTACGCCTGGGTGAGGACCACGTTGCCGAGGGCCTCCTCGACCACCGACGTGATCGCGCCGTCGGCGACCCGCTCGTCCGTGGACGCCTTCTTGATCCGCCCGGCGAAGCGGCGGGCGGCGAGGAGGAAGAGCGGGGCCAGGACGAAGGTGGCGAGGGCGAGGTCCCAGCGGAGCCAGAGCGCGGCGGCGGCGTAGAAGACCGCCGAGAAGGCGGCGGAGACCGTGCCGACCACCCCGGACACGACCATCTGCTCGATGGCCTCCACGTCCCCCGTCATCCGCTCCACCAGGTCACCGCGCCGGTGCCGCTGGAAGAAGTGCGGGGGCAGGGTCTGGAGGTGGCGGAAGACACCGGCGCGCAGCCGCAGGACGAATCTCTCGGCGGTCCAGGTGGCCAGGGAGTTGCCGAGGTAGCCGACCACCGCGCCGAGCACGGCGACGGCCAGCCAGCCGCCGGCCGGCCTCCAGAAGGCGGCGAGCGAACCGGCCTTCAGGGCGTGGTCCGTCAGCTCCGCGAAGAGCAGGATCGACGCGGTCTCGGCGAGCGCGGCGACCACCACGCAGGCCACGACGACCACCAGCCGGCGGCGGTCGCCGCGGGTCAGCGGCCAGAAACGGCGGAACGCCGCACGGACTTCCCTCATGATCGGCTCCTTCTCTGCTCCGGACATGCCCGAGGCGGGGCCCCGGAGCGCGTACGCTCCGGCGGCCCCGCCTCGTGAGCGGCCTCAGCCCTGGCGGGAGACCGGACGGCGGCGCTTCGCGGCGGCCGGCTGCGGCGCGGCCTTCCTGGCAGCGGCCTTCCTCGCCGGCTGGGCGGCGGCCTTGCGGTTGCTCTTCTTCACCGGCGCGACCTTGTGGAAGCTCATGAGTGTCCCTTTCCTCCGCGATTTCTTATGCGTGTTTCATGTGCATCACCTGGCACCCCATAGGAGCCAAGTATGCGTAAGCCTTTACTGCTGTGAATCAGATCAGCCCTTGTTGCCGACCGGGCGGCGCTTCTGCACGACCTTCTTCGGCGCCGGCTTGGTAGCCTTCTTGGCGGCCTGAGCGGCGGGCTTGCGGGTTTTCTTGACCGGGGCGACCTTGTGGAAGCTCATGATGTTCTCCTTCTTTGTTTGCTTTGGTGTCGTTCGCTGTCGACATGGAAAACACTACGGGACGCCGACACCGAAAAGCGCCGATTCCGCTGAGACCTCGATTAATTGGAGCTGAGATCAGATTTCAGGAGAGAAAGGGAACCGTACGGGAACTGACACAGAATTTAGGCAGCGAAAGGCCCGGCACGGACACCGCGTGTCCGTGCCGGGCCGTGGACCGACGGGCCGGGCGGCGAGCCCTACCGCACGATCGTGATCCGGTCGGCCGCCGGCGGCGCCAGCGGGGCGGACGCCGACGAGGTGGCCGTCAGGTACCGCTCCAGCGCCGTCAGGTCGTCCGCGCCGACGACGTCGTTCGTGCCCTGGCCCAGGGTCGTGAACCCGTCACCGCCGCCCGCGAGGAAGCTGTTGCTCGCGACGCGGTAGGTGGCCGCCGGGTCGATCGCCGCGCCGTTCAGCCGGACCGAGCCGGTCACCACCCGGTCCGCGCCCGTCTTCGTCAGGTCCAGGGTGTACGTCAGCCCGTCCGACACCTGGAGGATCTTCGGCGCCGCCTCGTTCACCCCGCTCACCTGCTCCTTGAGCACCTGGACCAGCTGGGCGCCGGTGAGGTCCTGGAGGTTGACGGTGTTGGCGAACGGCTGCACCGTGAAGCCCTCCGCGTACGTCACCACCCCGTCGCCCTCGGCGCCGCTCGCCGCGTAGGTCAGGGGCGCCCGGATGCCGCCCGGGTTCATCAGCGCGAGGTCGGTCTCCGGGTCCAGTTCCCTGCCGTGGGCGAGCTGCGCGTCGGCGATCAGGTCGCCGAGCGGGGACTCGGTGCCGGTGGTGCCGATGTCGCCGGAGATCCAGCCGACGGCCCGGTTGCCGATGGGCGCGGCCAGCGCGTTCCACTTGCCGATCAGCGCGGTCATGTCGGGCGCCTTGGCGACGTCCCGGGTGACGACGTGGTTGGCCGACTCCACCGCCGTACGGGCGATGTCACCGGTCCGCCGGTCGTAGGTCAGCGTGGTGTCGGTGTAGAGGCGGCCGAAGGAGGACGCCGAGGTGACCGTGCGCGGGTTGCCCGCCGGGTCGTCGACGGTGCAGACGTACGCGTTGTGGGTGTGGCCGGTGACCAGCGCGTCCACCTGGGGCGTGACGTTCTTCGCGATGTCGACGACCGGCCCGGAGATGCCGTCGCCGGCGCCGGGCGAGTCGCAGTCGTAGTTGTAGGAGGACGAGGCCGGGTAGCCGCCCTCGTGGACGAGCGCGACGATCGACTTCACACCCTGGCGCTGGAGCACCTTGGCGTACTTGTTGATCGTCTCGACCTCGTCCTCGAAGGCGAGGCCCTTGACGCCCTCGGCGGAGACGATGCCGGGGGTGCCCTCCAGGGTCACGCCGATGAAGCCGACCTTGACGCCGTTCTTCTTCCACACCCAGTAGGGGGCGAGGACCGGCTTGCCGGTCTTCTCGTCGAGGACGTTGGCGGCGAGGTAGGGGAAGCCGGCCCCCTTGAACTCCTTGTCGGTGTAGCAGCCGTCGGTGGGGTGGCAGCCGCCGTTCTGGAGCCGGGCCAGTTCCGTCGCGCCCTCGTCGAACTCGTGGTTGCCGACGGAGGTGACGTCGAGGTCGAGCTTGTTCAGCGCCTCGATGCTGGGCTCGTCGTGGAACAGGCCCGAGATCAGCGGGGAGGCGCCCACCATGTCGCCGCCGGCCGCGGTGATGGAGTACGCGTTGCCCTTGCGGGCCTGCCGCAGGTGGGTGGCGAGGTACTCGACGCCGCCCGCGTCGATGGTCTCGGTCGTGCCGTCCTCGTGGGTCTCGGTGACCCGGCCGCTGGAGCCGGCCGGCGGCTCCAGGTTGCCGTGCAGGTCGTTGAAGGAGAGGAGCTGGACGTCCTGGTACCTGCCGGGGCCGCTGTGCCCCTTCCCGTGCCCCTTTCCGGCCGCCGCCGCGCCGGCCGGCAGCGCGGCGGCGGCCAGCGAGCCCACGGTGAGGGCCCCGACGGCCACCGCGAGCAGCCGGGTGGCCCGGCGTCTGCGGCGCGGATCGTGCGGCGAGTGTGCGTTGGCTGGTGGCATGACGGCCCCCTGGGGGTGTGCTGGGAACAGGTGGGCGCAGCCTAAAGTCAACGCGCGTAGCGCGACAGGGGGTCGCGGGTTACATCCTGGTTTACGCCCCGTCGCCGTCACGCTGCCCCCGGCCGGTCCGGGCGCTCTACCCTCGTACGCATGACCAGCGACGACACCCTGCGGCCCGGCCGCCCCCGTTCGATCGACACGTACGACGCCCTCCCCGCCGAGCGGACCGAGGCCGTCCTCGCCCTGCTCGCCGAGGCCGCCCGCACCGACGGGCAGCAGGCCGTGTCCGAGCAGGGCCGGCTGCACCTGCGTGGCGAGGCCCGCGAAGGCGTCTCGCACTTCCTGCTGACCGTCGATGGCGAACTCGTCGGCTACGCCCAGCTGGAGGGCACCGACCCGGTGGAACCCCCGGCCGCCGAACTGGTCGTGCACCCCTCCCGGCGCGGGCAGGGACACGGGCGGGCGCTCGGGTCGGCGCTGCTCGCCGCGTCCGGCAAGCGGCTGCGGGCGTGGGCGCACGGCGGGCACTCCGCCGCCCGGCACCTGGCCCAGGTCCTCGGCATGACGCTCTTCCGCGAACTGCGCCAGATGCGGCGCCCGCTGGCCGGCCTCGACCTGCCCGAACCGGTGCTGCCCGAGGGCGTGACCGTCCGTACCTTCGTGCCCGGGCAGGACGACGCGGCCTGGCTCGCCGTGAACGCCGCGGCCTTCGCCCACCATCCCGAACAGGGCTCGCTCACCCAGCGCGACCTGGACGACCGGATGGCCGAGCCGTGGTTCGACCCGGCCGGGTTCTTCCTGGCCGAGCGGAAGGGCGAGCCGGTCGGCTTCCACTGGACGAAGGTGCACGCGGAGGAAGGGCTCGGCGAGGTGTACGTCGTCGGCGTCCGCCCCGACGCGCAGGGCGGCGGCCTCGGCAGGTCCCTCACCACGATCGGCCTGCGGCACCTGGCGGAACGGGGGCTGCCCACGGCGATGCTGTACGTCGACGCCGACAACGGGGCGGCGGTGGCCGTGTACGAACGGCTGGGGTTCGTGACGTACGAGACGGACCTGATGTACCGGACGGAGACGTGACCGGGCCGAGACGTGACCGGGCGGAGACGTGACCTCCGCGCCTCCGCCGACCCGGCCGCACCGGCCCCCGGCCCCGGCTAGACCCGCCGCCTTCCCCGCCCCCGCCGTACCGGCTCCCGCGCGGACACCGCCCACACCGCCGCCGCTGCCGCCAGGGCGACGGCCCAGCGGTCGTGGGAGTCCGCCCAGCGCGGGTCGCCGCTCTGGACGAACACCGCCCAGCTGTCCGGCAGGAACAGGGGGCTGACGACCGCCGCGACGAGCAGGGCCGTCGCCACGGCCCGGCCGGGACGGGTCCGGTCGGTCAGCCGGACCACCGCCGCCGCCGCGGCGAGCGCCAGCAGGGCGACGGCCCCCGCCTCCAGGGTGATGCCGCCGGCCGGCGGACGTACGTCCGCGGGGACCAGGAACAGCACCGCCGTCCACCACAGCGCGACCAGGGGTGCGACCAGGGCGGCCCGCAGTGCCTGCCGGGCCGGGCGCGGGACCGGCACGGCGGCCGTGGTGTGCCGGGCGGGGTCGTCCAGGAGGGACGCCAGGCCCAGCCCGGCGGCCAGCGCGGCACCGCGCAGCGCGAGGAGCGCCGCGCTCGACGTCGGTTCGTCGCCGGTCCACCGTGCCACCACGACGAGCAGCAGCCCCACGGCCCCGGCCGCGCCCAGCGCCACCCACGGCACCGTGCGCCCCACCGGCCGCACCAGCTCGGCCACCGTGCCCTTCGCCGTGCCCTTCACGACCGTCGCTCGCCGCCTCCTGCCCCTCGTCACGCGCCGCACGAGTCGGCCTCGTCCGGTCCGGCGACCCCGAGCAGCTCGGCCGCCCGTGCCGTCGTCAGCTTCGGGGAGGTCAGCTCGCTCCAGTGCTCCCGGACCTTCGCCGCGACGCCGTCCGCCGGCTTCTCCAGCAGGCGGCGTACGACATCCGTCTGACCGGCGGTCATGCTCAGCGGGTCGGTCGGCGACAGGACGATCGCCGCGCCCCGGACGCTGTCGTCGAGGCGGACCCGGCGCAGGGCGTCCATCGGGTCGTCCTGCCAGCTCAGGGCGAGCCACATGACGGTCACCATCCGCCCGTCGCACACCTGGCTGCCCGCCTGCTCGCTGCCCGCGACCAGCACGGCGGCGACGGCGGCGGAGAACTCCGGCACCCGGTTGCCGCCCCACTCGGTGCCCACGGTCACCTGGTCACGCCGGGTCAGCGGGGGGATCGCGGAGTCGCTCTCCAGGCCGTAGCGGGCTTCGATCCGCTGCCGTACCAGCAGGGACCGGTCGCGCGCCTCGTCGCCGGTGAGCGACCGCACCCGGTCCACCACGCCGGCCCAGTCGGCGGTGCGCGGCACCCACTCCTCGAACGCGCAGTACGTCGTCCCGTCCCGCTCGACACACGTCTGCTCCTTCTCCGGGCTGACCGAGGCCCGTTCGCGGGCGGCGACCAGCTCCGCCGACTCGCCGCGGGACTGCGCGACGCCCCCGACCAGCCCCATCACCAGCGCCACCGCGAGCCCCGCCTTGACGGCCGCGCCCCGGCCCCCGCCGGCCAGCACCGCGAGGAAGGCCAGGCACAGCGCCACGCCCGCCAGGTACAGGGCGTGCCAGGCGGCCGGACGGCCGATCAGGTCGGAGGGCAGGGGCTGACCGCCGGACGAGGAGACGACCGGGCTCAGCCAGGCCCCGGCCTCACCGCCGAGCGGAACGCTGCCGAGCATCAGGGTGAACAGGAAGAACACGCCCAGCAGCGGCGCCGCCCACGCCGAGGCCACCAGCCGGGCCAGCAGGATGCCGCCCGCGCCCAGCAGCAGTACGGTCAGCGGCCCCACCAGCAGTTCGGCCGGCGAACCCTGCCCGACCGCCCCCGGCTTGAGCGCCTCCCAGCCGAACTGCCCGCCCACGAACACCGCGGTGAGGAGCACCACCGGGACCAGCGACAGCACATGCGCCGCCGTACGCCGCCCGCGCGGCATCACCAGGGCCGCGAACCACTCCTCGGTGTGGTGCCGACGGGAGCGCAGCGCGGCGAAGTTGGCGCTCAGCAGCACCGCGAAGCCGACGAGCAGCGGCCAGCCCTGCGTCGCCCGGTCGGCGTCCTGGAGGACCGGGAAGCCGTCCCACGACGACCGGGTCCGCCACACGATCAGGACGGCGTACAGCACGAAGGCGATCAGCACCGGCACGCTCAGCACCAGCCGCCGCGCTTCCGACCGGGTCAGTGCCAACACGGCCCGGACCGCACCGCCGTTCCCCCGGCCGTCGAGCGCCACCGGCGTCTTCTCCAGCACCGCGCTCATGCCGCCACCTCCGCGCCCGAGCCCGAGCCCGCGCCGTCGAGGACCAGCAGATAGCCGTCCTCCAGGGTGGGTTCGACCAGGTCAGCCCCGTCCGGCGGATCGCCGACGTGCCGGAACTCCCCCGTCCCCGTACGCCAGACGGCCTTCGCGCCCGCGTCCCGCCGCTCACCGCGCCACACCCGTCCGGCCGCCCGCGCGGTCAGCTCGGCCGGCGTCCCGTCGAACCGGATGGCCCCGTCGGCCATCACCAGCACCCGCCGGCACAGCATGGCGACGTCCTCGGTCTGATGGGTGGACAGCAGGACGGTCCGCCCCTCCCCCGCCTCCGCGATCAGCTCACGGAACCGCATCCGCTGCTCGGGGTCGAGCCCTACCGTCGGCTCGTCCAGCACCAGGAACCCGGGGTCCCCCACCAGTGCGGCGGCCAGCGCGACCCGCTGCCGCATCCCGCCGGACAGCTTCCTGATCCGCCGCCCCCGCACGTCCCCGAGCCCGACCTCCTCCAGTACCCGGCGCACCTCGCGGTGGCGGGCGCCCCGGTCGGTCATCTCCTTCAGGACGGCCACGTAGTCCACGAACTCGAAGGCGGTGAACCCCGGGTGGAAGCCGGGCGTCTGCGGCAGGTACCCCAGCCGCCGCCGCACCTCCTGCCGGCCGCCCGCGGTTCCCGGGTCGTGCCCCAGCACGGTGAACGCGCCCTCGTCCGCGGGCACGGCCGTGGCCAGCACCCGCAACAGCGTGGTCTTGCCGGCCCCGTTGGGCCCGAGCAGCCCGGTGACGCCCGGCGACAGCCGCAGCCCCACGTCGTCGAGGGCGCGGGTCCGCCCGTAATGCAGGCGTAGCCCGGAGGCGGAAACAGTGATGGTCATACGGAACTCCCGTGTCACGAACGACGAAGAAAAGTCAGTGAACGAAGGAAAAGTCAGTGGGCGAAGCAAGGTCAGCGGGCGCAGAACGGTCAGCGGGCGCAGAGAAGTCAGTGCACGAACCGCGACCGGTCGAACCGGTCCCGCACCGCGAACAGCACCCCGGCCGCGACCACGGCCACCACCGCGCACACGCCCTGCCCGACCGCCGTGAACGGCACGAGCGGCCCGTCACCGGACTCCCGGACCGCCTCGGCGACCAGCAGCAGCCCGATCCACGCACCCCCGACCACCGAGGGCGCGACCACCGGCCCCAGCCGCGGCGTCAGCGCCAGCCCGCCCCCCGTCAGGGCCAGCGCGGGCAGCAGCCAGGCCAGCGCCCGCAGCCCGTAGCCGGGCAGCGCCAGCGTGGCCAGACCGTTCAGCCCGATCCCCACGGCCAGCACGGCGACCGTGCGGATCATCAGCAGCCGGAACCCGTGCAGCGGCGCCACCACCGCGATCTCGTACGCCGGGTCCAGCGCGGGCCCGTACGACAGGGCCACCCCGGCCAGCGGCAGCAGCGGGGCGAGGGCGAGGAAGAGCGTCGGCGTCCCGTCCGGCGACCCGGACGCCAGCACCGCCGTCACGGTCATCGCCAGCACCGCCGCGACCGCGCCCAGCCACGACCCGCGCAGCACGGGCGTCGCCGTCAGCAGCCGGGCCACGTGGTCGGGCACGCCCAGCCGCACCAGCAGCCCCTCGCACCACCCGGCCCGCGGCGCGTCCAGCTCGGCGTCGAGCCGCTCCCACCCGGCGTCCAGCGCCACCGGATCGGCGACCTCCGCCAGCACCGCACGGCACCGCGCGCAGGCGGCCAGATGGGTGTCGGCCGACCACAGCGCGGGCGGCGTCAGCCCACCCCCCGCGTAGGCCCGCAACTCCTCCTCCGGCACGTGCCAGCCACCGTCGTTGTACGCCGTCATGCCAGGGCCTCCCGCAGTTGCTTGCGGGCCCGCATCGCCCGCGTCTTGACCGTGCCCGGCGGAATGCCGAGCAGGACGGCGGCCTCGCGGGTGGTCAGCCCGTCGACGACCGTCGCCTGGAGCACCGCGCGCAACTCCGGGGAGAGCCGGACGAGCGCGCCCGCGAGATCCCCGTGCTCGACGCCGGCCAGCACCCGCTCCTCCGCCGACACCTCGTCCCGGTGCCGCAGCCGCGCCAGCGCCTGCCGCAGCCGCCCCCGCGCCCCGTCCCCCCGGAGTACGTCGATCAGCCGCCGCGACCCGATCCGCCACAGCCACCCGGCGACGTCCCCGTCCTCCCGGTACCGCGCGCTGCCGCGCCACACCGCGAGGAAGGTCTCCTGCACCACGTCGTCGACGACGCCCGGATCGGCACAGCGGCCCCGCAGCCGGGCCGTCAGCCACGGCGCGTACCGCCGGTACAGCTCCTCGAAGGCCCGCCGGTCACCGTCGCCCGCGACGGCCCGCAACAGCTCCCCGTCGCTTCTCGTTCCGCTCACATCTCCTCATCGCACGCCACCCCCCGACCGGTTCACCCACCCCACCAGCCCAGCCGCACGACCCCGACAGCGCCCCCGGGCACCGGCCCTGCGCCCCGCACCGCACATGACGACGGAAGCGTCCCTGGGACCCACACCCGCCCCACGCCGGAAGCCCACTCGGGAACCCGGCCCCGCACCCGCCCCACGCCGGAAGCGCCCCCGAAGACCAGACGACCCGCACCCGCACGACGGCGGGAGCGGGTCGTGGGGGTGCGGCGCAGCCCGCCGCTTACCCGGTCGCCACAGAGGTGACGACTCCCCCCACCCGGGCGTCCATCCGGCGGCGGGCTCGCCGCACCCCCACGACCCCGACCCACCCACCACCCCGTGCGCACGCCCACCCCGTGCGCACGCCCACACCCCCAAGCCGCCCCCCGCTATCCCCCACGCCATCTCCCCGTAACCACCGATTCAGACGAGCTTGCGACGCTCACCGAATGAAGCCCGCCGTGCCAGAGCCTTCACCGCCCCCGGAGGGAACCCCGCTCCCGCCCGTTCCTTCCGACGCGCCTGTCCTGCTCGGTGCGCGGAAGAATAGGTCCATGAGTCAGTCGAACCCCCAGGCAGAGGTCCAGCACACGCAGCCCTCCGTGGGCTCCATCGCCGCGCACCGCCCGCACACGATCGCCGCCGCGGTCTCCGACCTGGAGCCCGACCTCGACTCCGACCTCGACGCGTACGAGGACGACCTGGACGAATCCCAGGCCACCGGCGCGGGCGCGGGCGCGCTCACCCCCCTCCCCCGGAGCCGCTTCCTGGACCGCGAGCGCAGCTGGCTGGCGTTCAACGAACGCGTCCTGGAACTCGCCGAGGACCCGAACACCCCGCTGCTGGAACGCGCGAACTTCCTCGCGATCTTCGCCAGCAACCTGGACGAGTTCTTCATGGTCCGCGTCGCGGGCCTCAAGCGTCGCATCACCACCGGCGTCGCCACCCGCTCCGCCTCCGGCCTCCAGCCCCGCGAGATCCTGGAGATGATCTGGGCCCGCTCCCGCGAGCTGATGGCCCGGCACGCCGCCTGCTTCCACGAGGACGTCCTGCCCGCCCTGGCCGAGGAGGGCATCCACCTGGTCCGCTGGAGGGAACTCGCGGAGAAGGAGCAGGCCCGCCTGTTCACCCTCTTCCGCCACCAGATCTTCCCGGTCCTGACCCCCCTCGCGGTCGACCCGGCCCACCCCTTCCCCTACATCTCGGGCCTGAGCCTCAACCTCGCGGTCGTCGTCCGCAACCCGGTCACCGGCCACCGCCACTTCGCCCGCGTCAAGGTCCCCCCGCTGCTCTCCCGCTTCCTCGAAGCCTCCCCGGGCCGCTACGTCCCCATCGAGGACGTCATCGCCGCCCACCTGGAAGAACTCTTCCCCGGCATGGAAGTCCTGGAGAGCCACGCCTTCCGCGTCACCCGCAACGAGGACCTCGAAGTAGAAGAGGACGACGCCGAGAACCTCCTCAAGGCGCTCGAAAAGGAACTCATGCGCCGCCGCTTCGGCCCCCCGGTCCGCCTGGAGGTCGAGGAGAGCATCGACCGCGAGGTACTGGACCTCCTGGTCCGCGAGCTGAAGATCACCGAAGCCGAGGTCTACCCGCTCCCCGGCCCCCTGGACCTCACCGGCCTCTTCCGCATCCACAGCCTGGACCGCCCGGAGCTGAAGTACCCGAAGTTCGTCGCCGGCACCCACCGCGACCTCGCCGAGGTCGAGTCCGCCACCGCCCCCGACATCTTCGCCGCGCTCCGCAGCAGGGACGTCCTCCTGCACCACCCGTACGACTCGTTCTCCACCTCCGTACAGGCGTTCCTGGAGCAGGCCGCCGAGGACCCGGACGTCCTCGCCATCAAACAGACCCTCTACCGCACCTCCGGCGACTCCCCCATAGTCAACGCGCTCATCGACGCCGCCGAGGCCGGCAAGCAGGTCCTCGTCCTGGTGGAGATCAAGGCCCGCTTCGACGAGCACGCCAACATCAAGTGGGCCCGCAAGCTCGAAGAGGCCGGCTGCCACGTCGTCTACGGCCTGGTGGGCCTCAAGACCCACTGCAAGCTCTCCCTCGTCGTACGCCAGGAGGGCGAGACCCTCCGCCGCTACAGCCACGTCGGCACGGGCAACTACCACCCGAAGACGGCCCGCCTCTACGAGGACCTCGGCCTGCTCACCGCGGACCCGCAGGTCGGCGCGGACCTCTCCGACCTCTTCAACCGCCTCTCCGGCTACTCCCGCCGGGAGACGTACCGCCGGCTGCTCGTCGCCCCCAAGTCGCTCCGCGACGGCCTGGTCTCCCGTATCCACAAGGAGATCCAGCACCACCGCGCCGGCCGCCCCGCGTACGTCAAGATCAAGGTCAACTCGATGGTCGACGAGGCGGTGATCGACGCCTGCTACCGCGCGAGCCAGGCGGGCGTCCCGGTCGACGTGTGGGTGCGCGGCATCTGCGCGGTGCGCCCCGGCGTGGAGGGCCTGTCGGAGAACATCCGGGTCCGCTCGGTGCTCGGCCGGTTCCTGGAGCACTCCCGGGTCTTCGCGTTCGGCAACGGCGGCGAGCCGGAGGTGTGGTTCGGCAGCGCCGACATGATGCACCGCAACCTCGACCGCCGGATAGAGGCCCTGGTACGGGTCACCGACCCGGCCCACCGGGCGGCCCTGTGCCGCCTGCTGGAGACCGGCATGTCCGACACCACCGCGTCCTGGCACCTCGGCCCGGACGGCGAGTGGACCCGGCACGCGACCGACGCGGACGGTCACCCCCTGCGCAACGTCCAGGAGATGCTCATAGACGCCCGGAGGCGCCGGCGTGGCACAGCGACACCTTGAACCGACGCACCCCCCGTCCCGGCCGGCCCCGTCCGGCCCACCCCCGCTGCCCGGCCCGACGCCGGCGGACAGCTCTGTGCAGGTGGACAGCCCGATGCAGCCGGACAGCCCCACGCGAACAGCGAGCCCCACGCGAGCAGACAGCCCCACGCGAACAGAGAGCACGACGCGGGCGGACGGCCCCCCACAGGCGGACACCCCGCCCCGGCCGTCCGCCCCGCCCCGGCCGGACGCCCCGGTGGACGCCGACGCCCTCGCCCGCTACCTGCGCGCCCAGGCCACGGAGTTCCTCCGCGCCCTGCGCCTGCACCGGGAGAACGGCGCGGGCGCGCCCGCCGCGGACGGTTCCGTCGACGCGGCCCGCGCCCTGCGCCGCGCGGCCCGCCGGATCAGCGGCAGCCTGCACACCTTCCAGGCGCTGCTCGACGGCGCCTGGGCGGAGGACATCCGCCCCGAGCTGGCCTGGCTGTCGGGCACGCTGGCGATGGAGCACGCGTACGCGTCCCGCCTCGAACGCCTGCTCCAGGCCCTGCACCGGCTGTCCGGCGTCTCGGCCTTCCCGGACCTGCCCCCGGGCGTCCCCGCCCAGCAGACGGCCGGGACCGAGCGCGGCGCCCTCACCGTGGGCGCGGCCAAGGCGGGCGCCCTGCTGGACCGCCAGCTGACCCTGGCCCGCACCCGGGCCCACTCCACGGCGCTCCAGGCCCTGGGCAGCAGCCGCTTCCACGCGGTCGCCGACAAGGTCGCCGTCCTGGCCAGCGACGTCCCGCTGGCCACCGGCGCGGCCGGCGCCGACCTGCGTCCGCTGGCCGCCGCCGCCGAGGAGCGCCTCACCGACGCCGTGGCCGCGCTGCCCCTGGTCACCGCCGGCAGCCCCTACAACGCGGAAGCCCTGGTCCACGGGCTGTCCCCGGACCCGTCCCCGCACCCGCAGGACGCCCCCTGGCACCAGGTACGCCTGCTGCTGCGCCTGCACCGCTACGCCCGTGAGGCCGTCACCGGCGGCGACACCTCCGTCGGCGTACGCCTGCTCGCCGCCGGTGAGGCCCTGGACCGGCACCGGGACGCCGCGGAGGCCGCCGCGGCCGCCGCCCAGGCGGCCCGCACCCCCCGGATCGCCCCGGCGACGGCGTACGCGCTGGGCGTGCTCCACGCCGACCAGCGGCATGAGGTGGAGGCGGCGCGGTACGCGTTCCAGCACTGCTGGCGCAAGGAAGCGGTCGGCACACCGTAGCCCCGGCACCGAGCGGAGGCATCCGTGAGCACCCCCGACGGCACCACGGTCCTGGCGGCCGGCTGCGTCCTGTGGCGCCGCTCGCCGGTCACCGGCGGGACGGAGCTGTGTCTCGTCCACCGGCCGAAGTACGACGACTGGTCCCACCCCAAGGGAAAGCTGAAGCCGGGCGAGGACGCCCTCGCCGGCGCCCTGCGCGAGGTCGCCGAGGAGACCGGGCACACCGCCGCGCCGGGCCCCGAGCTGCCGACCGCGCGCTATCCGGCCGACGGCCGGCCCAAGCAGGTGCGCTACTGGGCCGCCGAGGCCGTTTCCGGGACGTTCGTACCCAATGACGAGGTGGACCGCGTCCTGTGGCTGGCACCCGACGCCGCACGGGCCCGGCTCACTCGACCGAGGGACCGCGCCCTGGTCGACGCCCTGCTGACCACCGCCCGCCTGCCATAGTCGGAGTGACAGCCCACCGGAATCACCCCGTGTCCTCGACGTAAGCGTTCCGTGACCTCACCGCACCGTCCCCAGGGGTTCACCCCGCGTTCATTTACGGCCATCGGCGCCTTCACCTGTTCTGCCTAATTTCGGCCTTACCCGATACGGGGCGCACCTGGAAAACGCGTTCGTATCACCCCGAGTTTGCATATCCAGTCCCCAGCACCAGTCTTCGCACGCCGCCGAATCAGGACGGCGGCTCCAGGAAGGACTTTCCTCAAGTGAAGCTTCAGCGCATGAACCGGCGGGCCCTCGCTCTCGGTGCTCTCGCCGTCTCCGGCGCCCTGGCCCTCACGGCGTGCGGCTCCGACGAAACCGGTGACACCGGCAGCGGCGACACGTCGGCGAGCGCCAAGGCCGGCAACATCGACTGCGGCGACGCCTCGGGCCAGCTGCAGGCGTCCGGCTCCTCCGCCCAGAAGAACGCGATCGACGCCTGGATGAAGCAGTTCGCCGCGGCGTGCAAGAGCGTGCAGATCAACTACAACCCGACGGGTTCGGGCGCCGGCATCACCGCGTTCACCCAGGGTCAGACCGCGTTCGCCGGTTCGGACTCCGCGCTGAAGCCCGAGGAGATCACGGCCTCCAAGAAGGTCTGCTCCAACGGTCAGGCCATCGACCTGCCCATGGTCGGCGGCCCGATCGCCGTGGGCTTCAACGTTCCCGGTGTCGACGCGCTCACCCTGGACGCGGCCACCCTCGCCCAGATCTTCGACAGCAAGATCACCAACTGGAACGACGAGGCGATCGCCAAGCTCAACCCCGACGCCAAGCTTCCCGACCTGAAGATCCAGGCGTTCCACCGCTCGGACGAGTCCGGCACCACGGACAACTTCACCAAGTACCTCAAGGCCGCCGCTCCCGACGACTGGAGCTACGAGCCGGGCAAGTCCTGGGAGGCCAAGGGCGGCCAGTCCGCCTCCGGCTCCTCCGGCCTCGCGCAGCAGGTGACGCAGACCTCCGGTGCCATCTCCTACTTCGAGCTGTCCTACGCCGAGGGCGGCATCAAGACGGTCGACATCAAGACCGAGGCCGCCGAGCCGGTCAAGGCCACCGTCGAGAACGCGACCGCCGCCATCGGCGCCGCCAAGGTCGTCGGCACCGGCAAGGACATGGCGCTGGAGCTGGACTACACGCCGTCCGCCGCGGGCGCCTACCCGCTCACCCTGGTCACGTACGAGATCGTCTGCGACAAGGGCAACAAGGCGGAGACCCTGCCCGCGACCAAGGCGTTCCTCAACTACATCGCCTCCGAGGACGGTCAGGGCCTGCTGGCGGAGGCCGGCTACGCCCCGATGCCCGACGAGATCATCACCAAGGTCCGCGACACCATCTCGGGCCTGAGCTGACCCGAGTGCGGTCAGGTCCCCCGTACCTCGGGGGGACCTGACCGCACCGTCCGGTGCACCGCCGCCAGGAGCCCCCCGAGACGCGGGCGGCTCCGTCCGGGCCGTCCCCCACGACGGCTCCGCAGACCGGAGAACCCGATGGACATATCGACACAGAATCCCGCAGCCCCACCGAGCCCCCAGCCGACCGAAGCCGACCAGAAGCGGGCCGCCCGTGGCGCCACCCGCCCCGGAGACCGGATCTTCCTCGGCCTCTCCCGTGGCTCCGGCATCTTCGTCCTGGTCCTGATGGCCGCCATCGCGGCGTTCCTGACCTACCGCGCCGCGAACGCGATCGGCAACGACGAAGCCAACTTCTTCACCACCTTCGAGTGGAACCCCACCGGCGTGCCGCCGAAGTTCGGCATCGCGGTCCTGGCCTTCGGCACCATCGTGTCGTCGGTCATCGCCATGGCCATCGCGGTCCCGGTCGCGGTGGGCATCGCGCTGTTCATCACCCATTACGCGCCGCGCAAGCTCGGCGGCACGATCGCCTACGTGATCGACCTGCTCGCCGCCGTGCCGTCCATCGTCTACGGCCTGTGGGGCGCCCTCGTCCTCGTACCGCACCTGGTCGGGCTCTACGGCTGGCTGGACGAGTACCTCGGCTGGACCGGCGTCCTCGAATGGAACGACGGCGCGCCGCGCTCGCTGCTGACCGTGGGCATCCTGCTCGCGATCATGATCCTGCCGATCGTCACCAACGTGAGCCGTGAGGTCTTCCGGCAGGTCCCGCGCATGCACGAGGAGGCCGCGCTGGCCCTCGGCGCCACGCGCTGGGAGGTCATCCGCATGTCGGTGCTGCCCTTCGCGCGCTCCGGCGTCATCTCCGCCTCGATGCTCGGCCTCGGCCGCGCGCTCGGCGAGACGATGGCCGTGGCCATGGTCCTCTCCCCGACCTTCGACATCACCGCCAGCCTGCTCGACCCGGGCGGCGGCACGTTCGCGCAGAACATCGCCAGCAAGTTCAACGAGGCCACCCCGATGGGCCGCGACGCGCTGATCGCCTCCGGTCTCGTCCTCTTCGTCATCACCTTGCTGGTCAACGGCGCGGCCCGCATGATCATCGCCCGCCGCAAGGAGTACTCGGGGGCCAACGCATGAGCAACGCCACTCTCACCGAAAAGCCCGGCCAGCGTCCGCCGAGTTCGCTGCGCGGCGCGACCCTGCCCAAGTGGTTCGCGTGGGCGGTCGCCGCGGTCGCGGTCGTGCTGGGCCTCGGCATCAGCTTCGCGGCCGGCCTGGACAGCTCCATCCAGTGGGCGCTGATCGCCGCGGTCCTCTTCGTCCTCGGCACCTACGGCGTCTCCGCCAAGGTCGAGGGCGGGCGCCAGGCCAAGGACCGGGTGGCGACCAGTCTCGTCTGGGTCGCCTTCCTCCTGGCGGTCATCCCGCTGGCCTCCCTGGTCTGGACGACCGTCAAGCGCGGCGTCAAGGTCCTCGACGGGTACTTCCTCAGCCACTCGATGGGCGTCATCGGCGACTTCGAGCCCGGCGGCGGCATCTACCACGCCATCCTCGGCACCGCGGAGCAGGTCGGCCTGGCCGCCGTGATCTCCGTGCCGGTCGGCGTGCTGACCGCGATCTACCTGGTCGAGTACGGCCGCGGCCGGCTCGCGCAGGCCGTCACCTTCTTCGTCGACGTCATGACGGGCATCCCGTCGATCGTCGCGGGTCTGTTCATCCTCAGCCTGTGGGTCCTGATCCTGGACATGGGTCCGTCCGGCTTCGCCGGTTCGATGGCGCTGACCATCCTGATGATCCCGGTCGTCGTCCGCTCCACCGAGGAGATGCTGAAGCTCGTCCCGAACGAGCTGCGCGAGGCGTCCCTGGCCCTGGGTGTCCCGAAGTGGCGCACGATCCTCAAGGTGGTCCTGCCGACCTCCATCGGCGGCATCACCACCGGCATCATGCTGGCCATCGCCCGCATCACCGGTGAGACCGCCCCCGTGCTGCTGCTGGTCTGGGGCTCGGACTTCATCAACACGAACCCGTTCAAGGACGCGCAGGAATCGCTGCCGATGTACATCTATCTGCAGTACAGCGCCGGTTCCGAGCACTCGGTCAACCGTGCCTGGGCGGCGGCCCTGACGCTCATCGCGTTCATCATGATCCTCAACCTGGTGGCCCGCGGCATCGCCCGCTGGAAGGCCCCCAAGACCGGTCGCTAAGGCCCTCCCGACCCGAAAGAAGCAGTGATTCACATGGCCAAGCGCATCGATGTCAGCGGCCTCAACGCCTACTACGGCTCCTTCCTGGCCATCGAGGACATCTCGATGACCGTCGAACCCCGCTCGGTGACGGCCTTCATCGGCCCCTCCGGCTGCGGCAAGTCCACGTTCCTGCGCACGCTCAACCGCATGCACGAGGTGACGCCGGGCGGCCGGGTCGACGGCAAGGTCATGCTCGACGACGAGAACCTGTACGGCGCCGGGATCGACCCGGTGGCGGTGCGGCGTGAGGTCGGCATGGTCTTCCAGCGCCCGAACCCGTTCCCGACCATGTCCGTCTACGACAACGTGGCGGCCGGCCTGCGGCTCAACGGCCGGTACAAGAAGTCCGAGATGGACGACATCGTCGAGAAGTCCCTCAAGGGCGCGAACCTCTGGAACGAGGTCAAGGACCGCCTGAACAAGCCGGGCTCCGGTCTGTCGGGCGGCCAGCAGCAGCGGCTGTGCATCGCGCGGGCGATCGCGGTCGAGCCGAACGTGCTGCTGATGGACGAGCCCTGCTCGGCCCTCGACCCGATCTCCACCCTCGCCATCGAGGACCTGATCGGTGAGCTGAAGGAGCGCTTCACGATCGTCATCGTGACGCACAACATGCAGCAGGCGGCGCGCGTCTCGGACCGTACGGCGTTCTTCAACCTGGCGGCCGTCGGCCAGCCCGGCAAGCTCATCGAGATCGACGAGACGGAGCGGATCTTCTCCAACCCGTCGGTGCAGGCCACGGAGGACTACATCTCCGGCCGCTTCGGCTGAGCCTGCCCCTCTGATCCCTCGCGGTGCTGCATGGCGGTGCCACCGCGAGGAACGGGCCCGCCCCTGGCTCCCGGGGGCGGGCCCATTGCCGTATGCCCGCGAGTGCCTGCGGGTGCCTGCGAGTGCCTGCGGCGCCTGTGCGGGTTCGGTGGGGGTGCGCGTAGCGCCCACTCCGGTGCGGGTGGGCCGGGGCCGGGGTGGGGGGTGTCCGTCCTCGGAACGGCGCGGAATCGGTCACTTACGGGGGTGCGGCGGGTTGACGCGCCAACCGCTGCGGGCGGACACCCCCCACCCCGGCCCCTGCGCACCGTACGCGCGTGCGAGTACGTCCCCATGCCGCCGGCGCGGCATCGGGGACCCGCTCACTCGCGCGGGACGCGGGGCCGCTCACTCGCGCGGGCTGCGCAGGCCGCGTAACCGCGGGCATTCGTGCCGCCTGGGGCGGCACGGGTGGGCGCGGCGGCGCCCCGTCAGCGCCGGGTTGCGCCACCCACCCCCGCGTCGCGCCGCGTCACGTCAGAGAAACGCCAGCTGAACGACCCAGAACGACAACGCGGCCACCACCGCCGCAGCCGGCATCGTGATGAACCACCCCAGCACGATGTTCTTCGCCACGCCCCACCGCACCGCGTTCACCCGCTTCGTCGCCCCCACCCCCATGATCGACGAGGTGATGACATGCGTCGTGGAGATCGGCGCGTGAAAGAGGAACGACGTGGCGAACATGATCGACGCCCCGGTCGTCTCCGCCGCGAACCCCTGCGGCGGGTCGAGTTCGATGATCTTCCGGCCCAGCGTCCGCATGATCCGCCAGCCACCGGCGTACGTCCCCAGCGACAGCATCAGCGCGCAGACGATCTTCACCCAGATCGGGATCGGGTCGCCGTAGTCCTCGACGTCGGCGATGACCAGCGCCATCACCACGATGCCCATCGTCTTCTGCGCGTCCTGGAGGCCGTGGCCGAGGGCCATGCCCGCCGCCGACACCGTCTGCGCGATACGGAACCCGCGCTTCGCCTTGTGCGGGTTGGACCGCCGGAACAGCCACATGATCGCGGTCATGACCAGATAGCCGATGACCAGGCCGACCACCGGCGAGATGAACATGGGCAGGATGATCTTGTCGACGACCCCGCCCCAGTACACCTTGGTGCCGCCGGCCAGCGCCGCGCCCACCATCCCGCCGAACAGCGCGTGCGAGGAGGAGGAGGGCAGGCCGAAGTACCAGGTGACGAGGTTCCAGACGATCGCGCCGATCAGCGCGGCGAAGAGGATGCCCATCCCCGTCGAGCCCTCGGGCGTCTCGATCAGGCCCTCGCTGACGGTCTTGGCGACCCCGGAACCGAGGAACGCGCCGGCGAGGTTCATCACGGCCGCCATCGCGAGCGCGGCGCGGGGCGTCAGCGCCCGCGTCGACACCGATGTGGCGATCGCGTTGGCCGAGTCGTGGAAGCCGTTGGTGTAGGTGAAGAAAAGCGCGACCGCGACGGTCACGATCAGAGCGAAGGTGTCCATGGCGTGCGCTCAGGACTCCTTGACCGCGATGGTCTCCACCGTGTTCGCCACGTGCTCGAATGCGTCGGCCGCCTCTTCCAGGACGTCCACGATCTGCTTCAGCTTCAGCACCTCGATCGCGTCGTACTTGCCGTTGAAGAGGTGGGCCAGCAGCTTGCGGTGGATCTGGTCGGCCTGGTTCTCCAGCCGGTTGACCTCGATCCAGTACTCGGTGAGGTTGTCCATCGTGCGCAGGTTCGGCATGGCCTCGGCGGTCAGCTCGGCGGCCCGGGCCAGCACCTCGATCTGCTGCTCGACGCCCTTGGGCAGTTCCTCCACGTTGTAGAGGACGACGAGGTCGACGGCCTCCTCCATGAAGTCCATGATGTCGTCGAGGGACGACGCGAGGGTGTAGATGTCCTCACGGTCGAACGGCGTGATGAACGAGGAGTTCAGCTGGTGGAAGATCGCGTGCGTCGCATCGTCACCGGCGTGTTCCGCGGCCCGCATACGCTCTGCGATCTCGGCCCGGGCGGATGCGTCCGCCCCGAGCAGTTCCATCAGGAGTTTCGAGCCCGTGACGATGTTGTCCGCGGACGCGGCAAACATGTCATAGAAGCTCGTCTCCCTGGGGGTCAGACGAAAGCGCACGTGGGGTCCTCGGTATGCATCGGTTTCGGTCAGGCTGATGCTAGGCGCATCATCCGGCCACGGCTAACGGGCCGTCCCCCAGTGTCGCCCATCAGGCACAGTGATGAGCAGGGGGGCGACCCGGGGCCTGTTTCCGGACGTCGCGCACCGCATGGGCCAAGGGCCCCATACCCAGGGAAATTCGTTACCATATACCCACCAGGGGTATATGTAGGCGATCTGTCTCACAGGAGGACGCGATGACGACCACACAGGCCGGTGCCGGAGCGCCCTCGACCGAGGCGGAAACGGACATCGTGACCGACCACGACCGCGGGGTGCACGGCTACCACCACCAGAAGGACGAGCACCTCAAGCGGCTGCGCCGGATCGAGGGGCAGATCCGCGGCCTGCAGCGGATGGTCGACGAGGACGTCTACTGCATCGACATACTCACCCAGGTCTCCGCCTCCACCAAGGCCCTCCAGTCCTTCGCCCTCCAGCTCCTGGAGGAGCACCTGCGCCACTGCGTCGCGGACGCGGCCCTCAAGGGCGGCGCCGAGATCGACGCCAAGGTGGAGGAGGCCACGAAGGCGATCGGGCGGCTGCTGCGGACCTGAGGGTCAGCGCTCGGCGGCCCGCCTGGCGCGTTCTCGCTCCTCGGCCACCCGCAGCACCTCGTCGATGCTCTCCAGGCTGAGCCGTTCCCCGGCCGCGGACGCCGCGATGATCAGGTCTCCGCACAGTTCGATCTCGGCGAGGGCCACGTGGTCCTGAACCGCCGTACCGCCGACCGGAGCCACGCGCATCACCTCGTCCCTGCCAGTACCGGATTCCTAGAGTAGGGAGCGCTCCACACACCGCGCATGGCACGGACGGGCTAGTCCTGCTTGACAGCGGGCTCCTCGGCGATCTTGCCGGCGTAGATGTCGTCCTCGTCCGGCAGCCGTACGGTGACGGGGGCGCCGAAGTCGTACAGCAGCGTCGTCGAGGCCACCGCGACGGTGCCGTCCCGCTGCCCGTTGACGAAACCGAACCGGTGCCGGACCTTGCGGACCCGGCCCCGGTCGTCGAGGTAGGCGTCGAAGGGCACCCGGACGGTGGCGAACCCTTTCGCCGCCGCGCGCAGCGAGGTGCGCGCGCTGCCCTCGGCGCGCTCGGCGGCCCGCGCCAGGTCGGCGGTCCCCCGGTAGTGGTGCACCGGGGTTCCCGCGACCGCCGTCCGCCCGAGGTACACCGCCTCGTGGGTACCGCGCAGCACCTCCGTGGCGGTGAGCGGATCGGTGGCGCCGCCGGTCACCAGATTGCCGTCGGACAGGCTCGCGGTCTCCACCCGGACCCATTTGCCGGCGGGGACGCCGGCGCCCCGGTTCTTCATGAAGAGCGCGCCGGGAACCAGCAGTTCGGTGATGGGCCGGCGGTCGCTGGTGCCGGCCGCGTCCTGCGGCAGCCGTACCTTCAGCCGCCCGCGCCGCCCGGCGAAGTCGTAGACGCCCTCGCCCCGGACGGTGACCCGGGTGCCGCCGCTGGCCATCTGCATCGACGTGCGCGCCTTGGCGCTGCCGGACTCCGTCAGCCGGTCGGCCGCGCCGCGCAGGGTCCGGACCGGGTCGCCGAAGCGGGCCTCGGGCGCGACGGCGGCGGTGTCGGAACAGCCGCCGGCGCCCAGCCCGACGCAGGCCACGACGCCCGCCACGGCTCCGGCCGCGCCCAGTCGCCGCTGCTGCCGTCCCTGCCTCCTGGCCATCGCCTGCCTACCCCCGTCCCGGGCCGCCCGTCATGCCGGTTAACGACGTGCGGGTGACCCCGGTAACGTGGTCGCCGTGGCACAGCAGGACGGCCTTGACGCCCCCCGGGACCTCCCCGATTCCGCTGCGGAACACCGGACGACCACGGTCGAACAGGGACCCTTCTGTTCGGCCCGCTGCTCCTGCGGCTGGCGCGGACCGGCCCGCCGGGCGAGAAGCCTGGCGCGGACGGACGCGAGCAAGCACGTCGGTTCCTGAACGGCCGGATCACGTCGCCGGGGGAACCTCCGTCTCCTCCTCCCCGTCTCGCTCCACGAGCCCCCAGGGGATCGAGGAGACCGAGGAGACCGAGGACCCATGGACCGGCGTACCTTCCTCGGCGGCGCCGCCGCCGGCCTCACGGTGACGGCCACGTCCGCGTGCGACACCGACGGCAACGGCAGTGGCAGTGGCAGTGGCAGTGGCAGTGGATCGGGCGGCGGGTCGGGCGGCGGCAAGAACAGCGGCCCGTCGGGCACGGCCTCCCCGGGGCACAGTCCCGCCCCCGCCGACTGGAACGCCCTCGCCCGCTCCCTCGACGGCACCCTGGTCCGGCCCGGTGACGCCGACTGGGAACCCGCGCGGCAGCTCTACAACACCCGCTTCGACAGCCTGCGGCCCGCCGCCGTCGCCTACGTCGCCCACGCCTACGACATCCGCACCGCCCTGGCGTACGCCCGCGCCCACGGGGTCCGCCCGGCGATCCGGGGCGGCGGCCACTCCTACGCGGGCTGGTCCTCCGGCGACGACCGCCTGGTCATCGACGTCGCGGAGCTGAACGGCGTCCGCGCCTCGGGCGGCGAGGCCGTCGCCGGCGCCGGCGCCCGGCTGATCGACGTGTACCGTGCGCTGGCCGCCAAGGGCGTCACCGTCCCCGCCGGCTCCTGTCCCACCGTCGGCATCGGCGGCCTCACCCTCGGCGGCGGCCACGGCGTCGTCTCCCGCGCCTACGGCCTGACCTGCGACAGCCTGACCGGCGCCACCCTGATCACGGCCGCCGGCGAGCAGCTCACCGCCGACGCCGACGAGCACCCCGACCTGTTCTGGGCGCTGCGCGGCGCGGGCAACGGCAACTTCGGCGTCGTGACGGAACTGCGCTTCCGTACGCACGCCGCGCCCCAGGGCGTCACCGCGTACCTGACCTGGCCCTGGGCGAGGGCCGCGGAGGTGGTCGGCGCCTGGCAGGAGTGGGGGCCGGACCAGCCCGACGAGATCTGGTCGTCCCTGCACCTCGAAAGCGTGGACGGCGCCACCCCCACCGTCGCCGTCTCCGCCTTCTCGCTGGGCACCTACGGCGAACTCCAGAACGCCGTCGACCGCCTCGCCGACCGGATCGGCGCCCCGGCGAGCGGTGTCTCCCTGAACCGGCACACGTACGAGGAGACGATGGAGGCGTACGCCGGCTGCGCGTCCTTCGCCTCCGACGCCCGGTGCCACCTGCCCGGCACGGTCCCGGGCCGCTCCCCGGAGGGGGCCCTGGGGCGGGAGACGTACGCGGCCCGCTCGGACTTCTTCGACCGCTCGCTGCCGGCGGCCGGGATCAGCACCCTGCTCTCCCAGGTGCGCTCGGTGCGCGGCGGCACCGGCACCGTCGCGTTCACGGCGCTCGGCGGGGCGGTCAACCGGGTCTCCCCGACGGCCACCGCCTTCGTGCACCGCCGTTCCCGGACGCTCGCCCAGTACCTGGTCTCCTGGCCGGCCGGCGAGAGCGGCGCCGTCGGCCGGTCCTGGCTGGCCGCCTCCCACGCCGCCCTGCGGCCGTACGCCTCGGGAGCCGCCTACCAGAACTACCCCGACCCGGACCTGACGGACTGGCGGACGGCGTACTACGGGGACGCCGCGCCCCGGCTGGCGAAGGTGAAGCGGCGGTACGACCCGGACCGCCTGTTCACCTGGCCGCAGGCCCTGTGACCGTCAGGCCGCGAGGTCCCGCTCGCCCGCCTCCGCGGACTCCCGCTCCGTGCGCGCGCCGGGGATCACGGCGTCCCGTGTCCCGGACGCGGATCGCCCCCGCGCGCTGATCAGCCACCCCACGCGCGGGGAGCGCTCGATCGCCCGGGCCAGCGGGGTCAGCAGGGCCATGGCCACCGGCGAGAGCAGCAGGGCCACCGCGGTGCCGAGCGCGAAGCCGCCGACGACGTCGGTCGGGTAGTGCACGCCCATGTAGACCCGGCAGAACCCGCCGAGCAGCGCCAGCACGATCGCCACGACGCCGAACTTGCGGCGGGCGACGAACAGGGCGACGGCCATCGCCATGACGAGGGTGGCGTGGTCGCTGACGAAGGAGAAGTCGTTCTTGCCGTCGACGAGGACTTCCAGGCCCTGGTGGTCCTTGAACGGCCGGGGCCGCTCCACGAAGCCCCGGATCGGCACGTTGACCAGCACGGCTATGCCGGCCGCGAGCGGCGCCCAGACCAGCGCGGCCACCGCGGGGGCCGCGTCCTCGCCGCCCCGGCGCCGTACGCCCCACCAGCACCACAGCACGAGCGCGAGGATGGCGAAGAGCAGCCCGTACTCACCGGTGAACTCCATGACCCGGTCGAACCAGTGCGGCGCGTCCTTGGCCAGGCCGTTGATGTCGTAGAGCAGGTCGACGTCGGGGTTCGACCCGGAATCGGCGAGTCCAGCCATAATGCTGCGGCCCCTTCGTCATGTTCTCCGGCACGTCTTTTGCGCGCGCCTCTCCTGCCACCCCCGTGGTGGTAGATCCGCTGGGCGTCCGCCGGCTCGCACATCTACGCCAACAGGAACGCACGGCCCTCGGCGTTCCGTTCCACAATCCACGAAATGATCACGGAGACGTTATCGAAGAGAGATGCATCGTCGCAGCTCAGGGGAAGGGTTCACGGTCCGTTCAGGCGTTTCCGGGGAGCGCTTTCGCGCCATCCTCGGTCACCCGGGTGGCCCCGAAGTAGTCCGGGGTGTCGATCGGGTCGAACCGGATCACGGCACCCGTATAAGGCGCGTTGATCATCTGTCCGCCGCCGACATAGATCCCGACATGCCGGATGGCTCGCGAATTGGTCAGATCGTCCGAGAAGAACACCAGATCGCCGGGGAGCAGCTCGTCCCGGGAGGGGTGCGGTCCGGCGTTGTACTGGTCGTTGGCGACGCGTGGCAGCGTGATCCCCACCGACGCGTACGCGGCCTTGGTCAGACCCGAGCAGTCGAAGCGTCCGCCCTGGTCAGCGGTGCCGTTGCCGCCCCAGAGGTAGGGCGTGCCGAGCTTGTCCTGGGCGTAGGTGATGGCTCCGGCGGCCTGCTCGGTGGGGTCGACCCGGGTCTCGGGCGCGGCGAAGCTCTCCGCGAGCGTCGTGATCCGCTTGACGTAGTTCTGCGTCTCCGCGTACGGGGGCACACCCTGGTACCGGATCACCGCGTCAGGGCCGGCGTTGTAGGCGGCCAGCATGTTTTCGGTCAAATTTCCGGGAACGCTCTTCACGTACGACGCGAGGGAGCAGTCGTAGGCGGCGGCCGACGGGATCGCGTCGGCCGGGTCCCACACGTCCCGGTCCCCGTCGCCGTCCCCGTCGACGCCGTGCGTCGCCCAGGTGCCGGGGATGAACTGCGCTATCCCCTGCGCCGCCGCCGCGCTCCGCGCCTTGGGGTTGAAGCCGCTCTCCTGGTAGAGCTGCGCGGCCAGCAGGGCCGGGTTGATCGCCTCGCAGGACCGGCCCGCCTTGGCCACCAACGCCTCGTACGCGGCGGGCACCGCCCCCTTGGCCAGATTCTTCGCCCCGCCGCTCACGCCGCCCGCCAGGCTCCCGGCGGCCATGTACACGCCGACGACGAGCAGCATGACGAAGCCCATACCGAGCCCGACCGCCGCGCCACCGATCACCCACACTTTTCGCACGGCCCAACCTTGCCCCATACAGGCGCTGTTCAGCACTCTTTCCGGCAAGAGTGGCGTTATTCGGCCGCGAACCGGCCGACCTGACGTCTTGACAGTCCCGCGCCGGCCCCCTCCTCCGCGCCGAAGCCGCTCACACAACAGAGGTAGCCTTCGCCCACGGAACGAGTGGATCCGCTCACCCGCTCGCCCGACGGCCCGGCCACCCCTCGGACCTGACGAACCGTAGAAGTGCCCAACGACGAAACCACACGACAGGTTCCGCTTCAGCCTGATTGCCCGGCGTGACCTGCCGTGATACACAGAGTGACCATGTGACTGCTCGCCCCCGGACTCCACGCCTCCCTGAGCGCCCGGCGTGAACCGGTGGCAAGCTGTTCGTACAAAACCCGCCAATCAATGACGCCAAGTCGACATACGACGGCGGCATTGTCGGCGACAATGAGGCGTGACCTCTGCACGACCGCAGAGGATGCGGAACTACCCACCAGGGGCGGTGACTTACATGTTCTTTGCGGCCGACAAGGGAGACATCAACACCATCATCGGCGGGATCGCTCCCGACTGGGGCCCCTTCGGGGCGCTGGGGACCGAGGCGAAGACGATGGTCCAGGTCGTCATGGCGGTCGCCATCCTGCTCTGTCTCGGCATCGCCATCTGGGGCGCCGCCAAGCAGCGCATCGGCGCCACCGCGCTGCGTGACACCTTCAGCGCGGAGCAGGGCAAGGGCCTCATCATCGCCGGCCTGACGGGCGTCTTCATCATCGGATCGCTCGGCACGCTCTTCACCATCGTCTACGGCATGGCCGTGTAGCCGGCCACCGTCCGACAGCCCGCCGGTCCGCGGGCACGCCGGCCTCCCGTTCCCTTCCTCCCCAACCACCACCCGCCCGTCGTGCCCCCCGGCTGAGGTTGCGTCACCCTGATGTCGAGTCACCACACCGCGCCCGCGCGGGAACCAGTGCGGCTACCGTCGTACTACTACGGCACGGGTTACGGGCACCCGGTTCCGCACGACGTCGAGGGGGCGTACGCGGCATGAGTCTCGGAGACGAGCACCAGTCCTCCGGCGGTTACGGCGGCACCCGCACCCGCCTGCCCGAAGGCGACGGCGACCCCTACGGCTCCCCGCGCAGGGGCGGCCGGTCCTCCTCGCGGAGCCTGGTCACGGTGGTCGGCGTGGTGGTCGTCCTGATCGCCGCGATCGCCTTCGCGAACCGTGGAGGAGACGATTCCGCGACCTCTGCGGAATCCGCCGACAAGCCCGCCGCCGCGGCGACCGCCCCCACCGGGAAGCAGCCGGTCCGGTCGGGCTTCGCCCACGACGAACAGGGCGCGCAGAGCGCCGCCGCCAACTACGCGGTCACCCTCGGCTCGACCGGCATGTTCACCAAGGACACCCGGCACGAGATCGTCGACGCCCTGTACACCCCGGACGCGGCGGCCGCGCTGAAGGGGCCGATGGACGCCGCGTACTCGGCCGGCTTCCTCGCCAGGCTGGGGCTGAACGCCGACGGCGAGGCACCGAAGGGAAGCACCTTCGTCTCCCGCGTCACACCACTGGGCACCTCCGTCGAGACGTACGGCGACGGCGACGCCCGGGTCGCCGTCTGGTACATGGGGCTGCTCGGAACCTCGGCGGAGAAGACCACCAACCCCATCACCTCGTCGTGGAAGACCTGGACCTTCGACCTGCGCTGGACGGACGGCGACTGGAAGATCGTCAAGGACACGCAGAAGGACGGCCCCGCCCCGGTCCCCGGCGACGACAGGGCCGCCACGTCCGAAGAGATCAGCAAGGCCATCGAGGAGTACGGAGGGTTCACGTATGCCCGGTAACCCGCGTCGTGCGCTCACGCTGGCCGGAGCGCTGACGGCCGTACAGACCGCGGTCGTCCTGCTGGCGACCCGCACCGCCGCCGCGCCCACGCCCGATCCGTCCGGCAGTCCCTCGGCATCCCCGTCGCCGTCGTCGTCGTTCGACTGCAGCAAAGTCTCCGGCCAGGCCAAGGATCTGTGCGAGGAGGGCAACGGGACCAGCGACGGCTCCGCCCCCTCCCTCGACGTCAGCACCACCGCCGACCCCCTCTCCTCCCTCGCCAAGGGCTGCGCCGAAGCAGCCGCCTGGACCGTCGACAAACTCAGCGAGGCGGTGAAGGACACCGCCGACGTCGACTTCACCAACCCCAAGTTCCTCCAGCAGTACGCCGTGGTCTTCGCCGCCTCGACCATCCTCACCCTGGTCCTGTGGCTGCTGGCGGTCGCCAAGCGCGCCGTGCGCGGCGTCCCGCTGACCACCGCCCTGTCCGAGGCCGTCGGCTTCCTGTGGCTGACCGTCCTCGCCTCGGCCTTCACGCCGCTGATCCTCTACACGGTCGTCTCGGCCACCGACGGCGTCACGGAGGTGCTCGCCCAGGCCACCGGCGACCAGACGGACACGTTCTTCGGCACCTTCTCCGGCGCCCTGGAGAAGGGCGAGGACATCGGCGGCGGCCCGATCATGCTGATCGTGGTCTCCCTGGTGTCGATCCTCGCCGCCGGCGTCCTCTGGCTGGAACTGGTCATCCGCGCCGCCCTGCTCTACGTCGGCGCCCTGCTCGGCACCGTCGTCTACGCCGGCCTCGTCGACAAGAACCTGTGGGGCCACGTCCGCCGCTGGGCCGGAATCATGATCGCCGTGATCCTGGTCAAGCCGGTCATCGTCATCGTCCTCGGCCTGGCCGGCGCGCTCTCCGCCGACGACGGACCGGACGCCTTCTCCGCCGTCGTCTCCGGCCTCGCCATCATCCTGCTGGCCATCTTCGCCTCCGCGATGATCTACCGCTTCGTCCCCGGCTTCGGCGACGAGATCGCCGGCTCCCGCAACAACCGCCTGATGCGAGGCGCCGAGAACAAGGCCGCCGCCGTCATCAGCTCCCCGGCCAACCTCGTCGCCCAGGGCATCAGAACCCACAGCACCCGCAACAACGGCGACGGCGGAGGCGGCGGCCAGTCCGCGTCCGGCCCCCGCCCCGCCAACCCCGCCTCCGGCGGCGTCGCCGCGCACAGCACCCGCGCCTCGAACGGCGGCGGCGGAACCGTCCCCTCCGCCGCGCCCGCGCCGCGCTCCGGCAGCCCGATGAACAGCCCCCACTCCAGCAACACCCGCAACAGCAAGAGCACAGGAGGTGACGGGCGTTGACGACCGAGTCCCACGTGTCCCATCCGGTCACGCCCCGCCGTACGTATCTCATCGGCCGCGCCCGGCCGAACGCGATCGTCGGCCGCAACCGCGAGACCGGCGAGATCGCGCTGATCGTCGTCGGCGCCTTCCTCGGCATGATGTGCGGGCTGCTCGTCCCCGTCCTCTCCCTGCGCATCGTGCTGCTGGCCGGCTTCCCGATGCTCGCGCTGGCCGCGGTCTACGTGCCGTACAAGCACCGCACGTTCTACAAGTGGTTCGAGATCAACCGCAGCTACAAGCGGACGCTGCGCAAGGGCACGACGTACCGTTCCGGCGCCGTCGAGGCCGGCACCCGCCTCGACGGCCGCGAGGTCGAGATCGGCCCGCCCCCCGGCATCGGCCGCATCACCTGGCTCGCCGCCCCCTTCGGCCCCGACGAGATCGCCGTACTGCTGCACGCCGACCGCAAGACGGTCACCGCGGCGATCGAGATCGAGGGCCCCGGCGTCGGCCTGCGCGACTCCGAGGACCAGGAGGCCCTGGTCGACCGCTTCGGCACGCTGCTCAAGCACGTGGCCAACGGCGACGGCTTCGTCACCCGCCTCCAGATGCTGGCCCGCACCCTGCCCGCCGACCCCGACGCGCACGCCAAGGACGTCGCCCAGCGCGGCGACGAAAAGGCCCTGCCCTGGCTCCAGCAGTCCTACGACCAGCTGCAGTCGATGGTGTCCACCAGCAGCGAGCAGCACCGCGCCTACCTCGTCGCCTGCATGCACTACACCCGCGAGCTGGCCGCCGAGGCCCACGCCATGGCCCGCGCCACCCGCCCCCAGGGCGGCCGCAGGCTGGACCGCGACGCCGGTCTCGCCGTCGTCATGGCCCGCGAGCTGACCGACATCTGCTCGCGCCTCCAGGAGGCCGACATCCGCGTCCGCCAGCCCCTCGGGCAGGGCCGGCTCGCCTCCCTCATCCACTCCATGTACGACCCGGACCACCCCATCGACCACATCCAGGCGATGACCCAGCGCAACGCCTGGCCGGCCGAGCTGGACGCCATGGAGCCCACGTACCTCCAGGCCAAGACCCGCGAGTCGGCCACCCGCGCCCCCTGGTGCCACGCCACCGCCTGGGTGAAGGAGTGGCCGATGACCCCCGTCGGCGTCAACTTCCTCGCGCCCCTCCTGGTCCACACCCCGGACGTCATCCGCACGGTCGCCGTCACCATGGACCTCGAACCCACCGAGGTCGCCATCGAACGCATGCTGACCGAGAAGACCAACGACGTGGCCGAGCAGTCCCGCGCCGCCAAGATGAACCGCACGGTCGACCCGCGCGACATGGCCGCCCACGACCGCCTCGACCAGCGCGGCGAGGACCTCGCCAGCGGCGCCGCCGGCGTCAACCTGGTCGGCTACATCACCGTCTCCTCACGCAACCCCGAGGCCCTCGCCCGCGACAAGCGGACGATCAGGGCGTCGGCCGGCAAGTCGTACCTGAAACTGGAATGGTGCGACCGAGAGCACCACCGCGCCTTCGTGAACACGCTTCCGTTCGCCACCGGCATCCGAAGGTAGGGGCTGAGCCTGATGCGGGATCCGCTGACCGTCCTCACCGAAGCCTTCACGTCCTTCCTCTTCGGGAAGGTCGAGACGACCCGCCTCCCCGTCCGCACCTCCACGGGCCAGGCCCAGGCCGTCTACCTCCCCACCGCGGCCCCCGGCCTCGGCGACTCAGGCGTGATCATCGGCCGCGAGGTCTACTCCGGCAAGGGCTACATCTACGACCCCTTCCAGCTCTACGGCCAGCAGCTCCCGGCCCCGCACTGGCTGGTCCTCGGCGAGTCCGGCAACGGCAAGTCGGCCCTGGAGAAGACGTACGTCCTGCGCCAGCTCCGCTTCAAGGACCGCCAGGTCGTCGTCCTGGACGCACAGGGCGAGGACGGCGCCGGCGAATGGAACCTCATCGCCCAGGAGCTGGGCATAACTCCCATCCGCCTGGACCCGATGGCCGCGCTCGACCAGGGCATCCGGCTCAACCCCCTCGACCCCGCGATCACCACCACGGGCCAGCTGGCGCTGCTCCGCACGATCATCGAGGTCGCGATGGGCCACGGCCTCGACGAGCGCTCCGGCTTCGCCCTGAAGGTCGCCCACGCCTACGTCAACGAGACGATCGTCGAACGCCAGCCGGTCCTCTCCGACATCGTCGAGCAGCTGCGCCACCCCGAGCCCGAATCCGCCGAGGCGATGAACGTCGCCATAGACGACGTACGCGCCTGGGGCCTGGACGTCGCCCTGGTCCTGGACCGCCTGGTCGACGGCGACCTGCGCGGCATGTTCGACGGCCCGACGACCGTCGGCATCGACCTGGACGCGCCCCTGATCGTCTTCGACCTCTCCCACATCGACCGCAACTCCATCGCCATGCCGATCCTGATGGCGATCGTCGGCGTGTGGCTGGAACACACCTGGATCCGACCCGACCGCAAGAAGCGCATCTTCCTGGTCGAAGAGGCCTGGCACATCATCAACAGCCCGTTCGTCGCCCAGCTCTTCCAGCGCCTGCTGAAGTTCGGCCGCCGGCTCGGCCTGTCCTTCGTGGCGGTCGTCCACCACCTCTCCGACGTGGTCGACGGCGCGGCGGCGAAGGAGGCGGCGGCGATCCTGAAGATGGCGTCGACCAGGACGATCTACGCCCAGAAAGCCGACGAGGCCCGCGCCACCGGCCGCGTCCTGGGCCTCCCCCGCTGGGCCGTGGAAATCATCCCGACGCTCACCCCCGGCATCGCCGTCTGGGACGTCAACGGCAACGTCCAGGTCGTCAAACACCTGGTCACCGAGACCGAACGCCCCCTGGTCTTCACGGACCGCGCGATGACCGAGTCCTCCGCCGACTTCGCCGACGACGCCCTGCACGCCGCCGAACTGGAGGCCGAGGAGCGGGCGGCGGCCTTCGTGGAACAGCACCTCGGCGACTCGTCCGAATCGACGGTCGCCTAACGGGAGGGACCGATGAGACCCGACGACCGACGGCCCGGCGGCCACAGCGGCGGCATCCCCGACGGCCTGCTGCTCGGCATCCTCGGCTTCCTCCTCGGCATGACCGTCCTGGTGTGGACGGCGACGGGCCTGTCCGCCCTGTTCGCCCACGGCGCCTGGCCGCAGGGCCTCTCCTTCACCCGCACCCCCCTGGCCATGCGCCACCTGATCACCCACCCCGACGACCTCCCCGGCGCCTGGTCCGGCGTCCCCGCCGCCGGCCTCTCCGGCCCCGGCCTCTTCTGGGGCCTGTTCATCGGCCAGCTGATGATCCTGGTGGTGCTGACGGTCTTCGTCCTGGGCACGCTGGCCCGGTGGAAGGCCGTACGGCGGCGGCGCCGCGAGACACCGCCCCCGCCCCCGCCCCACGAGGTCCCGGCACCGCGACAGGAGACGCCCGCACCGGAAGAGCCCTCACCCTCTGCCGCCGACGGCAAACGGGTGGGCGAGTGGGAAACCTCCCGCACCGAAGGCGCGGTCCACTACGGCCAGAGGCAAGCCCACCACACCACCGCGACCCGGGCCCTCGCGGACGCGGAGGGCCCCGCCCTCGTCCTCACCTCGTCCCCCGCCCTCTGGCAGGAAACAAAGGACGCCCGAGCCAAACTCGGCCCCGTCCACCTCTACGACCCCACCCACCGCTGCGACACCCCGTCCCGCCTCCACTGGTCCCCCACCACCGGCTGCGAGGACAAGCAGACAGCCACCGCCCGCGCCACCGCCCTCCTCGCCCCCGTACGCCCCACCGCCCGCCTGGACCAGGCGATCACCGACACCGCGGAAACCCTCCTGCGCAGCTACCTGCACGCCGCGGCCGTGGACGCCCGCACCGTCCGCCACGTCCACCGCTGGTCCCAGGGCACCCAGGTCCAGGACGCCGTCCGCGTCCTCCGTACGAACCCGAAGGCCGCCCCCGGCACCGCCGGCGAGCTGGAAGCCGCGCTCACCGCGCACCCCGACCGCCGCGACATGGCCCACCAGTTGACCAACCGTGCCCTGGCCGCCCTCTCCACGCTCAACATCCGCGAGAGCTGCACTCCCCACCGAACCGACACGCTCGCCCTGGATTCCTTCATCCACGAAGGGGGAACCCTTTACGTGGTAGGTGAACCCATCGAGGACCCCAGGACGGCCCCCGGGGCCATGCCCCTCCTGACGGCCCTCGTCTCCAGCGTGGTCGAGCACGGCCGGCGCATGGCCGAACGGTCATCCTCCGGTCGGCTCGACCCACCACTGACGCTCGTCCTCGACGACGTCGCCGCGGTGGCTCCGCTTCCCCGACTACCGGAGCTGCTCGCCACCGGGGCGGACCGGGGCCTGCCGACCCTGGCCCTGCTCCGGTCCCCCGAACAGGCCCGCGCCCGCTGGCCCCACGACAACCTGCCGGTCTGACCTCAGCGCCCGTCGAGCACGTACTCCAGTTCGTTCTGCCCGGGAGCGCCGGCCAGCGGAATCACCCGCCCGCTCTCCTCGAACCCCAGCTTCCGGTACAGCCCCCGCGCCCGCCCGTTGTCCTCGTTCACGATGAGCCGCATCCGCTCCACCCCGCGCCCCCACGCCCAGTCCAGCGCGGCGGCGAACAGCGCCTTGGTCAGCCCGCTCCCCCGCCACTCGGGCCGCACGTACACCCCGACGAGATGCCCCTGCCGCCGCTCGACGGGAAACCCTGCCCAGTCCGTGGTCCCGGCCTCCTCGATCAGCGCGGTCACCGTCCCGAGCCAGGCCCCGCCCGGCCCCTCGGCGATGACCTGCCGCACCCGCTCCGAGCCCTCCGCGCCCCCGGCCGCCCGCTCCTGCCAGAAGGAGTCCGGCCGCTTCACGGCCTCCTCGTACGTGTCCAGGAACGCCAGGTGCGCCACCGGATCCCGCAGCATCCGCAGCGCCAGCTCCCGCACGGCCGTCCATTCGTCGGCACGGACCGGACGGATCACGTAGTCCCCAGGGGGCGAGGCAGTCATGCGGGTCACGGTAATACCCCGGTACTACGTTCCTCATCCCATATACGTCCCCCAGCCGGACGCCCCGGCCGACCGGACCCGCCACCATGGTGCCGTGACGGAAGAACGCCCGGCCGAGCCCCTCACCGAGTACGTCCAGCGGATCAACGGCCGCGTCCGTGCCTTCGACCGGCGCCACCCCCTGGTGTGGGACCTGCTCCTGACGGGCTTCTGGGTGATGGCCGCTCTGATCGACTTCATGAGCGAGGGCTGGCGCAACATCGCCCTGAATCCCGACGCTCCCGCCTCGCTCGTCCTCACCCTGAGCCTGGGCCTCTCCGTCCCCCTGCTCCGCCGCCGCACCCACCCCCGGGCCGCCCTGCTCGTCATCGCTCCCTTCGCCGTCGTCAACGCCTGGGCGGGCACGTCCCTCCAGGCCACCCAGATGCAACTGCTCCTCGTCTACCACCTCGCCCTGCGCCGGCCCCTGCGCAACCTGTGGTGGGCGACGGCGCTGGTCACCGCCCCGGTCTGCCTCTCCGTCCTCCGCCATGGCGAGGGCACCTGGAGCCAGCAGGTCGGCTCCCAGGTGACGGCGATCGCCGCGGCCGCCCTGATCGGCGTCACGATCCGCACCCGCCGCGACTACACCGAGGCCCTGGAGGACCGCGCCCGCCGCCTGGAGACCGAACGCGACCAGCAGGCCCGGCTCGCCGCCGCCGCCGAACGCGCCCGGATCGCCCGCGAGATGCACGACATCATCGGCCACCACCTCTCCGTCATCACCGGCCTCGCCGACGGCGGCCGCTACGCCGCCGCCAAGTCCCCCGACCGGGCCGCCCAGGCCCTGGACGCCATCGGCACCACGAGCCGCGAGGCCCTCGGCGAACTCCGCCACCTCCTGGACGTCCTCCGCGAGGACGACACGGCCGCCCGGACCGCCGAACTGACCCCCCAGCCCAGCCTCACCGACCTCGACCGCCTGATCACCGGCGTCCGCAAGGCCGGCCTCCCGGTCCGCACGACCGTCCGCGGCCGCCCCGCCCTCGCCCCCGGCCGCCAACTGGCCCTCTACCGCGTGATCCAGGAATCCCTCACCAACACCCTCAAACACGCCGGCCCCGACGCCACCTCCCACATAGACCTCTCCTACGAGGAAGGCGGCGCCGTCACCCTCACCGTCACCGACACCGGCCGCGGCGCCCCTCCCGACGCCCCCGCCGACGGCCGCGGCCTGCCCGGCATGCGCGAGCGAACGGCCCTGTACGGCGGCACACTTGAGGCCGGCCCCCGCCCCGCCCCCGACCACGGGTGGCGCGTCCGTCTGTACCTCCCGGAGGAGAACCCGCAGTGACCACCGTCCTCATCGCCGACGACCAGCCCCTCCAGCGCTTCGGCTTCCGGATGCTGCTGGAGAGCCAGGACGACATGGCAGTCCTCGGCGAGGCGGCCGACGGCACCGAGGCCGTCCGCATGACCACGGAACTCCACCCCGACGTGGTCCTCATGGACGTCCGCATGCCCGGCCTGGACGGCATCGAGGCGACCCGCCGCATCACCACCGCCGGCGACCGCACCCGGGTGCTCATCCTCACCACGTTCGACCTGGACGAGTACGCCTACTCCGGCCTCCGCGCCGGCGCCTCCGGCTTCCTGGTCAAGGACGCCCAGCCGGAGGAACTCCTCTCCGGCATACGGGCGGTGGCCTCCGGCGACGCCGTGGTGGCCCCCAGCCTGACCCGCCGCCTCCTCGACACCTACGTCCACCACCTGCCGGCACCCACAGCGGCACCCACCACCCCCGACCCCCGCCTGGCCCCCCTCACGGACCGCGAACGGGAAATCCTCACCGTCATCGGCCAGGGCTGGACCAACACGGAAATAGCGGCCCGGCTCCACCTGGCGGAATCCACGGTGAAAACCCACGTCGGCCGCGTCCTCGCCAAGACCGGCTCAAGAGACCGCGTCCAGGCGGTGATCCTGGCCTACGACACGGGCCTGGTGAACCCGTCCTGAACGCAGAAAACCCCCGCACCGAAAGGTGCGGGGGTTCCCCTCTATTCCAAAAATTGTTCGGCGGCGTCCTACTCTCCCACAGGGTCCCCCCTGC